>JAZLIN010000080.1:0-144430 GCA_045617365.1 Prevotella sp. | reverse complement strand
CAACTACGTCATGATGAGCGGCTTATGCTCGTAGGCAACGACTACAGCCTTGGCGCATGGGACATAGAGAGAGCCATCCCTATGTACGAACACGAGGAGAACGAATGGGTGGCTACCATCGACGCCTCACTCATCAAGCAGCAGACCATAGAGTATAAGTTCATAGCCGTTAACACCAAACGCACTGATGTGAGAGCGGTATGGGAGGAAGGTTACAACCGCCACCTCAAGATGCCGGTGATCAGCAAGGACGAGGTGATGATTATGGAGCTGCCACGAGTGAACCTCTTCTACCAGCCTGAGAAATTTGCCGGCACTGCCGTACCTGTATTCTCCCTGCGTTCCAAGGGCTCATTCGGCGTAGGCGACTTCGGCGACCTCAAACTCATGATTGACTGGGTGAAGGAGACGGGACAGAGCATCCTGCAGGTACTTCCTATCAATGACACCACCATCACCCATACATGGACCGACTCCTACCCTTACTCATGCATCTCCATCTTCGCCCTGCATCCTATGTACGCCGACCTGAGGCAGCTCCCTGCCCTCAAGGATGAAGCGAAGGCGAAGGAGTTTGAGGTTCTGCGCCAGGAACTCAACGCCCTCAAGCAGATAGACTACGAGCGCGTGAACAATGCCAAGAACGAATACATGCGCCTGCTTTTCGCACAGACAGGCAAGTCCGTCATGGCATCAGAAGAATACAGAAAATGGTTTGACGAAGAGGAGAAATGGCTCATACCATACGCCCTGTACAGCGTGATGCGCGACAAATACGGCACACCTGACCACACCATGTGGAAGGAGCACCGCGTATGGAACGAGGTGGACAGACTGAGCCTGCTCAACCCACGCAAGCCTTACTTCAATGACATGGCATTCTTCTACTTCCAGCAGTTTATACTGGCTAAGCAGATGAAGAGCGCGCATGAGCATGCCCGTCGCAGCAATGTGGTGCTCAAGGGCGACATCCCTATCGGCGTGAACCGCTGCAGCTGTGACGTATGGGTAGAACCTCGCTACTTCAACCTCAACGGCCAGGCTGGTGCTCCACCCGATGATTTCTCTGTCAACGGACAGAACTGGGGATTCCCTACCTACAACTGGGAGGAGATGCTCAAGGACAACTGCGCGTGGTGGGTACGCCGCTTTACGAACATGTCAAAGTATTTTGACGCCTACCGCATAGACCATGTACTCGGATTCTTCCGCATCTGGGAGATTCCTACACACAGCGTACACGGACTGCTGGGACAGTTTGCTCCGTCACTCGGTATGACAAAGCATGAGATAGAGGCCTACGGACTGAGGTGGAATGAGGAACTCTATACCACACCATTCATCATGGACTGGGTTCTGGAGAGACATTTCGGCGACAAGTCAGAATACATAGCCAAGACATTCCTGGAGAAGAAAGATGGCGACATGTACCGTTTCAAGAAGGAGTTTGCTACCCAGAGACAGGTGGAGGCATACTTTGCCAAACTCCCTGCTACGGAGGAGAACACCAAGACACGTGACCAGCTATACTCCCTCATCAGCAATGTGCTCTTCCTCAAGGATCATACCAAGGAGGACGTGTTCCATCCACGTATCTCGTCACAGCACGACACCTGCTACGAGGCACTGTGGGACAGCGACAAGGAGAAGTACAACAAGCTGTATAACGAGTACTTCTATCACCGTAACAACGACTTCTGGTATCAGGAGGCTATGAAGAAACTCCCTCAGTTGGTCAATGCCACCCGTATGCTGGTATGCGCCGAAGACCTCGGCATGGTGCCTGACTGCGTGGCATGGGTGATGAACGAGCTCCGCATCCTCTCACTTGAGATACAGTCCATGCCTAAGGAGTCATACGTCCGATTCGGACACCTCAGCCACAACCCATACCGCTCGGTATGCACCATCTCCAGCCACGACACCGCCACGCTGCGCATGTGGTGGGACGAGGACGAGGAGCGCACACAGGACTACTACCGCACCATGCTCCACAGGGGCGATGCCGCTCCACATCCCCTGCCGGGATGGCTGGCACGCGACATCATCTACCGCCACCTGGCATGTCCGTCTATGCTCTGCATACTGACACTGCAGGACTGGCTCGCCACTGACGAGAACCTCCGTCTGCCTGACGAGAATGCGGAACGTATCAACATACCTGCCAATCCTAAGCACTACTGGCGATACCGCATGCACCTCAACCTGGAGGACCTGCTTGCCAACGAGAATTTCAACTATAGCATCAAGGGACTCATACAGGAGACAAGAGGATAAAACCATCTAGATATTTACAATTTACCATTTATCCTACCATTGTTTTATTTATCTATTCATTTCACCGGTTTTACTGGAAAGAATGTGTTACTTTAGTAAGGAAGTGCCATAAGTATAGAAGTCATAAGTTTAGAGTTAAAGTCATCAAGTGGTTAAGTTTGCCGCGCAATCACTTTTCTCTCAAGAACTTAAAACTTCCGCTTTTCACTCATAAGTTCTATACGTATGACACTTCTTTACTAAAAACCACCCATACTAAATCTTGCAGAACCATAACATACAACCTATGAATAACACACTGCGTGCTGAACCACCCTACTGGTACGTGGGAATGAAAATGCCTACGCTGCAGATAATGCTCTGCGGCGTAGGCATTCGTGATGCAGAGGTCACCACTGACTATCCCGGCGTGATGATTGACTCCGTGGTAAGGCTTGACTCGCCTGACTACCTCCTCGTATATCTCAACATAAAGGATGCCATGCCGGGCGACATGCCACTGCGCATATACTATAAGGAGGGACACAAGGACACAGTGCTGCATTATCAGTTGAAGGAACGCGACATGCCGGGAGAGCAGCGCAAGGGATTCAGCAATGCCGACGTGCTGTACATGCTCATGCCGGACCGCTTCGCACAGGGACATAGAGACATCAGACACATCGCCACACGTTACCCTTACGCCATCAACCGCAAGAAACCATCACTACGACATGGCGGCGACCTGGAGGGCATACGCCAGCACCTGGATTATTTCTGCGACCTCGGCGTGACGGCACTGTGGCTTACGCCTGTACTGGAGAATGACTCGCCGGATCATGGCGGTTACAGCACATACCATGGCTATGCCACCACGGACTACTACCACGTAGACCCACGCTTTGGCACCAATGAGGAGTACTGCCGCCTGGTTAGCGAGGCACATGCCAAGGGGTTGAAGGTGGTGATGGACATGATATTCAATCACTGCGGACTGGAGCACCCATGGATAGACAACATGCCCAGCAAGGACTGGTTCAATGCCCCCGAATGGCTGGATGCGCCAAAGCACCAAACAGCAGAGATGACCGAAGGACACACTACCACATACTCTGGCGGTGTCAACGACCTCTACATACAGACCAACTACCGACTGACGACTGTCGTTGATCCCTACGCTTCCGACATTGACCTGCGCGAGACGGTAGATGGATGGTTTGTGCCTTCCATGCCTGACCTCAACCAGCGCAATCCGCATGTCATGAGGTATCTCATACAGAACTCCATCTGGTGGATAGAGACTGCTGGCATTGACGGCATACGCATGGACACCTACCCTTATGCTGATGCCAAGGGCATGGCGCTGTGGATGAAGACCATCCATGAGGAGTATCCTAACTTTAACGTGGTGGGCGAGTCATGGGTCACCGAACCAGCCTTCACGGCTGCCCTGCAGAGCAACTCTCGCATCACGCCGCCATTCAGGGTGCCAGGTTTGGGGGCGGACCATAGCGATTCTCACCCCAACACTTACCTTACCAGCGTGATGGACTTCGCCTTCTTTGACCGGATCAACGCTGCCAAGCATGAGGAGACGGACGCATGGGGCGATGGCCTCAACCGCATATACAATACCTTCGTATATGACTACCTCTACCCTGCCCCACACAGTGTCATGGCATTTCTGGACAATCACGACACTAACCGCTTCCTGGGCGATGGCAAGGACATCAAGGCTCTAAAACAAGCGTTGGCTCTGCTGCTGACCATCAACCGCATCCCGCAACTGTATTATGGTACGGAGATACTGATGGGTGGCACCACGTACGTCAGCGACGGCAATGTACGTCAGGATTTCCCGGGCGGTTTTCCGGGCGACAAGCGTAACGCCTTCACGCCTGCTGGTCGCACGAGGGCTGAGAATGCTATCTATAACTGGTTGAAGAAAATGCTACACTGGCGTCAGGGCAACAAGGTCATCACCGAGGGTCGTCAGATACAGTTCATACCGTGGAAGGGGGTCTATGTCATGGCTCACATCAAGGATGGCCACACGGTTCTGCTCATTCTCAACGGCACCTCGCACCCTGCTACTTTCGAATCAGCCAGATACCGGGAGGTGATACCGAATCCTGCCACCATGACGGAGGTCACCAGCGGCAGGCGCTACCACACGGACAGGGATATCAAACTGTCCCCCAGACAGACTTTGGTGTTAGCCCCCTAACCCCCTAAGGGGGAAATTCTGTGACTTGCACGGATAAATTTTGTTTATATCTTGTTTAATTTTCTTTCCTATTACAAATAGAACTGACTATTCTGGATTTATTTTCCTTCACGCGGAAGACCATACACAGCTGCCAATAGAACAGGCGGAAGGCTGGGAACATCACATAACCAGGTTTGAGAGCCATCGATGATGGAAGGTCACGGAAACGGAATGTAGCGTATGCCTCACGAAGCATGGCATACGCTTTTTTTCTGTCAGCAGGAGACAGTTCGCTGGCATGACGCCAATAAAGGAAGCACATCTCTATCAGGTCAGCCCATCGCCAACGGTCAAGGCGCTCTATCATGCACTGCTCCATACCTAGTGACAGCATCTGACTGCGAAGGGCATGGCGACAAGGCAGGATATCAAAGCGGCGTATGCCTATGTGATGCACATAAGACTCCTCATTCTGGTAATAATAATAGCGGGCATCACTCTGCACCACAAACCTCGACTTATACAACACGATATGCGTAGCATTGTCATCAGCATACTGACCTATATCGGTCTGCGCTGGCATGCTCTGCTCCAGTGGCGAACGGCTCACTCCTATGCCGGGGATGCTCCAGGGCATGGACCAATAGCATGCCTCCCAACCTGTCATTCGCTGGGGAATGTCGGGATTATCACGAAACTTCCTCTCCTCCGTACCATCAGGATGCACGGCTATCATGTCATACATCACATAATCCACCTCGCCGTCACGCTCCATCACCTCCACCGCTTGCGCAATGGCATCCGGGGCAATGGCATCATCGGCATCCACCATAGTGAGGTATTTACCATGGCTGCACTGCATGGCCCTGTTGCGCGCCACATGCGCACCGCCATTGACGGGCTGGCGCAATACCACCACCCTGCTATCCTTTTGCTGATAGTCCGCAAGAATGGCAGCACTGCCATCGGTGGACGCATCGTCCACGCATATCACCTCTAATTGGCAGTGTGTCTGACGGAGCACACTGTCAAGGCATCGCTTGAGGTAAGCCTCGGCATTGTAAACGGCGATTATGACAGAAACTAATGGAGTATTCATAGCGAAGAGCCCCCTAGCCCCCTAAGGGAGAATTTGGCCCCCTAGCCCCCTAAGGGGGAACTTTTAATAAGGGATACTGGGGTGTTTTATCGGGAATGTAATTTTGTGGGTTCTACAAGATTTGTTTTGGGCTATGGTGTATATTATGACTGATTATTTCTTTGTGCGTATAAGCCTGGAAGGCTTTATCTTAGTAACCGGGGGGCAGCGCCCTCGGCATTAGGTGTACGTAGGTAATATCTGCCTGGAAGGCAGTACATAGTCAGCATACCATATCAAGTAGTGTACTGCCTTCCAGGCAGTTGCGTGGTTGCATTTGTAGTCCGAGGGCGTTGCCCCCGGTTACTAAGTTAAAGCCTTCCAGGCTAAACTTCATGCATTGATCAGTCAAAATGTACAACATAAGTATAGGAGTTATGAGTGAAAAGCTAAAGTTGCAAAGTGAAAAGTTCTTAAGTGAAATGTGATTGCACAGCAAACTTGATCACTTGATTACCTGACCACTTTAACTCATAACTTTTAACTTCTTTACTCATGGCACTTCCTTACTAATCAAAGTTTCCCCTGGGGGGCAGAGTCGTGTCAGTTGTTCTTCAACTGCACCGCCGATACTGCCATACTTGCCAGCACGAAGGCGATGCCAGCACACCAGTACCCTGCTCCATGCAGCATTACGGCAACAAAGTAGCCCGATGCGAGCAATGCTGCATGTACGCAGAAGAATACAAACGTGCGACAAGACATGGTCACACCGTATCTATACCAGGCGCAGAAGAGGGCGCAGAACAGATCTATCAGATTAGTAACCACCAGGACTACGCCTATGCCCACCAGTCCGCCGTAGATAAAACCGGGGATGACGAGCAGCACATCAGCCGCCTGTATGGTGTTGAGCACAAAGAATGTGCGCGAGTCACCTGCCGCCAGCGGAGTATATGTGAAAGGCAGATGCACGGTGCGGAAGAGCATGGCAGGCAATGCCAACTGCGTGAGCGGTATGACATCGACAAACTTCTCACTCAGCAGCATAGGTACCAGCAACGGAAGGGCAAAGAGCATGGCCATCAGTGCCGGAGAGACTATGGACATAAGGAATGAGGCATGGTCACGCACCAGTTGGCGACGCCCCCCGACATCTGCAAAGACACCTGAGAGACGTGGGAAATAGTCATTGCCCAGAGTAGCGATGAATACCCCGAGGTACGTCATGGTGATTGTGGTATTGGAATGGTACAGTCCCACAGTGTCTATGCTCGACGCACCATTGAGACTGGACTGTATCACGAGTTGTATGAGATTGTCTATCAGATTGGTCAGCATGAATGCCGTACCGACCTTGAGCAGAGGCACACCCACGCCGAGGCTACTGCGGGAGAAATCAAAACGCGGTGCATGGCAACGATACGAATAACACATGATGACGAGCATACTGGAGAGATATACTGCTATGAGGGCCGCTATGATACCACCCAGTCCCCATACATAATAAATCGGTATAGAGACACACGTACCCGTGATGACCTGCAAGACGGACACCATGGCCACATCACGCAGACGACGTATGCCCTTGAGTACGGTGAGCTCGCCGCACGCCACGGTACTCAGTCCCACGGCAGGCGACAGCAGCACGTATGCCCACGCATGACTGGCATTCTGAAAGGTGAGGTATGATAGTGGCTGGGCAAGGAGCATGGTGAGCGCCGTACCCAGCAGAGCGAGCAGCAGCACCCATGTACGCAAGACGACAATCTGACGGGATAGTTCCGCCGGGTCATCGTTTTCGTATGCTATGGAGATATTGCGCACGCCACTGACGTCCAGTCCCAGGTTAGTGGTACTGTGCACCAGTTCGCGCGTCTCATTGTATATAGAGTTGAGACCCACACCGGCAGGTCCCAGTAGCACCGCCACCAGTTTGGTGCGCACGAGACCGATGAGGATATTCAGCCCCTGCACCCCTCCAAAGAGTGTGGTGGCCTGCATGATCTTCTTATATGCTGGATTCATGGGCAGTCATCAGGAGTTATGCGCTACAGAGAACTTCATGCTCTCATGCGAGTGAATGAAATCTACCAGACGACGGTTAATCTTTATGCCTGGCAGTTTGGATACGAATCTCACAGGCTGGCTGCTCAGGCGTGTCTCGCGTATGCTGAGGGAGAGCTGAGTGGTGCCAGGTGACTCCTGTATGATGGTGGCTAGGTCAGCCAGCGCTCGAACGATGTTGTCATTATCGAGCATCTTATCCACCTCTGAAGCAGACTCTTCCTCCTTGGCAGAGTCCGTAGTTACCGTCTCTGCTGCATCTTCCTCATCAGCAGGCTGTTCCACAAATTCATCCGATGTCTCACGGCTGAGAGTGTCAAAGTCTATCTGTATGGTGAGGTCAGTCATGTATTTCTCACTCACCGTCTGCAGGAAGTCTATGCCTGAGACATTGAGCGAATACTGGCCCGTGCCTCTGAATCGCTCCTGACTCTTCATCTTCACGAAAACGGAGTTGCCCTGATTGAGCATACCCTGCCATCGTGCCCAGTCCTCACCGAAGAATGCCAGTTCACCGACGCCCTGGAAGTCCTCTATGGTGACTATGCCCATCGGTTTTCCTGTCCTGGTAAAGCGGCTATCGACCTTGGTCACTATGCCGCCCACGGTGAGCTGGTCACGCTTCGCCAGAGCTTCCTTGTCAGCATCTTTGCCTATTTCCGCGCAAGTGGTGTTGCACATGCACTCAAGGATTATGGCATACTCGTCCAGCGGATGTGCGGAGAGATAGATGCCCACGAGGTCACGCTCTCTGTTGAGTTTCTCTATGGCGCTCCATTCCTCTGCCTTGGATGGCTTAGGCTTGTTGATCTCTACACTGTCAAAGTCACCGAAGAGTGACGTTGCAGCCTCCGCCTTGGCCTTCTGGAATTGTCCGCCGTACTGTGACAGGGCTTCTATAAACATATTGTACTTGCCGCAAGGAGCAAAATACTGTTCGCGAGGGATGCCGAAGCAGTCCAGTGCACCTGCAAGTGCCATGCACTCAAGGGCTTTCCTGTTCATAGCCGATGACGGCACGCGCTCCATCATTTCGTATATCGTGGCATAAGGTCCGTTATCCGTGCGCTCCTTTATTATTGCGTTGGTAGCTGCCTCTGACATGCCCTTGATGGCAGCCAGACCAAAGCGTATCTCGCCTTTCTTGTTCACACCGAAGTTGTCATACGACTCATTGACATCCGGACCGAGCGTAGGTATCTTGAGCGCCTTGCACTCATCCATCAGTTTTGTGATTTCCTTGATATCCGAACGGCGTCTTGTCAAGAGTGCTGCCATGAATTCCGCAGGATAGTTGGCCTTGAGGTACGCCGTCTGGTATGCCACCCATGAGTAGCATGCAGCATGAGACTTATTGAAGGCGTACGAAGCAAACTTCTCCCAGTCAGCCCAGATCTTCTCCAGCACCTTAGGGTCATGTCCGTTCTTCTTGCCACCCTCGATGAACATAGGTTTCATCTGGTCAACGATGTCTTTCTTCTTCTTACCCATCGCCTTACGCAGGGCGTCAGACTGTCCACGGGTGAAGTCAGCCAACTGTCGAGAGAGAAGCATCACCTGCTCCTGATACACCGTGATGCCGTAGGTATCCTTCAGGTATTTCTCCATGCAGTCGATATCGTACGTGATTGGTTCGCGTCCATTCTTACGTGCGATGAACGATGGGATATAGTCCATTGGTCCCGGACGATACAGGGCGTTCATAGCTATGAGGTCCTCAAAGACGGTAGGATGCAGTTCGCGCAGGTATTTCTGCATACCTGCAGACTCAAACTGGAATGTACCTACGGTCTGGCCCTTCTGGTAGAGTTCGTATGTCTTGACATCGTCAATAGGGATATTGTCAAGGTCAAGGTCTATGCCCTGAGTCAGTTTGATATTCTTACAAGCCTCCTTCTGCTCGGACAGCGTCTTCAGTCCGAGGAAGTCCATCTTGTTGAGTCCGGTGGACTCTATGACGTGTCCGTCATACTGCGTCACGGCAGTCTTGATGTCAGGAAAGTCCGGATCGTCAGCCGTAGAGACAGGCACATGATCACTGATGGCGTCACGACAGATGATGAATCCGCAGGCGTGGATACCGGTATTACGTACGGTGCCCTCCAGCATCTTGGCATACTTGATGGTGTTGGCCTCGCGCTTGTCGGTAGAGGCCTCTGCCATCTGCAGTTCCGGCACGCACTTGATGGCGTTGCCCAGGTTCATCTTCAGTCCGTCAGGGAGTTTGTCTGGTATTGCCTTACACAGTGCGTTAGACTTTTCGAGCGGCAGTTTCTCCACACGTGCCACGTCCTTAATGGAGTTCTTCGTGGCCATAGTACCGTATGTGATGATATGCGCACAGTTCTCATGGCCGTACTTATCCATCACCCAGTTGAGCACCTTGCCTCGGCCATCATCATCAAAGTCGGTATCGATATCGGGGAGGGAGATACGGTCAGGATTAAGGAAACGCTCGAACAGCAGGTCGTATTTCAGCGGATCAAGCTTTGTGATACCCAGGCAGTATGCCACTACCGATCCGGCCGCCGATCCACGACCCGGTCCGACCCATACGCCCAGTTCCTGGCGGGCGGAGTTGATGAAGTCCTGCACGATGAGGAAGTAACCCGGGAAACCCATCGTCTTCATGATGTGCAACTCAAACCTCACACGTTCGTCCACCTCCTTGCGTATGCCGTGATCCTCTGCCCACTGCGACAGTTCATCTGGCTGCAGGGCTTTGCCGTATGGTATCTCTACGTACTCAGTGCCATAGAGACGTGAGGCTCCCTCATAAGCCAGTTTGCCCAGGAAGTCTGCCTCAAACTTGATACGGTATAGTTTGTCGTAGCCGCCAAGTTTCTTGATTTTCTTTGCGCCGTCCTCTTCCGACAGCGAGTTCTTGCCGTATTCGTCAGTGGTAAACTCCCTATAGAGGTCTTCTTCCGTGAAGTCCTTGCGCCACTGATCTTCCGAACCAAATTCCTCAGGAATAGGGAAGAACGGCATGATAGGGTCTGACTCCAGATCATAAGTCTCTACCTTGTCAAGTATCTCAAGCGTATTATCCAGAGCTTCAGGCACATCAGCGAATATATCGTTCATTTCCTGCTGCGTCTTGAACCACTCCTGCTTGGAGTACCTCATGCGCTGAGGATCGTCAAGGTCCTTGCCGGTGCCAAGGCACAGCAGATGGTCGTGAGCCTCCGCTGTCTCTTCATCCACAAAGTGGCAGTCATTGGTGCACACCAGTTTGATGTTATACTCCTTGGCCATATCTATCAGCACACGGTTGACCTTCTGCTGCAGGGGGAATGTCTCGCGGTTGGCTATCTGGTTAGGATCCTTGACCTCATGCCTCTGCAACTCCAGGTAGAAGTCATCACCCCACAGTGACTTATGCCACTCTATCGACTTGCGGGCTGCATCCATGTCGCCTGCCAGTATATGCTTAGGTATCTCACCACCTATGCAGGCCGAGCAGACTATCAGGTCCTCGTGATATTTCTCCAGGTCCGCATGATCTGTACGTGGACGGCCATAGTATCCATCCACCCATGATCGCGACACCAGCTTGATGAGATTCTTGTAGCCATTGAGGTTCTTGGCGAGCACCACAAGGTGCCAGCCGCCTCGGTCTTCCTTCGTCTCCATGACTTTCATGCCACGGCGTGCCACATACATCTCGCAGCCGAAGATCGGCTTGAAGGGTTCCTTGCCTTCCTTCTTGAGGTCTTTGTTGATCTTGTTGCAGACATCAAAAAGGTCCTTGACACCAAACATATTGCCATGGTCGGTGATCGCCATGCCGCGCATGCCGTCCTTCACCGCCTTCTTCACGAGAGCACTGACAGAACTCTGTCCGTCAAGCAGAGAATAGTAAGTATGATTGTGTAGATGGATAAAACTATGCATAATGCTTGCGAAGTTACACATAATTTATGAGAAAACAGCCTCAGAACACCTTATTTCGGGATTTTTATCATTAATAATGCCATTTTGTTTGCATAATTCAAGAATTTTCATTAACTTTGCAAAACAATGTATATTGCTAACTGTGCCCATCAGAAAACACATGAAGCAATAATGCTACAACCTTTGAAAAAGAAGATTAAAACCAAAAATGGGAAAAAGAATAAAGAAACTCAAGAAAATACGCATACATCGCGAAGGTACACACACACTCATATACAGCGCTGCAATACTCATTGCGCTGGGTTGCTTGTTGTGGAATGCCTTTGACAACCATGTGGCTTTCTACATCTATGCCGGTGTCTTCGGCATAATATGGTGCATCGTACTCAATTTTTTCCGTTGCCCTATCCGTCTCTTCGGTAGCGAGGAGACTGACAATTTGGTCGTAGCTCCTGCCGATGGACGCATCGTAGTAATCGAAGAGGTCGATGAGAACAAGTATTTTCATGAGAAGCGCATAATGGTCAGCATATTCATGAGCCTGTGGAACGTTCACGCTAACTGGTTTCCTGTAGATGGCAAGGTGAAGATGGTGAAGCATCAGAACGGCGCCTTTCACAAGGCATGGCTCCCAAAGGCTTCGGAAGAGAATGAGATGACTGACGTCATCATCACCACCTCCGTGGAGACTGCAGAGAAAGATGCTAACGGACAACCTGTAATTAAAGAGGTTGACATCCTTTGCCGTCAGGTGGCTGGTGCAGTGGCACGCCGTATCGTGACCTACGCCAAGGAGGGTGAGGATTGCTTCATCGACGAGCACCTCGGATTCATCAAGTTCGGCTCACGCGTGGATGTATTCCTCCCTGTGGGCACCGAAATCAATACCACCATGGGACAGGCTACCACAGGTAACCAGACCGTCATAGCAAAACTCAAGTAACACAGCATCAAGATTACACTATAACAGGGAGGGGCAACTCTCCCTGCTTTGGTTAAAGACAATACTGAAACAATCCCACATCCAACAGAATGAAGAAACACATCCCTAACACCATAACGTGCTGCAATCTCGTATGCGGCTGTATCGCTACCATCTTTGCTATCTCAGGCGATCCTAAGATGGCTCTGCTGTTTATCATCCTCGGTGCAGTATTCGATTTCTTTGATGGCATGTCGGCTAGACTGCTGCATGTATCGAGCGAAATAGGCAAGGAACTGGACTCTCTCGCTGACGACGTGACATTCGGGGTGGCTCCGGCGAGCATCATCTTTCACGAACTGATGGTGATAGACTATCCTGCCAGTTTGGAGTGCCTGCGCTGCGTGCTACCATACATAGCATTCATCGTTGCAGCCTTCTCCGCAGTAAGACTGGCGAAGTTCAACCTTGACACCCGTCAGACCACATCGTTCATTGGCCTCCCTACCCCTGCCAACGCTCTCTTCTGGGGTTCGCTCATAGTAGGTTTCGGTGATATGCTGGAACAGACCAGTTGGTTCCTGCCTATTATTATAATAGGTATATTCGTGAGCTCATGGATTCTGGTTGCCGAGATACCTATGTTCGCATTGAAGTTTAAGCAATGGGGCTTCAAGGGCAATGAGATAAAATACTGTTTTATAGCATTCTCAGCCCTCACACTTATCTCCACTATAGCATACGGCATTGTCAGCGGTAGCACCAACCTCTGTTGGTCTGGATTCTCCATCATCATCGTTGCCTACGTCATAGTAAGTATAGCTACACAGAAACCGAGTGACCGAATAACCGAATAACCGAGGCATCGAGCAATCGAGCAATCGAACAATCGAGCAATCAAACAATCGAACAATCGAATAATCGAATAATCGATTTATCACCACTCTTCCGTGCCACATTGGCATCCGCTTTGCCATATTGACATCCACCAACATTGATGGTACACCCTTTGAAATTAAGGGGAATGTAATCGCATTACGCAGATTACATTCCCCTTGATGTTTATATGGACATCAGCGGGAATAAAACAACAGACAGAATGTTTTATTCATAATAATAAAAGGAGTTAGAATTATGATGTACCAAGAAGAAGCAATGAACGGCAAAGAAGCACTGGAGCGCTTCTGCAAGAATCTGGTCGCTGATGCCAAGAAAGGCAAACTGGACCCGGTAATAGGAAGAGACGACGAGATTAGACGTGTGCTGCAGATACTGTCACGCCGAACCAAGAACAATCCTATCCTCATAGGCGAACCTGGTACCGGCAAGACTGCAATAGCGGAAGGTCTGGCGCAACGCATAGTACGTGGTGACGTACCTGAGAACCTGAAAGACAAGGAGGTGTTCTCGCTGGATATGGGCGCACTCGTAGCTGGCGCAAAATATAAAGGTGAGTTTGAGGAGAGACTAAAGGGAGTGATAAATGCCATCATCGAGTCACAGGGCAAGTACATTCTCTTCATCGACGAGATACACACTCTCGTGGGTGCAGGCGGCGGTGAGGGAGCCATGGACGCTGCCAACCTGCTCAAGCCTGCACTGGCACGCGGCGAACTGAAAGCCATCGGCGCTACCACTCTCAACGAGTACCAGAAATATTTTGAAAAGGACAAGGCCCTAGAGAGGCGTTTCCAGGTCGTCATGGTCGATGAACCAGACAGACTGTCGGCTATATCTATCCTTCGAGGACTGAAGGAGAGATATGAAAACCATCATCGCGTGAAGATACAGGATGATGCATGCATCGCTGCCGTAACACTATCACAGCGATACATCTCTGACCGTTTCCTGCCAGACAAGGCTATCGACCTCATGGACGAGGCGGCTGCGAAACTACGTATGGAACATGACTCGTTGCCTGAGGAACTGGACGAGCTCTCACGCCGCATAAAGCAACTCGAGATTGAGAGGGAGGCTATAAAGCGTGAAAAGGACGAGGAAAAACTGGCTGAACTGAATAAGATTATCTCCACCCTGCAGGACGAGGAGATGCGCATACGCTCTAAATGGGTGAGCGAGAAATCAAAGATAGACCGCATACAGGAGATAAAGAAAGACATCGAAGCCTTGCGATTCCAGGCTGACAAGGCAGAGCGCGAAGGCGACTACGGCAAGGTGGCAGAGATACGCTACGGCAAGATAAAGTCGCTGGAGACAGAGATGGCTGCCATGGAAGAGCAGTTCAAGAACTCTGGCGCAGAAAAGATGGTGCGCGAGGAGGTCACCGCTGATGACATAGCCGAGATCATAAGCCGCTGGACTGGAATACCTGTATCACGCATGATGCAGAGTGAGCGCGAAAAACTGCTCCAACTAGAAGAGGAACTGCATAAGCGCGTCATCGGCCAGGACGAGGCAATACAGGCGGTCAGCGATGCCGTACGCCGTAGCCGTGCCGGTCTGCAGGACCCTAAGCGTCCTATCGCCAGTTTCATATTCCTGGGCACCACGGGTGTCGGTAAGACGGAACTCGCCAAGGCTCTGGCTGACTATCTCTTCAACGATGAGAAACTTATAACGCGTATCGACATGTCTGAGTATCAGGAGAAATATGCTGTCAGTCGACTCATTGGTGCGCCTCCGGGATACATCGGTTATGAAGAGGGTGGCCAACTGACTGAGGCTATCAGACGCAAGCCTTACTCTGTCGTGCTCTTCGACGAGATAGAGAAGGCACATCCTGACGTCTTCAATACTCTCCTGCAGGTGCTGGATGATGGCAGACTGACGGACTCCAAGGGTCGTGTGGTGAATTTCAAGAACACTATCATCATCATGACCTCCAACCTCACGCACGACCAACTCTATGGCAAGGCGCCTATACTTGACGGCAACGGCATGGTGAAACCTCCTATCCGTCCGGAGTTCCTCAACCGTATCGATGAGATCATCAACTTCTCTCAACTCAACAAGGAGGAGATTGCGTCTATCGTACGACTGCAGATGAACAATATCTCGAAGATGCTCGCCAACCAAGACCTCACCCTCCGTGTCACCGATTCCGCCATTGCTACACTGGCAGAGGCTGGCTTCGACCCAGACTTCGGAGCACGTCCTGTAAAGCGTGCCATTCAGCATGATGTTCTCAATGAACTCTCTAAGCAGATCCTCGGTGGCACCGTCAGCAAAGACAAGACCATCGTGGTGGATAGCAATGACAAAGGGATAGTGTTTAGGAATGAGTAGCCCCCTCCCAGCCTCCCCCTAGGGGGGGGAAGGGAGGAGAGCGGCGCCTGACCCGCCGGTTCCGTTCTTTGCGATAATATCGCAAGGCTTCCAACCAAGCAAACGACTAAAGGCCAGAAGGAGTCTCTGCGGCTCTCATCTCCTCCCCCTAGGGGGAGGCTGGGTGGGGGCCCAGGCTACCCCGGGATGCGGAATGTCTTTCGATGATGCGGTGTCAGTCCATGCTCAGCTATGCCGAGACAGTGTTTCTTAGTAGGATACCCCTTGTTTGACTCCCAGTCATACAAGGGGTATTCTTGTGCCAGGGCATTCATATAGTCATCACGGTATGTCTTGGCAAGAATACTAGCGGCGGCGATGGACAGGTATTTACCATCACCCTTCACGATTGTAGTGTGAGGCAACGGATGTCCCTGAAACATCAGAGAGAAGTTCTCATAACACTCCGTTGTGGAATGATCCAGTTCGGGATAGTACGGATCAAAGCGATTGCCATCAATGATCAGTTTCTCAGGACGCACCAAGAGTTGGTCAAGCGCCCTGTGCATAGCGAGATACGAGGCATGCAGTATATTGATGCGGTCTATCTCCTCCGGAGAACAGGTGCCGACAGCCCACGCTATGGCATCGCGTTCTATCTCTTCGCGCAGGGCATAGCGTTTCTTTTCCGTCAACTGCTTTGAGTCATTGAGCACCTCATTGTGGTAATCATCGGGCAGTATCACCGCTGCGGCAAATACTGGTCCGGCAAGGCATCCGCGACCTGCTTCGTCGCATCCTGCCTCTATTCCGTTGGAGTAGTATCTATTCTGTAGCATTGGGGGATTGGTGAGTTAGGGATTGAGGAGTTAGGGAACTTGCGGAGAATCCGCAAGGAACGGTGGCGCACCGCCTTTGCGAGTACATGCTGGCGCACTTCTCCTCCCCTAAAGGGGGAGGTCGGGAGGGGGCTGGGCTTCGGAGGCTACCTTCCTACATACATCCTTCCATTGGCATCCATGCCTTCCGCTGATACTGTCATGCGGGTCTCGCGCGCATTATTATAAAAGGTAGCGGTGAATTTGCCTGACTCATCAAATGTGGCATTCGGATTCCAGTACAAGGTGCGGCGATAGTCAGTTGGCTGCGCAGGTACGGCGTTGCTGTAGTCTGGCGAATAGAATTCCTCTGCGTAAGTGATACCGTCAATGACATATCTACGGTCACGGTATGTGAAGCGTTCGCTATTTTCCTCCATTGTCTCAAAATCCAAAGTCACCGCAGGAGCATTCGACTCACGCACATAGCCAGAGTCAGTACGCAACTCATAATCTGTAAAGAGACGTATGTTCTTCATACGCTTCAGGCGGAGCGTAGCAAAGACATCCGTCGCAGTCTTTGGCTTATCAAACTCGGACACATTTGGCGTATAGTTACGGTAAAACGAGGTGCCATTAACGAGTGCACGGACATTAAACTGGGTCCAGTCACCCATATTACCACACAGCAGGGTGGCGACAGCTATAGGCATACGCTTGAAATCCACCACTCCAAATGACAGTCCATAGTCGGTGATGTCATTATACACGTCATAGGCATCACGCACGAGTGCAGGTTTGCTCATGTCTATGCCACGCTTGCCACGGCGACGTGCCTTGACAATGACGGTCTGCAGTGTATGATTTCCGGCAAGCAAACTGCCATCAGGTGCAGAGTTTTCATCCTCCTCATCCACGAAGAGAAGTTCAGGCGAGTTAATCTGATACCACGAATATGGCTGGGTGAATATAGGGAAGAACATTTCCCTCCTGATATAGAAATCAGGGAACTCACGTTCGTTGAGTTTGTCAGGATCAGCCACCTGCATATTCTTACGCAAGGAGTCCTTATGAGTATAAGCCTTTGCAAAGAGGAATGCCTTATCATAGAATGGTGGCAGGTTGATAAGGAAGTGTCCTCGGCCATCTGTCTTCGCCACCGCACCGGCACTTTCAGTACCTTTCACAAGTTCTGCCTCCACGAGAACGGCCTTCTTCAGACGACCATCCTTCAACTGATAATCCACATCGGACATATCAGCCCATTCTACGTCAGGGGAAGAAATATCATCATTGAGACCTTCTCCTTCATATACCTCTGACTCATTCGATTCCTCTGCCGTAGCTCCGAAGGTGCCACCTGTAGATGCAACCCCAAGAGAGTTAAGACGTTCCATATCGGCAGACATCACGTCTGCAACTGTCGAAGTCACCTGTCCCACGCCAGCCATATCGGTCAGTTCAAGTATATTGGCAGTGCTAGGCACTTTGTTTACAGTTCCCTCGAATGTGAGTCCGAACTCAGGCATATAGCGTATTTTCTCCACTCTCTTGTATCGTCTCCATCCCTGTATTGCCATCAGCATATCAAGGTCCTTGGTAGGTTGTGACAGTACCCCACCCTGCTTGTCATTGCCGCTGAAATAATAGTCAGGGTTGGCTATGAATCCGCGCAACTCTGACGAGAGCAGCATGTCTGTCATTATATTACCGGTATTATATCCCGGATCATCTGTCTGACGGTCACGTACCGACACGCTTATAGACTGTCCATTGGCTTGTGTCTCTGTCGGCATGGCTATAGTAAGGTTCACCGGTGCGTATGGCTGTATGGTGGTATTACGCTGCACCTCACCATCGCTGGTGGTCATAGTCACTGTAAGCGGTTCGTCATAGTCGTTATGATTTACGAAGAAGAGGCGTGATGCCAATGGCTGCGCCTTGTCATCATATACTATAATCTCATTGACACCTGTTGTCAATGCTGACTGGTCTATGGCGATCGTCTTCTGTGAGGCATCCAGTCTCTCAAACTTCATCAAGCGTCCGCGGCACATGATACTGTATGCTGCCGGCACCACCTGACTGGCAGTAAGTGTCACAGTACTCTTCGCAACATCATAGTGCAACGCCATACCTTGCTCGGCTGCCTTTGGCAGATTGAAGGAATATGTTTTACCATTGAGAGCAAACGTTACCTTACGATTGGAATTATCAGGCGTTATGGTAAAACATCCCATGCCCATGTGCTGTGGTTTGATGACCTTGCCGTCTGAAAGTCTTCCCTCCACCTGCAGCTGCAGTCCGTTCTGATCCTGCACCACGAATCCCACATTGCATGGCACATCCTTGATCAGTTGTCCTCCTTCCGGATAGAATGTGACATAAAGTGCCTCCTTATTCTTCAGGACACGCTGCTTGGGTCTGTGTGCCATATAGCGCTCCACATAGTTACCTGCCTCACGAGGTTTCTGGAATACAGGGAGAACACGCGAATAGAGTCCCTCCCAGTCGCGGAAGAAATCGGCAGCCGCCTGTGGGTTATAGAACTTAAACTTGTCATCACGTGTATATTCCTTGTGCGTAACATTAAAATTCAACTGCCACTTGGTATATGCACGTATCTCGTAGTAACCGGAATAGAGCGAATCCTCCAGCACAAACTGTCCGCAGGTAGCCTTCTGCGAATTGACCACCACATGCTGTCTCTCCACCACATATCCGTCAGGAGAGATCAGTTCCACATACAGCAGTCGCGACATGTTTGTCGGTTTGAGATCGTCAGCCGTCACCACATAGGCCTTGTACCACAGTGTGTCGCCCACGAAGTATGTGTTATTATCGGTATGGACATAGATTTTCTCCTGCACCTGTGGCTTATCGCGCAACAGTGCCTGGAGGTCATCGATATCATCTGCCATCACTATCATGGCAGACATGAATAGAAGAATCGTTGTTAGTAGATTACGTATCATATATGTCTATCTGAAATTTGTTATTGACCTACTCCTCACCCTTAGGGGGAGGCTGGGAGGGGGCTGGTTATATTAAAAGCATTACAGACTGCAAAGTTACTAAATTATTCTGTAATCTCTGCATACATTCCACGAAAAACTTACTTCACCATAATAAAAAGGCGGTAATCAATTCCCGAAGGAAATGATTACCGCCTTATAACTTATATTAAACGCGTCTGTTTACTTGAATGGAAGATACCAGTTAGCAGGATTTGAGAGGTCCTTGGCAGGCTTGTTGCCTGCAAGCTTTGATGCAAACCACTTCGAACCGAAGTTACCACCATAGATACCGCTCTCATTCTTATGACGTGCGATACGCTGGAGATCATAGAAACGAGTTCCCTCGAATGCGAACTCCATAGCATACTCATCACAGAGGATATCCTCCATAGCATCGATACGTGCCTGCTCATCAGAGTAAGAACCATCAACACCGAACTTCTCCTTGAGCTGTGCCAGCTTAGCAGTGATGATTGGCTCAGGGAGATAGAGTATGTTCTTCTCTGAACCTACAGAGGTATTGCGCGAACCAAACTTCTTGGTGCTTACACCAGCCTCAATGCCCTTGGCGTTAGCAAGACCTGCACCACGATAGTGAATACCGTATGCCTGATCAGGAGTATATATGTTATAATACTCTGTGCTCAGGAAATTGCCTGGCTGTGAGAGATAGTCGATAGACTCCTGAGAGATATACTTGTAAGCAGGAGCAGGAACCACGATCTCATCACCAGTATTAGGATCCACTGTTACGTCTGGCTTATTGACAATCTGCTCAAGGTATGAAGAGATACCATTGCGGAGGATAGCGAATGCAAGGTCAGTCTTACCCATACGGTTGAGAGCCTCAGCCAGATGGAGCCAGATGGTTGACTCACGATAGAGCATCACATTAGCCTGCATTGGCTTAGAGATATACACCTTTGTGGTATCACCGTTAGCAGTATTGAGAATAGATCCGAAGTTAACACGTGCGCCCTGTGTATTGTAATAGGCAGCACGACCGTCGCCCACCTTGTCTGTGACCTTCACTGTGTCAGGATATGCAGTGGTAGCAGGGTTCTCTGGATAGTAATATACAGGAGTGCCGGCAGCCTGGTCAAGGTATGCTCTAGATGGAGCAATCTGGATGGCATCTACTACAGGGCAAGAGCTTGACTTGTCTGTAGAATAGTAGTCAAGACCGAACGCCAGAGGTATATCGGTTGTCTTACCATTGGTAGAGCTGACAGCCATTGGAATGTATGATACGATATCAGTCACATTGTTGTTTGCAGTGAAGATACCTTCATATCCGGCATTGGTAATAGTATTGAACACCTTCTCATCCTTTGAATTTGCCAAGTTTACGATGAAGTCCGCAGGAAGGTTCTGTATCGCTGTAGCATCAGTGAAGATACGGAAACAATTGATGTTCTCATTATTGTTTGTAGTCTTGGTTGTGGTAAGGTAGCGGGTGTAAGCCTCAGCAGCCTTCTCATACTTACCAGCCTCAAGATACATCTCACCAAGCACTACGTCAACAGGGATGAAGATACGTGATGGTACCATGGTCTTAGCACGTCCCCAGTTGGTAGTACCGATGTTGTAAGATGTAACGTTGAATGTAGGCACTGGTGTACCTGCATACTTCTCCAGTTCAGGAGCGAGCTCATCAACGATCTGAGCGAGTGACAGGTGCTTCACATTCTCTTCCTTGACATCAGAGATCTGAGTCTTAGGATCTGTATAGAATGGGATATTGTCACCGTAAGTACGTGCGAGCTGGAGGTAAGTCCATGCACGTATTGCTGCCATGGCAACATACTCGTTACGCGCAATCTTGATAGAACCTGTCAAGAGGGTGGTATCACGATGAGCGAGATAGTAGTTACAGTTGTTGATTACCTTATAATATACGTATGCGCTGTCATAGGCATTGCTTGTCTGCGCACTGTAATTATGAAGATCACGGAGATAAGAGCTGGTGCTGTTGGTAGTGGTAACCAGTTCGCCACGCATCTCTCCGATAAAGAAATACTGATCTGCCAACTGCTGCATAGCCTGTGCTACACCGAGCGAATAGAACACAGAGTCAGTCTTTGAACCAAGGCCTGGCTCGAACACCATGTTATCGCTCTCCACATCAAGCATGTCAGAACATGAAGTGGTAGCGACACATAGGCCGATCATTGCTATGAATGAATATAAAATCTTTTTCATTGTCGTAATACGATTAGAGATTGATCTTAAGACCGAGGACGAATGCACGGCTCTGAGCTACCATGCCTGCATCTACACCCTGATAGAGTGAGCTGTTGCCAGCAGAGAACTCTGGGTCATTGCCCTTATATCTTGTGATAGTGAAAATATTCTGTGCCTCACCCCATACTGAGATGCCCTGCAACCATGACTGCCATGACTCTGGTACTGGTACCTGATATGTCAGGCGTGCTGTCTTGAAGCGGAGGTATGAACCATCCTCAATCCAACGGTCAGAGAAACGGTTGTTACCCTTTGGATCACCAAAGGCGATCTTTGGCATATCTGTCACCTGACCTTCATAACGCCAGTAACCTGTCTCAGCTACCTGCTGGTTGTAAAAGTTAGAACCAGAGTTCAGGATAGAACGCTGATAGTTGTAAACGTCATTGCCAATGCTGTAGTTGAAACCGAGGTCAAGGGTAAAGCGCTTTACATTGAGAGTAGCGAAGATGTTACCGTAGATGTCAGGATTAGCATTGCCAAGAACCACCTTATCCTTCTCGTCGATGAATCCGTCACCATTCTGGTCGATGAAGTGTACGTCACCTGCAGTGAAGTTTGTCTCATTGCCAGCTACATCCTTAATCTTGAGATAGTCATTGTTGCCTGCAGCCTTAGCTGCTGCATCAGTAGCAAAGACGCCTGCTGTCTGATAGCCATAGAAGCTGCCGAGTGAGAGACCCTTCTGCACGAGGATATTGTTCTGTCCATATACCGAAGCACAGTATGTACCGTCGGTGAAGCTCTTTACGCCGTCGCTGAACTGACGTGAAGGCAACTCTGTGATCTCATTGTGGTAGTGACCTACAGAAACGCCCATCTCGAGAGCGATGTCCTTTGTAGCAACAGGCTTGCCTGACAGTGCAATCTCGAAACCTGTGTTGCGGAGCGCTGCACCGTTGGTCCAGTAGTTGTTGATACCAGCGATAGGCAGACTGAATGAAGACAGTGTCAGGAGGTCCTTAGTGTTGTGGATAAAGAAGTCTGCAGACAGAGAGATGCGGTTGTTGACGAGATTAGTCTTCAGACCAGCATTCCACTTAGTGGTGCGCTCTGGGTTAATCTGGTCATTACCGATGCTTGTCATCTGCATACCTATAGCATCATAGTTGTAGCGGATAGATGTAAACGCTGTACGTGAAGCATAGTTAGAGATGTTGTCATTACCGCTCATATCAAATCCTGCGTGGATATTGAGGTAATCGATGCCGATATTCTTTGGGAACCAGCTCTCGTTGGTGAGAACCCAACCCAACTGTACGCTAGGATAGATAGCCCACTTCACATCGAAGAGGTTAAGACCTGAGCAGTTCTTACCGAAACGGCTGTTACCCTCACCGAGAATAGAGAGTGTAGCGAAGTAACGGTTAGCGTAGTTCCAATCTACAGAAGCATACATCTGCATGTTCTTCCAGATATCGTTGATACCTGCGATGCTTGAGTAAGCAGAGTTAGGATTGGCAGTGAGATAAGGGTTCTTATCATCCTGTGCATTCTTGAACTGTGATGTAGCAAGCGAACTCTCGTACGAGAAGTAGTTGTAACGGAATCCAGCTGTCGCAGCGAGCGTATGGGCACCATACTGGTTAGTCCAGTCAAGGTGTGTATTGCTCAATACGTTTGTCTCCTTAGAGAAGAGTGATGATGTCTGGTTATATACAACGCCAAGACCCTCTACGAGGAATGCAGGAACACCTTCTGCCGGGCGATAGTAACGCTGTGCATTACGGTCGAGTGTGTAGCTGAAGAGTGTGGTGAGCTTCAGATTCTTGTTGAACTCGTATGTTGGTTCGAGATGGATATTGAAGAAACTGTTCTCTACCTTATTCTTATTGTCACCCTCACCGTTATTGATGATAGCAGTAGGGTTAGCAAGAGAATAAGCAAACTCGTTACCTTTGAGGAGCTCACTTACTGGATTAAAGAGATCATCAGCAAGTGACAGAAGCTTAGTGAATCCGCCTACATGCTTGTTGTACTGATTAGGAGTAACCAGTGGCGACTTGATGGCTGCCAGATTAGTAGGCGACATTACAGTCGAGAGAGCTGTGTTAGCAGCGAAGCCATCCTCATAGAGTGAGTTATTGGTACGTGAGAATGCGATATCAAACTTGGTGCTGAGGTTCCAGAGCAACTTAATGTCGGTATTGAATCGAACATTGAGTCGGTTGAAGTTTGTCTTCTTCACTGGGCTGTCAGCGTCCATGTAACCTACCGAGAGGTTATACATACCGATATCATCACCACCCTGTACGTTGATATTATAGTTCTGAGAGATTGCTGTGCGATATACTTCCTTCTGCCAGTCCTGATCGTTATGATACATCATGTAGAAGTAGTTGTTAGGATCATCATTGAGGAAATGGAGCTGATCCATAACATCGCGGTTCTCAGTCTTCGTCAGTTCAGGGATAGTACCCAGCATACCTGTGACATAAGAGCGATACTGTGATGCATTCATCATAGTCTGTGTGGTAGGCTGGAGCATCACACCTGCAGAGATATTGGCATCGATGCGTGTAGCCATAGAGTGACCACGCTTGGTATCAATGATGATGACACCGTTGGCACCACGTGCACCATAGAGGGCAGTAGCGTTCTTGAGTACCGTAACGTTCTCGATGTCTTCTGGTGAGAAGTTGGCGAGGAGGTTGAAGTTATAACCCTGGTGGAGCACCTGACGATCCTGCTGCATGTCATACTCTACACCATCAACGATGATGAGAGGCTGAGCATTGGCATTGATAGAGTTGATACCGCGGATGAACATAGCGTTACCACCATCTACCGAACCGGAACGATTGATGTTACGGAGGTCAGCACCGAGGTTAGACTGTATCTCGTCATCAACGATGAGTCCGCCGCCCTTTACCTTGAATGAAGACTTCGCAGTATAGTTGGTAGTCTCATCATACATAGCCTTGAACTTATTGCTGATGAGTGATATCTGGATATTCTGATCGGCATCATTCTTCTTGATACCCACCTGCTGTGTTGCATAACGTGGTGCAGCGACATAGAGTGCTGATGCGAAAGTAGGGAGAGTAAGTGTAAACTTACCGTTGGCATCAGTCATAGATGTGTAGCGGTTGTAGCCAAGACACTGCACACGTACACCAGCAACAGGAAGCTTTGTCACATCATCAACTACTGTACCAGTAATTGTGATAAGCTGATTCTTATCCTCCACAGCTGTACGCTTTGGCGCACTGAAGGTTGCAGCCTGGCTATCGTCTGCCTCATCCATGTCGTCCTGGGCATAGGATGCAGTGGTGAGGCTAAGAGCCAAGGCACAGAGAGAGAGTCTGAGACCCTTTCGCTGAATCATATCTGTTAGTATATATTTCATATCTGTTTAGTCGTTTTTGTTAGCTTCGTCGAGTTCGTCAAGTACGTCAACTGGCTTGAGGATAACATTGGCAACACGAAGGATCTGCTCATACTTCTTGAGGATAGAACTACCGAAAGCAGCATTAGAGTGCATCACCTTGATGTTTGGCTTAGCATCTGTTCCGTAGTAACATACAGGGAATGTCACACGACCGAGATATACGGTATCAACCTTCTCGCTTGCACATTCGAAGACCTTACCCTGGAACTTCTTTGACTTAACGATAGTCGTTGTTATTCCCTCGCCTGTAAATGTAGCAGCTACCTGCTTGTTAGCGGCATCAGTGTAGTTGATATCCACACGGAGTGAGTATGGTTTCTTTTCTGCGTCAGCATCCTCTGCACATGCAGGAACCATCACGAGGTAACAGTCGTATGCAGCAGAGCGAACTCCAGGGAGATAGAAGTCAAGCTCAGGAGCAGCAGTAGAACCTACAGGAAGGTCTGTTCTTACGTAGGTCAGACGCTCAACGTCTTCGTCCAAAACGCAAATATTTGGATCGAGCTCTTCCTTCTTGATGTAGTAGCTCTTATATGAAGAGTTAGGAGCTGTAACGACACGTGCTACACTGCGAGTCTTGATCTCTGGGAGGAAGACGTCTGATGCCTTCCAAGGGAGACGATTGACAACAACGGCACGACCATTTGAGAGTTCCTGCTTTGCCACAGTATATTCTGCAATCTTTGAAGCATTTGCCATCAGACCATTTGAAGTCGAGAGGATAGAGTCTTTCTCTGCTAGCGCTTCATCCCTGAAGAACTTCTGGTTTGCCTGACGGCTGTTCTTACTGAATACCAGATCCCATACGATGTAACGCTTGGTGATAGAGTCATTCATATAAGCAGCATTGGTCTCAAACTCTGAACCTGCAGGTGCTGCAGTAAGAGAATAATCCTTCTTACCGAGGTCAGCCTTCATGATAGTAGCAGTTGTAGAGGTGATAGAACCACCCTTGGTAGCACCAACAGCATTATCTTCCAGATTCTGCCAAGAGATCATATCGATGTAGTTATAGTACTTCGAGATGCTGTCGTATGCCAGTGTCCATGCCTCATTGTTTGGAATGATCATGGTGTAGGCACTATCCTCGCTGCTGAGTTCTGCACGCATGATGCGCTGAGTGAGCTGGTTCTCGATATCATATACCTCAGAGTCGTAGGTCTGGATACCATTGATGATCTGGCCCTTTACAGACTTCTTCTCATTGAGCACAGCCTTGTGATACTTCATCACCATCTCTTTGAGTTGGTCAGCCACACCGCCTTCCATCTCCTGGATGTACTCGTATGCGTTGTAGAGGAATGGCGAACTACCATTGATAGTATAGAGTGTACCATTGGTAGAAGGGTAACCGAATACTGTTACCCCATTGGCAGCCTGATGACTCTTCAGCTCAATGCCGCCAAACGAGAGAGCACCTGTACCCTTACCATTGAAAGACTGCAGTTTCTTATCCAGCAGATATACCACTGTGTCTTCTGCATTTGTCTCCTGATGGCTGTAGAAAGAGATATGGTTCTTTACGAAGCCATTGATTACGGCGCTGTCCTTCTGGATTGCATTGATGGAGTCTGCATTGAAAGTTCCATTGACAGGAGCCCATACAGTATATGTTGTTGGTGCATCAAGAATCTTGTCATAACCCACACGCTGAAGTACGGCAGCGAATTGTGACAATTCAGGATTTGCCTTGATGTTCTCCCATAGCGTATTGTCCGCTGCTGGCTGAGCGTCGCTCACCGCAGTGTTGTAATCGCTAAAGTCGGAACATGAGGTGGTAGCAAGTGCAACACCTGCTACTACCATCATACCTATTTTATTAATATATTTCATATAAATTCTTAATTATGAATTATGAACTAATTAGAACCAGTCCTCAGTGAGTGACGCATTATTTACGACGCCCACAGGAACGAGTTCAATGAAGTCACATGAACCACCGAGTGTAGTCTCTTCAGGGATAAGGTTACGCATACGTACCCAGTACTCGTTCTTCTGATCGATATATACAGTACCCAGTATCCTACGCATCATAGATGTACCGTAACCTTCCTCATAACGACAGCAGTTACTGATAGTAGCGATGAGGTCATCGGCAGAAGCAGCACGTGCAGTCTGTCCGTTGTAGGTACCACGTGAGAATGATGCTGGTGCACGCATGTAACCGTGGTTACGCATTACGAGGTCAGAAGCCACACCATAGTCAGAGAACTCAGTTGAGAGCATATAACCTGTAGCTACACGGTCAGCCTCGATACCTGAGTTAGGATAACGTGCATCGAATGGTATGCCGAGAGGCTGCATTGATGAAGGCTCGCTTGATGTACCGAGGTAGTACTGCATGAGACCTGAGTTAGCCATAGGAGGATAGATCACACGGATCTCATATGTGCCTGATGGTACAGGTGGGAGCTTGATAGCGAAGTCGTATGCACCCCAGAAAGAGAGCTGGTCAGCTTCCCATGCACGCCAAGGACCTGTGGTGTACCAAGCAAGGCATGAACCGCTGGTATAGCACCTGAGGTTATCAAAGTAATCGTTAGGGAGACGTGTCATCGTACCATCTGAACCAGACTGGTTCATACCACCGATTTCCGAACCGGAAGAATAACGGATGTCGTTGTTTGAAAGCTCATAGAGAATAGAACCTGTATCGAAACGCATACGTTCGTTTAGAACACCCTTTGCCACAGTCTCGTCATATACCAATGGTGAACCGATTGTATGGATGAAACCATTCAGCGCACGGAGGTTCGAACGTCCCGCAGTGGTAAGGATACGGCAACCGTCACGTAGAATTGGGTGGTTCTCATCATCACCTACAGTACCAATCTCCTCTGTGAGGGTATTGTCCTTACGATAGCGGTTAACCCACAGTGTGGTAGCTGCCACGCCAGGAGTCTGCTGATAGAGAGGCTGCCATACCTTGAGGAGTGTATGAGGCAGGAGTGTCTCATAGTAGTCATGAGGCTCACCGCCGAAAGCATAGTTCCAGTTGGCATTAGCCTTATCCTGCACGTATGTGAGCTTGGATGTAGGCATACCAGCCTTGAGGATGTGGTAAGCCATGAACATGTTGACTACATTGTAAGGATTCTCATAGTCATCGCCAGTGCTGATGTCGGCACCGTCAGGGTTTTCATACCAATCAGCTGCATCCTTGTACCATTCCACGCACTTAGCCTTGAGTTCTGCAAAGTTTGTGATACCAGCCTGCGCGAAGACAGCAGAGTCCTCTGCAAAGATAGTATATCTCACATTACAAACCGTTGGAACATAGTACTGACCACTAGCCATACTAGAACCTGGACGTCCCTTATTGTCCTTGATAGCAGGGTCGAAAGTCTTTGTTGATGCCTCAAGCTTCTTGATGAGACCTGTCTTATTGAGAGCCTCGAAGAAGAGCTTGAACTTAGGCAGGTTCTTCATCATGCTTGGCAGTGACTGAGTGTTACGTGGTATCACATTGTCAATGCAGTGCAGATAACCATTAGTGAGCTCGATGTCATGCTTATCGTTGTCCTTGTCGATAGCAGCAACATCAGCGAGACGTACGAAACCATCATCAGAAATCTTTGACTCGAAGTTCTGGCCGAGGTATGTAGTGATTTCCTTACCGTCCTGATTAGCCAGAGTGGTATAGTCATACATGATTGTCGAGATGTGGTACTTAGCTATCTCCTCACACTGTATGTCGGTGAGACCATCGACAGAGTTCTCTGTCATGTTATGGTGCAGGAGGTTGCCATTGTCATCAAGTGACTGTGGGTCATTCCAGAGACTATCTACATAGTGGAGCACACCCTCATTGGATGGTGCATAGCAGGTATATTGACCGTAAGTAGCCATCTCCTGCCATACATTGGCACGCTGCAGAATCTTATTAAATAAGGTATATGTAGTATCCTGCTGCAGATATGACTGAATGGTATTACCGGTAAAGGTATAGAGGCTTGACTCATCAGGCTCCTTGTTACAGGATGTGAGCCCCATAGCTGAACCAATCAGTACACCAAGAGCTATTTTTATGATATTTCTATTCATATTATTATACTTTTATAATATTAGCATTGAGCGCGATTAGTAATTCTTCTCAGCTGTCACACGGTCCTTGTATGCAGGATTCTGCTTGAGGAGTGTGTTAACCTCTACCTCAGACTTGAGAAGTGGCATGTAAAGATATGCCTCCGTCTTCATGTTGGCAACAACGGCCTTACCACCGCCCGAAGTATATTTACGTGCAATGAGGTCAAGCATTGGCTCGTAGTTCTTAGGCTGTGAAGCGACAGGGATGTCAGCTATCAGTGTATTGTAGTTTACACCCTCTGCATGGCGATAGTTGTATCGCATCATATCCCACCAGCGCTTACCCTCGTAGCAAAGCTCACGAGCACGCTCGTTCATCACCTCGATCTCAAGTGTAGTGATATAGTTGGCGATATTACTTACATAGCTGCTGACAGAGTTTACGTATGCCTTCAGGTCAGCCTCCTCAGGTGCTTCACCGAGTGCAGCAGGAGCAAAAGCGTACTTTGTAGAGTCTATTACAGACAAAGCATCATTCTGTGCACGCTGGTTGACGATCTGTACCTGACGCATACCAGTCACGAATGACGATGCTACCTTAGAGCATGCTGCCTCGTAGTTGGAAGCTACCTTGACAGAGTCTGACAGTGTAGCAGCTGCTGCTATCTGCGAACGGAAGTCTGCTGTGAATGTTGACTCAAGGGCTGCAATCTGAATGAGAGCCTCTGCCTTCATGAGCATAACATCTGAAACGCGATATACAATCCAGTTGGTATCATAGCCCTTATACTGGCGGTCAACGCTTGTCTCAGCCTTGGCGTCGCCTATTGTATTAGTAGCAACGAACTTTCTCACGCGGATCTCATCCTCAGCACCGCCGTCGAATCCTACGACACTTTCATAACCGCGTACGTCAGTCTTTGCATCTGATTCATGGAGCTGATTGAATACATAGCCGTCATTGCCCTTTGCAAACTTAGCGTATATAGGACTTGCGAAGAACCAAGGCTTGGCGCTTGACTTGTCCGAACTCTTGAAGTAAAGGTTACAGAGAGCTACGTTATCAGTCTGCTGAAGTTCGAAGAGGCTCTCATCATCATTACCATTGTTGGCAAAGACAGAATAGTAGCGAGAGTACTGATTGAGGTTATAGCCATCATCATCCATCTGCTGCTGTGAGCCGAATCCGAAATGGTGACCATTGCTTGAACCTGCGGCCTTGCGTGACTCACGGATAGCATCACAGAGTGCTACACAACGCTTGTAGTCGTTGATGTCATGGTTTACAGAAGCACGCCAGAGATAGCAGTCAGCAAGGAGAGCATAGATACCGTCACGTGTGAAGTAACCCATCTTCTGCCAATTGGTTGTGACATTGGCAGTGATGAGCGCCTTGTCCTTGACATCCTCCAGGTCGCTGATGATCTGATCCATCACCTGACCTGCCGGTACCTGAGGTACGTTGAGTTCCTGCGAACTCTCCTTGAATGGAGTGAGTACCAATGGCACATCACGGAAAGCGCGTACAAGATAGAAGTAGCAGAGAGAGCGGAGCGCTGTCATCTGAGCTACATTCACATTATGCGAACCCTCGTCGTAGTTAGGATCGATATCCATAACCGATGCCGACTTGTCAATGATGAGGTTACATGTATTGATTACAGAGTAGAATGCCTTCCAGTTATTGTATGCATTATCAGTCTGGAGGTTACCAGAGTTAAACTGGTTGAGCGTAGCATTATTGAGAGTGGTATTGACAGCCAATTCGTCAGAGCGGCATGCCCATATCACCATACGCTGCTGCACATCAGCAGACGCCATAGCAGAATAGGCACCATTGACCATCGCCTCTACCTGACTCTTCTTCTGCCAGAAATCCTCCTCTACGGTCTTGTCGTCCGGAAGGATTATGGTATCAACACAAGATACCATGGAGAGACTGGCTAATATGATTGAAAGAAACTTTTTCATATTCTTTAGTTTTTCTATTAGAATCCTATGTTAATACTTGCTGTGAATGACTTAGGACGTGATGTCTTACCATTATCAGTAGCAACACCCCAACCACCAGTACTGATCTCTGGGTCTGTACCAGAGTACTTGGTCCAGCAGAATACGTTATCCATAGAAGCATAGAGCTGCAACTGGTTGAGACCAAGCTTCTTGATCATATTCTTAGGGAAGTTGTATGCTATCTGGAGGTTATTGAAACGTACGAATGAACCATCCTCTACGTAACGGTCAGAGCCCTGATAGTTATAAGCTGAAGCGTTATCGTAAACGAAGATAGCACGTGGTATCATAGTCACGTCACCATCCTTACGCCAGCGCCAGTTCACGGTAGCACACTGGTTGTAGGCTGTTGACATAGCCTCGAGGTTCATACGCTCTGCATTAACCACCTTGTTGCCGTAACGGAACATGAAACGTGTCTTGAGTGACCACTGACCATAGTTGAATGAGAAGTTGAAACCACCGCTGAGCTTTGGCATAGAGTTACCAAGATATACGATGTCAAGAGCATTGATCTGACCATCCTTGTTGATGTCTTCGTAGATGGCATCACCACCCTGGAACTGATATGTAGAACTGCCCTCGCTGTAGTTATACACCATACGCTTTGGCTGTCCATTGCTCTCCATTACGACCTTACCGTCCTTACCGATTACTACCGGCATTGTCTTGCCGTCAGCGATCATCTGGTTGATATATCCTTCGTAAGCAGCTGTATTCCAAGAGAATGAAGGATCTGTTGCAGCCTTCATAGTCATCTCGGTGTTGTAGTTTGTCAGGTAGTCGTAAGTATATTGATATACTCCCTTATAGCGGAATCCGTAGATAGAGCCGAGTGGGTTGCCCACCTGTACGCGGTTCTGGTATCCACCACGGTTAGTAGCAGTCCATGAACCGTTGATGTTACGGAGTACTCGGTCATCAAGCTCAGTCAGTTCGTTGTAGTTCTGAGAGATATTGAAGCCTGCGCTAACAGAGAACTTACCGATCTTGAGGAACTTCTTAGCGCTTACGTTGAGCTCCCAACCATCATTGGTCATCGAACCTACGTTCTGGTAAGCGAGTGAAGGATAACCTGTCGTAGTTGGGATGGTAACGCTCTTCTGAAGGAGGTCCTTTGTATCCTTGTGATAGTAGTCGAAGTCAACCTCGATGATATCCTTGAGGAATCCTACGTTAAGACCAAGGTTGTATGATGTAGTCTTCTCCCAGCGGAGGTCGTCAAGCTTCAGACCATCCATGATAGCAGATGATACACCATTGTAGCTACCAGCCGATGTATTATATGTATTATAGAAGAGGTAGTCAGCATCAGGAGCCTTACCTACGATACCCCATGAAGCACGGAGACCTACCATAGATACATACTTGCGGTATGGCTCAAAGAATGTCTCGTCAGAGAGGTTGTAACGGAGTGAAGCACCTGGGAAGTATGCCCACTTCTGCTTAGGACCGAACTTAGAGTCACCATCTCCACGGAGAGAGAAACCGAGGTTATAGCGTCCGTCCTTGTATGAGAAGTGCGCGTTGTATATCCAGTTCTGTGAGTTGGAACGGCTGCTGCCGCTGCTCAGGCCATTGTGCTTGTCGTCATACTGCAGAGCGCCCACTGATGTTGATGATGTGATACCATCAGGGAGTGAGTACTGAGAGATGAACTGTGAGTTGCTCTTGGATGTAGCCATCTCATAGCGAGCAAGCATGGTGAGATAGAAGTCCTCGTTGTTGAAGTGAGGAGTGAACTGCAGCTCAGCGCGTGCACCGATCTTCAGACGGTTTGACTCACTGTTTGAAGATACGTTATACTCACCGACATTGTTCCAGTTTGTTGTAGTAAGAGCAGCAGGTGCGTATGTAGGTACCGAACGTGCATAGATATCGAAATCCACACGACCGTTGAATGTCAGACGGTGCTCACCAGAACCTGTACCAAGAAGCTCGTACTTGATAGCGAAGTCAGGAGTGATACGATATGTCTGATCCTTCTTCCATGCGAGGTTAGCGATTGCGATAGGGTTGCCGAGTGCGCGGATAGCACGCATCTCGTATGAAGAGTAGTTACCGTTGTATGGAGTCTTCTCGTTCAGAGTACCCTGTGGCATCATGATGTAGAACTCGTTAGGGTTGTTTGCATCATAGATGGACATGTTAGGTGCCATCTTACGTGCAATGCTGAGGAGGTCAGCATAGTTCTGCAGGTTGTCTGTATATGTGAGCGCAAAGTTTGTAGAGAAACGTATGCGGTCAGATACGTTATAGTCAAGTGCGAGACGAGTAGAGAGACGGTTGAGCTTCTGCTGTATCACAGAACCTGTCTGATGGTCGTAACCACCTGAGATACGGAACTGTGCCTTCTGTCCACCACCAGTGATATTGAGGTTCCATGACTGCATGGCACCAGTCTTCTTCACTGCATCAACCCAGTCTGTATTGTTGTTCCAGTTGTTGTACTCTGACCATGTATCATCGTAGTTGATCTCACGGATGTTGGCAGTAGCGGTATTTGACTGGTTAGGGTTGTAGTATTCCTCCTTGAGCATCATGGTGTAGTCATCACCATTTAGGAGCTGATAGCCCTCTGGCTGCCATGTACCCTTGAACTGATACTTGAAGTTTACCTTTGGTTTACCGCGAGAACCACGCTTGGTGGTAATCATGATAACACCGTTTGCACCCTTCGAACCCCATACTGCTGTAGCAGCAGCATCCTTGAGTACGTCAATCTTTGCGATATCCTCCACGTTTACAGAGAGGAGCGAAGCATACTGTTCCTCGTTAGCGTTAGAGAAGTCGAAGGTCTCATCAGGGTTGTCGAAGATCTTGTCGTCAACAACGATGAGTGGCTCAGCATTACCATTGATGGTGGTGACACCACGCAGACGCATTGATGTACCAGCACCAAGGTTACCTGAGTTGGCAACGATATCAAGACCGGCGATCTCACCCTGCAGAGCCTCGTCGGCAGAGGTGAATGCCATACCCTCAACGTCAGAGAGGTTGAAGGTCTGCTGTGATACGGTCATCTCCTTCTTAGGAATGTTAAGACCACCAGAATTGGCACGGCGTCCACGTACTGTCACCTCAGTAAGAGTAGTCTTCTCATCCTCGAGCTTGATGGAGAATGTGGTCTGGTCACCTATTTTAATAGTCTTTGTCTTGCTGCCGACGTAAGAAACGACGAGTACGTTCTTAGGATTCTTGATTTCCATGGAGAAGTTACCCATCATATCAGTCTGCACAGCATTGACGATACGGTTGTTACCGTCACGCTCTGTCACATTGGCCATCATCACCGGACCCATGGCATCTTCAACAGTACCAGAGATGACGACACCCTGTGCCATAGCTATCTGAGCAACGACACACAGGAGAAGTGTGGCGAGTGCTCTGCTCACCTTCTTTGCTCCCATTGTCTGAAGAATTTTAGTCTTTGACATATTATTTAGTCATTTAAGTTATTTGCCTGTGATTTAATGCTATAGTAATTCTGACCTGCCTGACGGCGAGCATTTGCCGTGCTCCACTGTGAATCATAGCGACCTGACTTGTCATAACAGAGTGGTTCGCTAATCTGATGTACTACTGCGAAAGAAGATACATTGATAGACTTAGCCGACTTTGCCTCGCTGTCAAACTCATAGTCGCGGCACATGAAGTTGACGATCTTGTCACCATTAGCATTGACAGTCATTGATCTCTTTGCTGCGTCTGTTACCGTCATCACACCGTTTGTACTTGAGGTAGTAATGTTGACAGGCACACCGAGTTCTGAAGAGTACATAGACTGGTATGATACCTGTGGTACGTTCTTGTCAGCAAATACCGAGTTGTTCTGGAAGTGATAGCGTACGAATGCACGGAGGGCATTGAGCATATTGAGCACCTGCGCCTTGGCTTCCTTAACCTCTGACTCATCATAGTCTGCCTCGTTACCATAATACTTTTCGTATATCTCATTGACTGCAGCTCTTGTAGGGAGACCCATCTGTGTCTCAGCCTGAGTCATAGCTGCATTGTCAGGAGCAAAGAATGTATAGTTGTAACCGTTGAAGAAGTTTACGTTCTGGTCAAGAGCCTTACCGCCTCTTGGCGAGAATACCCAGTAGCGCTCCTGTGGTGCTGTACCTACTGTTGCTGTTGCAGCGATACCAGCCCATGAGAGGAGTTCCTGATCACTGAAGATAGACACCATGTCAAGGAACTTACCGAAGCGGTTGTCAGACTCGTTGGTCTCACCGTATGCATAGAGCAGTTTGTTGACAGAGGTGATAGAAGGCTGTACGGTTCCCTCAAGTTCGATAGTCCAACCGTTACCAGCGTTCTTGTCATACCATCCGCGCTTTACCTTGGCAGGTGCTACGCGGTTGTTGAGCTGAGCACCGCCGCAGATGTAGCCGGTGAAGTTCTTTGCGTCATAGTTCACAAGACGAACGGCACCGCCATGCTTTGTGAGGTAATACTCGTTCTCACCAAAGTTAGCACTCTGACTGAGCACGATGGTATGATACTGCAGGAGGTCATTGATGAGTGACTTGTAGTCTGTAGCTACCGCAGTAACGTCCTCGATTGTTACAGAAGGTGTAGGATTGATCTCACCCGTAGCAATGTTGAAGCTATGCAGACGTGCACCGATAACCTCTACCTGCTCATTGTTCTTGTTAACCTCCCAGTGTGAGTAGAACTCTACTGCATGTGGGTTAGAACCTGCAAGAGACATAGGGTTGATGAATGGTACGTTTCTGAATGCATCGTTCGATGGAACGAGGAATGCATACTTAGACTTCATAGCGAGGAGGTAGTAGTAGAGGTCGGCTCCCCATGTAGAAGCTGTAAGACCGTCTGTCTTATCCTGCGCGAAGTTGCTCATGATAGACATCTCCGGATAGATGGTAGCAGGACCGAGTACTGACTGGTAGAGGTCTGGCACGATCATCTTGTTGAGCTTATATACTACACCGTTGTTTGCTACGATGATGTCATACTTGCTGTTGTTATCCTTTGTTGCGATGTCCTTGAGTGTAAGTCCCATGAACTCACCTGATGTGCTCTGCTGGATAGTATTGAACTTACTTGGTACAGACTCGATGAACGAAGGCTGCATGAGGTTGTTGACAAATGTTGTCAGGATACCGTTACCACGAACGAACATTGTGTCAAGGTTCTCACGGAGATTCTCAAGTGTATTCTCCTCACCTGTATGACAGCCGTAGTTGTCGATGAAGTAAGAACCAGGAGCATCCTTACCTACGAAGTAGTCAATCACTGCACGGTCTGTAGGAACGAAGATGGCACCCATGTCAGAAAGCGCGTCTGAACTAGATGTGTACTGGTTCCAACCCAAGTCCCATGAGAGCTGCTTGGCCTTTGTAGAAGAGCCGTTAGGATCTACGGTAGTACCAGAGCTTGTAGTGAGCGGATTGAGCGAGTGTGACTTCTTAGAGAAGTAACGCAGCTCGTAGATGCTGCTATAGAGCGGTGTGCTGGTGTGGTTAGCCAAGTTCTGAGAGATGATATAGTCATTGGCATTCTTGAGCACAGTGCTGTTAGGATATGGAGCACAGTGATAATCCACGATACGCGAGAAGAGCTCTGTAGAGTTAGCGTATGGATCGGCAGCGTCACTGAACTTTGATGCTTTCTCACCACGGAGCACCTGACCTACGTTGCCTGGAGGCACGATAACCTTATCCACCTGATGGATGTAACCATTCTGACAGGTGATATTTGGCTTTACGACCTTCGAACTGAAGATGAATGGGATGTCAGAGTCAGACAGTGTGGTGCCGATAGGCTCACCACGGAGCACTGCGAGGTCACAGTCTGTACCGATGGTGGTGATATTGTTATTGAGCATCTGCTCACGTGTGAAGTGCACCATCATAGGTACGGTGGCATCAAACACGAGGTCGATACCTCCAACGCGGTAAGCATCCCAATAGGTATTACCCTGTGGCATGAGACCTTCGTTGTAGATGTGATGGATACTGTCTGTCACGCTGACACTGGTAGCGTGCTTGAGGGCAACACCACGGCTTACATTGTTATCATCCTTCTTGACATTCGAGAGCATGCCGGTAAGCATGGCATTGTCAAGCATGGAACTGAACAACAGCTGACGCTTCATGCCAGTTGACAACTGTGCATAGCTATGCACTCCAAACTGATTGTCTGAAGCAAAAAACGCAGCGAAGGCATCATCATTGGCAGGGAAAATGGTCTTACTACCGGTTCGAGACAGGGTATTGGCATATCCGCAATCCTCAATCAGCTTCAGGTATGTATTGAACGTACCGTCAAGCTTTGTAGGATTAGCCAACTCCTGATAGATGCTTGAACCCAACCATTCTGGCTTCTCGTCTTCAGGAACAAGTTCGTCTTTAGTACACGAACTCACCATTCCCATGCAAAAGATCGATGCATACAAAATGAGTTTTTTCATAAAGATTGATATAGTTAGTGATTAATTTAATTATTCATTTGTTGTTCAAAGGGTTATACGTAATATTGCCCTACGATGTGGCCATCGTCGGGTAAGTACGCATGTATTCAATATGCAAAATAATAAAAAATTAATGAAATATGCAACTTTTTAACATTTTATTTTCCCTAATCAAAGAAAAAAGATGCATTTGCTTGTTTATTCAGATTTTTTAGCAAAGGGATCCTTTTGCAAAGTTAAAGGGCCTCTTTTGCAAAGTTAAAGGGCCCCTTTTGCAGTGTCAAAGGGCCCCTTTTGCAGTGTTAAAGGGGCACTTTAACATTTTCGCGAAAAGACAGTCAAAATATACTACATAGCATTTTGTTTAATTTTCTTTCCCATTACCAGCGGCCAATTGCCAAATGTCAACAGAAAAATCCCCCGCCTTTCATGCGAAAGACGGGGGATGATTTAATTTATCTTTTGAGTATCAGATACTCAGTCTGTCAGATTACTTAACCTGCTGACCAGCTACGTTGAATACGCCGTTAGCAGTCTTGATAACGAGAACACCGTTCTCGATAGCCTTAACTGCAGCCTGTGGAGCAACCTCTACAGATGCTACACCCTCAACTGCTGTGAACTCCTCTGTCTCACCTGCAGCGATGTTCTCAATCTTCAGGTTGTCGAACCAGCTACGACGATCAGCGTTCTGGTAGTCAGAAGTAACGAAGAATGTGTTAGGAACGATAACCTCACCATCCTTAGTTGGCATTGCCATCTCACCACTGTCAGTTGTACCCTTAGAACCAGAAGTTGTCATGTACATAGACTTGCGACCGTAGTCAAGGATAATCTCAAAGTGTGTAGCGTTGTTTGTAGCAGCGATAGCAGCGTTAGAAGCAGAGCCAGAACCTACAACGTTGATCTTACCGTTGTAGTCAACATCGAAGTTGTTGTACTTAGCAGTACCGCTGTACTTAGAGATATCGAGACCGCAGATAGTATCCTTAGCTTCCTCATTCTCACGTGTGAGATAGAAACCAGCGCTCTTACCACTCAGGTTACCGAAGTAGAAGTCGAATGAAACCTTAACGATGTCTGTAGCCTTAGCAGGTGTACCGTCGTAAGAAACGACACCCTTAGAGTTACCTACGCGGAGCATACCGAGCGAGTCAGTCTCATTATAACCAAGTGCATAGCAGTAAGAACCTGTGATGTCTGTGAACTTCATCTCGCCCTGAGCACCCTTTACAGTGTAGTAAGTGTCAACAACTTCACCTTCTTCATCCTTGATCTCAGTTGTCTCGAATGCAGCAGGAGCCTCCTGAGTACCGAAGTCGATGTCAACCATAGCTGTTGCAGTGATACCATTCTGGAATGCGACAACCATATCAGCGAGGGCAGCCTTCTCCTGTACGAGAGCCAAAGAGTCCTCTGCAGAGAATTCCTTCTTCAAATCAGCTTCGTACATATTCTGTGCCTTAGCAATCTCAGCCTCAAGGTCAGCCATCTTAGCTGAACCAGAGTAGATACGCTGATTCTTAGTTACTGTGGCAGCAGCGATAGCACCTGGCATGTTTGTGAGAGGAGTATTGTAAGCGTTGAAAACGTTCATGTAGTTGTTCTGGAGATTGCGAACACCATTGTTCATGATTGTATCCTTCATGCTGATCTCATTGTACATCATATCGAGCAACTCGTCCTGAGAAATACCCTTGTATGCAGCAAGACTATCCCTAGCAATTGCGATACCCTGTGTGAGGATTTCCTTCTTCCAAGGCTTCTCTGTGCTCTGGAGATAGTTCTCACCCTCAGCCTCAGCAATCTTGTTTTCGAGTGCCTCGATCTGAACCTTTACGTTGTTGAGGTAAGCCTTCTCGTCCTCTGTGAGCTGACCAGCGATATTAACCTTATAAAGAGCAGGGTTAATGAAGTTTACATCGAAACCATCTGTAACAGCTGAAGTGATGTTACAACGGATACCGAACTTAACCTCTGTGCCGTCCTCAGTTACCTCAAACTTGTGTACGTATGTACGATAGTCGTATGGGCAAAGCATACCGAGGTCGATAGTATCATTCTGGAAGAACATCTGTGTCTCAGCACACTCTACAGCGAGTGAACGAGCCCACCTGTTCTTGTCGAGAGTCATCATACCACCTGAACCTTCGAACTCAAAGAAGTATGTACCCTTATCGAGTGTACAGGTATTAGTTGCTATATTGTCCCATACACCAGATGCACCACGCATCCACTGGATAGACATTGGGCTATAAGCAGCAGCTGTCTTATGACACCAACGGTCAGTTGTCCATGTCCAACCACCTGCACCTGTATATTCGCTATTCAGCTTGTTGTACTTTTTAGTCCACTCATTCCAGTTACCACAGTCATCACCCTTACCAGCGCCATTGATGGTGTAGAGTACGTCTGTGAGGTTTGGAAGGAAGAGATCCCACATACCGTCGAGGTTAGCTACGAGGGTCTCGTACTCGGTCTCCGAGTTATTCTCGATAGCAGCCTTGAGTGCAGTTGCAGCATCAACGAGGTCCTGATAGCCTTCGTAAGAATCATCGAAAGCAAAACCATCGAGATAAGTCTGTACACGGTCAAGCTTGCGCTGTGCGATACGTGTATCGAAGAGTTCCTTTGCAGAGTGAAGCTCTACGTCAGAGATCTCAACACCAGCAGCGAGGTTCTTGAGTACGATGAATACTGTACCGTCCTGCTCGAGGTTGAAACCGAATGTAAGGTCTGTCCACTCTGTGCCGAAGCTAGCAGTCTGACCTACGATTACGTTTGTCTCAGCATCGATATCACCATCTGCGCTGAAAACTGCAGTAATGTAGTTCTGGCCAGCACCTGCGAGGTCGATATCAGTAAAGCCACCGGCTGCGCTCTTTACCTTCATGGTAACTACATAGTCACCAGCAGAAGGTACCTGAACTGCCTGATAGATACCTGTAGCTGTATCGAACGCAGAAGCTGCCTCGATAGAGCCACCACCATCAGCGAGGTTGAAAAGTTCTGTAGCAGAAGTTTCGTTAAGAGACTTCCAGCCATCTGTAAGGTTAGCGAACTGACCATTTACAACGAGGTCAGCACCAGTAACCTTGTACTTTGCTGTTGTTGAAAAAACAACATCATCAACGTTGATAGCGTTAGCACCGAGTGCGAAACTAGCCAACATTGCTGCAGAAAGTAAATGTTTCTTCATAAATGTCTTAAGTTAGTTTATAATAAAGGGAATTAATAATTTTCGTGCAAAATTACGAAAATTATTCAGATTACGCAAACATTTCTCTGTTTTTTTTGATATTTTCTGCTTTTCAAGGGAAAATCGTCTCGGCCGTCTTTTCTTTTTGAACATGAATTGCACGAATCCTGCCGCTTTGTAAACATGGTTCTACTTGAAAATATGTGGGTAAGGTAAAATAAATATAGTAAGGAAGTGCCATGAGTATAGAAGTTATAAGTGAGGAGATGAGTTCTTGCTCAGGCAAGCGTCCAAAGGCCGAGCGTTTAAGTTTTCAAGTTATTCGCCCATGGTCTTCCATTATTATCAGTCCGTTTGCAAGCGTTGAAACTTTACCACTAGATAACTTTTCACTTTAACTTCTCACTTATAACTTCTATACTCATGGCACTTCCTTACTAAAATGACCCACACAAAATCTTGCAGGGCCGTAAACGTAATAATTGCGACGTGTACGGATGAAAATCTTGAGCGATAACGCCCTGAAAGGGCAAGCTGCACATAGCCCAGGGCAAGCGAAGCGGCACCCTGGGTCTTGAAGATGTCGATATTCCAAGCGCCCTGAAAGGGCGAAAGCATGAATAGAGGGCATCGCTCTCGTACATTCACGTGATATTTTAGGGCGTTGCCCTTTGGTAAGGCTTTTGCCCTTACAGGGCGTTGTAATCCTTATAATATTATGAAACCCAGGGTGTCGCTTCGCTTGCCCTGGGCTAATGGCGCTTCGCGCTTGCCCTTTCAGGGCGCAGTTTTCATCCGTACAGGTCGAAATATAATCATTATTGTAGAATTTCTGTAACCCGTACAGCACGAATAATTGGCTATGTTGTATAACTGACTGATTTTTACGAAAATTATAAAAGGGCCCCTTTAACACTGTAAAAGGGCCCCTTTAACTTTTCACTAATAACATTCTATACTTCCTCCCCACCTTTCGCCTACATCTCCTCCCCCCTAGGGGGAGGCTGGGAGGGGGCCTGAGGCTGGGAGGGGGCCCGAGGGCTTCTTATCTTACAGCCTTCTTCTCAGAGAATGTACCCTTGGCAGACTTGATGCGGAGAACATAGTTGCCGCGAACAAGACCCTGACGACCGAGTACTCTTTCGATAGCTGATGCCGTGGTGATGTAAGAGCACTGCTCTACACCGCCGAGGTCGAAGACTGTTACCTCTACCTCTTCGTCAGCTGCGAGAGACTTGATGCTTGTAGCATTGACTGACTTGACGATGAGGATACCCTCGCTGATACGGCTGTCATCGAACTCGACACCTGCCTCGTCACACTCTACGGTTGGAGTACCAACGAATGTGGTAACACCAGTCCAGAGACGGATAACGTCGCCTACCTCTGGTGTGTAGTTGTAGAAGTAGAGGGAAATCTTACCGTTGAGAGTGAGACGGCTGATACCCTTGATACCTGTACCGCTGAGCTGTGTGTCTGAGGTAGAAGAACGTGCCACGCCTATGCGGAGGGTACCGGTGCTGGTGATGTTGACAGGCTTGTTATCGAATATGAGGGAACCTGTAGCGAGCACTGGCGAGATACCAGGAGCGAGTGTACCGTTGATGGTAGTCGTAGTATTCTTGAGTGCTACAGAGGCACCCATGGAACCGCTGAGTGTAGCGCCTGCTGCCACGGTGAGTGCACCTGTACCGAGAAGTGAACTGGTAGAGAGCTTAAGGGTACCATCAGAAACCTTTACGGTACCTGAGTTAGTCCAGGCACCTGACACGGTCATGACGCATGAGCCTACCTTCTCGAAGTTACACTTATTGGTGCCACCGCCATCGGTAAAGATACCAGCGAAGGTGAAGTCACCGAGAGCCTCACTGCTGTTACCTACCTTCCAGGTATTGCTACCTGATACGGCAGCAGAGCTAGAGAAGTCGCATACCGGATGCTCGAGTACGCCCTTACCGGTCAGTTTACCGATAGGATATGCCATAGCAACATTACTTACGTAACATCCGTCTGCCACGTCGAGTGTACCGTTAGGAATACCCTTAGAGTTCTTGAGAGGCATGAGGATGTTCTTGTTGGCGTACTTCACGGTACCTGTAAACTGCGACCAGTCACCGGTGATGCTGACACGGTTTACGGTATTGGTAGGATTGATGGTCAGTGTACCTGTACCTGAGAGCTTGCCTGAATATGCCTTATAGTATGTGCCTGTGAGAGTAAGGGTAGCGTTGGCACCCTTCTCTACAATGAAGTTGGAAGGAACGAAACCATTACCACCGACAGTAACAGTATTGCTCAGGGTGACATTCTTGGCATAGTCAGGACCGTCATGATACATAGAACCGCCGGCAACATTGATTGCCGAAGTACTGATGGTGCCTGAAGCAATGAGTGTACCACCGCCCTTCTTGGTGAGATCACTGCTGTTAGTGGTAGAGATAGTACCCTTCTGCCTAAAGGTCTTATTACTTCCCACTATGATGGCACCTCCATCGGCACCACAGATGATGCGCTGTGTGCTGGTGATGTCGGACTCCACACCGAGAGCACCGCCATGAGCTACGGTAATGGTATTAGATGCCTTACCAAGCGAACCGCATTCCTCACCGATGTCATTAGCAAGACTGCTGGCATAGATGGTACCACCGTTGATGGCAGTGGAAGCGAAGTGGTTCTGGCTGCTGAGATATACAGCACCCTTATTTTCCTTCACGACCTCTGGATCGCCTACGATGCTATCGCCGATAATACGTATATCAGAACTGTTGTTGAAATAGATAGATGAAGGCACGACATTGCCTACAACGGTAACGTTGTTGCGCTGTGCAGAGTCATCGAATGTCACGCGTGAACCTGTCACGAACTTAGCAGCGGTATTCGTCGTATTATCGATGAAGTTCTCATCTGCGTCAAGATTCCATATAGAAGACTTGTCGCCTTTCCATGTCAAAGGGGTGCCATCGTAGTTCTTTACGTTAAGGTAGAGCTTACCATCCTCATGGATGAGTTCTGTCTTCTGGTAGGTCATATTCTCTATCAGGATATTAGAGAGATCACCCTTTATCTCTCCGACCTCACCGAGGAGATACTTACCGTCTGCGATAGCCTTGGCATCAGCAGCCTTGTGTGCAGTGATGCGGAAGACAGGACAGTCATAAGAAGGGCCACCGCCGTTAGGCCATACCTTCTTCTCGATGGTAAGGGTAGCAGCATTGAGCTTATCGGCAGCGAGACCGTCGCTGAAGATATCGAGCTCTACGATAGAACCGAAGCCGAGGACGAGGTCTGTCGTTGTGATTGACGATGCCTTGGTGTTGTCTTCGCCGCCAGGACGGATCACTGCAGCATAGTCTGCCTTGAGACCCTTATTGAACTTACCGCCGTCAGAGTTGAGCTGAGCGAAACGGTTGAGCCAGAGAGCAGAGTTGAGTGTGCCATCAAACTGGAGTGTACCAGCCCATACATCAGTATTACCTGTATATTTCTGCTCCACATTAGGGAGGATGAGCTTACCGTCACCCTGCTTGACGAGTCGCATGTCGCCAGCGAAAGCGCCGCCTGTGAGAGTATGTGTAAAATAGTTGTACTTGATCTTGTAAGAAGAACCGGTAGCCTCAGAAGGTGCTGCACCCTCTACGTGTGATGGAGCATTGTCTATATATATATAAGGTGTAGCGCCATCGGCTACGCTGACAGTCATATCATTGGTCTCACAGGTGATGACATCGCCCTCTGTCTGAGAGATGGTACCGCCATTGGCAACCTCTGTACGTCCCTCCATAGTAAGTGAAGGAGGTGCAGCGGTGATGCCTTCGAGTTCGCCGAGGAAGTAAGATACGTGAGGTGGCTGGTTGTAGCCGCACATCTCCCATACCATACCGTTACGGTACTGGTGGTCATACCAGAGTGAGTAGTTGCGCCAAGAGGTTGCGTAGGTAGAGGTATAGACGCGGATCTTATTGTCAGCAGTACGCATGATGAACTCCTCACGCCAGTCGCCGAGGATATCGCCCATGTAGCATGGTGTACCCTTGGTGTCATTGTTGGTCATGGAACCTGTGAGGGTCTTGATGACACCCATGCCGTACTTATTGATAGCACCTGCGGTGTTCTTACCATTGATATAATTGAATGTTTCCTCGCAGAGGTCACCATCCCAGTAGCAACGGAAGTTCTGTGCCATGCCGCCGGTACCAGCATCGACACGTTCGTGTGCTACGGTAGAGATAGCCTGGGCAGCGTCAGAACCACTGCTGGCAAAACATCCCGGGTAATCATTGCTGAAGTTACCGCAGATAGAACGTCCATCGTCCTTGTACTGAGCAGGGGTGGTACGGTAGTAAATCTTGGAGGTGGTGAGGTCACGCATGTTATTGTTAGGCTGATCCTCATTACAGAAGAATCCCTCCTGTCCCCATGTATATGGGTCGAAGTCACCATGGTGCTGAGCATCGCCGTGTCCGAGACCTGTGGTAGAGAGTCCCTTACCGTTATCGTCGATAACCATAGAACCCCAAACGATCTCGTCGCGTCCGTCCCAGTCAACATCGACTATGGCGTAGTTGTGATAACCCTGTCCCTTCCATGGACCGCCCGAATTATTGGTCCACTTCCAGCGCTGTACGAGTTTGTGGGTAGTAGGATTGACATCATAGGTGATGAACTTATGACGTGTATAGATACCACGACCGAGGAAGATGCTTGGATGACGGCCATCGAGATATGGTGCACCGAAGAAATACTTTGATGAACGGTGTCCGTAGCCATCGCCCCATGCCTTGTTTACGAGGTCATCATACGCACCGCCTGAGAGGAGTCCGTTAGGATTTTCTGTTGCCTCAAGGCGTGGGAGCGGGAAGTCCATGTATGTAGGGTGCGAGCTTGGACCGATATTGTAAGGCACACCTGTAGCGCCATCTACATACACCAGATACTCCATACCAGCGTGCATGAACCAGTTGACACCGCCGCCTGTCTCACCACGATAGTTGATAGAGGCGTCACCGATGACGTATGTCTGACCATCGGCAGTATGGATAGTGGTACCGTCAGCAGCGCGGAAGAGTGCCTCAGCCTTGCCGTCCATATCCCAGTCATAGCCTACGATATTGATCTCATTGTTCTGGAAGTCACCCATGTTAGGTCCGCAGTTGACCCACCAGAGAACGGTGCCGTCGAGCTTGAGACACTCCAGGAGGGTGTATTCCTTTGTACGCTTGCCATCAATGAGAGCGCCCTCACGTGGATAGGACTGTCCAATCTCACTGGCGTTGTCGTACTTGAGCAGAATCTCCACTACGCCATCGCCGTCAACATCGGCGCAGCAGGCGTCGTTAGGTGTATAGACACACTTGAGTGAAGGATCATGCTGCGGATTGATCTCGAGATAGTCCGTAGCCCAAGGCTTCACTGCCTTGCTCTGTGCCTGTTCCTTGCCGCGCACTACCGGTGCTACGGTATAGGAACTGGTTGTAGTGCCCTTGGTATCGGTGAAGTTTGATACCTTCAGGTCGCTGGCAATCTTTGCGCCATCGCGATAGAGATTGTAAGTCACGTCATAGTACTCGTCAGACTGGATACGCCAGTTGACATACACGCCGCTACCGAGCTTTACTGCTACGAGGCCGCGGTCAAGCCTGTCGATGGTTCGCTGTGCGGAGGCCGTGACGACCATCAGCAGCAGGACCAATAGGGTAAGTAGTTTTTTTTGTTTCATAAGATTATAATGTTGTTGGTTTAGCGTTTTTTTTGGGGGGCCTTACAGCCGAGCTGCAAGGAACGGTGACAGGCGTCGCTCTCCTCCCCATTAGGTGGAGGCCAGGTGGGGGTCTCATCTCCTCCCCCTAGGGGGAGGCTGGGAGGGGGCTCGGGGGCTTTAATTCCCGTCCGGCTTCTTTCCGTCGAAGAGTATTGACATTGGCCAGTAGAAGGTCTGCCAGTCATCAGGAGTAGAAGGAGAGAAGTCTGCCCAGTCGGCTGTAAGATGCTGCACGAGAGGCGAATTGATCTTCTTCAGTCCCATTACCACGAGTTTTGACACCTCGTAGGCACCGAAAGGATTAAAATGGGTGTTATCGGCAAACTCCTTCACCTGCCATGGGAAGGTTCCCATAGGATAGTGGACGAGCAGGTGCTTACTGCCTTCGCTGCCCATCACCTCAAAGAGGGTCTTGGTCTCAGCATTGAGGTCTATGACAGGTACATTCTCCCTCTCTGCCACAGCCTTCATGGCAGCAGGGAAATCACCATGCGTATTGCGGATGCTGCCGTCCTTCTCAAAGAATCGGCGCTGTGTAGGGGTACAGAATATGATGTTGCCCTCCTTGGCACGTACAAGGTCGATGAATTTCTTCAGCGCCACGGTGTAGTGATACCATGCGCCTGTGCCGGGGCCTTTCTCCTTCTCGTCGTTATGTCCGAACTCGCAGAATACATAGTCGCCTTTCTTCATGACCGAGAGGATCTTCTCCAGACGATTCTGCGCCATGAATGATGTGGCGGTGAGACCACTCTCGCCGTAGTTTGCCACGCACACCTTGTCATCAAACCAGCGTGGGAACATCTGTCCCCAAGATGCCCAAGGCTCCATGCCCTGATCCACCACGGTGGAGTTTCCACAGAGGAAGAGCGTCACGGCAGCCGTCTCCGGTTCGATGGACACACTGCTCACCGCAGGACTCTCGCCGTTAAACTCCAGGGTGAGTTTGTCATCCCATGTCATGGAACCCACCTCGCCTGGCTTGATGCGTACACGATTTTTGCCATCGATGTCTGTATTGCGCTTATTGACAAGGAAAGTGACAGTCTCAAATTTTCCCTTCTTTGTCTTCACTGCACCCGTCATCATGCGGCGCGCCTCAGCACGCACCACGGTCTCAGCAGCGCGTTTCTTGCTGCCGAGGGTCACGGTAACACGATAGTTACCATCAGGCACACGCACCGAGAAATAGAACGGAGCCTTGCTCTTAGCCGAAGGAGCGTCACTTATATCATATCCGTAACCAATGGAATCACTGTATGCCGTAGTGAGATGCGACATATCATAAGTATCAGCGGAAACGCCCGTTGCCGCCACAAACATGAAGGATGTAAAAAGGGTCTTTAGATTCTTAAACATAGCAGATATTTGTAAAGGATAGTTTTTCCCAATGCAAAGTTAATATTTTTATTTGTAAAACGAGCTGCCATCAGTATTTTTTACACCTATTATTATAAATAAACACGAAAAACGTTGGTCAGATTATTTTTTTTTAGTAACTTTGCCATCAAAAGAATTTACCAATGACGCAATTTCTAAAATACACCCTCGCGACCATCACCGGCATAGTGACTGTCACGGTCGTGGGTTCTATACTGTTCATACTTTTGCTGATAGGAGCAGCCGCTTCTGGTGGCAGCGAACCGGTTAGCCTGCAGGACAACTCCGTTCTCGTGGTCAACCTCGCTGGCGAGATAGTGGAGCACGTACAAGACAATCCTGTCAAGAAACTGCTTGGAGAACAAGGAGAACAGCAGGGCGTGGACGAGATAGTGAAAGCCATTGACGCTGCTGCCACTCACGATGAAATCAAGGGTATCTACATAGAGTGCGGAATGATGCAGGCCAATACGGCTTCACTCCAGGAGATAAGGGGCGCGCTGCAGAGATTCAAAGCCAAGAACAGTGGCGGAGAGAAATGGATAGTGGCATACGCCAACGAATACAGCCAGGGTGCATACTATGTATCATCGATAGCCGACAAGGTATGGATCAATCCTCAGGGAATGCTGGACCTGCACGGTCTGTCAGCACAACCTGTATTCCTGAAAGACCTGCTCGCAAAAGTAGGCGTGAAGATGAAGGTGGTGAAGGTGGGCAAATACAAGAGCGCCACGGAGCAATACACCGAGGAACACATGAGCGATGCTAACCGCGAACAGGTAACGAGATACATCGGAGGTATATGGAACACCATCGCGACGGACATCAGCAAGAGCCGCGGCATAAGCGTGGAGGAGGTAAACCGATGCGCCGACGAACTTACCGCTCTGCAGAGCACGGAGTATCTCACGAAGCATAAACTTATTGACAAGTGCATATATGCCGATGATGTCAAGGGCGAGATAAAGAAAATGCTCAAGATAGACCAGGACGAGGAAATCTCTCAGGTGGAGTGTAGCGCTATGGCTGCACTGGATGAGCAGGAGTCTGCCACAGAGAGCAATATGATAGCCGTATATCAATGCGAGGGTTCCATAGTACAGAGTCCCGAAGCCGGTGTGGTGATGGGTGACGCTGGCATAGTGAGCTATAAGATGATTGACGACCTTGAGAAACTGGCAAAGGACGAAAATGTCAAGGCGGTAGTAATCAGAATAAACAGCGGCGGCGGTGATGCCTTTGCATCGGAAGAGATATGGCATGCCGTAACGAAGCTCAAGGCAAAGAAACCTGTAGTGGTGTCAATGGGCGGTGCTGCCGCTTCTGGTGCCTACTACCTCAGCGCCGGTGCATCATGGATAGTGGCGCAACCTACGACATTGACTGGTTCAATCGGTATATTCGGCTGTTTTCCTGATGTCAGCGGACTGCTGCAAGACAAACTCGGCATAAAGTACGACAACGTAAAGACAAACAAGCATGCGGACTTTGACATGACTCAGCGTGCACGACCATTTAATGCTGAGGAGGAGGCGATGCTGCAGGCATACATAGACCGTGGCTATGAAGTCTTCTGCAAACGCGTGAGCGATGGCCGAAAGATACCTATCGAAAAGGTGAAGGAGATAGCACAGGGCAGAGTATGGCTGGGCACGGATGCCCTGAATATAAAACTGGTGGACCAGATCGGAGGACTGAAAGATGCCATAGCAAAGGCTGCAACTCTCGCAAAACTAAAGGAGGGTGAATACTCTACTCTCTCCTACCCTGAGCCGGCATCATGGATGGACCAACTCTTTGAGGAGGTCAACGGACATGGTACTAACCTCGACGAACAGCTGCGCGCTACGCTCGGTGCATTCTACGAACCGTTCACCATGGTGAGAGGACTGGATAAACAGAGTCCGATACAGGCAAGGATGGAGTTTGTGATGGCACCATAGCCCCACAGCCCCCTCCCAGCCTCCCCTCAGGGAGCCCCCTCCCAGCCTCCCCCTAGGGGGAGGAGAGCGGTGCCTGCCACCGTTCCTTGCGGTTCTCCGCAAGCCCCCCATAAAAAACAAAACACCCCAAACGACCAATGGAAGGCGACTTTATAAAGATAAACAGATGGCTCACACCGTTATCATTGCTATATGGTTTCGGTGTATGGGTGCGTAACACCATGTTTGAGACAGGAATACTCAAAAGCCGTTCCTTTGACGTACCTGTAATATCTGTTGGCAACATCACCGTGGGAGGTTCGGGCAAGACTCCTCACGTGGAATACCTCATCAGATTGTTACAAGACAGATTCAACGTTGCCGTGCTGAGCCGCGGATACAAACGCAAGACAAGGGGGTTTCTCGTGACGGGAAACGGTATCACGGACAATGGCAAGAAATTTAGCAGCACTGAGTCCATACACATGAAGGACATAGGTGACGAACCTTACCAGATGCTGAAGAAATTCAACAAGATAAAGGTGGCGGTAGATCATAATCGCTGCCACGGCATCGACACACTCATGGAGAACGAGCAGACGAAGGATACTGACGTGATACTGCTGGATGATGCCTTTCAGCATCGCTACGTAAAACCGGGCGTAAACATCCTGCTTGTAGATTACCACCGACTCATAATATATGATACACTACTGCCAGCTGGCAGGCTGCGCGAACCAAAAGAAGGTAAGGACCGTGCTGACGTGGTGATAGTAACGAAATGTCCTGATGACATCAAACCGATGGACTACAGGGTGCTGCAGCGTGCCATGAACCTCATGCCATGGCAGAAGATGTTCTTCACTGGCATAGAATACTGCGAACTGGAACCATTATTTGAGGAGGCTACACCTATAACCGACAATGACAACCTGCCAAACGTCCTGCTGATTACTGGCATAGCATCACCAGAGCAGGTGATAGAGGATCTGTCGCCTAAGAGCAAGAATATCACGCACATGGAGTTTGCTGACCACCATCAGTTTAACGAGAATGACGCAGAGAAGATCAGCGAGGCTTACAAAGCTATAGAGAAACCCGCTGTCATAATCACTACGGAGAAGGACGGTACAAGACTGCACGACCTGCAAGGACTGTCAGAGGAGGTAAAGAAGAATCTTTACATACTTCCTATCAAGGTAAAGTTCAGATTAGACGAAGAAGAGAAGTTTAACGAATACATCATCGACTATGTACGAAAAAATCCGAAACACAGCGTCATGGCTAAAAAGCAGAATGACCACAGAGCCTACAACGGCGATAGTACTGGGAACGGGACTCGGACAATTAGCTTCTGAGATAGACGTCACCCTCGAGATACCGTATAAGGAGATACCTGATTTCCCTGTCTCGACAGTAGAGGGACATGACGGCAGACTGATATTCGGTAAACTCGGCGGCAAGGATATACTCGCCATGAAAGGCCGCTTCCATTACTACGAGGGGTACTCCATGCAGGAGGTGACATTCCCTATCCGCGTAATGTACGAACTGGGCATCAAGACGCTCTTTGTAAGCAATGCTGCAGGAGGTGCTAACCCGTCTTTCCGCATAGGCGACCTCATGATTATTGAGGACCATATCAATTTCTTCCCCGAACATCCGCTGAGAGGCAAGAACATACCTACCGGACCTCGCTTCCCTGACATGCACGAGCCATACGACAAGGAGTTGATTGCCCTTGCCAACCAGATAGCGGAAGAGAAAGGCATCCGCGTGGTGCACGGCACATACTTCGGTGTGCAGGGACCTTCATACGAGACTCCTGCTGAATATCGTGCATATCACACGCTCGGCGGCGATGCCGTAGGTATGAGCACAGTACCTGAGGTCATCGTGGCTCGCCACTGCGGCATTAAGGTGTTCGGTATCAGTATCATAACAAATATGGGCATCAGCGACACTCCTGTAGTGGCTACCCACGAAGAGGTGCAAGAGGCTGCCAATAACGCACAGCCACTCATGACCACCATCATGAGGGAGATGATAAGGAGGTAAGCCCCCTCCCGGCCTCGAGCCCCCTCCCAGCCTCCCCCTAGGGGGAGGAGATGAGAGCGACAGAGCCCCCTCCCAGCCTCTCCTTGAAGGGGGGAGGAGGTTTTAATTACTTGGATAAGTGATGGGGGGGATGGTTAAATATAAATATGTAAATTTACAAATAAATCGTAAATTGTAAATCGTTAAATAGTAAATAAGTGGAGATATCTAAACTTGGAGAATTTGGTCTTATTGACCATCTGACAAAAGACATAAAGCCAAAGAATGAATCTACAGTGAAGGGCGTAGGCGACGACTGTGCCGTACTGCACTATAGCGACACCGAGACACTCGTCACTACCGACATGCTCATGGAGGGAGTACACTTCGACCTCACATATATGGATATGAAACACCTTGGCTACAAATCTGCCATGGTGAACATCAGCGACATCTTTGCTATGGGTGGCACACCGAAACAAATGGTGGTGTCCATCGCACTATCCAAAAGATTCCAGGTGGAAGACCTGGAAGATTTCTATGTGGGACTGCGCATGGCTTGCGAGAAATGGAACATCGATATCGTAGGTGGCGATACCACATCGTCACTCACCGGCCTCGCCATCAGCATCACCTGCATCGGCGAGGCGAAGAAGGAAGACATCATCTACCGTAACGGCGCAAAGGATACGGACCTGATATGCGTATCAGGCGACCTTGGTGCCGCATACATGGGACTGCAGTTGCTGGAACGTGAGAAAAGGGTTTACTATGATCAGGTGAAAAAGATACAGGCGAAGATGAAGGAGACAAAGGATGCCAAGCAGCTGGAGGCTCTGCAACGCCAGCTCAACGAGGCATGGCAGCCTGACTTCGCGGGCAAGGAATACCTGATACAGAGACAGTTGCAGACAGAGGCACGCGGCGACATCTTACACAAACTGCGTGAGGCGGGCATCCGCCCTACCGCCATGATGGATGTCTCAGACGGTCTGTCATCTGAACTGCATCACATCTGTGAGCAGTCTGGCACAGGATGCCGCATATTTGAGAAATTTATTCCTATAGACTACCAGACTGCCGTAATGGCTGAGGAGATGAATATGAACGTTACCACATGCGCCATGAATGGCGGCGAAGACTACGAACTTCTCTTCACATGTCCTATCGGTGACAATGAGACTCTTCAGCAGATGGAGGGCATAAAGGTGATTGGTCACATGACCAGGAAGGAACTTGGCCTGCAACTAGTAGCACGCGACGGCAATGAATTTGAACTGCTCGCACAGGGATGGAACCCGCTGAGTTAGTTCATAGTTCATAGTGCATAGTTCATAGTTACCACTCCCCATAACCCATATATCCCATACCTAAAGCTCCCTACCTCTAACGAGAGGGCCGGGGTGGGCCTTGGATCTTCGATTACTTTTATTATACTTATATATAACACTTATGAAACCAACATTATTTCTCCTCGCTGCAGGAATGGGCAGCCGTTACGGCGGTCTGAAGCAGCTCGACGGTCTCGGCCCTAACGGCGAGACAATCATGGACTACAGTATTTATGATGCTATCCAGGCAGGATTCGGCAAAATCGTATGGGTTATCCGTAAGGATTTCGAAGAGCAGTTCCGTACTCAGATCCTCGCTAAGTATGAGGGCAAGGTAAAGTGCGAACTCTGCTTCCAGTCTATCGACGCTCTTCCAGAAGGTTTCTCTGTACCAGAGGGTCGTCAGAAGCCTTGGGGTACCAACCATGCAGTACTCATGGGCAAGGACGTTATCAAGGAGCCTTTCTGCGTCATCAACTGCGATGACTTCTATAACCGTGACGCTTTCATGGTAATCGGTAAGTTCCTCGCTGACCTCCCAGAAGATGCTAAGGGAAAGTATGCTATGGTAGGTTTCCGCGTAGGCAACACCCTCTCAGAGAACGGTACCGTAAGCCGAGGCATCTGCTCAAAGGACGAAAACGGTAACCTCACCACATGTGTAGAGCGCACCAAGATCGCTGCACAGCCTGACGGCACTATCGCTTTCCGCGCTGACAACAAGGAGGACGGCGAATGGGTTCCTGTAGAAGAGACTGCTCCTGTAAGCATGAATATGTGGGGATTCACTCCTGACTACTTCCAGTATTCGGAGGAGTACTTCAAGGAGTTCCTCTCTGACAAGGCTAACATCGAGAACCTCAAGTCTGAGTTCTTTATCCCACTGATGGTCAACAAGCTCATCAACGAGGGTACTGCTACATGTAAGGTGCTAGACACCACATCAAAGTGGTTCGGCGTGACATACTCCGAGGATCGTCCTGACACAGTAGCTCGCATTGCTAAGCTCGTAGAGGACGGAGTATATCCTAACAAACTCTTCTAATCTGAGCAACAACAGATTAACAGTGTAAATGGATAATGTATAATTACCATTGAATGAACATCAATCTATTGAATACAGATGAGGTTGCGAAATTACGCAACCTCATCTCTACATCACACAAGGCAGTATTATTCTGCCATGTTAATGCTGACGGAGACGCCCTGGGTTCGACACTTACCTGGAGCGCGTACCTGCGTCAGCAAGGAATGGAGACCACTGTAGTGGCACCGGACATGTTCCCGGACTTCCTGCAATGGATGCCCGGAGCACAGGATATCGTGAGATACGACAAAAAACCTGAAGTTGTGAAAAAATGCGTTGACGAAGCTGACATCATCTTCATGCTCGACCTTAACGCTTACTCAAGAACAGGCGACGAACTGGCATCTATCCTCTATACATGCAAGGGAAATGAAAAGAAGGTAGTCATCATTGACCATCATCTGAATCCACAAGGGGATACTGACATGACTATATCATATCCACTAATGTCCAGTACATGCGAGATAGTTTTCCGACTGATATGGCAGTTGGGGGGATATGAAGAGATGACAAAGGAAATGGCCATCACAACCTATACTGGCATGATGACCGATACAGGCGGTTTCACATATAATTCCACACAACCGGAAATATATTATATCATATCGCAACTTCTGGCGAAGGGTATAGACAAGGACCGCATATACAGAAACGTATTCCATGTCTTCAGCATTGACCGTCTGAGACTTACAGGATACGTGCTGTACCAGAAACTGAGAATACTGACACCATTGCGTGCATCATATTATACTATCACAAAAGAGGAACAAAAACGTTTCCACTTTATCAAGGGCGATGCAGAAGGACTCGTAAACATGCCATTGCAGATTAAGAAGCATCGTCTCTCCATATCACTGAGGGAGGACTCTGAGCGTCCTAATCTGATATGGGTCAGCCTGCGCTCTGTGGATGACTTCCCATGCAATAAGATGGCGGAGGAATATTTCAACGGAGGCGGACACAAGAATGCTTCCGGCGGCAGACTATATTGCAGACTGCAAGAGGCGGAGGCTATTACACGGAAGGCAATTCAGGCATACGCAGATTTACTGTAGGAGCCCCCTCCCAACCTCCCTCCTAGGGGGAGGAGATGAGACCGACGATTCGTTCTTTTTTAAAGATAATTAAATGAACAAAAAATACAATATATATATATAATAATGAATAAAGTACTGAAAGTCATGACCGTCCTGGCGATGGTTATTGCTACATTCTGTTCATGCAACGACATCGAGACATACGGTGAGCAGAAAGAACATGAGAGCAGTTGTATCAAAAACATGATAAACACTGGAGACTACATCACAGGAAAACCTGTCAAGGTCATCAGCGAAGCTACATTCAAAGCTAACGGATACAAAACCAACGTTGATGAAAACGAATATGTCGTTTTCGAAAGCAATGGCGTCTATATGCAAATCCTTGAGCAGGGCTGCGGCGAGAAACTACAGAGCGGTGACAGCGAACTGATTCTCTGCAGATTCTCTGAATATAATATCAATGACAATGCTCATGCCCTGATAAGCAATCTCGCACAGTCATCACCTGACATCATGAACGTCATGAATACTAGCGGCACATTCACTGCGTCGTTCCAAACCGGCAGCTACATGTACCAGGTTTATAACAGTGCACAGGTACCTGCAGGCTGGCTCATCCCGCTGACATACATCAACATCGGACGCCCTACAAACGAAAATGAAAACATTGCACACGTACGTCTCATCGTACCTCATGGCAGCGGACATGCATTGGCATCACAGATGGTATGCGCTTATTTCTATGATATAACATATCAAAGAGGACGTTAATCCCAAGAATACACAACAACAAAAACTACAATAAAAATGTCATTAATCAAATCTATCTCTGGTATCCGTGGTACCATCGGTGGACCTGCTGGCGACACCCTAAATCCACTTGACATAGTAAAGTTCACCTCTGCATACGCTACCTTCATACGCAAATCTACCACCAACGGCAGCAACAAAATCGTTGTTGGACGTGATGCACGTATTTCTGGCGAGATGGTTCGCAACATCGTTTGCGGCACCCTCATCGGCATGGGCTACGACGTAATCAACATCGGTCTGGCTTCTACACCTACCACAGAACTGGCTGTCACCATGGCAGGAGCTGACGGCGGTATCATCATCACCGCCTCTCACAACCCTCGCCACTGGAATGCGCTGAAGCTCCTCAACAAGCGTGGTGAATTCCTTACCGCTGCTGATGGTGCAGAGGTACTTGCCATTGCTGAGGCAGAGGCATTTGAGTATGCTGACGTTGACAACCTCGGTCACTATACAGAGGAGTCATTCGACGAGCGTCACATCGATGCTGTCATGAACCTCAAACTCACCGATGCAGAGGCTGTCAAGAAGGCAGGTTTCAAGGTTGTCGTTGACGCTATCAACAGTGTTGGTGGTATAATCCTCCCTCCATTGCTCGACCGTCTCGGTGTAGAATATACCATCCTCAACGGTGAGGCAAACGGTGACTTCGCACATAACCCAGAACCTCTGGAGAAGAACCTCACAGGCATCATGGACGCTATCAAGGCTGGCGGTTATGACCTCGGTATAGTGGTTGACCCAGATGTTGACCGCCTGGCATTCATCAGCGAGGACGGTACCATGTTCGGTGAGGAATACACTCTGGTAAGTGTTGCCGACTACGTTCTCAGCCACACTCCAGGTGCTACCGTCAGCAACCTCTCTTCTACACGTGCACTGCGTGACGTTACAGAGAAGCATGGCGGTCAGTACAGCGCTGCTGCCGTAGGCGAGGTGAACGTAACAACGAAGATGCGCGAGGTAGGTGCAGTCATCGGTGGCGAAGGCAACGGTGGTGTGATCTACCCAGAGAGCCACTACGGCCGTGACGCCCTCGTAGGTATCGCACTCTTCCTCTCTTCTCTCGCACAAAAGGGCATGAAGGTCAGCGAACTCCGCAAAACCTTCCCTGAGTATTTCATTGCCAAGAACCGCATAGATCTTACTCCTGAGACTGACGTAGATGCTATCCTCGTAAAGGTAAAGGAAATGTACTCAGCACAGGCAGATGCCAAGGTCAACGACATCGACGGTGTGAAGATTGATTTCCCAGACAAGTGGGTACACCTGCGCAAGTCTAACACCGAACCAATCATCCGCGTATATAGCGAGGCTCACAGCATGGACGAGGCTGATGCTCTCGGCAAAAAGATCATGCAGGTGGTATATGACATGCAATAATATTTTACATACATAACACATCCAAACATATAGGATAGGGCTACCACCCTATCCTTTTGTTTTTTTTGATAAGAGTCAAAAATATGCACTGTTTGCGCACACAATCCTTAAAAACTCTTGTTCATATCCAAAAAAGTATCTAACTTTGCATCCGCTAAAAACAAATGGCTAAGCCCTGACGCCACAACAAGATTGGGGCAGGTAAAAAGATTAAATTATTATTTAGGTTTATGAAGAAATTTATCATGGTAGCAGTTATGGCTGTAGCAGCTCTCACTGCAAACGCTCAGACATGGATTGGTGGTGGTATCGGTTTCGATACTAACAAGACAAGCTTTGACGGTGACAAGCTCAATTCAAACACCACATTCGAGTTTGCTCCAGAACTTGGTTACAACCTCTCTGAGAACACTGCTGTAGCAATCAAGCTCGGTTATGCTCATGCAGACGAAGCAACTTACAATTTCGGTGGACAGTCAGTAAGTGGTAACGCAAACGCTTTCAGCATCAAGCCTTACTTCCGTTATAGCTTCGTTCAGGCAGGCAACTTCTCAGCATTCATTGACCTTGGACTCTCTTACTCTACAATCCACGTTAGCGGTGTAGAGAACAACCTCAACGAGTTCGGTGTTGGCATCCAGCCTGGTATCGCTTACTCTATCTCAGAGAAGGTAGGTCTCGTTGCTCACCTCGGTAACCTTGGTTATACAAACACAAGCTACAAGGTTCCTGTAGTTGATAAGAACATTAACAACGACGCATTCCAGTGCAAGCTCTTCAACGGCGTTAGCTTCGGTGCTTACTATAACTTCTAAATAGCTGACTCTCTTTTGAGTCACTACAATACAGCCCGCAATTGGACATTGATCTGATTGCGGGCTTTGTCGTTGTTGGACACAATAATTTCGACCTGTACAAATGAAACCAATAATTGTTTTTCAAGCGTTTTCTTGCATTTGTTTCCTTTCAATATTCAATTCGTCTATAAGGGCTTCTTTCATTTGTACAGCTCGAATAATTCCAAGATGTACGAATAAAAATCTAAAACACTTCGTGTATCTGACCCAAAAACAAAAAAAAGGAAGGACATATCCTGATTGGATGTCCTTCCTTTTGAGCCTCTTGTCGGATTCGAACCAACGACCCCGAGATTACAAATCACGTGCTCTGGCCAACTGAGCTAAAGAGGCGGGTGGGCAGCTGTTTGCATCGCACCGCTCGCATGGTACCCTTGCTACGTTCCCATCCTGGGGGATTTCCAAGGTGCTGGTCGTGCAAGACTGCCCGTTTTATTTAGCGGGTGCAAAGGTACATATTTTTTTTGGTATAATAAGCAAAAAGTATTTAAAAATGGAACAAAATTAAGATTTATTAAGAAAAAGCAAGTGTTTTACATCATATATATGAAAGAAAATGAGTAACTTTGTAGCAAATTACAATAACATTAACAATGATAACATCAAGCGAATATACTCAACTGAAAGCTTTCGCCCGCCAGGATGGCTTTTTAATCGGTCTGTTATGGATAGCTACATTAGGTTGCCTCGTAGGCAGCATGACGGATCCCAACTGGCAGATTGGTTTTGTGGCAGGCTTCTGTTTAACCCCATATCTGGCATACAAGAGACTGCAAAACTACCGTGACAATGTTGTAGAAAGAAACATATCATACCGCAGAGGATTCGTATTCCTCACCATGGCCATGTTCTATGCTTCCCTAATCATAGCAGCTGCCACATTCGCATATTTCTATTTCCTGGACAAGGGATTGATGCTAACCACTCTGCAGCACAATATGTCCATGCCGGAACTGAGGGAGGCTTTCAAGCAGGCTGGCATGCCGCTAAGCGAACTGGATAAAGAGGTGCAGATGATGGCTCAGACAAGGCCTATCGACATCGCCTTCAGCATACTCTGCAATGCCATCATAAGCTCGACAATACTATCAGCCTTCATCGCCCTCTTCGGCAGGAAGAGAGAGAAGGTCAGAGGATAGGAATAGATCCTGAGGTTTTTCTGCATACGGAATCAACAATTACGAATTAACAATTAGCAAATATGGATATATCAGTAGTAGTACCACTATACAACGAAGAAGAGTCAATACCTGAACTCTATGCTTGGATAAAGCGCGTGATGGACGAGAACGGTTTCTCGTTCGAGGTAATATTTGTCAATGACGGTTCTACTGACCACTCATGGCAGATGATAGAGAAACTGGCAAGTGAAGACAGCCATGTACACGGTATCAAGTTCCGTCGCAACTATGGCAAGTCACCAGCTCTCTACTGCGGTTTCGAGAAGGTACAGGGTGACGTGGTGATCACCATGGACGCAGACCTGCAGGATTCGCCTGACGAGATACCTGAACTCTATCGCATGATAACAGAGGATGGCTACGATCTGGTAAGCGGATACAAGCAGAATCGCAAACAGGGCGACCCACTCTCTAAGACCATACCTACAAAACTGTTCAATGCCACAGCGCGTAAGGTGAGCGGCATCAAAAACCTGCATGATTTCAACTGCGGACTGAAGGCTTACCGCGTTGACGTGGTAAAGAACATCGAGGTATATGGTGAGATGCACCGTTACATGCCTTATCTGGCCAAGAATGCTGGATTCTGCAAAATTGGCGAGAAGCCTGTACACCATCAGGCACGTAAATTCGGCAAGTCGAAGTTCATGGGTTGGAACCGCTTCGTCAATGGTTACCTTGACCTTATCACTCTGTGGTTCCTCTCTACATTCGGCAAGAAGCCTATGCACATATTCGGATTCCTGGGTACACTGATGTTCATCGTAGGTTTCATTTCTGCATTCATCATCGGAGCCGGCAAGATATACGCCCTGACACAGGGCATCCCTGCACGACTGGTGACGGACTCACCATATTTCTACATTGCGCTGACGATGATGATTATCGGTACACAGTTATTCCTCGCAGGTTTCGTAGCAGACCTCATCAGCCGTTCGTCACAGGGACGCAATGAGTATCAGATAGAGAAAACGATTTAGAGCCCCCTCCCAGCCTCCCCCTAGGGAGGAGAGCAGAGCTGCCACCGTTCCTTGCGATTTTTCGCAAGGCTCAAACAACGAAACCACCCAAGAACAATGAAATCAATATACAGACATCTGCTTGGCATACTCACGACAATGGGGGTGTATGGATGCTCATCGATAGAATGCAGCCTCAACGGTCAGGTACTGTGCCACTACACCATACTTGACGCTGACAGCAAAGAGGATGTCGTGACATGTCCGCTGACGGTCACCTTCCTGCAAACGGCATTCGACTGCGATACGGTATATATAAACCAGATCACTAACGTCAAGGCTTTTGACCTGCCAATGAGCAATGCTGCAGAGACGGACATGTTTGCCATCACTCTCAATGTGGATGAGAATACTACAGTGGCTGACACGGTATATGTCAAGAAGACAAACGAGCCTTGGTTTGAATCCGTCGATTGCGCTGCCCGCTATAATCACAAGATAGAACACGTAAGTTCGACTCACAATTTCATAGACACTCTCATCGTCAGCAATCCGAAAGTAAGCAATGACCCAACAGTTAAGAACATTAGTATTTGTCTTCGCCGCAGCTATTAGTCTCTGTCTGCCGTCAACGGCAGCTACGCAGAAGAATACACTGACACTAGAGGAGGACACCGTCCCTCTGCTGCGTGGCATATCCGTGTCATACGATGTGGCAGGCACGATCATGAGGATGGTGAGCGACTACGGACAGTATGAGGCTGCTCTGAGGGTAAATCTGAAAGACAAGTATTTCCCGGTCCTTGAACTTGGTCTGGGTGATGCCAAGCATAATACCGACCCTGTCACAGGATTGTCGTGCAAGACGAACGCTCCATACGGACGCATAGGATGCGATATGAATGTTGCCAAGAACAAACACGACGACTACAAGGTCTTCATCGGTGCACGCTATGCCTTCACATCCTTCAAGCAGGAGGCATGCGGCACGGTATCTGACTCTTACTGGGGCGGTACTACCACATACGATGCCAGCATGCCGTCGTCATGCAACTACCACTGGACGGAACTCCTCTTCGGTGTAGATGCCAAGGTTTATGGACCACTGCATCTGGGATGGAGTTTCCGCTACAAGGTTAAGATACACAGCACTGACACCGGTAGCAACAAACTGTGGTATGTACCTGGCTATGGAAAGGACGGCAACGTTCTCGGCGGCACTTTCAACGTCACAATACAACTAGGAAAATAATTGTTAACTATTAACTGTTAACTAAAAAAATGAAATCAAGGAAAGCGACAACAATACTCCTGCCTGTCATTGTACTGATAATCGCTGCCATAGCGATATACAGCAACACAAGCAATCAGAGCACATATCAGCACGACTCTGGTTTCATCTTTGGTACGTCATACAACATCACATACCAGAGCGACGTGAACCTCAAGGACGAGATAGTCGCAACACTCAACAAAGTGGATGCCTCGCTCTCCCCCTTCAATGACAAGTCTATCATAACGGCTGTCAATAACAACAAGGACATTGAACTGGATTCACTATTCATTGATGTCTTCAACCTGGCAACAAAAGTCAACAAAGAGACCGCTGGTGCCTTCGACATTACGGTAGCCCCATTAGTCAATGCATGGGGATTCGGATTCAAATCCGGCAAGATGCCTGAAGTCAACGAACTGGACTCGCTGCGTAGCATCATTGGCTTCGAGAAAGTCAGCCTTGTGAACGGCCGCATCAAGAAGACCGACCCACGTGTGATGCTTGACTGCAGCGCTATAGCCAAAGGTTACGGCGTGGATTGCGTAGCAAGACTGCTGAGAGGAAAGGGCATAAAGAACTTTATGATTGAGATTGGTGGCGAAATGGTTGTGCAAGGCATCAATGCGAAAGGCACACCATGGAACATCGGCGTGACAAAACCTACCGATGACTCTCTCAGCACAAACACCGAACTGCAGACCATACTCTCCATCAGCGACATAGCGATAGCCACATCGGGCAACTACCGTAACTTCTACTACAAGGACGGTAAGAAATATGCTCACACCATTGACCCTGCCACTGGTCGTCCAGTACAACACAGCATACTGTCGGCCACCGTACTGGCATCCAACTGCGCTGAAGCTGATGCGTACGCCACTTCATTCATGGTCATGGGACTGGAAAAGGCAAAGGCTATACTACAGAAACATACAGAACTGAAGGCATACTTCATATACAACGATGCAAAAGGCAACTACGCCGTATGGTATTCGCCAGGATTAAGCCCAAGCCCTGCCTCCCACTAGGGGGGATGAGAGCAAGCTCCGAAAACATCGCCCTTCAAAAAACGGTGAAGCCAAACGCCATCGTTCCTTGCGGTTCTCCGCAAGCCCCACCCAAAAACCAATTCCCCCAAAACCATGCCAATCCCCCCAGGACATATCTCTCAAGCACCGCTATTCATAGGAATGACGGAAAATGAGGTGACAGAGATAGCAAATCAGTCATACCTCACACTGAGACATCACGCGAAAGGCAGTATGGTAAACGCCAGAGGAAATGAATGCACACACCTCATAATGGTAACCAAGGGGTGGATGGAGACAGAGAAGACATCGTCAAACGAAGGCTACCGCATCGTGGAACTGGTGCAGGCACCGCAACTGCTGGAACCAGAGAAACTCTTTGGCATCTCACACCACTACCACACAAGCATACGCGCCTATACCGCATGCGAATCCATAGCGATTCCAAAGGACAGGGTCCTGGAACTCATGAGGAACAATCTTATATTCCGACTGAACATGCTCAACATACTGTCACGCAAGTCACAGGTACAGGAACAGCATCTATGGCAAGCCAGGACTGCAGATAACACGAATGCCATCATACAGTTTATACGTGAACACTGCTCATACCCAACGGGCAAGAAGACGATTTACATTAAGATGACACAACTGGCCCAGGAACTGAACCGCAACCGCCTGGAAATCTCACAGGCACTCAATGCCATGGCGGAAGCGGAGAAGATAATCCTCAAAAGGGGTATCATAGAGGTACCCGCACTGCAGATGCTGTAGTCCCCAAGCCCCCTCCCAGCCTCCCCCCTTTAGGGGAGGAGAACTGCGCCGCCCACCGTTCACAAAAGGCGGAGCCAGCCACCGTTCCTTGCGGTTCTCCGCAAGGCCAAGCAACAAAAAAAACAAACAAACACCAAACAACGATGAATACAAACCCATTCTTCCAGAAATACGATACTCCACACGAGACCGCTCCATTCGACAAGATAAAGTTCGAGCACTTCGAACCTGCCTTCCTCGAAGGTATCAAGCGTGACGATGAAATGCTGGACAAAATCTTCAATAATCCTGAGCCTGCCACATTCGACAACACCATTATACCTAAGATGACCGACGAGGAAAAGGAATACTACGGCGTACTCGAAAAGGCATCCAATGTCTTTGGCAATCTGCTCTCTGCTGACACCAGCGACGAGATGGAGGAACTGGCACAGAAATTGCAGCCGATACTTACCAAGCATAGCAATGACGTGGTGCTCAACCCTAAGTACTTCCAGCGCATCAAGGCTGTATATGACAACCACCGCGAACTGACTCCAGAGGAGGAGATGTTGCTCAATAAGACATACGACGGGTTCGTACGCGCCGGAGCTCTGCTTGACGAGGCTGGTAAGGAGAAACTGCGTGCCATAAACGAGGAGGCTAGCATGCTCGCACTGCAATTCTCACAGAATCTACGCAAGGAGACTAAGGCATACACACTCCACATCACTGACGAGGCTGACCTCGCCGGATTGCCTGAGACTCAGCGCATAGCTGCTGCCGAGGCTGCCAAGGAGCGCAACATGGAGGGATGGGTTATTACCCTTGACTACCCTTCATACGGTCCTTTCATGCAGTATTCTGAGAAAAGGGAACTACGCAAGGAACTCTTCATGGCTAGCAATACCAGATGCACACACGACAATGACACCAACAATATCGAGATATGCAAACGCATAGTCAATCTCAAGCGCGAGCGTGCTCAGCTCCTGGGCTATGATACATACGCTGACTACAAACTCAAGGAGCGCATGGCATCCTGTGAGGCAAATGTCAGAAAACTCTTCACTGACCTCATCACGGCATACAAACCTACTGCCATAGCTGAACGCGAGGCTGTGATAGACAAGGCCAAGCGCATGGAGGGTGACGATTTTGAGTTTGAACCATGGGACAGCGCGTACTATTCGCACAAGCTGCAACTGGAAAAATACAACGTGGACTCAGAGATGCTACGCCCATACTTGGAGTTATCAAAGGTGATCGACGGCGTCTTCGGACTGGCTACCCGACTCTATGGCATCACATTCAGGGAGAACAAGGACATTCCTGTATATAATCCGGATGTCAAGGCATACGAGGTATTCGACAAGGACGGCAGCTTCCTCGCCGTATTCTATGCAGACTTCCATCCACGCCAGGGTAAACGCGGTGGTGCATGGATGACAGAGTTCAAGGGACAGTGGATAGACCACAAGGGAGTCAACGAACGTCCTCAGGTAAGCGTAGTGATGAATTTCACAAAACCTACAGAGGACAAGCCTGCACTCCTGACACTGGGAGAGGTGGAGACTTTCCTCCATGAGTTCGGTCACTCCCTGCATGGCATGTTTGCCAACACTCGTTTCGAGAGTCTCTCTGGCACTAACGTATGGTGGGACTTCGTGGAATTGCCATCGCAGTTCATGGAGAACTACAGCATAGAGAAGGAGTTTATCAACACCTTCGCCTTCCATCACGAGACTGGCGAACCTATGCCTGACGAACTCATTGACAGAGTCATCCAAGGTCGTAACTACAACGTGGCGAGCGCATGTCTGAGACAGGTCAGCCTGGGACTCCTCGACTTCGCTTACTATACAATGAAGGACGCATTCGACGAAGACCTCATAAAGTTTGAGAAGGAGGCATGGAAGGATGCCATCATCGGCAAACAGCTGGAGGACACCTGTATGACAGTGCAGTTCTCACACATCATGGCCGGTGGTTATTCTGCAGGTTACTACAGTTACAAATGGGCCGAGGTGCTTGATGCCGATGCCTTCGCCGTATTCAAGAAAGAGGGAATATTCAATACAGAGACCGCACAGCGATTCCGCGACTGCATACTGTCCAAGGGTGGCACAGAGCATCCTGCAGTACTGTACAAGCGATTCAAGGGATCTGATCCAACAATTAATGCTTTATTAGAGAGAAATGGAATCAAAACAGTCAATTCTTGATCGCCGCTATCTACGCATGGCGCGCATCTGGGCAGAGAACAGTTACTGCAAGCGTCGCCAGGTAGGAGCTCTGGTCGTTAAGGACAGTATGATCATCAGTGATGGCTATAATGGTACGCCAAGCGGATTTGAAAATGTCTGCGAAGAGGATGGCGTGACACTGCCATACGTACTGCATGCCGAGGCCAACGCCATAACCAAACTGGCACGCAGCAGCAATAACAGCGACGGTGCTACACTCTACGTCACGGCATCGCCATGTATAGAGTGCGCAAAACTCATCATACAGTCGGGTATCAAGAGAGTTATATACGGTGAGCAATACCGACTGACGGACGGTATAGAACTGTTACAGAAAGCAGGAATAGAAACAATATATATAGATAGCAAAAGTGAATAAAAACAGATTCATGCCGCTCATCATGGCAATATGTGTCGTGGTGGGAATACTCATAGGCACATTCTATGCGAATCATTTCTCCGGCAATAGACTCAATGTCATCAACTCCGGAAGCAACAAGCTGGGTAATCTGCTGCACATCATCAATGACCAGTACGTAGATACTGTCAGTATCAACGACCTGGTGGAGAAAACTATACCGCAGATTCTTACAGAGCTTGACCCCCACTCCGTATATATCAGTGCCAAGGATGCACAGATAGCGAGTGATGACCTGAAGGGTTCTTTCTTCGGTGTCGGCATTGAGTTCACCATCAGAGAGGACACCATCCACGTACAGAGCGTCATTTCCGGCGGTCCTGCACAGAAGGCGGGTCTCCTGGCCGGGGACAAGATTGTCAGCATCGATGGCAAACCATTCGTGGGCAAGGAGGTTACCAACGAAGAGGCTATGCACCGCCTCAAGGGGCCTGACAAGTCTAAGGTAAAGGTGGGTATCAAGAGATACGGTTCTGATAAAATACAGCATTTCGAAATCACACGTGGAGAGGTGAAGACCAAGAGCATCACCGCCACATACATGGTTGACAAAAATACTGGATATATAAAGGTACGCAACTTTGGTGAGAATACTTACGCAGAGATGCTGGCATCGCTGGCAGAACTCTCGCAGGACGGATTCTCCAACCTCATCATCGACCTGCGCGACAACACAGGTGGCTACCTGGAGTCGGCCGTACAGATGGTCAACGAGTTCTTGCCTAAGGACCGTCTCATAGTATATACCCAGGGTAGGAAGTCTGCACGTCAGGAGTACAAGACTGACGGACGCGGCGCTTATCAGAAGATGCCGCTCGTGGTACTCATCAATGAGAACTCTGCCTCGGCCAGCGAGATACTTGCCGGTGCCATACAGGATAATGACCGCGGCACCATCATCGGACGCCGTTCATTCGGCAAGGGACTGGTACAGCAGCAGATAGGGTTCCCTGACGGTAGTCTCCTGCGACTCACCATAGCACGCTACTACACTCCATCAGGCCGATGCATACAAAAGCCATACAGTGGTAACGGCGAATACCAAAAGGACATCATTTCACGCTATGAGCATGGTGAGTTCTTCTCGGCAGACAGCATCAAGCATAACGGTCCTAAGTACCATACCGTTGGTGGACGCACCGTATATGGAGGTGGTGGCATCACCCCTGACATCTTCATTGCTGAGGACACTGTCAATGTCACCTCGTACTATCGCGAAGCATGCATGACAGGCCTCATCATGCAGTTTGCATACACATACACTGATGACAACCGCCTCAAACTTAACAGTTTCAAGGAGATGCAGGCACTTGCCGACCAACTTGTCAAGGAAAACACCGTGGAGCAGTTTGCTACTTACGCTGACAAGCGTGGTCTGCAGCGACGCAACCTTATGATCAAGAAGTCGCACCATCTGCTGGAGACTTTCATAAATTCCCGCATCATCTACAATATGCTCGACGAACAGGCATGGCAGGAGTATCTCAACAGGGATGACAAGGCTATCCAGGCTGCCCTGGATAAGTTCAGGAAGAAATAGTCAAACACTGTACCACATAGCAATAGCGGTCTGCAGGCACATAACCTACAGACCGCTATTCTTATTTATTGGTCCAACAAGATGATTTACTCGTCATCCTTCTTATAGTCATCCTCTATATGGTTCAGCATCTTGATGGTAGCCTTGATGGCAGCCTCCGTCTGGTCAGCATCCAGAGCGCGGGTGCGCAGCAGACGACCATCCTTCAATCGCCACGTAATCTGTGTCTGCACAAGAGCGTCGGTACGACCACCAGGAGGGATAGTGACATTATAGCTCTCCAGCATAGGGAAAGTTCTGCCGAGGGTCACCTTATATATATTACGCAGAGCCTTGACAAACGCATCATACTGACCATCACCAGACGCATCAGCCTCATAGCGCTTGCCGTCAATGTCTATCTTCACACAGGCATGAGGTTTAAGACCGTATGACAGACTGACCATATATCCCTTCAGACGCACACGATCCTCCGGAGCGGAATGCTTGAGCACATCAGCCACGATAAATGGCAGATCCTCCTGAGTCACTATCGCCTTGCGGTCACCCAGTTCGGTGATACGCTGCGTCACCTTCTTCGTCTGCTCAGGCGTCAGTTCCAGTCCCAGTTCCTGCAGGTTACGCTCTATGTTCGCCTTGCCGGAATTCTTACCCAGCGCATATTCACGCTTACGGCCGAAACGCTCCGGTGCCAAGGCATTGCAGTATAGGTTATGCTTATTATCACCGTCTGCATGCACACCTGCCACCTGGGTAAATACATTGTCACCCACGATAGGCTGGTTAGGAGCTATGGCTATACCCGAATATCCCTCAACCACGTGGCTTACCTCATTGAGCATATCTTCTTCTACGGATGTCTCATAACCACCTTGGTCATGCAGCACCGCCTGTACCGACGCCAGTGGAGCATTACCACAGCGTTCACCCAGACCATTGACCGTGACGTGCAGTCCCTTAGCGCCGTATGTCACGGCAGAAAGGGAGTTACCCACAGCCAGGTCATAATCGTTATGTGAATGGAAATCAAAATGCAGACCAGGGAAACGACTGGTCATGTCCTTGAAATACATCGCCGTCTCCTTTGGCGTGAGCACGCCGAGGGTGTCAGGCAGCATGAAGCGCTTGATACCGGAGTCCTTCAGACTGTCAAGCATGTGATACACATACTCAGGCGAGTTCTTCATACCGTTACTCCAGTCCTCCAGATACAGGTTTACTGTCAGTCCGGTCTCCAGTGCGTATGCCACCTCGGACTTGATATCGGCTATATGCTCATCAGGAGTCTTGCCCAACTGATGTACACAGTGTTTCTCCGAACCCTTGGATAGCATATTGATGACTTTTCCACCACATTCAGCTATCCAGTCTATCGATTTGTGCTTATCCACAAAACCCAGTACCTCTACGCTATCCAGCCTTCCCAACTGGTTAGCATAACGCGCTATCATCTTTACGGCATCCTTTTCTCCTTCGGACACTCGTGCCGATGCCACTTCTATTCGGTCCACCTTCACATCGCGCAGGAGCATACGTGCTATGCCCAACTTCTCATGAGGGAGAAACGAGACACCATTTGTCTGTTCTCCATCACGGAGGGTGGAGTCCATTATTTCTATCTTCTTCGTTGTCATTATATGCATATATTACCTTGCAAAGGTACTAATTCTTTTTCATTCCACCAAATAATTCTCATTTTTTGCCCTTGTTTCAAAAAAAATGAGTACCTTTGCGATATAAACTAAGCAAAAGTCTAACCGATGAAACAATACGCAGACCTGTTCATAGACCTGGACGATACTATCTATGACACTCGTGGAAATGCTATCTTAGCACTGTGCGAACTGTATGACATGCTGCATCTGGAACGGTATTTCAGCGACCCTGAGACATTCTACACAGAGTACTGGAATACCAACGTTGACCTGTGGACTCTATATGCCCACGGTGAGATAACGCGTGACTACCTCATAGTCGAGAGGTTTCGCCGTCCACTGGCATTAGGCAAGGGACTGAACCCTACTCGCGAATACTGCCTCGAGGTGAGCGACAAGTTCCTGGAACTATGCGCCAGCAAGAGCGGTGTCATAGACGGTGCTCACGAACTGTTGCGCCATCTGCGCAGCAAAGGTTACCGCATGCACATCTGCAGCAACGGTTTTCATGAGGTGCAGTACAAGAAGATGAAGGCTGCTGGGCTCTACGACTACTTTGACACCATCATTCTCAGCGAGGATGCCGGTGCCAACAAACCATCACCACAGTTCTTTGACTACGCACTGCAAAAGACCGGAGCCACCCCTTCCGCCACACTCATGATAGGCGACAACTATAACACGGACATCATCGGGGCACAGAATGCGGGCATTGACACCATGCTCTTTAACCGATGGGACCCGACCTTCAAGCCAGAGACACATGTGGACTACATTGTCACGACACTGAAAGAGATCACAACCATCCTTTAAACCAGGCAAGCCACCGTTCCTTGCAAATGGCGAAGCTAGCCACCGTTCCTTGCGGTTCTCCGCAAGGCTAACTACCCAAACAAACAATGCGAAAGATAATAATGATAACCGGAGGCCAGCGCTCTGGCAAGAGCACAAAGGCAGAGGAGATAGCCCTCGCCCTCAGCGACCATCCCGTATATGTGGCCACCGCACACATCTGGGACGACGAGTTTCGCGAAAGGGTGGCGATACATCAGGCACGACGCGGACCACAATGGACTAACATTGAGGAGGAACGCAACCTCAGCAGCATCGACGTCACAGGACGAGTGGTGCTGATAGACTGCTGCACGCTATGGGCCACAAACTTCTTCTTCGCTGAGAGCCATGACAACGAACTACCTGACGTGCGACCCATCCTGCAGCAACTGGAACAGGAGTTTGATGCCTTCACCTCACAAGATGCCACCTTCATCTTCGTCACCAACGAGATAGGACTCGGCGGTGTCAGCGCCAACGCCGTACAGCGACGATTCACCGACCTCCTGGGATGGTTCAACCAATACGTCGCAAGCAAGGCTGACCAGGTAATACTCATGGTGAGCGGAATAGAAATGGAGATAAAAGGTAGCCCCCACCCGACCTCCCCCTAGGGGGAGGAGAGCAGCACCAGCCGTGCTCGCAAATAGCGGAGCCAACCACCGTTCCTTGCGCTTCTCCTAACCACCGTGCCTTGCGCGTTTCCCAACCACCGTGCCTTGCGCGTTTCCGCAAGGCCCCAAAAAAACATAGCAACAATGATACAGACTACAGACATGACAATCGTCCCTGCACTGCAGGACAAGATAGACAACCTCAACAAACCCAAAGGCTCACTCGGCAGACTGGAAAGCCTCGCCCTGCAGATAGGACTCATACAGCAGACACTCTCGCCTACCCTCTCGCATCCATGCCACATACTCTTCGGCAGCGACCACGGCATAGAGCGCGAAGGAGTGTCATTCTCACCACGCGAGGTAACATGGCAACAGATGATAAACTACGGCAAAGGCGGCGGCGGCGTAAACATGTTCTGCCGACAGCACGGTTTCAAACTCCGTGTGGTTGACGTAGGTGTGGACTATGACTTCAGCGGACCGCTCTGCCAGCATATCATACCTCGCAAGATAGCCTACGGCACACGCAATTTCCTCCATGAGGCTGCCATGACACAGGAGGAGTACCAGCGCGCGCTCGTCATAGGTGCCGAAATGGTGGACGAATGCCATGCCGAGGGATGCAACATCATCAGTTTCGGCGAGATGGGCATCGCCAACACCTCCCCTTCCAGTGTCTTCATGCACCTCTTCCTCGACATTCCCCTGAAGCAGTGCGTCGGCGCCGGTTCTGGTCTGCCTGCAGAGGGTGTAAGGCATAAGTACGAAGTGCTGCAGGCTGCCGTGGACAACTACAATGCCACACTCCCTGCCGATGCTGACGCAGCATACACCATACGCTATTTCGCTGGTTACGAGATGGCTGCCGCTATCGGTGGCATGCTGCGTGCTGCCGAACTGGGCATGGTAATCCTCGTCGACGGATTTATCATGACATCGTGCATGCTCTCTGCTTCGAGACTTGATCCTGCCGTCATGGACTATGCCGTCTTCGGACACTGCGGCGACGAAGGAGGACACAGCATCATGCTCAAGGCCATGGGTGCCGATCCCCTCCTGCATCTGGGTCTCCGCCTGGGCGAAGGTACTGGTGCCATCTGCGCATACCCTATAGTGCAGAGCGCCGTCAATATGATCAATGAGATGGACAACTTTGCCCATGCCGAGATAACAAAATATTTCTGATGAAGCGGATCCTTGCCACACTGATATTCTTCACCCGCCTGCCGCTATGGCGACTGACGGACATACCACGCGAATACTATGAGCGTGTCGTGCCACTGTGGCCTATCGTGGGATGGGTCACCGGCGGTGCCATGGCTACCGTGTATTACGTCTGCCACACCTGCGTCGGACTCCCCATACAGACCGCCGTCATCGCTTCCCTCATAGCCCGTGTACTCATCACCGGTGCACTCCATGAGGATGGCTTTGCCGACTTCTGCGACGGATTCGGCGGAGGCACCACGCGTGAACGTACGCTGGAGATTATGAAGGACTCGCACATCGGCACATACGGGGTGCTGGGACTGATACTCTATGCTCTCCTCATGTACAATGTACTCACCCCCTTGCTCTTTGCCACCACACCACTGATATTCATCGTGGCTGACACCATGAGCAAGTATTTCAGTTCCACGATAGTCTATTTCCTGCCATACGCACGCAAGGAGAGCGAGGCCAAGAACAAACTGATATATCAGCAGGTGCGCCCATCTGAGAAAGTCCTCAGCCTGTTGCTCGCCCTCGCCCCACTGATGCTCGTCTGGCAGGACATGCAGGTGATAGGCTGTGCACTGGCGGGCATGATAACAGCCGCTGCCACCTGCTGCTGGCTCTTCTGCACCATGCGCCACCGCATACAGGGCTATACCGGTGACTGTTGCGGAGCCACATTCATCATCACCGAATGTCTCTTTTACCTCTCTATGCTGATATGGACTTATTGTATATAACATCATTAACCATCCTGCCACTGCTCACCGGATGGATACTCGACCTCCTGCTGGGTGACCCGTCACATCTACCCCATCCCGTAGTATCTATGGGCAAATGGATAGCCATGGGCGAGCGTAGCCTCAACCGTGGCAATGCCCGCAAGGTGAAAGGCGCTCTGTTTGCCGTATTCAGCATCGTTGCCTTCTTTGCACTGCTGTACCTTGCCATGCTGTCGCTGTCGGCATATCCCCTCGCTTCATACGTCATCACCAGCATACTCTTATTCTTTTGCCTGGCAGGCCACACCTTGCGCAAGGAAGTGCGCATGGTCTTCGAGGCTGTGGACAGAGGTCTGGACGATGGCAGAAGACAGGTGGCACGCATCGTAGGTCGTGACACCAGCCAACTTTCCGCACAGGAGGTGCGCACGGCTGCGCTGGAGACACTTGCTGAGAATCTCAGCGATGGCGTCATAGCACCGCTCTTCTGGTATGCCGTGCTTGGCATCCCCGGCATGATGACCTACAAACTCATCAACACCTTCGACTCCATGATAGGTTATCAGAACGAACGCTATAAGGACTTCGGATGCTGGGCGGCACACATTGACGACATGGCTAACTACATCCCTGCGCGTCTCACCGCCCTACTCATGGCTATATGCTCCGGATGCAACATCCCACGCCTACTCTCTTTCATAAAGAAATACGGCCCGCAGCACGCGTCTCCCAACAGCGGATGGCCTGAGGCTGCCCTTGCAGGAGCGCTCGACTGTCGCTTCGGCGGTCCCCACAATTACTTCGGTGAGTATTTCTACAAACCATACATTGGCACCACCGACCGCCCTCTCACCACCAGCGACATGCACCGCAGCATACACATCTGTCTGAGTGCCGAGTGTCTCGCCATAGCTATCATCGCTATTGCAAAACTTCTGTTGCATTCAGTGATAGTAAATGATAGTGTAGTGATAGTAAAGTGACAGTAATTTCCTTCTCAACACATTTGACACTCAACGCATTACCTATTCAGTGATAGTAGTGATAGTAAAAACACATCACCTGTGGTGCGTAGGGCGCGCGCACTCGAATATATACATCGGCATTGCGGTCTATATACCTGCAGACCCGTATCATCAATTTTGAGTAATGATTTTTCTCAATATGAGGGTTTGTCGCAATTGAATATAAAAGGGCCCCTTTTACAGTGTAGAAGGGGCCCTTTAGCAGTGTTAAAGGGCCCCTTTAACTTTATTAAAGGGGCCCTTTTGCAAAACTGAAGGTTCTTGACATAAATGTTTGGGTGAAAAGTGACAGTAAAGTGCAATGTCACATGTGTCACCGTCCGTGCAGGAATAATGCAGGTGACACTTCCACAGCACCCTGGTGACACTATAGGTTTAAACTGTCACTCATTAATAGACAATAAGACAACATATTACACACGCAAGTGACACTTCGCCACTTTATTAGGGGGAACAGTATCAGTCATAAGTAGGTGTGCAAAATTATTTATATAATCCTTTCATTATCTACCAACGCATCTTTAGCACCTGCTAACAGTCGAGTAGGAGTCACTACACTCCTTTATATCAGGCACTAAACCTGCATCACTATATAACGTAATCATTCTAAAAATAATTTTGCACACCTACTTAATATTCAACAGAGCCATAAAAAATTCGGTAGATTCGTGAGATTACTTCCCGTTCTTGCTTTGGCAAGCGTCACCCTTCGGGATGCCGAGCGGGTCAGTGGGTCTTACGACCGCTCAGCCGAAGGATGCTTGCCAGAGCAAGAAATCTCGTGTTCTAAAGAAAAACTGTATATTCGTATTCCGAATCCAAAATGTCATTTCGTGTTTCGCTCATGGGAGGCCCCGGGTGATTAACAGAGTAGTTACCATTCAATATTGCACTTAAAGACTAACATTTTTCGACCTGTACAAATGAAACTAATATTGTTTTTTCAAGCGTTTTTTTTTGCATTTGTTTCCTTTCAATATTTCACTCGTCTATAAGGGCTTCTTTCATTTGTACAGGTCGACATTTTTTACGCAATTTATGAATTTATTTTCTACTACGCAAAAAGACTGCGTTGTTACTATATAACTTTGCAACCAGAAAAAAAATAAGACAAGGGTGTTAACTCATAATTGTTCAATCTACAAATTACTCTTTATATGAAGGACGTATCAGTATTTTTCGGTGAGCAGGGACTCACAGAGACAAGTGCCAACCACATCGCTAACCTTGCGAAGGAAACACTGAAGAAGGATGAAGCAGATATCGCTGCCATCTCTTTCGTTCATAAACAAGTGTCACTGATCAACGACAAGTCCCGCGCAGACATCAGCCGCGGCTTCGATGAGTCGGAATGCAGAGCCATAACGGATAAACTCGAACACATCATGAAAGTCAAGTCGCTCATCGCTTGGCTGAGAGAGGCTATCAAGGAGAAGAAACGACTCCACGACAACGTTGAGACGAAGGAGTATAACGACTTCCTAGAGGAGTGGGAAGAGACCCACGATGATGAGGAGGAGATAGAAGACGCCCTGACAGAGCAGACCTATCTCGAGACGCTCTCCATCGCAGAGCGCTGCAAGATATTCTCCTTACAGACTGAGGCTGCCATCATCGGCAAGGCAATACACGAGAAGGGAACCTTATCCAAGGCAAGGGAGGAGATGCTAAAGGTAAGACGCGCACCTACAGAGATAGTGAAGAGTGGAGATAACAACCTCCTCTATTTCTACGAGCCATCACTCAGCGAAGAGGTGGTGGACGAGGTATATTTCGCCCTGCAGAAGAAGCATCGTAGCATACAAGCTGAGCTTAACTCCTATCTCCATAAACAAGAGGAGGCGATACGTCAGTCGCAGATAGAACATTCACAGAAGCTTGCTGCACAAATGGAGCATAAGCAAAATAATGATAATCTTAAGTTCGACACGTGGTTCGAACGGTCACAGAAAAGACATCGCGACATATCTTCTCTTAAGATTATCATTCCGAACCAGTTGCGTACTATATATGAAGAGATTCAGAACGTAGGTTAACATCTTAGGTTGAGAGCGCTCAACCTATGAAGTAGAATAAGGGTAAGACAGTCAGCGGGATAGCCTGCTATCCCCTCTGTCTGAATGTGTACATCAGAAGCCGATTCATAATGCAAACATTTATTAAATATTGAAAATTGTACTGTTCGGCCAGACTCAAATTTCCGTATCGGACGTTGATGACGAGGGTCATATCCCCGATACTGCATAAGGACTTCGATTTCTTTCTTGAGAGTCTAGGCGTTATTGTTTGCGTTATTGCTTTTGCTAAAGCTTCGTTCACGTCACTCCGCACATGTGCCAGGCGAAAAGGTTGGAAAAATACCCGTTAGCCCTCAGTGTTACAGTCCCAGTCTGACGACATACCTCAATAATGGGCAAAAGACAAGGCACTCAGAGCTGTTACATAAGGTCACTCTCCGAGCTGACACTCACTGAGAGAAAGACTGTATCAGTAAAAGGACTACCAGAGGCAGTGCTTCGTTAGATGTACACAACCCTTTTTTATTTCAGTTAGGTTTGTGGCAAAGTTATCGTACTATACGGTTGAAAGTATAATATTGTTGTTTTTGAGGAATCCGTTTCATCCATACAGCACGAAAATCCTATATTAGAGATCAGGCAGAAATCTCACGAGAACTCGAGTGCCATGTTGTGCTCGCGAGCCAAGCGACGCATATTGATGAGAGCATAGCGCATGCGTCCCAGACTGGTATTGATGCTGACGCCGGTGAGTTCGGCTATCTCCTTGAACGAATAATTCTGATAATAGCGCATGCGAACAACCTCCTGCTGTGGTTCTGGCAGACTGTCTATGAGGCTGCGTACATCCTGCAACACCTGCATATTAGCCATCATATCCTCACGGGATGTCTCCATGAGAATCTTATCGCTCATCTGTGCTATCTCAAGGTCATCATCGGTGGTGTCGATTACCATGGCAGATTTCTGACGGCGATACCAGTCCATAATGGCATTATGGGCAATACGTATCATCCACGCATTGAACTTACCCGTAGGAGCATACTTGCCTGTTTGCAACTTGGTGATAGCCTTGAGGAATGTCTCCTGAAAGATATCATCGGCTATCTCCTGATTATGAACGATAAAAATGATGTAGGAAAAGATTCCTGTCTGTGTACGATTGAGCAGTTCGTCGAATGCACGATTATTGCCTTCTACATACTCAAGTGCCAACTCTTCGTCGGTGAGTTGTGATAGATTCTTCATTTTCTTAATTTTTTTGTTAAGTAAATGTATTCTATAGGCAATAATTGTTTAAAAAGTTTATATAATTCAAATAAGCATTCGTACATACTCCTCTCTACTACCTGATGTCTTTGAGACATTCATATATAATAGCGGAATCTTGTATTATACTGTAATTCAAGCGCAAAATTACGTATTTTCCCTGAATTACGCAAGTAAATTAACATTTTTTTTCTTGTACACACAATAAATCTTCATTTTTTGTGTTGCACCCCATCTAATAATTTGGTGTTATTCATTATTATAGCTTACCTCATCCACATCCGTGATATTGAGGATGCTCTGTACGATGGTCTGCAATTCACGATATGAGTGCACAAAGAAATTGATCTTTGTCGTAACGATTTCGTCTTCGGTGACGGTGTTCAGATTATTTATACTGAGGTGCAGTTTGTTGGAGATACTGTCTATGATATCGCTAAGCAAGTGCTGACGATCTACTGCCTTACACGTGATAGTAGCAGGATATACTATATCCTTGCTCTCAAGATAATCCACGGCAACGATATTATCTCCATACTGCGAGGCGAGACTGATAACCTCCTGACAGTCACGACGGTGAATAATGATTTTGTTGTAGTCCCTATAACCTATCACCTCCTCACCAGGTATAGGAGCACAGAGAGGACAACGGTTGTATGGTTGTATCTCACGGCGGTCCAGGAACATTCTGATATTGCGAAGTGCCTTATATGACTTGGCATTATTCATCCAGTCATCAAGAGGTTTGATGCGGGCATCGGTGCCTATCTCTACGCAGTCGCCACGCTTGAGCACGGTCTTCACCGATGCCAGATGTCCATTGATCTTTGCATACTTGGCGTGCATACCCACCTGGGTGTGGATATCAAAGGCGAAATCCAACGCTGTGGAACCCTTAGGGAGCTTGACAGACTTGCCCTCCGGAGTATATACCTGTATATCGTCATTGTAGAACGATGCTCGTACCGACTGTATGAAGAAGTTGTTACCCTCGTTCTCCTTTGAGTTGTTTGCCACGTCCTTCAAGACGCCACGGAAATTTTCAAGCCATGTATTGATGTCGGTATCTTTTCTGCCAGCATCTATGGTACATCCCAGACGCGACTTGACTGTCATACGCTCTGACTGTATATGTATCTCTTCCCAGATACCGTACTCTGAGAGCAACTGGGTATGGAAACTCTGATAGCCATTCTGCTTAGGCTGGTCTATGTAGTTGACGATGGAGTTAGGACGCTCCTTGAAACAGTCAGTGAGCAGGGCATAGATATTAAGACACTGATTCTTCTCCGAGACATACATATCCATAGGAAACTCTATGAGTGTGAAGTGTCGGCACTCAAGATGCTCAAAGTCAATGCCTTTGTTTTTCATCTTACGCCAGATACTGTATGGCTGTTTGTAGATCACCTGGCGCTTAAAATTGATGCCGTGCTCGGTAAGCATCTGGTCTATCATCTTGCCGAATGACTTGAGACGTACCTTGTCTGCCTCCTTGTCCTTATTTATAAGCGACACAATGCGTTCATAGACATCTGGACAGCGGAAACGGAAGGAGAGGTTTTCAAGTTCTATCTTTACATTATAGAATCCAAGTCGATTGGCCAGCGGTGCATAGAAATAGTCCGTCTCACCGGCTATCTTCATCTGTTTGTCAGGACGCATAGAGTCGAGTGTGCGCATGTTGTGCAGACGGTCAGCTAGTTTGATGAGTATGGCGCGCACGTCATAGTGCATGGAGTCAAGCATCTGCTTGAAGTTGTCAAGCTGCTTGGACATGGCATAGGATTTCTTAACCTGCTTGGTCACAACCTTTACCAGGAATGCCACATCCTCGCCAAACATATCCTTTATCTTCTCCACGGTGCATGGTGTGTCCTCCACCACGTCATGCAGGAAGGCAGCACACACAGGCGAAGCACCCAACTGCAGTTCCGAGGCAACAATCTTTGCCACGGCAATAGGGTGAATGATGTATGGTTCGCCAGTCTTGCGACGCTGTTCACGATGTGCCTCACGTGCAAAACGAAACGCCTCATGTATCAGTTGCATTTCCTGGAGTGTGGAGCGCGATTCCATTGCAGAGAACACCTCATTGGCTCTGCGCTGGATTTCTTCGTCTGTTATTTCCTGCATAATCATAAGTTTTGTGTATAATGTCTGACGAAATGCTATAACATGATGTCATAACAAAGTGAAGTGGGTAATTGTTGCAAAGTTATTAAAAAAAAACAACAATGCCAAATTTTACCATAACTTTTTGATTTTTCGCATGTAATTTATTCTAATTCCGGAATCTATGAAAGGAGAGTTGATCATTTCTGCATTTCAAAAACCAGAAGCATATTGCATACCTTACGTACTATTCTACGATCAGCAAGCATTTTACCGAACAGCACATGCAATAAGTGACACTAGTTTCCGTTTCTTTGATAACAAAGAAGTATCTTTGTGGAAACAAAATACAGAGACCTATGACGAACGATACAGCGAAGTATGAGGAGTGGCTCACCACGGTAGCCAACACACGGCTCATCTATAACACGATGGACGAACTGGAGGATATGCTTGACAACCACTCCATACACAACAACGGCATCAAACGCAGTTTCTCCAGCTATCAAAAGATGCGCTCTGCCTACCGCGACCTGAAGGTGGAGGTGAGCATAATGACGGACGGCATGGTGAATCTTGACCGTACCATCAGGCATTATCAGAAGGCATGGGCTTTCTTCCGTGAAAACCTGTATCGCAGGACCAACCCCGGACAGGTCGCCATGGAGATGCTGTCATATTGCTATCCGCCATACTTACGCAGCGGCATATCCGCCAAGCGCACCGCCATCTACCAGGAAATCATGAAGCAGGGGGTATCAATACCGTTCCTGTTGCTGCTACTCATGAAGGCTCTGCCTGGATATGACTCAAAGGATGGTGATGCTGTGGATATGCCGCTGCTGTATGAGAGTGTCATGTCGCTGCTGCAGGAATTTATTGGTTATGACACGGATTTCAGCGTCATGCCTTCCATCACCCGTGCCCGGGAGGAAGAGAACAAGACGAGGCTGATGCTGCTGTACCATGTTTCGCAGATACTGGACACATACGAGGCATACGCAGACAATGCCAATCTATATGACACTGCCAGCGGCATAAAGGCAAACTTTGTTGACCTCGACATCGAGGGATATTGGAATGAGTGTGGCGGGGAATTGCTCTATACGGACTTCTGGCAGATAGAGTACGCACTGGCAGCCGGCACGTATTTCATGACGCACTGGCACAAGGATGCCGACAATAAGTTGGAGGGCATACGCTACACGCTGTTCATCGTGGAGGGCGACTACGGAGGACTGGTATATTACATTCTTCATCCTAAGGCAATAAGGCAGCGGATGAAGGGACTGGCATACGACGATGCCGACCAGGTGTGGTACAGGACGGAATGGATGGACGAGCAACCTGACAGTCTTCCCCTTCACCGTGTGATGTATTCGGCAGAATGGCCTCTCGACATCAATCTGACGAGGTGCACGGACGACAGTGTGATGCAGCAATACGACCGCTGGATCAACCACGACTGTGAGATAGTCAAGCCATTGCAACATCTCGAATATGATTTCCAGCCGAACCTGTATGCCATCACACAGACCCACCTGTACATACCTTCCGAGAACGAGGGTGAATACTTCAAGGTTCCCAAGGATGCCCACGAGGGTCTCGACCGCATACATATTGACGACAACATCGGCACCATGCGCATGGGTGGCAAGACCTACCTCGCCTTCGACGAACTGATGCTATACATAGGCACCAGCGACAAGGAACTGAAGGAATATGGGATAGAGAGGGTCAGCAGGGTGGAGTGAAGGGAGGATGCTACCCCATTCTATACTGAATAAATAAAGGTGAGGGGAACCCCATAAGTAGGTGTGTTATAGGTCCGCTATCTGTTGCGCAGTCAATCCTGTTGCCTGCACAATTGTATCGACAGGTATGTCCAGAAATTTTAAATTACGTGCAACTTCAAATGCTTTTTTCTCACGTCCTTCTGCACGTCCTTCTGCACGTTCATTCTTCATCACAGAAAGATTGGTGCGATAGGAGTCAAGAGTGAACGCCTTAAGATTTTCTTGAAACCAAAGCCCGTAAGCGGATTTATGTATCTTGGAGTAGTCATTTTCTTTCTAACAATTTTGTTACGATAGGCACAAAGCCGATATTATCGGCAGAGTTACGAAAATTTCTTGAAATTAAGTTCGTTAATGGTATCTAACCTTCACTTTACACCATATTTTTAACATATTTCTATTTATTTTGATAGAAACTTCACGCAACGTAAGGATCTTTGGTTTGGTGATACTATATTACATCAAGAGTGAACTTAACTTTTGCATGCTATAACTCCAAGGAAGTCATATCCTGCTTTCTTTATTATTTTGACATCCTTAAAGCCTGTATTAGATAACAAACATTCTAATTCTGATGAAGAATACGTGTGCATCCCATCAATATACGAATCCCACGTCCATTTTCCATCAGCATTGGCACCATTAACAATGACGAACCTGCCGCCATACTTCAAGACACGATGAACCTCCTTGAAAGCTCGTTCTATATTTCTCCAGTAGTACACAGTTTCAAAGGCGGTAACAACATCATAGGATTCTGCATCATAGCCTAGCTGCTCTACGTTGCCTAATTGTATTTCACAACGTTTTTCATTAATCCCTTTCTTATTACATTTCTTTGCCAAAGATACAGATGTCGGGGAGTAGTCAACACCATTTACCGTGCTTGCAGGATATAATCTCAATAAGCGAGCTATGTTGCCTCCACCGCCGCATCCTATATCCAAAATAGAATCCCCATTTTGAATATCCATAAATGAGAATGCCCACTCTGCGAGATATTTGTGACCGAATCCGTTCATGACCTTAAGAATACATGTACCAAGAAATCCATTTGGATTACGCGCATTATCAAAAAAACTCCTCACCCATTTATTCTTCATCTTTGCATTCATTCTATGGATTTAACAAACAAGAAAGAGGGCATCTACTACAAAGAATAGATGCCGCTCTTTAACCTTGCGTCTTCATTAAGCGAAGATAGCAACAACGACTGCCGACAATGCGCCAATGCCTGCTACACCCAATAAAAGTGTAACCATGCAGCCAGCACCAGACTGCTTTAGCAACTCGTGTCCCGCATGTGCTGCAGCATGTTTCCAAAAATCACTCATAGTTATTAATGTTTTAGGATTGCCTCGGACTCCAGAAAGCAATACTACAATCTGTCTTAATGTGAAGAAGTCCCCTTTCGGTTCACATTATAATCATAAATTGTCTGACGGATTAAAATTCATGACCACAACGAGGGCACTTATAGGTGTATTCTGTGCCAGTCATATCATCTATTTTATTGTCTATGGCCTCGTTAGCTGCCGTCTTTCCAGCAAGTCCTACAAGATAACCAATACCACCACCAAGTAGAGTACCGACTCCAGGAATGATCGAACCGATGGCTGCACCAGCAGCAGTTGCACCCAATTTCACACCATCACCTGACACACCTTTAACTGCTGTCTTTCCCATTTTTTTACCAAAAGAAGAAGAACGTTTGCCTTCTACATAATTTCCACAACGTGGACACTGTTTTACGTTTTCTGCCATATCTTGATTTTGTTTAGTTAATTAATATTATTTTGAGCGAATTATTCATCGGGTACATGCCAACAATATGCCGAATTTCAGCAATCCGTCCAACCAATGCATCTTCTTTGGGGTCTCGGCATTGTCTTCTGCATCATCTTCCTGAGATCCTGCATTGTCAATTTCCTCTGCTGGCTCTTTCTCTTCTAATGACTGTTCCTCAGAAGAGCAGGAGTTGTCGCTATCATTGACAGTGAACTCCTCTTGGTTCTCTGACTCTTCGTTGTCAGTTGCAGCCTCGTAGGTCTCAGTATCATCAGTTTCTGACACCTCACTGGCATTCTCGCTATAGGTAGGTGACGACGATAGTCCCAAAAGAAGAAATATCAATACCGTGTATAATTTGTACTTATTCATAGTTCTATCAACTTATCCTTTCTACATTAAGATCGAAGGTGTTCAGGCATCCTGCCTTCTTGATGTCTATGCCATAGATGCGGTAGAAGGCATCGATGACCGGCTGACCGCCGTTGGTGGTAACAGGATTACTCATGCCTTGGGTCACTACTTGCACCGTCATGCCGGGCTCAATGTTAATACCATTGACCTGCTTGCGGTTCTTCGTGGTAATCTGAAACATTGCCATGGTTAATATAGATTTTAATTATTAATAATGTTAACTATCTCTGACGAGAGTTTCTGACCGTAAAGCCATAATTCTCTTGCGCAAAGTTAATAATAGTATTTATTATATGTGAATGCAGGGAATGTGTTTTTCTTCAATAAAAGATAGAAATGTATGCAAAACGTAGATACACACGGAACATAAACAGATTTCCCACCAACAATTGTTGTTTAAGTATAGAAAGAAACTCCAGCTATCATAAGGAAACTTATATGACTACAGACTCCCGAATAGTCGCTTATCCGTTAATATTCTGTTTTGCATAGATACAAAAGAGCGTGGGAGTGTTCACACCCCCACAACTGTCCACCGTAACTCTTGTCACTATTAGCTATTAAGCACATTACAGTAAGAAGAGTGACGGTGACGCTAAACAAGAACTTTGGCTATGTTGTATAATATGCAACAGAGCAAAAACTTTTCGCGAACTATTCAGTTGAAAAAACAGTTAAGATTTTCAACATCAACATAGTCAGGAGAGAATCTCGTCCATTACAACATCGTGACTGTCAGACGGCACTTCCGGCAATAATTGAAAGGGATAGCATACACCTATTTTATATACATGTGGCAACTGCATCATCATGCGGTCATAATACCCCTTACCCCTACCCAGTCTGTGACCGGCGGGGTCGAAGGCCATACCGGGGATGAGGGCCACGGTATCATCGTTGTCTATAAGTTGCGGTGCTATGGACGGAGTGCAGGGTTCCATAATGCCATAGTTGCCGACCTGCATATCTGCCTGCGTAGCATAGGGATGCAGTGTCATATCAGTGGCGCTGATGACTTTGGGCAGGATGACCCGCTTGCCACTCTGCACCAGATGGTCTATGAGCTGATGGGTATGCACCTCATCGGGAAGTGAATGGTAGAGCAAAATGGTGTTTGCGCTAATGACAAGCGGATGATTCATAATCCTATCACAAATGAGAAGGGACATCTCTCGCAGTTGTGGCTGCGAGAAACGTCCTTTCCTATTGCGTATCTCTTGTCGTAAGGTTTTCTTGTCCATAGACAGATTATTCTACAACGGTCATCGCTACGATCTTGATATCTTCTGCAGGACGATCACCAGCGAGAGTTTTTGTCTCCTGTATCTTGCCTACAACATCAAGGCCCTCTTCCACTTCACCGAAGACAGTATATTGACCATCAAGGTGTGGTGTACCTCCGACAGTGGTATATGCCTCTACCTGCTCTGGAGTGAGTCCTGTCTTCTTACCTGCCATGAGGGCTTTGGTCTGTGCAATGAGATCATTCTGGAGTTCCATGAGACCTTCCTGGTCACGATTCTTTCGCATCTCCATTATCTCCTTGCGATGCTCAGCCACAAGTGTATTGAATGTCATCTGCTCTGCCTGCATCTGGAGCTGCTTCTCCATCTGCTTCATCTGTCCCTCGTTGTACACCTGTCCCCAGGTGATATAGAACTGGCTTCCGCTTGATTCGCGCTTAGGGTTCACCTCGTCTCCCTGGCGTGCCGCGGCGAGTGTGCCACGCTTATGGAAATACTGTGGCAGTATCTCTGCAGGGATGGTGTAGCCAGGACCTCCCGTGCCGAGCATCATGCCAGCAGGAGCGTCCTTACTGTTAGGGTCACCGCCCTGAATCATGAAGTTCTTGATAACACGATGGAAGAGCGTACCCTCGTAGTACCCTTCCTTTGCGAGTTTGATAAAGTTGTCACGATGGAGCGGTGTCTCATCGTAGAGGCGAACGGTGATGTCGCCAAGTGATGTTTGGATTTTTACTTTTGTCATTATTATTCGATAATTTAGCTTTCTTATATCAGAAGGAGAATCCGAATCCCATCCTGACGCTATGCTTGTGTGCGGTAGGCAACCCTAGGTAGTTAAGGCGGCGTACATAATCCAGACGGAAGAGTTTGAAGATATTGTGTACGCCAACCCTCAATTCCATATATGGTTCATGAGGATTCATGATGCTACTACCTTCCGGAAACTCCATCAGGCGAGCATCACCAGTGACAAAGGGATTGTTCTTGTCAGAGAGTGATCCCCAGAGCACATTGATACCGAAATGCTCACGCCACTTGAGACGGCGGATTAGCGGTATGCGGTTGAGTATCTTGCCCTGCAGATCCCACTCGCTGAAGAATGCGAGATAGCGGTCGTTGAGGAACTCCATATTATTCACCAGGTTGAACGTCTCCTTCTGTCTGATGAGCGACAGGTTGGCTGCCGGTGCCAAGAGCAGAGGAAAAGGTACCTTGGACCACTGCACCGCACCCTTCAGCGAGGCGTCGATAAATCCGCAGTTGCGCACCCAGAGGCGTTTGTAGATGCTCGCCTCCGTAACATGATAGCTATGCTGACCACCCAGGAAGCCGTTGATACCTATGGTGTGCTTGAGTTTGAATATAGGCGACTCATGGTTCTGAGGGAATCGCTGCTGCTTGGTATTCATATAGCGCTGACCTGGCGAGAACTCGAAACCGAGGTATGCCTCAGCTACGTTCATCACGCCGTTACTGCCATCAGGGAGTGTCTCGCCCAGATGACGGAAGAAGAGTTGTCCCGTAGCTTTGTCCCTTTCCCTCTTCAGACCTAACCTGGTAGCAAATCCCCACTCTTCCTCACGCTCATACTCCAGGATTTGCCTGTCATAGAACTGCATCATCTGCACCTTGCTCCACTTGAAGGAGGAGAACATATTATCCTTGTCCAGCTGCATGAACTTGTCACTGGCGCTACAGATGTCATAGGTAGAGGTGAAGGAAAGGTTATTACGTGGAAACTCGTGTGGCAGGTAGGCTTTCTTGTTGAAGGTATAAGTCAGCGTACCGGAATAGTATGTCTTATGCGACTTGAACCCATGTGCCACATAGCCTTTGAAGAAAAGGTGTGGACAGAGGTTGGCCGTGGTGAGGAAAGAACCACGCAGCCTGAATCCGTCTATATCATTCATAGAGAATATGGATGTCATAGGACCGATATCCACCTTGCTCGGTTTGTCATGGCTTGTGGTCTCAACGAAATTCTCCATACCAGCCTTCAGTACTACGATGACTATGCCGAAGCCTTTGGTCTTCTTCAGGCTGTTGAGGAAATCTTCCATTCCCTCTTCACCACTTGACAGTTTGGTATCTCTATTCTCAGCCCAGTACTGGTTGGAACGCATCTGGGCGTACGGGTCGATTTTCTCCTTCGCCTTACCACGAAACACCTTATCGTCTATGAGCGAAAAGGAGTAGTCACTCCTGCGTGACGTCCTGGTAACAAGAAATTTGTCTGCCTGACCTACAAAGGTCATCTCCACGAGCATGTCATTATCCTTGAGCACCCAATCACCCGAAGGCAAATGATCATAAGACTGGTCAATTGCCATCGTGGTAACGAAATTGATGTCTGAACGTCCAGGTATGCGCAACTCTGCCTTCTTGACATGAAGGGTACTATCCTTGACCACCCATATACTGCCGTTGAATCCAAAGTCCTGCTGATTGTTAGGCAGGAAGGATACCTGAATGCAGGAATCCTGATCCACCTTCACCGTATCAACGATGTAGTACTTGTAGAATGACAAGGCACTATTGGCTATAGGTGATGTGAAATGCTGACGCAGGAGGCGTATGTCATCATCATAGAGATCCACCTCGGTAAAGATATCCTTTGCAAGAACGGTAACCAACTCACCCGTCTCCAGGAAATCATTGATACCCGAAGAGCGCTCCGCCTCAGTATATATCTTTTCGCTGGAAGGATCCTTGCGGTAGTAACGGCGCGAGATCTTCTCATTATATATCAATGGCAGCACATTCTTGCCTGTGACAGGATTCACCTCTATCTGGTTTCGCAGATAATCCTTACGTCCGATGAAACCAGAGTCCAGAGCATGACGGCTGATATCATTGATACCGATGGTCAGCTTCTCATAGTTACGGTACTGATAGAAGTCCTTATTCTCCAGTTTCGTTTGCTTCTTGGCTGCTATGACCCTTCGCATGAGTGCTATGGCAGGATTCTCCTTCCGGTTATACTTACCTTTCTTGGAGCGTACGTACACTTCTTCCAGTTTCTTGGTTTCTGGTTTGAGTCGTACATTGACGACCGAATGTGTATTTTCCTTTACTGCTACATCCTGCGATTTATATCCCACTGCGGAGAATGTGAGTTTCCATCCATTATGTCTCTGTATGGCATAGTGTCCGTGGGCATCACTAATGGTCGCTATGCGATGTCCACGATAGGAGACGCTGACCTTGCTTAGGGTGTCACCCGTCTCGGCATCTATTATTACGCCAGTAATCTGAGCATAAAGCATTCCGCCTGTCACCTCACCCATAAGGGGAAGCAACAGGAGGAATGTAATAAGAAGTAGTATTTTGCTAATAAACGCTTTCATCTGTTTAGTCTATCTCTTCATCTGCCTCAAATCCACCCATCTCGCGGATGGCATTCTTCAGCATGGTATATTGCTGATAGAGATGGTTGACAGGTTCTTCACCCTTGGTATAGTCGTGCATAGGCGACTTCAGGTAGAACGACAGGAAGCGCTGTATGCCATAGCGACCTGCACGAGCTGCGAGGTCAGAAAGGAGACAGAGGTCAAGGCAAAGCGGTGCTGCAAGGATGGAGTCACGGCAAAGGAAATTAATCTTTATCTGCATAGGATATCCCATCCATCCGAAGATGTCGATATTATCCCATCCCTCCTTATTGTCATTGCGTGGAGGATAGTAGTTGATACGTACCTTATGATAATAGTCCTGATAGAGGTCCGGCTGGTCTTCCGGCTTGAGTATGGTCTCCAGGGTAGAGAGCTTGCTGACCTCCTTGGTACGGAAATTATCTGGTTCGTCAAGCACAAGACCGTCACGGTTACCAAGGATATTGGTAGAGAACCATCCCGAGAGGCCGAGACAACGAGTGCTGATGATTGGCGAGAAACCAGACTTCACGAGTGTCTGACCAGTCTTGAAGTCCTTGCCGCAGATAGGCATGCGGGTATTCTCTGCCAGCTCCCACATGGCAGGGATATCAACCGTTGTATTAGGAGCACCCATGATGAATGGTGCGCCCTCTGCCAGAGCAGCGTATGCATAGCACATGGATGGTGCGATGTTGGCTGTGTCATTGTTCTTCATGGCAGCCTCCAGATGCTCGAGAGTGTCATGCACCTCCATATTTACCGGCACATAAATCTCTGTCGATGCTGCCCAGAGCACCACGATGCGGGCACAGTCATTGGCAGCCTTGAACTGACGCATATCCTCGCGCAGCGCCTCTACCATCTCCCAGCGTGTCTTGCAGTCTTTCACGTTGTCGCCGTCAAGACGCTTAGCATAGTTCTTGTCGAATGCAGCCTTCATCGGAATAATCTTCTCCAGCTCGTCTCTTACTGGCAGAATATCCTTTTCCTTCAGCACCTCGCAGTACATCGCTGCCTGAAAAGCATTCTGAGGATAGACATCCCATGTACCAAAGACGATATCTTTGAGGTCAGTGATCGGTACGATCTCATTATAAGGGAGGTATTTGGCATTTTCCCCCTTACCTACACGTATCTTGTCATACTGTGTCATACTACCGACAGGCTTAGTCAGTCCCTTACGTGCCATGAGCACACCTGTCATAAATGTTGTGGCAACAGCTCCATTGCCTACTACCATAATACCCAACTTACCGTCGGCTGGTTTTATATTAGTACTTTTCATATTGTTCATGCTTTAATATTCGTTATCAATTCTTCCAACACCTGTATCGTACAGTCTGGCGCAAAGTCGTCTATCTGCGATGACGTCCATGGTTCGCCATTCACACGAATGGCCTTGCAACCTAGTTTCTTGGCTGGCAGTATATCTTTGTCTATACTGTCGCCCACCATACATATATCATCGTATGCCAGGGCGGCATTCACCTTATGCAGGCACTCTATACCTTTTTTATATATAGCAGTATCAGGTTTGCGTACGCCAACTACTGCTGACTCCACCACGTCAGAGAAATATGACGTAAGCGAGAACTCATCCAGTACGGTGTGCATATTGCCATAGAAATTACTTACCAGCACCATAGGAATGCCACGCGCACGAAGGTCTGCCAGCACCTTACGTGAACGGCTGATGGTATCACATACCTTGCCGTATATATCGGCGAGCACCGCTTCTGCCATTGCTTGTGCCTCATTGTCTGTCGCATTGATAATGCCATTGTCACGCAGCCACTGCAACTGTATCTGTATCTTCGTCTGTAATGTCTTCCGGTATGTGAAGTCTGGCATAACGATATGTTCCTTACCTAACTTACGCTCAGCAAAGACATAGGCATCACGGAACTGTTCCTCAGTAACCGGTACGTCACAGCGCTCATACGCATGCCATAGCACCTTACCCCAATGGTCACCATGAGTATCTATCGTACCACCAAAATCCATCAGTAGGGCTTTGTATGTCAGACCACCAGTGTATTTATCCGCCAATCTCTTACACATTGTCTCATGAGTATGGTGCATCCTCACCGCCACGATGTGCATTACGGTTATCTCAAACAGCGGATATATCCACGGATGGCCTATCAGACAACTGAAGAACAAAACGAAGGCACGCCAGTTGTGGGTAAGGAAATTGGTGTATTTCATCAGTGGCAGACTGTCCCTACGAAACTCATCACGGAAGGTTTGGGGAACATTGTCAATACCCCCATACCTCTCTGTCAGTCTTGCCTTCATTCGCTGAAACTCCGGTGTCATAGCCTCTTGGGCACGACAATACTTAGCATAGTTCGCGAAGAAAAGCACGCCAACCCAGTTTTTCTCCCTGCGATACTTGTCGGCTATCGCCTTCTGACTCTCGTAGGAGTTTAGCTCGGCACCTTCCTTACCCAGCAGGAAGAATAGGTGGATGTTACGATAATAGTCTGAGATACGACACTGTCTGGTATGAGCTATGAAGCCTGCCACCGAGCAGAGCATCCATATTCCCACGCCCCATTTCTCATTGAGACCGGGAAAATTCTCTCCCTGCAGACGGAAACATATCGCTACATAGACGCAGGCAAACCACACATCTGAGGCAAATCCGTCAAGCATGCGACCTGTCAGTGTCTTCTTGCCTGTCATACGTGCCAGTTGCCCATCCACCGAGTCACAGAAATTAGCAGACATGAGCAGTAACACACCGCACACATTGTGCCATAGATCCGTATGCCAGAACATCCAACCCGCTCCTGCTCCTAGGAAGAAGGAGAATATCGTCACGGCATTAGGATGTATTCCCAACCGTTTGCATATCAGTGTAAGTACAAGACCTATGGGACGTGTGAAGTAGATATCTATATTCTCTTCCGTGTCCATGGACTTGAACGTGCTACGCAATAATATCTTAAATTCTTTTATTGTCAAAATACTTAACCTTTAGGCCCCACCCGACCTCCCCTGAGGGGAGGAGTTGGAGGTATGTTATTCTTATTTATATGAGGATACAAATTAACCCATCTGGTATTTACATAACAAACAGTCATTGTATCCCCCATCCCTTAGAGGGACAGGACTATTCCTGCTATAGCCCTGGCAGCCTCATCCCAGCATGGAGAGAAGGACGGCCAGTCATTGAAGTCTATGATTTTAATACTTCCATCAGGACCAATCACGGCATCGCCGCCATAGACGGGAACATTGTACCGGCACGCTATCTCGTCAGCCATAGTCTTGAATTGCTCTACAGAGAAGGCATACCTGTGCAATGCACTATTGTTTTCCTCTAGTCCAAACTTCGTCTGTCCGGTCTCCGCTGGGTACGACCAGTGAAAGAAGTCCGTACCTGAGACGCCATAAAACTTTATCAGGTCTCCCTCATAATGTTCCTGCACGACGTATTGCCTGATGCCCCTGCCTTTCATCGCCTCTACAGCTCTGTCACGCTCTCCTGCCGTCTGACAAAAGACGGTATCAGCCTTTTCCTCTGCACATCCATCAGCACGTTTCACCCAGCATGGCAGGGTGCTGCACATATCCTGCATCATCCATGCCCGAAGATTGCATGCCTCCACTCCACGAGGGGCATTCACAACCTTACCCTGAGCATTCTTGAGCATTGCCAGTACCTTCGGACTCCTAGCCATGGACATATATATATCCGCTACTGGTAGCTGGCCTTTTTCCATCAGTTCTTCCTCACTCACAGTTCGGATGACCTTGTTACCTTTATTTTCCTTCAGTAGTTCCAGCACTCTGTCCATGATCTGCGCATCGGCATCACTTTTGCCCGGAGAATATTGTTTGTGCCGATAGATACCCAGCACACAGGTGGGAATATCACTGGCATGGTCTATGTCAAACACCTTGCCCAGAGGGAATGCCTCAAGATGTAATCCTCCAGCCACCAGGGCACGCTGAAAATTACGCATGCGACTCTGCCCCTCCTCTATACACCGCCTGAGTATGGTGAGCGCTGAGGCACGCAGTCCGTAGATACCTGCTGAGATATACCGGCACTTATGATCTGCGTCACTGTCATAAAATCCATTGACAACATGACCATCCGTACCCACCCACAAGGGTTTCTCATCATCGACATAGTCGGTCACAGCCATCATACCGTCAGCCTTGCTCGCAGCAAACGCCGTGACATACCGGGTAAAGGCATCTTCGTCAAAAAAGGTATCGACAGTCGTCACGATAAACGGTTCATCGCCATCAAGCATATTGCTCAGTTCGTAAAAACTATGCATGGACGACGGGGTTGTCTTGACTATATGGCGAAGGGGTACGCGACTACCATCCTGTAGTCCGTCGCGCTCCACCTGACAAAGATGCGCATCGACGTATGGCAATAAATCATTGCAGATGACCACTATCTCACTGGCCCCATTGTCACGGAATATCCGTAGCAATCGGTCTATAAGACATTCGCCACCCACTGGCACAAGGGGCTTTGGCATCAGCACACCTTCATTTGCAAGACGCGACCCCTCACCTGCTGCGATTATGCCAAACTTCATTCTGTTGTATCTTATCTGTTAATCCTAATTCTCTTTTCTGGTTGCTTAAACGTTTCTATCGGTTCATAAAAAAACCAAACATCAATAACCTACATGCAAAGTTACACATTATTTATTATATAGAGAAATAATTTCTATTTTTTTAATGAAATATTTGGCAGTTTGAGAATTTATTAGTAATTTTGCACCCAATTAGAACATCAGTGCCCTTAGCACAACGATAAACAATCACAAAGACATGAATAGTTTTTACGCATCTTTCTTTTATTACTTTTACTTTGCAGGACTCTGTAAAGCGGGAAGTTGCGTATAAAGTTCAACTTAAGAGAATAAGCAAAACGAAATAATTGCAAAGTCCCGCATAGCACTCCACTATACGGGACTTTTTCTTATATAGTAATAAAACAAAAAAACAACAACTATACACAAGGATGAAAAGAATAGCAATACAAGGTGAAGTGGGAAGTTTCCATGATATTACATCACACCACTATTTCGAGGGAGAACAACTGCAGATCATATGCTGCTCTACATTCGATGAGGTGTTTGAGAATATGAAGAGCGACCCTACAGTCATCGGTATTATGGCAATCGAGAACACCATAGCAGGTTCATTGCTACACAACTACGAACTACTCCGCGAATCTGGCATGGCCGTAGTCGGCGAACACAAGACCCATATCAGCCACTGCATCTGCGCCCTGCCAGGACAGAGCATCGACCAGCTCACCGAGGTGCACTCACACCCAGTAGCCCTCGCTCAGTGCCAGCGCTATCTCTCCAAGCATCCTAACCTCAAGATGGTAGAGGATGAAGACACTGCAGGTTCTGCAAAATGGATAGCAGAGAACCAGCTCACTGGTGTAGCAGCCCTCTGTCATGCCGACGCTGCACAGCTCTACGGACTGGAGGTACTGGAAAACCACGTAGAGGATAACCCTCACAACTATACACGATTCCTCGTAATGTCCGACCCTCGCAAGGCAGACTTCCTACGCGCCATCAACGAGTCAGACAAGTCAAGTATCGTATTCTCTCTGCCTCACGAAGAGGGATCGCTGTCACAGGTGCTCTCCATCCTATCTTTCTACAAGATCAATCTCACCAAGATACAGTCACTACCTATCATAGGCAGGGAATGGGAGTATATGTTCTATGTCGATGTGACATACGACGACATAACCCGATACCGTCAGAGCATCGACGCTATCATACCGCTCACCAAGGATCTCATAATCCTCGGAGAATATACAGCAGCAAAATAATACGCTTCCCACCTCAAATAGGGAAGCATCAACAACCAGTAAATAAAAAGTGAATATATAAATATATGTGTAACATCAAACCCGCTGACCGTCTCTCTACGGTACAAGAATATTACTTCAGCCGCAAACTCAAGGAGGTTGCACAACTCAATGCTGAAGGCAAAGACATCATCAGCCTCGCTATCGGCTCTCCTGACATGCCACCTTCCGAGGCTACCATCAATACACTGTGCAAGGCAGCATACGACCCTAACGCACACGGTTACCAGCCTACCATGGGAATACCTGAACTCCGCGAGGCGATGGCTTTCTTTTATAAGCGATGGTACAACGTGGACCTCGACCCTAAGACTGAGATACAGCCTATGATTGGTTCCAAGGAGGCTATCCTCCACGTCACCCTCGCATTCTGCAACCCTGGCGACGAGGTACTCGTACCTAACCCTGGTTATCCTACATACACCTCGCTGTCAAAGATTCTCGGACAGAAGATCGTAAACTATGACCTCAAGGAGAATGACGGATGGCAGCCTGACTTCGACGCTCTTGAGGCTATGGACCTCAGTCGCGTAAAACTGATGTGGACAAATTACCCTAACATGCCTACCGGTGGCAACGCACGCCGCGCTACATATGAGAGACTTGTAAAGTTTGCCAAGGATCATAACATCGTGGTGGTCAACGATAATCCTTACTCTATGATTATCAATGACTGTCCTCAGTCTATCCTTCAGATACCGGGCGCTATGGATTGCTGCATCGAGTTCAACTCTATGTCAAAGAGTCACAACATGCCTGGATGGCGTGTGGGCATGGTGGCCTCCAATCCTCAGTTCATTTCTTGGATTCTCAAGATTAAGTCAAACATAGACTCGGGCATGTTCCGCGGCGTACAGCTCGCTGCTGCAGAGGCATATCATAATGACGATGCTTGGCACAAGGAGTACAACTACGACAACTACAAGCGCCGCAGAGTGATAGCCGAGGAAATCATGGACGTCCTCAACTGCACATACGACAAAAGCTCTGTAGGCATGTTCCTCTGGGGACGCATACCTGACAGCTATGCCACATGCGAGGAACTGACTGAGAAAATTCTACATGAGGCTCGTGTATTCATCACCCCGGGATTCATATTCGGCAGCAATGGCGAAAGATACATCCGCATCTCACTCTGTGCCAAGGACGAAAAGATGACCGAGGCACTCAAAAGAATAAAAGAAACAATAAAATAACACCCCAATATTCTCACGCAAAGGCGTGAAAGTTAAAAACACACATCGATATGGAATTGGAATTAGAACCACTCAACCTTCCTAGTGATAACGTACGTCCCTTCGTCATCGCAGGACCTTGCTCTGCAGAGACTGAAGAACAGGTAATGACCACTGCTAAGCAACTCGCCATCAAGGGCTGCCACATCTTCCGCGCCGGCGTATGGAAACCTCGCACCAAGCCAGGTGGCTTTGAGGGTCACGGCGAACCAGCCCTTCAGTGGATGGCAGACGTAAAGAAAGAGACTCACATGCAGGTGGGCACCGAGGTGGCTACACCTGAGCACGTGGAACTCGCCATGAAGTATGGCATGGACGTTCTATGGATCGGCGCACGTACATCTGCCAATCCGTTTGCCATGCAGCAGCTCGCTGACTCTATGCAGGGCATCGACATACCTGTCCTTGTCAAGAATCCCGTAAACCCTGATCTCGAACTCTGGATCGGTGCACTGGAGCGCATCAACCAAGCTGGCGTAAAGAAGCTCGGTGCCATACACCGCGGATTCTCTTCTTTTGACAAGTCCATCTACCGTAACGCTCCTATGTGGCAGATCCCTATCGAGCTCCGTCGCCGCATACCAGAACTGCCTATCTGCTGCGACCCTTCTCACATGGGAGGACGCCGCGAACTCATCGCTCCACTCTCACAGCAGGCTCTCGACCTCGGATTCGACGGTCTCATGATAGAGTCACACTGTGACCCTGACAAGGCATGGAGCGATGCCAAACAGCAGGTTACACCTGACGTGGCAGACTTTATCGTCAAGCTCCTCGTAGCCCGCGACAATACCGCTGCCGCTACAGATAGCCTCAAACAGCTCCGCCAGCAGATAGACACTATTGACAACGAACTCATGGAACTCCTCTCACGCCGTATGCGTGTATGCCGCGAGATTGGCCAATACAAGAAGGACAACGGCATACAGGTGCTCCAAACAGGCCGTTACAACGAAATTCTAGACAAACGTGGAGTACAGGGGTCCCTCACCGGCATGGGCGAGCAATTTGTCAAGCAGATATTCGAACACATACACGAAGAGTCTGTTCGTCAGCAGCTGGAGATTGTAGGCAAATAATCATGGAGTTATGGAGTTATAGAAGTTAAGGAGTCAAGGAGTTTAAGGAGTTAAGACAATACTCCTTGCAATTATTTTCACTAATGTCTTAACTCCTTAACTTCTTAACTTCTTAACTTCTTACCTCTTAAATTCCTTAATTTCTTAAACTCCTTACTAGTAGATATAAACACAAAAACGCAAAAATATGAAAATCCTTATTCTCGGTGCAGGTAAGATGGGATCATTCTTCATCGACCTGCTCAGTTTCGACCACGAGGTAGGCGTATATGAGAAAGATCCTAAGCGTCTCCGCTTCACATACAACTGTCAGCGCTTTACTGAATTGGAAGAGATCCGTCAGTTCGAACCAGAACTGGTCATCAATGCTGCAACGGTGAAATACACCATTCCAGCATTCAATGAGGTATTGCCTTACCTCCCTGAGAAGGTTATCCTCAGCGACATCGCTTCAGTGAAGACTGGACTGAAGGACTTCTATGAGTCAACAGGCAAGAGCTACGTGAGCACCCACCCTATGTTCGGTCCTACATTCGCCAACCTCAACCAACTCTCTGAGGAGAATGCCATCATCATCAGCGAGGGTGACTATATGGGCCGTTGCTTCTTCAAGGACCTCTACAGCCGTCTGGACCTCAACATCTACGACTACACATTCGAAGAGCACGACAAGACGGTGGCTTACTCACTTTCTATACCGTTCGTATCTACTTTTGTATTCTCTGCCGTCATGAAGCATCAGGATGCGCCAGGTACTACATTCAAGCGCCACCTCCGCATAGCCAAGGGCGTACTCAACGAGGATGACTATCTCCTGCAGGAGGTGCTGTTCAACCCGTACACTCATGATCAGGTGGACCAGATACGCGCCGAACTCAAAGAACTCCTTGAGATCATCGACAACAAGGATGCCAAGAAGATGAAGGAATATCTCACCAAGATACGCACCAACGTCAAGCGTGACGTAGAGGCGCTGAAATAGTTCATAGTTTACAGTTCATAGTTCATAGTTTATAATTTATAATTCCCAAAGGGGCAGAGCACAGCAGATGTGCTCTGCTTTTTTCATTTACGGACGTACAGAAAAAGAACAAAAACATTCCGCTATGTAACATTTTCCCGAAACAGCGACTTTACCTTATTTATATTAAGAAATATTAATAAAAGAAATCGTAAAACTTTTTGGCGATTCGATAAATTATTTGTAATTTTGTAATCAATTAAGCAAAACAATATTATTACAAAAACAATATTCTAACACTTAAACTTTATCAAAATGATTAACCAACCAACCGTGAAGCTCGGTATCGTTGGCGTTAGCCGCGACTGCTTCCCTATTGCCCTCACAAAGGCTCGTTTGGCTGCCGTAATGGCAGAAGTCAAGAAGGCTGGCCTTCCTGAGGTCTATGACTGCCCAGTAGTTATCGAGAACGACGTTGACACCTACAAAGCCCTTGACTGGGCCAAGGAGAATGGCATCAACGCAGTATGTATGTTCCTCGGCAACTTCGGCCCAGAGGGTCCTACAACTCTCTTCGTTCAGAAGTTCGGCGGTCCTGCTATGGTTATCGCTGCCAAGGAAGAAGGCAAGGCTAACCTCGCTAATGACCGTGGTGACGCTCTCTGCGGTGTTCTCAACTTCTCTTATAGCGTAGGTCTCCGTCGCCTCAAGGTATATATCCCAGAGTATCCTAACGTAACTCCTGAGGAGGCTGTCAAGGAGCTCGCAGACTTCCGTAACATCGCTCGCGTAGTTATCGGTGTAAAGAACCTCAAGGTTATCGGCTTCGGTCCACGTCCTTGGGACTTCCTAGCTTGTAACGCACCTATCCAGCCAATGTACGATCTCGGCATCGAGGTTCAGGAGAACTCTGAGCTCGACCTCAAGAAGGCATTCGACGAGATCACAAGCAAGCCAGGCAAGGCAGAAGAGATCGCTGCTGTAGCTAAGGATATGGAGAAGGAGCTCGGCAAGGGCAACAACTATCCAGAGGTTATCAACAAGATGGCTCAGCTGGAGGTTACACTCATGGACTGGTACGAGAGCGGCAAGGGCGGCAGCAAGTATGCCGTATTCGCTAACAAGTGCTGGCCAGCATGGCAGCCAATCTTCGAGTTCGAGCCTTGCTACGTTAACTCACGCCTTACCGGTCGTGGCATTCCTGTAGCATGTGAGGTTGACCTCTACGGCGCTCTCTCTGAGTACATGGCAGAGTGCGCTACAGAGAAGCCTGCTACTCTCCTCGACATCAACAACTCTGTTCCTGCTGACGTCATCCCTGCTGGTGCAAGTCTCGCAGGTGCTGACCTCAAGGACCTCTACATGGGCTTCCACTGCGGTAACACATGCTCACAGTGCATGAAGAGCTGCGAAATCAAGTATCAGCTCATCCAGGCTCGCCTCATGTCTCCAGATATCACAAAGGGTACTCTCGAAGGCCAGATCATGCCAGGTAAGTCAACAATGTTCCGCATCCAGTCTAACTCTGACTCTAAGCTCGTTTCTTACATCGCTCAGGGTGAGTTCCTCGATGTTGATCCATGCTCTTTCGGTGGCATCGGCATACACGCTATCCCTGGATTCGCACGCTTCTACCGTCACGTCCTCGTTGGCAAGCGTTTCCCTCACCACGGTGCATACGCATTCGAGCACTGCGGCAAGGTTCTCTTCGAGGCTCTCAAGATGCTCGGCGTTGAGGACATCAACACTCCTCTCCCAGCAGGTCAGCTCTACCCAGGCGAGAACCCATTCGCTATCTAATAATAGCACACCTTATAATATTCAGGCGCAGCCCAGTAGGGTTGCGCCTGCTTTTAGTTAAATAAACTTAAAAAAGTTAACAGATCAGGAAACAGTTTAACGTATCTCGATTTATTTTTGTACCTTTGCAACGCTTTTGTGTAAACACAAAGCAAGTAACGTACAATAAGTACCATTTAATAACAGTTAATGAAACAAGACAACAGAAAACCAAATCCAAAAAACCAATACCGCATCAACGAGCAGATTCGTGTGCGTGAGGTAAGAATCGTAGATGAAGATGGCTCTTCAGTAATGCCTACTAAGCAGGCACTCGATATTGCGCGCCAGAGAGGCGAGGACCTCGTAGAAATCAGCCCTAACGCACAGCCACCTGTTTGTCGTATCATTGACTACTCTAAGTTCCTCTACCAGCAGAAGAAGAGAGCTAAGGAGATGAAGCAGAAGCAGGCAAAGGTAGAAGTAAAGGAAATACGCTTCGGACCTCAGACTGACGAGCACGATTACAACTTCAAGCTCAAGCATGCACAGGAATTCCTTGAAGAAGGAAACAAAGTTCGTGCATACGTATTCTTCCGCGGTCGCTCTATCCTCTTCAAGGAACAGGGTGAGGTTCTCCTCCTACGTTTCGCTAACGACCTTGAGGAGTATGGTAAGGTAGAGCAGATGCCAAAGCTCGAAGGCAAGAAGATGTTCCTCTTCCTCGCTCCTAAGAAGGCTGGCCAGGCTAAGAAGAGCCAGCAGAAAATGGACCGTGAGCGCCGTGAGGCTGAAGCTAACGAGGCAGCAAAGATTGATGCCGAGACAGCTGGCGACGGACTAGCAGCTAACGCAAAGGGACTGGAAGCTCTCGCTAAACTCCGCGAGGAAAGCGCTGAATAGTGCATAGTGCATAATTCCAAACTCATAATTCCAAATTCGAATAACAGTGCGTAACGCCCGGTATATGCGTTGCCACATTCATTAATATTAATTAATTAAACAAAACAAAAAAATGCCAAAAGTAAAGACAAACTCCGGTGCAAAGAAGCGTTTCGCTTTCACCGGTTCTGGTAAGGTGAAGAGACACCACGCTTTCCACAGCCACATTCTCACAAAGAAGACAAAGAAGCAGAAGAGAAATCTTCTTGGTTCTACTATTGTTGACCAGACCAACATGAAGCAGGTTCGTGACTTGCTCTGTCTCCGTTAATTCACCTTATTGTCGAACCTTTTTGTAAAAAAGTAAAAAACTATGCCAAGATCAGTAAATCATGTTGCCTCTAAGGCAAAGAGAACTCGTATCCTTAAGCTTACCAAGGGTTACTATGGCGCTCGCAAGAATGTTTGGACAGTAGCTAAGAACACTTGGGAGAAGGGTCTTACCTACGCTTACCGTGATCGTAAGAACAAGAAGCGCAACTTCCGCGCACTGTGGATTCAGCGTATCAACGCTGCTGCACGCATGGAGGGTCTCTCTTACTCACAGCTCATGGGTCTCCTTCACAAGGCTGGTATCGAGATCAACCGCAAGGTCCTCGCTGACCTCGCTGTTAACAATCCTGAAGCTTTCAAGGCTATCGTGGACAAGGTAAAGTAAAAACAAAAATTACAATACCTTCGAGTCGCAAACACTTCTTTTACGGTAGTGTTTGCGACTTAATTTTTGCTTATGACATAATAAAGGCGGGAAAACAGACGTTATTTCTATAGAAGGCATAAAAAAGAAACAAGCCATGAGACATAATCATTACCAGTAACCATTTCAACCATTCCCCGCCTATGAAACAGAATTACTCTATAAATTCATATTCACCGACAGAAAGGACATTGTCCATCATCAAGCAATTCGCATATACATTCAGACCAATAAATATTAATGGGAAGTATATACCTTTCTATCTAAACTAACAACAATGGCTATCATCTCACCATCACTTCTCGCAGCGGATTTCCTGCATCTTGACCGTGATATAGACATGATCAACAAGAGTGAAGCAGAGTGGCTTCACCTCGACATAATGGACGGTTCATTCGTTCCAAACATTTCATTCGGTTTCCCAGTACTTGAGGCAGTGGCAAGCGCTTGCACCAAGAAACTGGACGTGCACTACATGATCAACAAACCAGAAAACTACATAGCACAGACAGCAAAGCTCGGTGCCATGATGATGAACGTGCACTACGAAGCCACCACACACCTACACCGCACTATACAGGAGATACACAATGCCGGCATGAAAGCTGGCGTAACTCTCAACCCTGCAACGCCTGTCAGTGTACTCGAAGACATCATCTGCGACGTTGACATGGTACTCCTCATGAGTGTAAACCCTGGATTCGGCGGACAGAAGTTCATAGAGAACACTATCGCCAAGGCAAAGCGACTCAAACGCCTCATCACCGAGAGCGGTTCACACGCCCTCATAGAGGTTGACGGCGGTGTACAGCAGGAGACTGCCCCACGCCTCGTAGCCGCAGGAGTGGACGTACTCGTAGCAGGCAGCTACGTATTCAAATCTGAAAATCCTTTGGAGGCTATCGCTGGACTGAAGAAACTTTAGTCTCAGCATCATACAATCTTATTGTAGTTAAGGAGTTAAGACATTTGTATTTTTGATTGCTAAAAGTATTGTCTTAACTCCTTAACTCCTTCTTAACTTCTTCTAAACTTCTCCAACGCCGCAAGGAAGCAATCATTTTCCTCCGGTCTCTGCACCGCTATACGGAAATGCCTATCGGTGAGCGAATGGAAATTAGATGCATCCCTTACAAGTATGCCATGCTGACGGGCAAGCCTGTCTTTCAGTTCTGCAGCAGAGCCATGGGGAAGTTCTGCCAACAAGATATGGGTATCAGATGGAGAAACCGTAATACCTAATTCCTGCATGGCGTGCCCTACCCTACGTCGCTCCTCCATCAGCATCGACAGGTCAAAGGCATAGTCCTCCTTGTGCGCCAGCAGATACCTGCCGGCATCAATGGCGAGTTGGTTGACTGACCACGGCATGCGATGCGAATCTATTCGTATAATCATCTCCTCCATGCCCGTGACATAGCCTAATCGCAGTCCCGGTATTCCAAATTCCTTTGTCATGGAATGAAGCATCAGCACATTGGGGCGCAACAGTTCCCTTGCAGTGGGTAATTGGCACATGGTATATGGGGCATAGCTGGCATCTATGACGAAGACCTTCTCAGGATGTTCCTTCACATAATCCAGGAGCAAGGTCTTATCCATTACTGCCCCCGTAGGATTGCATGGGTTACACAGCCATACCACCTTACATTCTGCGTCTATATCATTCAGAGAAGAGGCATAACGCACCTGGGACGAATACATCTCACAGGCATCAGCATACTCTGCAAACGCAGGCGCCAACACCGCAGCAGGTTCGCCGGCAAAGGTCTGTGCCACCAGATATATTGCCTCCGTAGCACCATTGGTGACACTGACGCAACGTCTGTCAATGCCAAGAGCGTCAGCTATGTCATCCACCAACTCCTCGGCTGTCGGCGAAGGGTAGTTCTTCACCAGTGGCAGACGCTCTGCCAGATATGCAAAGAGCCCGGAATGATCAAAATGCGCATAGACATTGGATGAGAAATTCATCGTGATACGCTCGTATCTATATATATCGTCGCCATGTCCTTTCAGCATACCTACTCCCTCTCTCCTTTCATTATCCTGTACAGAGCCTCCATGTCAAGATGCTTCCTCACATGGTCGGCAAGTAAGTCGTACTGCCGGTCCTTGAATTCCTCTATGCTCACATGCTCTTCACTGGCCTGCTCTGTCTTTCCCTCAAGGAGGAAGTCTATGACGGATGTATTGTCAAGGATGCCATGTACGTACGTACCCATACAATTACCATCGACGATGACTCGCTCGTCGGTGGTGCTCACTCCCTGATGTATCTCATACCCTACGCAGCGCTTGCCGCGAAACATGAACTCTACCTGCTGGGTGGTCTTTTCCCTAGTCATGACGGTAGAAATATCAAGGAGTCCCAGTCCCGGCAACTGGGCTATGCTGCCCTCTATACCGTCCGGGTCAGAGACCGTCTGTCCCAGCATCTGATAACCGCCGCAGATACCCACCACCATAGTACCGTTGCGATGGGCACGTATAATACTCTGTGCCACACCGTTACGACGGAGTTCCATCAGGTCATCGAGAGTAGATTTGGTTCCAGGCAGTATTACTATGTCTGCACGTTCTATGTCCTTGGTGTTATTGGTATAGAAGAGATTGACGCGCTCATCACGCTCAAGGACATTAAAGTCCGTAAAGTTTGAGATATGACGCAGCAAAACCACTGCTACATTCACCTTCCCCTGCTGCAGATGACGGTGCTTCTGCTCCAGTTCCACGGAGTCTTCCTCTTCTATCACTATATCCTTATACATAGGTATCACGCCGAGCACAGGGATGCCGCACACATCTTCCAGCATACGTCTGCCACTCTCAAAGAGCCGTAGGTCTCCACGAAACTTATTGACTATGATACCCTTGATACGCGCCTTATCCTCCGGCAACTGTAGCATCACACTGCCATAGCACGAAGCGAATACACCACCGCGATCTATATCGGCTACGAGTATCACATCAGCATCGGCATGGCGTGCCATAGGCATATTAACCAGGTCTGAGTCGCGCAGGTTTATCTCGGATATACTGCCAGCACCCTCCATCACGATAGGGTTATACCTACCTGCCAGACGGTCAAAGGCAACATGCACGGACTGGCGCAGTTCCTCGCGTCCCTCCTTACGGAAATAGTCGTATGCCGAACGGTTACCCACAGGTTTGCCGTTGAGCACCACCTGCGTGGTATGTTCAGAGTTCGGCTTGAGCAGCAGCGGATTCATATCCGTACAGCAAGGCACCTTGGCAGCCTCAGCCTGAACGGCCTGTGCCCTGCCTATCTCAAATCCGTCAGAAGTGGCATATGAGTTAAGCGCCATATTCTGTGCCTTGAATGGTGCAGGACGGTAGCCATCCTGCAGGAATATGCGGCATAAGGCGGTAGCTATGATGCTCTTGCCTACATCACTGCCCGTGCCGCAAAGCATTATGGGGTGTAGCATATTTTCCAAATAGGGAATTTATCTATTGACTTTATCGGGATTCACACTGCAAAGGTAAGAAAAGTTATTGATATTAACAAACAATTCAAACTAAAAATATTTACTCATAATCATTATAGGCTGAAGGCTCTTTCACATTTTTCATTTTGTTTCCTTGCCAGTCTCAGAAAAAAGAAGTACCTTTGCAGTTGGAATATACATAGACAATCATACACAACAAGAACACTAACAGATGAATCTGAAATTACAACTCCTGATGATGGCTGCTGCCATTGCTACCTGTGCTGATGCACAAGAGAAAAAGGGAACCCAGTCCGTAGAACTCAATCCTGTCACCATCACAGGTACTGGTACATACCGCAAGGCAGACAACTCACCTGTTGCAGTGAGAGTCATCACACAAAAAGAACTGCAGGACGCTCACGCTACCAGCCTGCAGGATGCTCTCAACAAACTGACTACCAACATAACCACCATGACCAATGGCATGGGTACTTTCCTTAACTTCAATGGTGTGAGCGATGACTATATCCTTATACTCGAAAACAGCAAGCGAGTCAGCGGCGATGACCGTCTGGACCGTATCAGCCTGCAGAACATCAAGCGCATCGAGATACTCCCTGGTGCTGCGTCTGCTCTCTACGGCAGCGATGCCATAGCTGGTGTGATAAATATCATCACGGACGAGTCAAAGAACAAGGTGGATGCCTCTGTCAGCACATACATGGCAAGCAAGGGACGCCGCAATCACGATGTCAACGTGGATGTCAATTCTGGCAAGTTCTCCAGCTATACCTCTTTCAACCATAAGCAGGCTGAGTCATGGCAGGTGAGCAAATACCAGGAGTTCACCGAGGGTAATGAGACCGTACTGAAACTCACAGGACGCCCTATGTCACAGGGATTCCATTCAGAGAATGTAAGCGAGAGAATGGAGTGGCGATTTGATGACAAATGGAGCGCCTACATACGTGGCAACTACTATGACCACATGACGGACAGACCGCAGAATGCGCAGTATTTCACCCAGTCCAAGAACAAAACAACTGGCGAATACACATACACCGCCAAGCAGGCTTACACATACGACATGCACCATACATCTTACAACTACGGTGCTGGTACCCGCTGGGCTCCTAACAATAATACGCACATATACCTGGATCTGTATAGCGACAACTATACCTCCAAGTATGACTACTGGCAGACTACCACCAAGGAGGCCTATGACGAGACTCGCAAGCGCACCAACTATTACAATGAGACTCTCAAGGGCATCTTCCGCCTTAACGACTACAATAAGGTCTCAGCAGGCATAGAACTGGAACAGAACCGCCTCAACAGTGTCAGCGACAATATCGACTCAGAATCCACAGCTACCTACAATGTCTTTGCACAGGATGAGATCAACATCGTGAAGGGACTAGAGGCTGTAGCTGGCGTGCGATACACATACAGCAGCAACTTCGGTTCGAATGTTACTCCTAACGTTGCTCTATTCTACCACATCGGTGGTCTGCGTCTGCGTGCCAGCTATGCAGGCGGTTACAAGGCTCCTACCCTCTCTCAGCTCTATGCCACCGACCAGGCTAAGACTAACGCACGATACACCATGCCTAACGCTGAGCTTAAACCTGAGAAAAACCATTTCTGGAATGCCAACGCTGAGTATTCCAACAAGTGGATGACCATCAGCGTGAGCGGTTTCATCAATAATATTCGCAACATGATCAACTACCGCGTGATGACCATGGACGAAATCAATAACAGCGCTGACCTCACTGCTCTGTACAATGATGGGTGGACTACCATACGTCAGCGTGACAACATTGACAAGGCTACCATACGCGGCATCTCAGCCAACATGAAACTGCTCCTGCCTTACGGATTCACTCTGGCTGGAGGATACACACATACTTACTCTAACGCAGAGACTATATCTCTCGACACTAAGACACAGCAGTACATCGTGACTAAGACTCCGGTGGACAAGAGCGTGCGCAATGTTGCCAACGTGAATGCTGCATGGGACAAGACATGGGGTAACTACCACCTGAACATCTCTATCAACGGACACATACAGGGCGAGCGCTACTCCAGCACCTACGGATATGCCGACAAATACTCACAGTGGGATTTCCACACACGTCATATCATTACTCTCAGCCAGGTGACGATGGAACCAGGCTTCGGCATTGACAACATTTTCAACAAGCGTGACACCACTCCTTGGAACTCTAATTACTCTACCATCAACCCAGGACGTTCGCTCTACGTATCACTAGCCCTGAAGTTTAACTAGTTTGAGCGATAGCTCCACCATTCCCGTTCATATAAAAGGACGTTTAACGTCCGCCAACCAACCAATGAATAAGAAACGCATCTACATAGCAGGCATTGGCCCCGGGTCGCCGGAAGACATCACCCCCGCCGTGCTCAACGCCATAGCAGACAGCAACGTGGTCGTAGGCTACAAGTATTATTTCCAGTTCATTCAGAAATACCTGCAACCTGGCACTGAGTGCATAGACACCGGCATGAAGAAAGAGCGCGAACGCGCGCTGGAGGCTTTCCGTATGGCAGAAGGTGGCAAGACGGTATGCGTCATATCCAGCGGCGATGCCGGCATATACGGCATGACACCGCTGATATATGAGATGAAACGCGAGCGTGAGACTGCCCTTTCTGCAGAAGAGGGCGTGGAGGTCATCGCACTCCCGGGCATAAGCGCTTTCCAGAAGGCGGCATCGCTGCTTGGCGCACCGATAGGCCATGACTTCTGCGTCATATCCATGAGCGATCTTATGACGCCATGGGAGGTGATAGAACGTCGCATCAAGGCGGCTGCCACGGGTGATTTCGTTACGGCTATATACAATCCTAAGAGCAACGGCCGCTACTGGCAGCTTCACCGACTGGTGGAGATATTCCGTCAGGAGCGCAGCGGTGACACGCCTGTGGGATATGTGCGTCAGGCTGGACGCGAGGACCAGCAGGTCAGCCTAACCACACTGGCGGACTTTGACCCTGAGGAGATAGACATGTTCACCATAGTGCTCATAGGCAACTCACAGTCTTATCACTGGGGAGGGCACTTCATCACTCCACGCGGTTACTACAGAGACCGTAGCAATGAAGGGGAGCACGGCATAGGACAATCCATCATGATAGAGTCGTTCCGCACCATACGCGGCGAACTGAAGCACCCTGATGTCCCTCTGTGGAGACTGTGGCCTATGCTACATGCCATACACACCACGGCTGATTTTGATATGGAGAATCTGCTATGGATGGATGATGAAGCGACAGCTATACTGTACGATAAGGTCGCTAAGGGTGAGATAAAGACTATCGTGACGGATGTTACGATGGCGGCTGCAGGCATAAGGAAAGGTGCACTGCAGCGTCTAGGCATTGAGGTAGTGTGCTACATCAACGACCCTCGGGGTGCGGAGATGGCTAAGGCAGAGAACATCACGCGTTCGCAGGCTGGCATGCGTCTTGCTGCACAGGAGCATCCTGACGCACTGTATGTCTTTGGCAATGCACCTACAGCATTACAGGAAATCTGTGACCTCGCACGAAAGGGCAAATGTCATCCGGCTGGCATCATCGGAGCGCCAGTAGGCTTTGTCCATGTCAGGGAGAGCAAGCACGCAGCCAAGGCTCTGCGTAACATTCCGAAGATTATCATCGATGGACGCAAGGGTGGCAGCAACCTCGCTGCAACACTGGTCAACAGCATCCTGACATACGACGACGCCCAGCAGCTACTCCCCGGCAGGGACGTTTAAGTTAGTTCACAGTTCATAGTTCATAGTTCACAGTTCATAGTTCACAGTTCAAAATTATCATAACATCCCATATATTATGCACTTTGAATTCATTCTTGAATTCACACCCCACCCCCAGCCCAATGAATCTCTATAACATAATCGGCATATCTGACAGCCACAACCAATGGTTCTCTCCAGAGGTGACAAGGATCATCGCGGAGGGGCGCGTATTCTCCGGCGGCAAGCGTCATCACGAGATCGTGAGAGACATGCTACCTGCGGACTCGTTATGGATAGACATCACCGTACCACTGAGCGATGTATTCCAACAGTACAAAACCTACGACGAGATTGTGGTGTTTGCCTCTGGCGATCCGCTATTCTTCGGTTTTGCCAACACCATACAGAGGGAATGTCCTGAGGTGGAGATGCATGTCTTTCCTTCATTCAACTCCCTGCAGATGCTGGCACACCGGCTTGTCATGCCTTACCATGACATGCACGTAGTGTCACTGACGGGACGACCATGGGACAGATTTGACGAGGCGCTGATACATGGCGAACAGCTCATCGGCTGCCTGACGGACAAGCGGAATACGCCGCACGCCATCTGGCATAGGATGCAGGACTACGGCTATGACAATTATATAATGTACGTGGGGGAGAATCTGGGCAACGAAGAGAAGGAGCGCGTCAGCAGATACGAGGAGGGAGTTGAGTATTCGCAGCCTAACTGCATCATACTCCAGCGCACACATCCGGTGCCACGCCGCATGGGCATTGCCGACCACGAGTTTCACCTGCTCAACGGCAGGGCGAAGATGATCACCAAGATGCCTATACGCCTGTGCAGCATCGCCACTATGGAACTGACAGGCAGGACGTCCATGTGGGACGTGGGATTCTGTACGGGCAGTGTGAGCATAGAGGCAAAGTTGCAGCATCCGCACCTCAAGGTGACTTCGTTTGAGGTGCGTGAGGAAGGTCGCGAACTCATGGACATCAACTCCCGACGCTTTCATGCTCCGGGCATAACGCCGGTGATTGGCGACTTCCTCTGTCAGGACCTGTCGGCATATCCCGCTCCTGATGCGGTGTTTATCGGCGGACATGGAGGCAGGATGAAGGAGATAATGGAGAAGATCAAAGGGGCATTGCTACCCGGTGGCGTGATAGTATTCAACTCCGTCAGCGAGAACAGCAGCGCTGCCTTTCTCACTGCGGCAGCGGAACTGGGCATGACGGTGACAAAATGCTGCACCATGACTATTGACGATAATAACCCTATTACGATATACAAGGCACAATGATAACATACGAGTTCTTTAACGACAAGGGCAGGGCTCTCGCTGACCGCATAGCTGCTGCACTGAGATATGATGATGCTAATGATGCCATCATATACATCGGTGCGCTGGGCATCTGCGTGAGAAAGATAAAAGACATCATAAGCGACAAATACACAGACCCTGCCGTAATCTGCGTTGATAGCACGGGCAAGTGGGTCATACCTGTTCTCTCAGGACATGTGGGTGGCGCTAACGAATTGGCTCGCACCATTGCCACCATCACTGGTGGCGAGGCTGTCATCACCACTCAGAGCGACAATGCCGGACTGTGGGCGCTTGACACCATGGCTTCCAAGTATGGTTGGGGACAGGCGGCACTGCCTCGTGATGTCATGAACGCACTGATCGCCTCTTTCGTCAATGGCGAACCTACCATAGTGCTCATGGAGGCAGAGGATGAGGGCACGGCAGAGATGGAGCAATCACTGCCTGCACACGTCACCATTTGCCGCAACCGTGAGGAGTATCTTGAGCTTTGCCACACAAAGGATTACGCCGTAAGGATCATCATCAGTTGCCGAACTGACATTGAGGAGGAACGTGACGATGTACTGAGGTATTTCCCACGACAGTTGCATCTTGGCATCGGTTGCCAGCGGGACATTGATGAGCGCGCTGCCGACCAACTGCTTCAGGAGGTTGCGGCTAATGGATTTGCCCCTGAGGCCATTGCATCTGTAGGCACCATTGCACTGAAGAAGGACGAACCTATGCTGCATCGTTTGTGTCAGCTATTGCCTTGGGCGGAATGCAGGATATATGAAGCCTGCGAACTCGCTACTGTCCATGTGCCTAACCCAAGCGACAAGGTGTATGAGGTTACCGGTTGCTACGGTGTGGCTGAGGCATCGGCCATGATGGATGGCAGACTGAAGGTGGAGAAACAGAAGGGTTGCTTCAAGGGCGGTCAGCATTATACATGGGCTCTCTCAGGCATGGGCGGCCACATAGAGATAGTGGGTGCCGGGCCTGGTGACCCTGACCTGGTCAGCGTAAGGGGCAGGAAGTTCCTGGAGCGTGCCGACCTGATACTCTATGCCGGCAGTCTGGTGCCACGCGAACTGACCTTCTGTGCTAAGCCGGGAGCCACGGTACGCTCGTCGGCCGACATGGATCTGGAGGAGCAGTTTGCCATGATGAAGGAGTTCTATGACCGCGACAAACTGGTGGTGCGCCTTCACACTGGAGACCCTTGCATATACGGTGCCATACAGGAGCAAATGGCTTTCTTTGATGAGTACGGCATGGACTATCACATCACCCCTGGCATATCGTCATTCCTTGCAGCCGCTGCCGAATTGCGCAGTCAGTTTACCATACCTGAGCGTTGCCAGACCATCATCCTTACCCGTGGTGAAGGACGCACTCCTATGCCTGACAAGGAGAAACTGCACATGCTGGCTGAGCACCAGAGCACTATGTGTATATTCCTCTCGGCAAGTCTTGCCCAGCAGGTACAGGATGAACTCCTTGCCGGTGGCTATCCGCCGGAGACACCTGTGGCAGCATGTCATAAGCTAACATGGAAGGAGCAGCGCATATATCGCGGCCAACTGAAGGACCTGGTGAAGATCATGGCGGAGAATAAGCTCACCCTCACCACCATGATCGTAGTGGGCGATGCAATAGACAACCGTCAGGGGCTCAGCAAACTGTATGACGGACACTTCACGCACATGTTCAGAAAGGGAAAAGCATAGATGATATTGATTTTCGGTGGCACCACTGAGGGACGAATGGCGGCAGACGTTTGCGAGGAGGCTGGCAAACCTTTCTTCTACTCCACTAAGGGCGCACTGCAGAGTGTTGCCCTGCATAATGGAGTAAGACTGTCCGGTGCCATGACGGAAGAGGAACTACATACCTTCTGCCTTAATAATAGTATAAGGTGTATCATAGATGCCGCTCACCCCTTTGCCGAAAACCTGCACCGCACCGTGGCATGTACAGCACTGCCTGTTATCAGGGTGCAGCGCGATTTTCCTCCCCACATACCTGAGGTGACGTACTGCAAGGACTATGACGAGGCTGCCAGGAAGATGAGGCAGGACGGCATAGGCAGGCTCCTTGCCTTGAGCGGTGCCAACACCATAGCGAAACTGAAGGCTTTCTGGACTGATACGCCTACCGTCTTCCGCATACTCGACCGCGAGGAAAGCAGGGAACTGGCAAGGAAAAACGGTTTTCGCGACGACCAACTGGTGTTCTATGAAAAGAACCTGCCCACGATGGAGGAAGAGATGGCGCTTATGCAACAGGTAGATTGCGATGCCATCATAACGAAAGAAAGCGGAGAGAGCGGTGGCTTCGATGCCAAGGTTAAGGCAGCGCTGTCACTTGGCATGAAGGTGTATGTGGTGGAGCATCCGCAACTGCCATGCCATTGGCATTACGTCACAGGACGCTATGGATTGCGCCGTATGATAGAACGCTTGGTGCCGGACTTCTTTCCTTTACATACGGGATTGACCACCGGGGCGTGTGCTACCGCCGCCGTAAAGGCAGCCATGCTGTCATTGCTGTATGATGAATACGACGAAGAGGTGGCATTTGAATTGCCTGACGGAGAAGTGATGACGATACCTGTTGCGCACGATAGCAGGGGAATAGCCACTGTGACAAAGGATCATAACGACGACCCTGATGTGACAAAAGGATGCTGCATAACGGCTAAGGTGGAGTATGGCACCAATGGCATACGCTTCCTGCAGGGTGAAGGTGTAGGACGCGTCACCTTGCCCGGACTGGGCATTGCCGTAGGCGAACCAGCCATCAATCCAACGCCGCGCATGATGATATGCAACGAGATACGCTCCCTGACCGACCGTGACATTGACGTCACCATCTCCGTAGAGGGTGGCAGGGAACTTGCCACTAAGACCTTCAACCACAAGGTGGGCGTGGTGGACGGCATCAGCATCATCGGCACGTCGGGCATAGTGAAGCCTCTGTCGAACGAGGCTTTCGTACAGAGCATCCGTCGTGAGATGCAGGTGGCTATGGCGATAGGCTGCCCAGAGATAGGACTGGTGGCAGGAATGAAGAGTGAGACTGCCCTGAGGAGAGAGCGTGACATTCGTTGCATACACTACGGCAACTTCATTGGCGAAGCCCTGAAGGCAGCCCGTGACATGGGCTTCGAGTCTGTCACACTATCCATCATGATAGGCAAGGCTGTAAAACTGGCAGAGGGACACCTCGACACCCACTCCCACAAGGTCGCCATGAACAAGGACTTTCTTTGCGCCGTAGCAAGTAAGGCAGGCATTGATGCATCACCGATAGCCAATATCACAATGGCGCGCGAACTATGGGACGTCATGCCGTCAGCCTTCTTTGATGCCATAGTCTCCCTCTGCTACAAGCACTGCCGCGCGATATTCCCTAATGTAAACATCGTCCTAAGCCGGTAAGACCGATAAGCAAGAGAGTTGCAAGCCTTTATTTTAGAGGGCTGGCTTTTAAAAAATCTGTTTAGTAAACGTTAAATTTCATGTCTCAGCATCCTCACCGATGCTGGGGCTCATCGCCATCCTGCTCAGCTATTGCGTGCTGACCCAGATAATCAAGCAGTAGTACATCAAGAGATTTGGTGGAAAGTGGTTGTAATATTTACTCATTTTTAGGTATTGTGGGGTAAAGGGAAAGTTAGTACCCTTGCACCCACATTTCCACAATAACATCAAGCGAATATAATGAGAATTATTCTGAAATTTTCACTCATCTGCATCTGCTTCTTCTGCGTAGCAAAAGTTATGGCGCAGAAGAACGATAAAAGAGAAATTGATTTTGGCATAGAGTTGACATCGGAACTGCAGGCAAGCAACAAGGGCGACCTTAATAACGCCAACCTTCTGCGACTCGATGCCTCATTGCCGATCAGCCGTAACGTAAGCATTGAGGCTGCATCTATCAGCACCTACATGACTGCATCAGAGAGCATAGGCGATGATTTGCAGACTTTTTCAAACCTCGATGCAGGCAACATTCCTTTTGCACTCAGCGTATGCAATGTGGCGTGGCAGATAAACGACCGTCACTCCCTTTTTATGGGCATACGCAATATGAATGAGGACTATTTCTGCAGCGATGTCACCTCATTCTTCACTAACAGTTCATGCGGCATATATCCTACGATCAGTGCAAATTATCCCATTGCAAATTATCCCGTTGCATCAGTCGGCGTACACTATTATTATGACGGAGGCCCTATCAAAGTGCAGGCATCATTATACAACGGCACTGGCTACAACCGCTTTACGGGACGTGAAAATGTATTCCGCGTCTGTCCGAAAGATGATGGTGTCTTTGGCATAGCAGAAGTGTCATACACTAATAGAGGCAATAGTTACTTCTTGGGCAATGCTTTATATTGCAAGGAAGGGATAAGCGCTACGCCTTGGTTCTACACAGAGCAATGCATCACCCCCTATCTATCTTTGCTTGCCGGCTACTCCCATGCATTCGGGGCAGACACGGAGTGCAAGGATTTCGTTGGATTGGGAGCACTCTGTAGGTTGGGCAGATGTCAGCTGGGAGCCTTTACGGATTATGCTAATTTTGTGGGAAGAGATGAATTTGCAACCGAGCTAACATGCAAAATCCCCATCTCCGAGCACATTGATATTCAACCGACAGTTCATTTGATTACTTACGATACCAGATTACACAGTATTGCAATGCTCCGTATGGCAATATCATATTAAGTGACGATAAAACATTCCGGCATCCTATTACCATCAGCACTTTTCATGATGAAAATAGGATGCCTCTATTTTTTGAAAATATCAGTTCTGTCCTTCTCCTATGCCTTTCTACCCCTTAAACGCTTTTATACTGATATCCTACAGGTTGCTTATATTCGGGAAGTATTTGGTGGTTCCATAAAAAAGCGCTGTTATATATTATGACTGATACTGTACTCCTTATAAAGTGGCTAAGTGTCACAATCGTGTGCAACATCTTGTCTTACAACCGATTAATGGATAACAAAAAAAAAAAAACATAGGTGTCACTTCGTCACTTTTCATCCAAACATCTGCATCAAGAAACCAACCGTAGTGCTAAAGTGCCCACTTTGCTAAGTTAAAGGGGCCCTTTAACATCCAATTTTCGCGAAAATCGGGTTGCAAAAAAAACAAGGAAACCATTTGTTGTTTAACTATTTTTTTTCGGATCAGAATATTTTATTAGGAATATAATTCTAAGGGCTGAACAACCGGGAATAAGTCGAAACAACTGTCAATAAAGTATTGATAATCAGTGTATGTAAGTTTTTAACACTTGGAGGTTGATATTTGGTGATGTCGGTATTTAAGGTTAATTTTGCAACGTATTTCTACCGCGGAGTATTTTCATGAAGGTGGTTGTGAAACAAGTCTCAATGATTCTTACTCAGTTGACATTGGTTGACGTGAGGGAACAAAGAAAGACAAGTAGAAGGCTAATTCGTAATGGAATACTCAAATGTGTGACTTGATGAAGTCAGTTGACAATGGTGACGATACGTTGACATGGATTGACAAGTGTCTCATGAAAATTGATAAGTTCGCCTACCAGAGTTACTTTGTAAAGTCTCATAAAGCATGGACGAATGACTTTGCCACCAATGAAGCAAACTTTGAGCAATCAAACATTGACACCTTCCTATCTGCAGTTGATGAGATGTCATGCAGTGCAGAGAACTATGTTTCCCTTATGGGCTCCAATGGTTGTGCCGACCAACTCACGAACTGGGATGGTTCAAAGAAACAAGGTTTGGCTGCACCAGAGAAGAAGAAAGGTGGTGGAATGTCAAGGTAACAATTTGTTTCTCCCATGTCCGAAACTGGGCGTGGGAGAAACTTGCGTTGAAGGTTATAGCAACTTATAGTTCAGACAATAGGCTATTGCCTGGGAAATATTATTGACGTTGAGTTTCACAAACAGTAGGCGTTTGCTGGCTTTGAGGGTATTTAGGGAGACACCTTCGTTCTTGGAGATCTCTTCCATAGTGTAACCTTGCATAAGTCTTGTGAGGATAGTCTTCTCTGTCGCGTTTATCTTTGGCAGTTTGCGCTCTATCCATTCGTGCGTTTCAAGGTTGTACTCATGAATGGTGCGACTTCCTATCTTTCTCATTATTATATTGCCGGGAGTCATCGATGATGATGGCGACATGGTGCATAGCGCAAGCCATATTCTTCCCTTCCTTGTAGTTACGAGATACGTCAGGTCGTGGTGTATCATAGTCACCCTCTCGCCCTTAATCACGTGGAAGTCGTAGGATATGGAGTAGCCGTCGCGCTCCTTCTTCGGCAGGTTCTCGTAGAACTCAAAGCCAGCCTTGTTCAGTTCAAGTAGCATCTGCTGTTCTGCCCTCGGCACATAGTGGGAATGGAACAGATAACCCATCTCAAGCATCTCTTCCTTCGTTATGCCGCATAGTTCCTCTATATTGTCCGAGGAATACAGGAAATTCTTCTTCAGGTAATCCACCACATACACCACCTTGTTTGTATTACGCGTAAACGCCTCTATCGTCTGTAGCACAGGCTCCAGTTTATGATAGTGGCTCTCCGGTATATCATCCACCGCATTGGCAGAGATAAAGTACTTATCGATGTTCGCTTTCATAGAGTCTAAATTTCACAATTCCACTGCAAAATTACGCAATTAATTTTAGCTAACCTTTAAATCATTGCAAATTCTTTACACTATAGTGTGTAATTAAATTTGTTTAACGAAAAAAGTAGCGTGAAAGTATTGCGGGAAAAGGAAAAAACTGATAATTTTGCATTAGTAAAGTACTGAAACGCATATAATATATTGGCTATGATAAATCCCATATATCGATACCTTATTATTATCTTTTTGGCAATGACTTTTATGAACTGCTTTTGTAGTGACAATAGACCTTTGTTGGTAAAAGCGGTTGAGGGATTATGCGCAAATATTCCTCATGGAATATACACATTGTCTATAGTACAGAAAGAACTTGCAAACAATGATAGGCATGGAAGAACTCTGAGAGATGAAATTCTGTTCGGAGTGCAAACACGTGCATTCGACAACGTGTACAGTCATAGCGAAGATAAAACAGATAAAAGACTGCTTGAATACTATTGCCTCACGGACAGCAACTATATGCAATTGTTGCCTGAGTTATTGGATGTGAAATCAACTAATAACAATTACCCTTTTGAAACAGAACAGACTATAAGCGGATATGTGAAGCATACATTTAAGAAAGTTGATGATTTTACTTTGAAGGTGTTTGTTCCGACTACTGGTGAGATGCAGGATTTGCATGTAGATGGCAATCGTTTTAAGTTAGGAGGATTGGATTTCTGTGATGGAGCAACATTTACATTTCAGGCGATAAAAAAGAATGGTAGTGACAGATATCTTGATTTGCACATTGATGCTCCAACTTACCCAGATGTATCGGTGAAGAAATATCATGTGCCATTTCTTGATAGCAGTCAGATGGAGATGTTGAAGAAACGAAATGACAATGGTGGGAATGTGAATCTTAAAGGATACATTCAACTCGAGGAAGTTGTTGCAAAAGGAAAGTTCCGACCGATGAATAGGCTGGGGGTTGATCCTGATCGCGCCATAGGTGAGAATGATCCATTATTGGAAAAGGCTCCCACGATAGAATCGTTGGTATATCGGTTTGGATTACGTAGAGGATATGGATTTGTAAAGAACGCAGCAGGTGATGAAAGTGAGGAACTGATTTCAGTAGAATCATTGGGGCGTATCAGTTATGGAAGGTTTGTGCCTTGTGAGGTAATGTTAGATGACGACCTTGTATATGGATATGCGTTATCCGATATTCTGAATATCAATCCATTAGATGTAAAGCAGATAGAATACTTCCTTCCAAGTAATTACGAGATGTTCGGAAATCTTGCAGGTATAGGAGGCTCAAAACCGATACAAGGATTGTACGGAGATGCAAGTAATCGAGGTTTGCTTATGATATGGACGAAATCACCAACGGCATTTTCGTATTTCAAGCACAACAAACCTTTATCAGTTGTTACTGTTAAGCAACTCGGGTATATGCCTATGAAGTCTTTTGATGCAAGGGAGGTAAAGCCTTTTGACACAACAAAATACTGGAACCCTCATTTCATACCTCAGGAGTTTAACGAGACAATCCTTGAGGATATAACTCTAGATGAATCTACAAAATACATTATAAAGATAGAAGGCATCAGTGACGAAGGTCAGCCTGTAAGCAAACAGATATACTACTAAGATGAGAAATATACTTTTACTTGTGTTCTTGACTGTGTTCCATCTGCAATCACAAGCCCTGGATAATGAAGGTAATGCTGTCAATTCTATAAACAGCGAAATAATAGAAAAAATACAAATCCAGACTAACCAGCGCATCTATAGCAAAGGAGAAAGCATCTGGATAAGATGTAACCTGATTGATGGGGTAAGCAATATTCCGTCAACCAGTACAGCATTCCCGAAAGACAGGTCTAAATTCATTTATGTGGAATTGCATAATTGTAAGGCAGACACTTTGATATGCCGTTACAAGATAAAGTCCGACTCTTTAGGTGTGTTTTCCAATGCCATAGAAGTTCCTAATGATGTAGATGAAGGATATTATATGCTTGTTGCCTATACTCAAAGGATGATGAACTTCGGCGAAAAGTTTTTTGGATATAAGGAAATCTACATCACCGGAAACGGAGACGTAAATATCCCTTCTCATTCTTTAGATAAGGAATTGACTGTTTCCGTGTTTCCTGAAGGTGGTGGACTTTTACCTCAACATCTGCATATTATCACATTCACAATTACTGATTCGCAACATTACCCACGAGAGGCAGAAGTCAGATTGATTAAGGTGGAGGGTGACTCCATCATAGCTGAATCTCATACGGAGTTTAATGGATTGGGACAAATTTATTTTGTTCCAGAAGAAAGCATGCATTATTATCTGGAAGCATATACATCCAATGGTGCTTATGGTCGAAAGACTGTTGGTGAAGTGAAGACAGAAGGAGCATTGCTTCAGATAAAAAGAAGAAAAGACCTTATTTCCATTGATGTGATTACGCATAATCAGAATACAGACAATCTGCAACTGTCTGCCTATAATAATGGTCTCATTATCCCAATAAACGTCTCTGGCAATAATGTAGTGCTTTCCTCAAATTCTTTTCAGGAAGGCAAGGTTACGTTCATATTGTCATCGAAAACAGACAATACAATTCTATCAATAAGAACCATCTACGTTTCAAAGAAATAATCTTTTATCTTCTACCTTTTGCATATAGAAATGAAAGATTTTTGCAAAAAGATACTTTCAGAATACTGATTTTCTGTGATTTTGCACATGTTTTGACGTTAAACACAAGATTTTTCTCGAAATATTTGTAGGAATAAGAATTTGTTAGTATCTTTGCATCAACATGCTTACCCCGCTTCCCGCAAGAACAGCGCGCTTAGGGTAAGCCTTTTCTTTTTATGTACTATGGCGAGAGCTTTATATACAGACTCATCACTATCCGTTGACGACCAGATTGCATTGCTAAAAAATAGAGGATTGGCATTCTGCAACGAGGATAACGCGAGGCATATACTTCAAAATGTAAGCATGTTTCGCATGAAAGGCTATCTCTATCCTTTGCAGTCTGACAAGATCAATCATATATACAAGCCTAATGCAACATTCGAACAGGCATTAGAGATGTATCGTTTTGACTCAAGCCTAAGAAGATTGCTTTTCAAAAGAATTGAACAGATTGAGGTTTCTATTCGTACCAAGTTCAGTGAGATTATGGCTAATGCCACGGATCATTTCTGGTACACGGTTCCTGCTAACTTTAACAACCCTCAAAATCATGCAGGATTGCTGAATAGCATTAATAGGGAACTAAGCCGAAGTGATGATGATCAGATTGTCGGATTCTTTTCTGCATACACGAATCAATGGCCACCAAGTTGGATGGCAATGGAGGTCAGTTCTTTCGGTACCCTTTCGCTTCTCTACAAATGCGTCAATGCTGGTACATGCAAACGCGACATATCCAATTATTACGGATTGAGAGACACCGTTTTTGAATCATGGATTCACTCCCTTGTCTATGTGCGCAACATCTGTGGTCATCATAGCAGGTTATGGAATAGAAACCTTCGTATCCAGCCTGTCACTCCAAGGAGATGTTCCCATCCTTTCATTACGCAACCAGTCAGAACTGACAGGGTATATTATGTCATGTGCATCATCCGGTACTTGTTGAATGTCATCGAACCAGGCAACAACTTCACAAGTCAAATCAACTGGCTCTTCATTGATTTTCCTTCAATAAACAAGCGTGCTTTGAATTTCCCTAACAACTGGGAAACAGAACCACTCTGGCAATAGTAAGAAGCATCCTATCACAAACAGCACCTTTCCTGATAGTAATAGGATGTTTCTTTTTTTCTTAGAAATTATCAAAAACACCCATTTTTCGCGTTTACGAACGTTAAAAACGTTAAATCTTGCCTTGGAAAATATCACTTCTGTCCTTCTACTATACTTTTCTACCTTTTAAGAGCTTGTATGTTGATATCCAATAAGTTACTTATATAAATAATATATTTTGTGTTATCATAAAAAATGTAACTTTGCACACACCCTGATGTTGCACACGGCAGCATAGGTGTAGTATCGCCTGGTGCGGTACATGAGGAAAAACAGGATGTGTAACTAAAGAAAGAAAAATATGTGCACAAGAGAAAGAGCCTTGGAACTCGGACAGTGTCTTGAAAGAGTAGAGCAGGCAGAAAGAGAAATTGCCGCATACGAAAAGGAACACGGCAAACCGATGAGCCCTACGGGTAAAGCATCGCTGATGCTCAGCGGATTGTTGGAAGTTTATGATAAGACGTTGCTTCTATGAGATTGATGTTAGTCTGCCTCAGAGAGATCTTCGCTCTCTAAGGGAATATACATCAAGAACAAAAAGAAGTTTATCATAAAATAATCACGCACGAACAAGAAGAAAACATATCAGAATCCGAACAATGAATACATTGACGTGACAAACAAGCCGCTTGATGTAATTCCTGACTAAACCGTGTTTCAGGAAATAACAAACCTGTTTGTTTCAAGAAGGCATAAAAATTGAGGGGATGTGTCAATGGCACATCCCCTTATGTTATTATCAAGACTCCTGTCCTACAGAACAGCAAGTATTTTTATATCAGAATCATTTGCCTATTTGGAAAGAAATTAGTAACTTTGCACGGAATAGCTGCCCAAACTGATTGGCAACCCATAAGCAAACATCTCACGTAAAGACCTTGGTGAACTCTGTGTCTTCGCGTGAAAGAAACAAGTATCTGCAATAATGAATGTAATACACGTGCTCCCCTCTGGGGGGAAGGGACTCCTCCTCTTGCTGTCCATCCCCCTGTTCCTCTTGCTGAACCTCGTCATGGGTTCGGTGGAGATACCGTTTGCCGATGTCATCTCCATACTATGCTCTTCCAGGGATATAGACAGTGCATCAGATGATTTTGTATTCTATAATATCATAATGAAGACCCGACTGCCACAGGCACTGACTGCTACGGCATGTGGAGCAGGACTATCGGTTGCGGGCCTGCTGATGCAGACGTTGTTTCGCAATCCGCTGGCGGGTCCCTCGGTACTCGGTATATCGTCTGCTGCCAGTCTCGGTGTGGCATTCCTCGTATTGTTGTCAGGTAGCGTAGGCTTAGGCATGTCTGCGCACTTCGGTTTCTTCAGCAATACCGCGCTGACGCTGGCAGCCATCGCAGGTGCCATGCTCGTCATGATGCTGATAGTATGGTTGTCACAGCGAGTGGAGGGTAATGTAACGCTGCTCATAGTCGGTGTGTTGATAGGTTATATAGCATCTGCCATCATCGGCGTACTGAAATATTTCAGCACCGAAGAGGAGGTGCGCGCCTTCGTGATCTGGGGACTGGGCAGTTTCTCCCGTGTTTCGGGCGGACAGGTGTATCTGTTCTGCAGTATGATACTCGTCATGCTGCCACTGACCATGCTGCTCTCGAAACCGCTCAACCTGCTGCTGCTGGGCGACCTCTATGCGCAGAACCTCGGACTGAACCTGAAGCGTTCGCGAATGCTCATCATAGCGGCAGCTGGTACACTGACCGCCATAGTGACGGCATACTGCGGTCCGGTGATGTTCATTGGACTGGCTGTGCCACATCTGTGCAGAGGCATCTTCCGCACCTCCGACCATCGCATACTCCTGCCCGGCACCATGCTTTGCGGAGCATCACTCGCCCTGCTCTGCAATCTGGTGGCAAGACTGCCGGGAATGGAAGGCGCTCTGCCGGTGAACTCCGTCACGGCGCTGATAGGTGCTCCAATCGCCCTGTCCGTGATACTCAAGAAACACAGAGGGTGATATAAAGTAAGGAAGTACCATAAGTACAGAAGTTAGAAGTTTAGTTTTCAGGCTCCTCTATACTCATGGTACTCTCTTACTAAAAACATACAAGATCTTGTAAAACCAACCCAATAGAAGGATAAATAGAGACGATTGATGAACTCACTACTCATAGGTGCTGCCACATCCAACTCTGGCAAGACGACATTCACCATAGGACTGTTGCGTGCCCTGCGTGACAGAGGGCTTAACGTGCAGCCATACAAATGCGGTCCGGACTATATAGACACTATGTTTCACCATATAGCATCAGACCGAGAATCGGTGAACCTTGACACGTTTATGAATGACGAAGAGCATGTCAAGGGCGCATTTGATCACTACGGCACCGATGCCGACATAAGGGTGGCGGAAGGCGTAATGGGACTCTTTGACGGTTACGAACGATGCAAGGGGTCGAGTGCCGAGATAGCCATGCTGCTTGACATTCCCGTCATCCTGATAGTCAATGCCAAGTCTGTGGCATATAGCGTAGCACCACTGATATATGGCTTCAAGAACTTCAACCCAAAGCTGCGCGTTGCCGGGGTGATATTTAATATGGTGGCATCAGAAAACCATTACTCTTTCCTTAGGTCGGCATGTGCCGATGCCGGAGTGGAATGCCTGGGCTACCTGCCTCGCAACGAGAAACTGACTGTCCCGGGCAGGCATCTGGGACTGACCATCTCCGCAAGGGAGGAGACTGAGAGACTCATCTCTCTGGCAGCGGAAGAGATAGAGCAGCATGTGGATATTGACCGCCTGCTGCAACTGACTCAGGATGCTGATATACGACAGACCACGGAGTCGCAAAATCGTAGTAATCATGACAAGGTGATAGCCGTAGCAAAAGATGAGGCGTTCAACTTCACCTACCGCACGAACATAGATATGCTTCGCAGCAAGGGAAAGGTGATATTCTTCTCGCCGCTGCATGATGCCGCACTGCCACCATGCGACATGGCGTACCTGCCAGGCGGATACCCGGAGCTATTCGCCACCGAACTGCAAAGCAACGCCTCCATGCGCGAGAGTATAAAGGAGTATGCCGAGGATGGCGGACATATCTTTGCTGAGTGTGGTGGATTCATGTACCTCTGTCAGGACATAGATGGCAAACAGATGTGCGGCGTTCTGCCTATACATGCTACTATGGATAAGGCGAAACTGCACCTGGGTTACCGCAAGACTGCCTCTGCCATCTGTCTAAATAATAGCATAGGTCTGTATGCCACAAGGGGACATGAGTTTCACTATTCCGACATCTTAGAGGAGACACTGCCGACATCTGTAACGAAAGAACAATGTCAGTTGTCGGCAAAGGGCACTGCCGTCCCTACGGCTATATACCGCTACAAGAATGTCGTGGCAGGATATACTCACTGGCAGTTCCTTACTGAATCATCACATACTCAAAATCACATCGAACCAAAAAATTGCAGATAACACATGAACAAGAATACACATACGGCAATCTCACCCATTGAGGGGAATAAGAGGGTATTCACCTTCGTTTCCCTCGGTCCCGGAGGCAGGGACAATATGACACTGGGAACATACGATGCCCTGATGAATGCCTCACATATATTCTGCTTCGGATCTTCCGGCAAGTCATACGCACTCGACATCATGACGGATGCCGGTATTGATATAGATAAGGTTACCGTGGTGGATATTCCCATGCGCGACAATCGCCATGATGCCTTCGCCGTTTATGATGCGCTGGTAGAACAACTGAAGTCCATGGATGGCAACATCGTGATAGCCACAGAGGGTGATACCGGCATTTACGCCACCACTCACTATGTCATGGACAGACTGTCACAGGAGAGCTACCCTGTGACGCAGACGGCAGGAGTACCTTCATTCATTGCGGCAGGTGCCATGGCGGGTATATCACTCGTTAGTCAGCACCAGCGCCTGTTGGTAGTGCCGGGCATGATAGACGAAGCGGAACTAAATGAGAAACTGACGAGCGGCTACACAATAGTGATAATGAAACTGTCTCGTCTCACAGAGACTATGCATTCATTCATCGCTTCTCATCCCGAATACAAATATCACTATATAGAAAAGGTGGGAACGCCCTCTGCTGTACACATCACCGACCAGGAGGTGTTAAGGTGCAAAGAGTTTCCGTATTTCTCCCTCATGGTGATCAAGTAAAATAATACGGACGGTAAGATAAATAAGTATATCAGTTATGATTTCGTGCTCGTATTTCAGTTTTATCCAAATCGTAAATAGAGTGTATGTCTGACAAGCGTATGAAGAAACAATTGATATTGGCATGGGGATGTTTATTGACAGGAACGAGCATCTACTTGCTTTTCAGAAGCAGAGACCATCTTATATTCGCTCTGCTGGACACAGTAGGCCTCACAACAGCAGTAGATGGGTTACGTTCCATGACTGCGGGCATCTGCGTACCTGAGTTTATAAGGTTCTGCCTGCCTGACGGCTTATGGACATCATCCTACATTCTCTTTTCCGACTATATAAACAGGAACGAGAGATTTGCCATAAGGCTATTGCTGGTAAGTGTCATCCCCTTGCTAGGGGTTGTGTCAGAGGTGCTTCAATCTGTCAATGTGATTCCTGGTACCTTTGACCCTCTCGATATAGCATGTTACTCCATACCTTTACTGGCATGGATGGGGAGTAAAAAATATTAAAGAGTATAAAACGAAGAGTAAATGGAAAATATAATTAAGAATAGTAAAAACGTTCAACAAAAAGAAAACATTCCATCTATGAAAGTAGATAAGAGTATCGGTAATGCCTTTATCATAGGCGCATTCATCTTCATGGCGATAATTACGGTTTACATCGGAGAAAGTTCGGACGAGACAGACAGTACATCAAATAAGAATGACAGTATAGCCTACAACTCAGCGAAGAATATAATCAACAAAGAGAAACAAAGTCTGTCGCAGAGTGAGAACTCACTTGACAAGGGCCAGGACATACTAATGGTTTCCGAACCTATACAGGGTGACCCTTACAAAGAACTTGATGAACTCATCGGTCTGGAATCAGTGAAGAAGGAAGTCACATCGCTTGCCAACTTTGTACGCATACAGAGACAGCGTGAGGCAAAGGGACTTAAGACCTCCCAGATATCCTACCATTGTGTCTTTACGGGCAATCCTGGTACAGGTAAGACTACCGTAGCACGCATCCTTGCCCGAATCTACAAGGATCTCGGTGTTGTAAAGAGAGGTCATCTTGTGGAGACAGATCGCTCGGGTCTCATTGCAGAATACGTTGGACAGACAGCAGTTAAGACAAATGCTGTAGTCGATTCTGCGCTTAACGGTATTCTGTTCATAGACGAGGCATACGCCCTATTGGATGGCAAGAACGGATATGGCGATGAAGCTATTGCTACTCTGGTAAAACGCATGGAAGACGATCGTGACCGCCTGGTGGTTATTGTTGCAGGTTATACCAACGAGATGAAAAAGTTTATTGATGCCAACCCTGGTCTGCAGTCACGATTCACACGATATATTAACTTCCCCGATTACTCATCCAACGAACTCTATGCCATATTCATGAGCAGAATAAATAAATATGCGTATAAGTTGGACAAAGATGCAGACCAATACCTGCGCAAAAGCCTTGCCGAGACAGTTGCACACAAATCACGCAACTTTGGTAATGGCCGTTATGTGCGCAACCTGTTTGAACAGACTATTACGAATCAGGCTAACCGTCTTGGAGCCAGAAAGAATCTCACGACAGAAGAATTGTCGCAGATAACTCTTACCGACATTTCAGAAGCATGCAAAATGGTAAAGAAATAATCAATTCATCTTGAGCCTGCGAAAGAGTTGAATAATTAATTTTATACATCATGAAACTTATATCAAAAAAGACCACTCTCCTATCTGTTTATTATCGTTATCGAGATAGGCATTGGCATATTAGCTACATTAGGAGGATTGGCTATTGACTTTGCAATCTATGATCCACCAAAGGATCAACCATCATTCGTATTCCCACTATTTAACGGGAATATTCATGATGCTGTCTGCCGCAATAACATTCATATCGTTTATTATTGTCTTTATCAGGATAATATACCTCTACGTGAAGAGAAATACTACACCATCATAATGAAAAGGATTATTACTACAAATCTAAGTAGGTGTGCAAAATTATTTTTATAATCCTTGCATTATCTACCAAAGCATCTTCAACACCTGATAACAGTCGAGTAGGATTAACTACTGCATTTTGCCCGTCGGCAAAAGCATCGCAAGCGCTGAGCGACCAGAGCAAGAAATACGCATAAATCAACTCACAAGTATATTTTTTGAAAATTTGTGGAAAGAATTTCGACGTGTACGGATGAACATTAACCAATGACAACGAACACTAATTATAACTAATTATAATTTGTGTCAAATATCATTTCATCCGTACACATCGATTCTTTTTTGATAATTTTTGGTTCAATATTAACTATCAGAGTGTGTATTGGTGTCAAGGACAGTTCGAATTCACTTTATAAAATCGTAGAACACTGGTTTGTGGCCTTTCAGCAAATCAGGGTGAAAAGCATGCACAAAGTCTGCAAGGAGCAGATGCGGTGACACACCGGCAAGTTCGCGGTAAGGTGTCTTGGAGAAGTTACAGAACAAGACGTGACCTTTCTTGTATGCCGCTATATCCATGTATCTGGCATCTTCCACAGCTAGGTCGCTGAGGGAATAATGATCATCAAACGTGCCGTCTATCTGCCAGAAGTCTGCATTGATGCCCTTGGCATACACCGTCTCGAAATCCAGTGAGGTACCACCGGTATTGTCAAGGTCTGACATGATATAACGCACTCCGGCATCCTTGAAAATCTGTGCCATATAGCTATTGCCACCCATGGTGTACCATCCGTCGCGCACCTGGCGGCCAGACAATATCGTAGGCCACGAAGACACGGCAGTGCCAGCCATGCTTTCACTCACCTTTTGTTTCAATGAGAGGTATTCATGCTCGATGTAACTGAATACTGCATTGGCGCGACGTGTCTCACCCGTAAGCAGTCCGATGAGTTTTATCCACTCTGCCTGTCCAAGGGGATCCGTCTCCTTGTAACCATGGTGAGGCACCAATGGTATGCCACAGTCCTTGAGGGCCTCAAAACCTCCAAACTTAGATGTAGAGACAAAGATATAATCGGGCTTGGCGGCTATGACCGCCTCAATGTCGAAGACGCCCTCCTTGCCTACCCTCACGGTCTTTCCGCTGGCAGTCTGCGCTATCATGCGGTCAGAGAAAACATTCTTCAGCGAATTGATAGCCACGATGCGGTCTTCTATGCCCAGCACCTCAAAGTTGCCCAGCTGCAACGCCGTGGTACACATCATTCTTTTCTTCTTCTGCGCATCAGGTTTGGCAGGAAGGATCAGTTCTGTAGGCTGACTTCTTTTTACCGAAGGGTCAGGATTGGTTATAAACACATGTACGCCATCAGCCCGATAATCAACTTTCAGACCTTTGGCGTAACGAATCTCTACCTTCTCTGCATGCCTGGATGCAGCATGGTAGATGGAGTCATACTTAACAGAGAGTATGTCACTCCCCTTCATCTGCACATTGGTCTCAGCGACATTGGCGCAAGATGCAAGGAAGAGACATACTCCCGATAGTGTCACATAAAGTAGTTTCTTCATGCTTTATGATAACATTAGTAGTTAAGAAGTTAAAGGAGTCAAGTAGTTAAGGAGTTAAGACAAATGTACTGAAATATCATGCAGTCAACTAATGTCTTAACTTCTTAGTGACGAAGGAGCGATAACTCCTTAACTCCTTAACTTCCAGATTCAAGTTGAATTTACGAAACTTGAATTATTTATCTTACTCTTCTGGATACATTGAGTGATAAGCATCCTCAAGGAGTTCAGCATCCTTTGTATGGTTCATCCATACCTGACGAACGCCAGGGAGCTCAAGCAGACCCTTCAGAGTACAGTTCTCATCAGGACAAGTGAAGGTCATGTGCTGGAAATACTTCTTCCAGCTGGTATCCTCAACCTCACCTTCCTCATTAACCTCGAAACCATTGTTCCAAGCGTCATCATCACCAGCCATATCGTTGTGAGCGTGGTCACCAGCGATAGACATGAGAGGATAGAGATAGAGGTTGCCTGTTGTTACACCAGCAGCCTTCATGCGCTCATATACAAATGGCTTGAAGTTCTCTGGCTGATCAACACAACCTACGAAGTACTTGCCTGGCTTGATAGCCTGGAGAGCATCCTCCAACTGGTTGTAGCGGATGTTAGCCTTGAAAGTATCGTAAGAGTCAGGGTTACCATGACCCATGAATGCTACGACACCGTTTGCTGTCTGTGCACCAGCTACCTTGTCAAGTTCCTTAGCGACTGTTTCCACGTCGTTACCCTCACCCTCGCAAGTATTGAGAAGTGGGAGACCGAGATAAATCTTAACATTCTTGAGGTACTCGTCGTCGAGGCGGGCATCAAACATATAACCGTTGTTAGCAAACTTCTTCACGCAAGCTACTACAGCAGCAAACTCCTCACCAGGGATAACCTGGAGCGACTGAACCTTGATTTCCTTATACTGTGCCTTACCGATAGCGTGGAGCCAGTAGTTAGGAGAATAGTAGTCACGTGCTACAAGGTTACCATTCTCATCTTCATTCTCACCAACGTGTGCACGGTTGATACAGATGTCAGAAGAGAAAGAGAGGTAAACATCGTAGCCAGGGAACTGCTTCTTGTACTCAGCGATAGTTGCATCGAATGCCTTGAAGGCATTGTCCCATGTAGAGCCGAAAGCAACGAGCAGGATAGCCTTGTCGTTCTTCTTCTCTGCCTTAACCTGATTGTCAATGAGAGCGAACTCAGAGTTGTAGCGATCAACTACCTTCTCTACTTCTTTCTCAACAATCTTTTCATCATCACCACAAGCGGTGAATGCGAATGCTACCATCGCAATAACTGCGAAGAGCATAAATGACTTAATCGTCTTCATTGTGATTTGTTGTTTTTTTAATTTTTGTATTAATACGTTTTCCTTGTTTGAATTTCACATTTAGCGTAACATAGACATTGGTGCCACATGCCGTGGTACCCAGATGATAAGGGCGCATGGTGGTGTCCTTGTAGTTGAAGATGTTATCCACTCCAAACTCAAAGTGGTATGCCACGGCAGCCTTTGTGCTGCCCAGGTCATGACTCGTTGCGAGTCGCCATATCTGAAACGCCTTGCCATCGCCATCGTTCTGATAGTAGCGCTTGCTGCTGCCACGGCCATAGAGGCCTGCTGTCATGCGATACTTGTCAGAGAACTTATTGTTCCATGTCACGAAGGCATTCCACTTATGGTGTGCCATGCCGTCGATGACCACCTCCTTCAATCGGCTCTTGCTGCTGTCATAGACATCAGCCTTGGTGTCCAAGTAACTGTAGTTGCCGCCAGCAGTCCATCCCTTGCCTATGGTCACGTTGGCATTGAAGTCTATGCCGCAAGTCTTGGCACTCTCCATGTTCTTGTACTGTCGTGGTATGACGTCAATACTACCATCGCCCATATATTCCACCTGATCGTGAGGCAGTTCGCTCACTGGTACATTGACCAGCGTGATCATATTGTCAAGGCGGTTTATGTAGCCCGTCACACTGAGCGTCACCCTATCGCCACGATACTCCAGCGTAGTGGAATAGTAATTGCTGGTCTGTGCGTCAAGGTCTTTGTTGCCCATATAGTAATATGTCTTGGCACCCATAGCGCGCAGGTAGTGGTAGTTCAGTTCCTTTGTGGTAGGAGTCTTGAATCCCTGACTCCATCCTATTCTCAATCGGAAGTCACCCATCGCCAGCATGGTGCTGAACTTAGGTGTGGCACGGAATCCGAATGCCTCATTCTGATTAAGACGCACTCCGGCAGTGACATTCAGCCACTTCAGGGGATTGTACTCGTCCTGCACATAGAGAGCTCCCGTCCAGTCGCTGGCAGTTGCGCCGTTTACACGCATCGGAGCCTCCAGATAGTCGTAGCGGTATTCCAGTCCGGCATTCAGCACATTGTCGTGGGGCAGGGTAAACACGCCCTTCACGTTTGCCATCACTCGTTGCTGGTCGCTCTGCAGACTGAGGTCGCCGGGATAATAAGGGAAGTCATGCAGCAGTTCGCCTTTATACAACAGGTCGCCATACATCTTCTCCTTATAATTATAATAGTACGCGTGCTTGTTCCAGTCCACGTCAAACGTGATAGCATCCGTACCGCCTGGCAGATTCCACTTGCCACCCATGCTGGCACTCGCATTCCTATACATCAGGTCGTAGCCGTTCTGAACGATTGACGCACGTTGCTTCACATGAGGTCTCATTATGTCCTTGCGGTAATACGTACCGTCGGCATAGAGCTCAAGGTTCTTCGTCGGGGAATACGTCAGATGTTCTGCCACCTGCCAGTTCAGGTACTTATTGACCGTCATGTTCTTGCTGTCAGGTATCACCTGCGCCTCGGCATACTCCTCCGTGGTGTTCTGCCATCCGCTGGTTGTCTGCAATTGGAAGTTGGTATATGACTGTACCTTACCGATACCAAAGCCGAAGCCGTTGTGCTGCCTCAGGTCATAGTCCATGCCGCCGCCCGTGGCAAAGCGTGTCGTATTCTCTGCCAGCAGAGCATCCTTCTCACGCTTGCGGGTGATGATATTCACCACACCTGCCATGGCGTCACTGCCATACAATGCGGACTGTGCACCCTTGACTATCTCTATGCGTTCAATGTTGTGAGGGTCTATCAGTCCAAGGTCATTCTCACCGCCATTGTCGCCATGCAGACGCTTACCATCCACGAGGATGAGGATATAGTTATTACCCAGTCCGCCCAGTTGCATCTGCGAACCCATATCACCTTCATTGAAAGCAAAGGATGCCGTCAGTCCGCCAAGGATTTCCTCCAGCGACTTGCCGCCATAGCTTTCGAGCATCTTACGAGTAATGACCTCCGTGTGCACAGGCACATCCTTTAGCAGGTGCCTGGTACCCGTACCGGTCACCACCACCTCCTGAATGTCCTGTGACTTATCAGCGTCGCCCTTCGCAGTTTGCGCTGACACGCACACAGCATTCAAACCCATTGCTGTAAGAATGAGTACCTTTGTCGTTTTCATTTCATTATGTAGAGTTGCATTACCAGACCCCTATCCTGGAGGAATGAATAATAGTATAACGGACAATGGCAGGTCTTCTGGCTTCGCCAACAACGGCAATCGTCTTCCCGAGAGTGATGCTAAGTATCATCATATCTGCTCAGTGACATCAGTGATTGCAGTCACAATGCGGCTTACAGCTGCAGGAACAGCTCAGGTCTTTCACCTGATTCCCTTGCACGGTCCACACGCCTCCATAGGAAGGCATGTCACACCGTTACCAATTCCGAGTGCAAAATTACTACTTTTTTTTCTAACCACCAAATTTATCACACAAAAAAAGAACCGCAACCGTATTTCGTCATATCGAAAACGGATGCAGTTCTTCATATTGTTCTGTAAATGCCTACGCCTTACTTATTCTCCCAAGCCTCGATCTTAGCCTGATTCTCAAGGAGGAAGTCTATGTCATCAAGACCGTTCATGAGACAGTACTTCTTGTAGCCGTTGATATCAAACTTCTCCGAGTTGCCTGTTGCCTCGTTGGTAACAGTCTGGTTAGGGAGGTCAACGGTAACGATAGCATTGGCATCCTTATCCACTGTGGCAAAGAGCTCTGCCTGGAACTCTGGGCTTACGATGACAGGTAGTACGAAGCAGTTGAGGAGGTTGTTGCGATGGATATCAGCGAAAGAAGAAGATATCACTACGCGTACTCCGTAGCCAGCGATGGCCCATGCAGCATGCTCGCGTGAAGAACCAGAACCCCAGTTCTTACCACCGATGATGATCTCACGGACGCCCTCAGCAGGAGTCTCATTGAATGGAGCAATGTTCATTACGAAGTCTGCTACAGGCTCGTTGTTGGCATTGTAGCGTATGTCGTGCATGAAAGCATCGCCGTAGAACTTAGGGTCACGTGTTGTGAAAGCCAGATAACGTGCAGGAATGATGTTATCGGTATTATTGTTGTCAATTGCTATTGGAAGGCAAGTTGACTTTATAATGTTGAATTTCTTATTAGCCATGATTTTTAAATTTTACGTGGATCAGTGATTACGCCTGTGATAGCAGATGCTGCAACTGTCAGAGGTGAAGCCAGGATGGTGCGTGCACCAGGTCCCTGACGACCTACGAAGTTACGGTTGCTGGTAGAGATAGCGAGCTTACCTGCTGGCACCTTGTCAGGATTCATAGCGAGACATGCCGAGCATGAAGGAAGACGAAGTTCGAAACCTGCCTCCTCAAGGATCTTATCAATACCCTCGTCGATAATCTGCTGACGTACGAGCCATGAGCCTGGTACGAGCCATGCTACTACGTTCTCTGCCTTCTTCTTGCCCTTTACTACAGAAGCGAAAGCACGGAAGTCCTCGATACGGCCGTTGGTACATGCGCCGAGGAAACAGTAGTCAACAGGTGTACCCTCGAGCTTCTGACCTGGCTGGAACTGCATATAGTCGAGCTGCGCCTTGAGCTGTGCTGCCTCTTCTGCCGATACAGACTCGAGTGTAGGGATAGTACCGTCGATAGCGATACCTGCACCAGGGTTAGTACCGAATGTAATGCGTGGAGCGATGTCAGCGGCATTGTATGTCACCTCCTTGTCGAACACGGCGTCATCGTCAGACTTGAGAGTCTTCCAGTATTCAACAGCCTTGTCCCATGCCTCACCCTTAGGAGCGTACTCACGACCCTTGAGGTAAGCGAATGTTGTCTCGTCAGGAGCGATGATACCTGCACGTGAACCCATCTCAATGGAGAGGTTAGATAGTGTGAGACGTCCCTCCATAGACATATTCTTGATAGTAGAACCAGCATACTCTACTGCATATCCTGTAGCGCCGGATGTTGTCATCTGTGCCATGATATAGAGAGCTACATCCTTAGCGGTAACGCCAGGGTTGAGCTCGCCCTCGATGTTGATACGCATTGTTTTTGGCTTTGACTGGAGGATACACTGTGAAGCGAGCACCTGTGCTACCTCAGAAGTACCGATACCCATAGCGATAGCACCTACCGCACCGTGAGTAGAGGTGTGCGAGTCACCGCAGACGATTGTCATGCCTGGGAGTGAGAGTGCCTTCTCTGGACCTACCACGTGGATGATACCATTGTCCTTGGTACCCATGGTGAAGTGCTTGATGCCAAACTCCTCGCAGTTTGCCTTGAGGGTATCTACCTGCTTCTTGCCGATAGGGTCGTTGATTACTTCCTGCTGATCAGAAGGTGTGTTGTGGTCAGGCATAGCGATGACGTGGTCCGGACGGAATGCCTTGATACCTTTATCACGGAGTGTGTCGAATGCCTGAGGACTGGTCACCTCGTGTGCATACAGGCGATCAATGTACAACTGTGTAGGACCGTCCTCCACATTCTGGATGACATGTGCGTCCCAAATCTTATCAAATAATGTATTCATCTTGTATATATACTATTTAGCCCCCTCTAACTCCCCCTAAGGGGGGAGGATTCGATTAGAAACAGAGGGCGTAGAATTTTGAACTTTTAATTTTCAATTAGATTTTTGCTACCTTAAACTTATTGATGGCTTCGATGTAAGCCTCAACGGTGGCGATGACGATGTCGGTGTTTGAACCGAAGCCGTAATATACGGTGCCTTCGTGCTCTACCTGCACGTGTACCTTACAGAGATCATCAGAGCCCTTGTTGATAGCCTGAATGGTCAACTCCTTCAGTTCCATCTGACGATGGATAATCTGCTTGAGAGCCTTCACCGAAGCATCTACAGGACCGTTACCCGTCGCAGCAGCCTCGAAAATCTCATTGGCAATCTTTAGTTTGATAGCAGCTACTGCCTTGATTCCCTTGCCGCTGGTAACCTGCAGGGACTCCAGCTTCACGAGATTCTCACTTGAGTCAGAGGTAACACCTGCCAGCACGAGGAGATCCTCGTCGCCCAGCTGCTTCTTCTTGTCAGCCATCTCCAGGAACTTCGCATAGAGTTTGTCCAGCTGCTCCTGGCTCTGCATCTCGATGCCGAGGATTGAAAGACGGTGCTTCAGGGCTGCACGGCCAGAGCGGGCTGTCAATACGATAGCGTTCTCGTCGATACCAACCTCCTTAGGATCCATAATCTCGTATGTAGAGACATTCTTGAGCACACCGTCCTGGTGTATGCCCGATGAGTGTGCGAAGGCATTCTTACCCACGATAGCCTTGTTAGGCTGTACAGGCATGTTCATCAATGTAGAGACCATACGGCTGGTAGGCCATATCTTCTGAGTATTGATATTGGTCTCTATGCCAAGGTCTGGGTGTGTCTTGAATATCATTGCTATCTCCTCAAGCGATGTATTACCGGCACGCTCACCGATACCGTTGATGGTCACCTCTACCTGACGTGCGCCATTGAGCACACCGGCAGCAGTATTGGCAGTTGCCATACCGAGGTCATTGTGACAGTGGGTAGAGAGTATAGACTTGCCTGCTGCGAAAGCATCCACATGCTCATAGAGGTACTTTATCTTCTCGCCATATTCGTATGGAGTACGGAAACCTGTAGTGTCAGGAATGTTACATACCGTAGCACCAGCCTTTGTCACAGCGTCTATGACACGAGCGAGATATTCATTGTCTGTACGACCAGCATCCTCTGCATAAAACTCCACGTCCTCTACATACTTCTTGGCATACTTCACGGCAGCAACGGCACGCTCTATGATCTCCTCTGGAGTAGAGTTAAACTTATACTTGATATGTGAAGGTGAAGTACCAATACCTGTATGGATACGCTTGTGCTTAGCATACTGTAGTGCTTCGGCAGCACAGTCTATGTCCTTCTCTACAGCACGTGTAAGGGCACAGATAGTAGGCCATGTCACAGCCTTTGAAATCTCAATAACTGAGTTGAAGTCACCTGGAGAGGAGATAGGAAATCCCGCCTCAATGACATCAACACCTAAAGCCTCCAGCTGTCGTGCCACCTGTATCTTCTCTACGGTGTTCAACTGACATCCTGGAACCTGCTCACCATCTCTCAGAGTGGTGTCAAATATGTATAATCTGTCTGCCATATTTTGTTAATATATTTTTATTCAAATTGCAAAGTTATATTTTTTTTCGGACATAAGCAAACATTCAATCATATTTTTCATGTTTATGCTTACAAATCACAACTCGCCCTCCCCTCGCCTTATCATACATCAAGCACCTTTCGTATAACGAACTTGTCATTGTAACCACTACCCTAAATTCCCCCTTAGGGGGTTAGGGGGCTAAGTTTACACCTTCTCATATTCATCAGCAAAGGCGAACATCTCCTTGTCGCCGCGACTGTCGCCGTATGCCTTGAGGTGGTAGGTGTCACGCTCTGGCTCTATCTCGCAAAAGCGTCTTACCTTTTCCGCACCATAGCAGTTGGGCGATGCGTACCTTCCACTCCTGGTATCAAACTGGGTACCTATCACTGCCTTAGCACCCAGCGACATACAGACCGGACGCACCCATTCCTCCAGACTGGCACTGACCACATAGACATCATCACCACGCTTTACATGTTCGGCAAACCTGGCATATACATCATCACGCAGCAAAGTCTTGGCACGCCCCACATAGTCGCGGCCATATCGCTCCAACTCCGACTGTTGCATACCGCCGAAGAAATAAGCCAGCATACGTTCCTTAACTGCATGATTACTCAGCAGATGCGCCTTCATCAGCATCACCTGCGGAGCGATCAGCATGAATCCGATCAGCATACTCATACACCGACCGTCATAGACAAAACGTATAAAATCAAGGAGGGTGTCACGCGAGGTCAAAGTACCATCAAAATCAAAAACTGCAATATTTCTCATACTTTATAGTTTTCCGTATAATATTTCTGCAAAGTTACAAAAAATATATTTATTCGGCGGTTATTTAAGTTTTTTTTATTACTTTTGCATACGAATAAACAAAACCAATAACAACCAATGAAAAGAAATTTTAAAAAAATCTACACCAAAGCAATTGCAGCACTCATGTGCGCAACACTGGCAGGAAACGCCGATGCTGCAGTCATCGAGCATATTGCTGACCGCTACATCGTCAATGTTGACCAGATGGATTTGAATGGCGACGAGTCGCTGATGGATCTGCTCATGATGGTGCCTGACGTGGTGTCAATAGATGGCAAGGGTACGATTGACAATGAACTTGGCAAATGGGCTGTACGTATAGACAACGTAAACATTTCCGTAAACACCGCTATGTTCCTCAAGAATACCAAGGCCAAGGAAATAAAAAAAATCAAGGTCTGCGTGAACCCTGGCATCATGAAGGGTTGCGGCGGACTCAAGACCGTCATCGACATCAACTACCGTAAGAAAGAAGAAGGTACATCGGGCAAGGCTGCCATCGAGGGTGACAGCTATGGCAATGCCGAACTCTTCGTCAACAACACCATTGACAAGGAGAACCTCACCTTCCGCACCTTCGTGATGGGTGCTCTTGAGCACAAGAAGAACGATGAGGGCATCAAGTCTCATGCTGCAGAGGAGGACGTTAAGATGCACCTGAACTGGGACATAACGAGTCAGGACAACCTCGAACTCTTTGCCGCACAGAACTTCGTTCGTGAAAGAGAGACCGGCGAGTCTCCACTCTTCAACCGCTTCTACCATGTGGAGGGCGTATATACCCGCGACCTCGGCAACGGTGCTTACGGACTGGCACAGGCAATAGGTACTTACAGCCACGATAACACCGTGGGCAAGAAGACACAAGCCGTTGACCCTGCATTGATCTTTGAATTCGGATTCCCATTCATCTCAAAGAACGTATATATGACAACGGGTATCGAGACAGGTTACTCTGCCTTCACAGACGGTGTGACGGACTTCACTGACAAGTCGCGCTATGAGGATGGCTACATACAGGTTGACTGGAACCTCGGCAAGTTCAATTTCTCTATCGGCGACCGTATCCGCATAGAAAACTACTGGTATTCAAAACCACAGTATGCAATGAACTTCGAGAAATCCTTCACCAACAACCACTTCACCGCAACATCATGGGTCAACATCAACGACAACAACATCGTGCAGGCTACCTTCGCACGCCGCTTCCTCGGTTCCCTTCAGACTGTTGATGGCTTCTACTGCAACGTGAAGGATGTATACAAGCGTCCGGCATACATATCAGAACTGCGCTATACATATCAGAAGCAGGACTTCAACCTCATGGGTATCGTAAAGAACACCCGTCAGGAGTGGGATGAGGTCACTCACAACAATGCCCTTATGATCGGTGCTTCGTCATACATGCACATGGGTGCGCTGCGCCTCACGGCCGGCGTCAACTATTTCCACATGCAGCATAACGTCAGCGGATGCAAGGAGTACAACAACTATGTTGACCTGAAGCTCGCTCCACAGGTATCACTTGAAGGTTGGCGTTTCACTTCTACCATGCTCTACAGTTCACGCAAGACAACCTTTGAACGTCCTGCAAACTTCTATGCTGACGTGGCTGTTTCAAAGGAACTCAACGAGAAGTGGCTCGTAGAGGCTAAGTTCCACGATATGGCAGGTCAGCACTACGGCAACCGTGCCGTATCTATCGGTGCCACATACTACTGGGGAAAGTAATGTGTATGGAGAATAACGAAAACAAGCGATTGCCACATCCTCTCGTGGCCCTACTACCTCTGGCGGTACTCGTGACACTGATAGTTCTCGTAGTCAATCTCTTCCCTGACGATGCCCTTGCAGGAGCCAGTCAGGTGGCACTCGTTGCAGCCACCGCAGTATGCGTAGCTACCTCCATGGCGGTGTACAAGGTGGAGTGGAGCACATTCGAGGAAATGATAAAGAAGACCGTGGGCGATGCAGGTGTGTCCATCCTCATCCTGCTGCTCATCGGTATGATGTCAAGCACATGGATGATCAGCGGCATCGTGCCTACATTTATATATTATGGTGTACAGTTCATGTCACCTATGCTATTCCTGCCATGCGCATGTATCATAGCATCCCTCATCTCTGTGATGACCGGCACGTCTTGGACCACCATTGCCACCATAGGCATCGCCCTCCTCGGCATTGGCAATGCGCTCGGCATACCGGTGGCATTCACTGCAGGTGCCATAATCTCTGGTGCCTACTTCGGCGACAAGATGTCGCCTATGAGCGACACCACCGTACTGGCTTCATCCATGGCTGGCGCAGACCTCTTCTCTCACATCCGCTACATGATGTACACCACCGTACCAAGCATCAGCATCTCGCTGGTTCTGTACCTCGGCATCGGCCTGTGGTATGACGGCGAGACGGTAGAGGTGAGCCAATATCTCAACGGTCTCAACAATGGTTTCCATATCTCTCTGTGGACCATGCTGGTGCCTGTATTCACCGGATTCCTCATCTACAAGAAGACTCCGTCACTCATCACCATCCTGCTCTCTTCGCTGGCAGCATGTCTGTGCGCCCTCATCCTGCAGCAGGATGCCCTGCTCAGCATCAGCGGCGAGAAGGATATCACCATGCAGAGTCTCTTTGAGGGTATCATGACCACTTGCTATACCAAGACAGGCATAGATACCGGATATGAAGAGATTAACAACCTCGTGGCCACCCGCGGTATGTCAGGCATGCTTGACACCATCTGGCTCATACTCTGCGCTATGTGCTTCGGCTCATGCATGGTAGCCAGCGGCATGCTCAAGGCTGTCACCGACGTACTGCTTAAGGCTGTGCGCAATACATTCTCACTCGTTGCCTCTACGGTGACAACAGGTGTGCTGCTCAACTTTGTCATGGGTGACCAGTTCCTGTCTATCATCATGAATGCCTCCATGTTCCGCGAGGAGTACAAGAGGCGCGGTTACCGTCCAGAACTGCTGAGCCGTTCCACGGAAGACTCATCGACCGTGACATCGGTGCTTGTACCATGGACAGCGTGCGGCATGACTCAGGCCACTGTATTGGGAGTCCCTACCCTGGTATATCTCCCATTCTGTTTCTTCAACCTCATCAGTCCAGTGATGAGTTGCATCGTGGCTGCACTGGGATTCATCCCTAAGCCTACACCGCAGGCAACAGAAGACAAAACTTTGTAATACAAAATGTCCTAACTAACCATAAGTAAAAATAAAGACTTTTTCTCCGGTGCTGACGTGAGTCAGTGCCGGACTTTTTTTCAACATATATGGTTTTGCAAGAAAGAGTGCCGGTATTTACATGGACAAAAACAAAAAGAATAAGAAAAGTTTGGTAGTTTCATGGAAAGTTTGTACTTTTGCATAAAGATACCTCAAAATTACTAAATTTATGAATATACTACTCTGCGGTGGTGCCGGATATATCGGTTCACACACCATCATCGAACTTGACAAGGCTGGCCACTCAGTCGTTGTCGTTGACAACCTGGTCAATTCATCACCAAAGTCACTGGACCGCGTAAGCCAGATCATAGGCAAGGAGATACCTTTCTATGAGGCTGACGTAAGAGACGCTGAGGCTCTCACCAAGGTATTCAAGGAGAACAAGATCGACGCTGTCATCCACTTCGCTGGCCTCAAGGCTGTAGGCGAGTCTGTAGCCAAGCCACTGGAATACTACCACAACAACATGACTGGTACCTTCATCCTGCTTGACGTAATGCGCAACAATGGATGTAAGAACATCATATTCTCTTCTTCTGCTACCGTATATGGCGACCCTGCCATCATACCTATCACTGAGGAGTGCCCTAAGGGTCACTGCACCAACCCTTACGGTCAGACAAAGTCTATGCTGGAAGAAGTGCTCATGGACGTACAGAAGGCAGACAACGAATGGAATGTGGTGCTCCTGCGCTATTTCAATCCTATCGGCGCACACCAGAGCGGTATGATAGGTGAGAACCCTAACGGCATACCTAACAACCTCATGCCTTACATCACACAGACTGCCGTAGGCAAGCGCCAGGAACTCGGTATCTTCGGCGATGACTATGACACACCTGATGGCACTGGCGTACGCGACTACATCCACGTATGCGACCTCGCTGCCGGTCACGTAGCTGCCCTCCAGGCTATAGAGAAGAAGTGCGGCATAGGCATCTACAACCTCGGTACTGGTCACGGCTATTCCGTACTTGACGTTGTCAATGCATTCATGAAGGTAAACGGTGTCAACGTGCCTTACTCTATCAAACCACGCCGCCCAGGCGACATCGCTACATGCTACTGCAACCCTGCCAAGGCTAAGGCAGAACTGGGTTGGGAAGCACAGTACGGCATTGAGGAGATGTGCCGCGACTCATGGAATTGGCAGAAGAACAATCCTAACGGATACGAATAAACGAATAGGACTTTCACAACCAAGTCCCCCACACACATAAGACCTCGCAGGCTGAGTACACTCACCTGCGAGGTCTTTCGTTTTTAAGAAGTTTAAGGAGTTAAGACATTAGTCTTTTTGTTAGGAAATTTTTGACCTCTACGCCAAGTTTTTTATGGGGGATACATATACGCTGGAAATTTTAGTAAATGAGTGCCATGTGTATAGAAGTGTAAAGTGAAAAGTTAAAGTGAGAAACTATTGAGTGGCAAAGTTACGTCTCCAACTTAAAAACTTGAACGCTCGGCCTGTGGACGCTTGCCAAAGCAAGAACTCAACTCTTCACTTTTCACTTTAGCTTTTCACTTCTATACTTATGGCACTTCCCTACTTAGAAACCAGATCTTAATTCACAGCGGTCAAAGGAACAACGAAAATCTCCCCCCGCCGTCACGGCGAGAGGAGACAACAACACAAACACAAATAAACCTGTGCTCCAAATGCAAGAGACACAGGCAATTTATCTCTTTATCAGATTATGGCGGAGACTATGAGTCACTCCACCATTCCGTTATATCTTGATGTATTTCACTATTCTTTCATACATATATGGGCATCCAGCACCTATATGATTATTGCCTGTTTTAGTAGATCGTGTCTGTAAATAACGACACCTTTTCTGTTTTATTGTGCAAAGGTATAAAGAAGTTTTGAATTACGCAACTTTTATTGAGAAAATCGTGCAAACAAAAAGACTCCGCCCAAAATATCACATGATATTGGTAGGCGGAGTCATATATTCATGTTGTCAGGCGAGTTAGCTACTCTATCCCCATGAGCTGTTTCAGACCGCCATCCACACCGCTGAAGCCCATGAAGGCGAGAGCAAGGAGTGAGGCTGTGATGAGAGTGATGGATACGCCCTTCATACCCTTTGGTATGGCAGCAAACTCCTGCTGCTCACGCAGACCAGCGAAGAGCACGAGAGCAAGGCCGAAACCGATAGCTGAAGCGATGGCATAGTCCAGGGACATGAGAAGTGAATACTCCTTTTGCACCACAGATATAGCAACACCAAGCACTGCACAGTTGGTGGTGATAAGCGGAAGAAATACGCCAAGCGCCTGATAGAGCGGTGGAGAGACTTTTTTAAGGATAATCTCTACCATCTGTACCAGTGATGCTATGACGAGGATAAATGCCAGGGTCTGAAGGTAACCCAGACCGAACGGATCGAGCACCAGAGACTGTATGAGCCATGTCACGAGGGTAGCCAGCAACATGACAAATGCTACGGCAGCAGACATACCAAGGGAGGTGTTGACTTTCTGACTGACACCGAGGAATGGGCATATACCCAAGAACTGGCTGAGGACAATATTATTGACGAATATCGCCGCAATAAATATAAGTATATATTCCATAATTGGTTAAGCCTTCTTGAAACGGTTAATGATTGCGATGATGAAACCCAGTGTGAGGAACGCTCCAGGAGGAAGCACGAAGACAAGCATGCCGAACTCCTCTGGTATGATACGCAGATTGAACACTGTACCATTGCCGAGTAACTCACGGCAGATACCAAGGAGTGTGAGGCCGAGGGTAAAACCTAGACCGATGCCAATACCGTCAAGGGCAGAATCCAAAGGATTGTTCTTGCTGGCAAATGACTCTGCACGGCCAAGGATGACACAGTTTACCACGATAAGCGGTATGAACAGACCTAGTGACTCATTGACCTCTGGCATATAGGCTGCGAGACAGAACTGCACGATGGTCACAAGAGTTGCAATGACAACGATATAGACCGGGATGTGCACCATGTCAGGGGTGAGTTTCTTGATACACGATATGATAATGTTAGAGAAGATAAGTACCACCATAGTGGCGAGACCCATCATCATGCCATTGAGGGCGCTGGTTGTGGTGGCAAGTGTAGGACACATGCCGAGCATCAATACAAAGGTAGGATTCTCCTTTATGATGCCGTTCATAATAATTCCGAATTTACTCATAATTGTATGAATCTTCTTTGTATGTATTATTCTTGACTACTCTGTGCAGAGGCTGACGTATTGCCATCGGCAGAGGCATCCCCCTTGAAGGTATTGTATGCCTGCTGCACCGCACGAAGGAATGAACGCGAGGTGATGGTTGACGCTGTGATGGCATCTACTTCGCCACCGTCCTTGGACACTGTGAGGTTTGCCTTCTCTGGGTTAAGACCTACGATGCAACCTGGTGCGCCCTTCTGGAACCATTCCTGTACCTTGGCTCCGAGACCAGGAGTCTCAGCATGTTCAAGTACGGTATATCCCAAGACTTCTCCTTCCTCATTGAAACCAACGAGCACCTTGAGGTTGCCTCCAAAGCCGTTAGGATCGACAGACTGTACGGCAACACCTTTGTCTGTGGTATAGATTACATACTCAAGGTCCTTACCGTTGACATCACGAACCTTAGTCTCTGTATTTTCAACAACGACATTATCGGCAGCCAGCACAGTCTTAATACCGTCGGCGAGAGCCTTCTCTGCCTGCGCATCAATAGCTGGACGGGTAAGTGCGTTGAGCCATGCCAGGATTCCGCCACAGAGCACACACACCACTGTGAGCACTCCCACCATGTTAGGGAGATTGGATTTCAGTTTTTCCATTGCTGCAAGTCCTCCTTAGTTTTTAGCTGGCACTTCTCCGAAGCGCTTTGGTTTTACGTACATATTGATAAGTGGCGTGAAGGCATTCATTATGAGAATGGCAAACGACATGCCTTCTGGATATGCACCCCAATTACGGATGACGATGGTCAGCACACCGATTGACACGCCATAGATGAGCTGTCCCTTGGCGGTCATTGGCGATGTGACATAGTCTGTAGCCATGAAGATGGCACCGAGCATGAGGCCACCGGCAAAGATAACCTGGAATGGATCAGCGTATGTCTTGCCGTCGCAGAGCCAGAGCAGTGTCGACAACACGAATACTGTGCCTATGATGCTGACAGGGATATGCCATGTGATGATCTTGCGAACGAGCATATATGCCAGACCGAGCAAGAGTGCGAGTGCACATATCTCACCAATGGTACCTGCACCTGCATCAACGCTGCCAAGGAACATATCCCAAGCAGATGGGAGTTTGTCGAGCGCAGAAGCATCGCCCTTTATGGCAGCCTTCATCAATGCGAGAGGCGTGGCACCTGTCTGCGCATCTGCATAGGCTGTGAGCTGTCCCTCGACAGGCCACGATGTCATAGCCGTAGGAAAAGAGACAAGCAGGAAGCAACGTCCTACCAATGCTGGGTTGAAAGGATTCTGACCAAGACCTCCGAATGTCATCTTGCCTACGCCGATAGCTATCAGTGCACCCACGATTATCATCCACAGAGGGAAATTGGATGGTAGGTTCATTCCGAGCAACAGACCAGTAACGAGTGCTGATCCGTCAAGGATTGATGGCTGGCGCTTTAGCAACGCCTTGCATATAGCCCACTCAAAGAAGATGCAGGCAGCCACACTCACAAGGCACACGATGAGGGAACCCAGTCCGAAGAAATAGAATGAAGCAAGGAGTGCTGGTATAAGAGCTATCACTACTCCGTACATATTCTTCTCTACCGAATCATTGCCATGGGCGTGAGGTGAAAGAGAAACTATTAATTTGCTCATTGTTTGATTGTTTTTTTCGAGACTTCGATTTTTCGATTTTTCGAGATTTCGATGATTTATTGATCCGATGTTACGATGATTGGGGGCTTTATTTCTTCGCCGCCCTTCCGCGTATGATTCCCATCACGGTCTGCTTGCCGAGTCGGATATTATCAAGCATAGGACGGTGTGCAGGACATGTAAACTGACATGATCCGCACTCTATACAAGATGTTATCATCTCATTCTCCAGCATATCCCACTTCTTCAGGGCACTACCTGTAGCGAGAAGGAATGGTTCGAGACCCATTGGACATGCGCTTACACACTTAGCACAACGGATACATGGCTGTGGTGTCTTACGATGAGCCTCATCGTCAGTGAGAACCGTGATAGAGTTCTGACCCTTGCCTACTGGTACGTCAAGCGAGTTGACAGCCTTACCCATCATAGGACCACCTGCCAGCACCTTGTTGTCACCCTCAGGCAAACCGCCACAGAGGTCTATCAATTCGCCGAATGTAGTACCCATACGCACGAGGAAGTTGGAAGGAGTCTTGATAGCCTTACCTGTCACTGTGGTATAGCGCTCAAAGAGAGGCTTACGCTTCATGACAGCCTCATATACAGCCACTGCTGTACCGGCATTCTGCACGATAGCACCTACATTGACAGGGATAGCAGGCGGAGCTGGTACCTGACGGCCGATGACAGCATCGACAAGTTGCTTCTCACCACCCTGTGGATATTTTTTTGCAAGAGGCACGACGTCTATCTCTGGACAGTCAGCGAGTTTCTCACTGAGCAGGCGTATAGCTTCTGGCTTATTATCCTCGATACCGATATAGCCTTTATTGACCTTTGCGCCTTTCATGAGTATCTTGACGCCCTCTATGAGTTGGTCGCTCTT
>JAZLIN010000079.1:0-4688 GCA_045617365.1 Prevotella sp. | reverse complement strand
CCCCCGCCCCCCCCCCCGCCCCCCGGGGGGGGGGGGGAATAGGGGGGCCCCCCCCCCCCCCCGGGGGGGGCGGGGGGGAAGGGGGCCGGGGGAGCGCTGAAGGTGCCCTCATATCAGGATAGTGCGTTAGCGCTATCTGCAAAAACATCCGTAACTTAGAGCGCTGTAAGTGCGACATAATTGGTCTTATCAACAATTTAATAACATAAAACGGGGGCAAAGTTGAAGGAATACTCAAATACAATCAAATTAGCAGATTACTTAGCTCCATTCATTGAAAATATTTGCACGTTTAGTATAAATAATGTAACTTTGCAGGAATGAAGAATCAACGACCTTACAAAGAGTATATATTCACTTTGATGGCATGGGTAGTAATCTATGCCTCATCACCTTTATATACATGGTATGCCAGTTTGGTCAATGATACCGACTTCGAGTGGAATCAAGTCATAGGCACATGGTCCCTGATGACATTGTTCCTCATATTGTTCATCGTGCATCATTTCATTCTTATGCCATGGCTGTTTCTCAAGAAACGATACATGGCGTACTGCGCTGCACTGATCATAGGTCTCGCACTCTTCACCGCCAGACTAGTACATCACGAGCCCGGGCACTTCAACCACAGACCGCCTCACCATCACATGCCACATGAACGGAGAACGGACTTTGGGATGCCGCCACCACGACATGACAGGATGCCCAGACCACCGAGACGAAAAAAAATGCTGACACCTCCTGACATAGCACGACTGCTGATAGCACTCATGATGATAGGAGTTGACCTGGGAGGCATGGCATGGATAAACAGCAGGATACTGCGGCAGAGACTCCTGCTGCTGGAGCGGCAGAATCTCAAACAGGAACTGGAGCATCTGAGGTATCAGATCAATCCGCACTTCTTCATGAATACGCTCAACAATATCCATGTCCTCATAGACATAGACCAGGAGAGAGCGAAGCAGGCAGTCATAGAACTCTCCAGGCTGATGCGCCACTCGCTGTATAACGGCAGCGAGAGTGTGACACCACTGCAAAACGAGGTTGACTTCCTGAGACAGTATATCTCACTCATGCAACTGCGCTTTGGCAACCGTGTGGAGGTGAAGGTTGATCTGCCTGATGCGCCTTCGCTTGACATCCTCGTGCCGCCACTGCTCTTTGCCACCTTCGTGGAGAATGCCTTCAAGCATGGCATCAGCTATCAGACGGCATCATACATACACATGAGCCTCAGTGTGGACAGTCAAAGGGATGTCATCAACTTCAAATGCGAAAACAGTCGCAGCACTATAGCCAACGCCACCAATGACGGGCACCACGGCATAGGACTGCATAATGTACGCAAACGCTTGGACCTGCAGTATGCTGACAGCTATTCACTGGCTATAGATGACAGCGACCCTCAACGATTCGCAGTGGAACTGACACTGCCAATACTAAAAGCCTAACAACGAATATGATTAATGTAATTGCCATAGACGACGAACCGCTCGCTCTGCTGAAACTGCAGAATATGATAGAGCGCACTCCATATTTCAATCTCGTAGCAGCATGCTCCAACGCATTCGAGGCCATGAGAGTGATAGAGGAGCAGACTGTCGATGCCATATTCACCGACATCAACATGCCTGACCTCTCCGGGCTCGATTTCACACGCCTGCTGTCGTCAGATCCCATCATCGTCTTTACTACCGCCTACACACAATATGCCATAGACGGATACAAGGTCAATGCCATAGACTACCTCCTGAAACCCTTTGACCAGGCGGAGTTTATGCGTGCCGCCATGAAGGTGAAGAAACAATACGAACTGACACACTCCACCGCATGCCAACAGGGAAACGACAATGCTGACGCACATACGAACGTATCCATTGATGGAGATATCTTGTTCGTGAAGGTGGACTACCGCATAGTGCGTACCTCGCTGGCAGAAATAAGATACATAGAGTCGCAAAGCGAATACATGAAGATACATCTCTGCAACGGCACGTCACTGATGGTACTACTTAGCATCAAACGAATGACGGAACTGTTACCCGCTGACTCATTCATACGCATACACCGCTCATACATTGTCAATATGAGACACGTGAAAGAGATTGCAAGGACTAAGATACACATTGACTCTGAGACCGTACTGCCTATCGGCGACTCATACAAGGATGACGTGCTGAGATATATCAATGACAGACTCATCGGAAGAGACTGAACCCTATGATATCAACACTTACTAACAACATATCTATCTTATGAAAAGAAAATCTTTATCCACTATCGCTGCGCTACTATGCTCACTCAGCATATTCGCAGATGAGACACCGGGTATCATCATCAACAAGAGTGATGGCACCAGTATCACCATCAGCACTACCTCACTGCGCAACATTAAGTTCAGTGACGGCAACATGGTTGTCAAGATGAAAGATGACACTCAACAACTCATCGACGTTGATGACATCATCATCATCACCTTTGCCGACATCACTACTGCCATCCATACCATTACGGATGGTAACACTGAGACACAGATCGGCATCACTGACCTCACGGGAAAGGTAGTGTACCAGGGGAATGCTGAAACAGAAAACGCCCTGAGCACCCTCGAAGGCATTTTTATCGTTACGGCAAATGGCAAGAGCCATAAAGTAAAAATAGGAAAATAAGCACTTGACCCCCATGAAGAAATTACTTTTCATCATAATGCTGGCACTGGCTACCATAGCCAATGCCGCAACAAACAATGTATTGCGCATCACTCGCGGCAACATCAACGAATATGCCCCACTCTCTGCCATTGACTCTATATACTTCGATGCTGAGGGCAAGACGATGTACATTCAACCACTGGGCAATGGCAGCCCTATCAGCATACCATGCTCATCCATCAGCAGTCTGGAATATATCCCTGACGGCTCTTGCCCTGCGAAGATCTCTGTCGTATATAATGCCAACAGGGCTGACATAGAGAATCCTTTCCTGCTGTCAGGCGTGTCTGTTGTGGCTGACGGTGCGTATGTCACTGTCAACAATGCCAACACCTCTGCCGAATACACCACCGAACTCTCCGGCACTACTGCCGACGGCGCCTTCACCTACAATGGTGAGTACAAGACCACCATCGTGCTCAATGAGGCTAGCATCACCAGCCTGCGTGGCGCTGCCATAGACATAGAGTGCGGCAAGCGCGTGGCTCTCGAACTGAAGAAGGGGACTACGAACACGCTCATTGATGCTGCTGGCGGAAAGCAGAAGGCTGCGCTCTACTGTAAGGGACATCTCGAGATAGACAAGACGGGTACGCTCAATGTCACTGGCAATACTGCCCATGCCATCTCTGCCAAGGAGTATATACAGCTCAAGAAGTCCACGGGTACCATCAATATCCTCGGCGCCAAGAGTGACGGCATACACTGCAGGCAGTATTTCTCTGCCAAGGGATTCACTGTCAACATTGCCAATATCGATGGCGACGGCATTCAGGCTGAGGCGGAGTCTCTCGATGAAGGCGAAGCATACGAGGAAGATTATGATAATGGCAGCATACAGATCATGGATGGCACTTTCGTCATCACCTCTACTGCCGACGGCGGTGTGAAGCCTGTGGATGAGACTGCGGAGACTCCTAAGTCATACAAGGTGTACGTTGCCAAGACCGTAGGCACAAGCGGTGGATGGGGAGGCAACCGTGGCGGCAACTACTGGAACAGTATCTATCTCTACAAGGCTGACGGCACCCTTGTGTCTCAGCTGACCAATACTGTTACCATCACTGGCACCAACGGTCAGGCACTGCAGTTCTATTACTACGACTTCAAGCAGAGCGATACCGGCACTTACTATTTCAAGTCTGACAACTACTCTTCGGGTGGTGGCGGCACGTCATACACCATCGTCTCGCAGCAGTTCGCCGGTCCGCAGTCTGGCATAGACTATTACTATCAGATCAGCAATTCCTACACCGCGAGCGGCACTACGCGCACATTCCCTGTCAGCAGCGTCCAGGAGGTATATGGCGGCGGCACCGATGAGAGTGCTGACACGTACAACTCCAACTGCCTGAAGGCTGACTACCTTGTAAATATATCGGGCGGCACACTGACCCTGACCAACTCTGGACTGATGTCTAAGTCCATCAAGGCTGGCAACTCTGAATGCGAGGGCACGGTATGCATCTCGGGCGGCGAGATCACATGCAACGTCTCTGGCGACATGTATCTCAGCGGCGTCAATGCCACTTACTGTGCTGCCGTCAAGACTCATAACTATATGGGTACCGGTGGTACTGTAAACATCAATGCTTCCACCGGCAAGGCTATACGCGGTATCTCTGCCGACAATGCCATCAACATCAGCGATGGCACATACACCATTTCCAATACATGCAATGGCTATCTCGGTTCCAACGATACCTACACAGCCAAGGGTCTGACATGCGACAAGGATATCAATATCAGCGGTGGCACATTCACCATCACTGCCACCGGCACCGGAGGCAAGTGCATCAAGGCTGATGGTGAGATTATCTTTGGCACTGATGCTGCCAATGGTCCTGTCATCACTGCCTCTACCACTGGTTCCGGACTGGGATCTTCAAGCAACGGCGGCATGGGCGGCGGCTTCCAGCAGCAACAGCAGACCAGCACCAGTTCGTCGGCCAAGGCTATCAAGGCTCTCGGACA
>JAZLIN010000078.1:0-25157 GCA_045617365.1 Prevotella sp. | reverse complement strand
ACTGGGTGGTCTTGCTCCGAAACAAAGTGCCGAAAGCACTGCTTTTTGCCACTTTTACCCTCGTTTTACACCCATTTCTGGGTGGTTATGCTCCGAAATATCGGGCTCTGTTTTGGGTGGTCTTGCTCCGAATTATGCACATGTCTGTTTTACATAAAAAGAAGTGAGGCCTCCATCTATTCTTGTTCACCAGTGAGGCCTTCGACTGCCCAGATAACGAAACAAGATAGACGAAAGCCTCACCTTGATCGTATATCGGGTTATGATAATACGAAACAAGGGAGTACTTCCTCTACCAGTTCCTATTATCTTTCGTGAAGGTGTCGAAGTTTCACTGCGTGGAACGAGGTATGGAATACACTTCCAAATTATGTCTGCAAACGCTATGATGCGAATGCAGTTGCAAAAATAATAAAAAATATGGAATTTCAATACATCATTACAAGAAAAATTTGTTATTAAACGTTATAATATCATCAAAATGGAGGAATGAAACTGATATTGTGGTTATTTCTGAGGGTTTTAAGCAAGAAATCATCGACGGTTCGTAAGAAAATAATTATCCCGCCAAGCATTTGTCCTAATGGATGATGCTTGGCGGGATTTAATAATTCAACCTTCACATGTGAGTTCCCCTTAGGGGGTTAGGGGGCTTCCTTCAACCACCATGCAGTCCCATCCTCGGAAGACGATTGCGTATTTGTGGAGCGTCCATCCCATGCCGTCGGCCTTCTGCTGCAAGCCCTTGTCGGCTACGTATTTCGCTAATTGCACATGGGCTTCCTTGCGCTTGGCTTCAACCTCAGTATCAGATGAACCGTGCTTGCAGTATTTCAGTTCTATGAGGAAGGAGTGCTGGCATTCACCGTTCCATGGTTCCATGTAGAGGTCGGAGTAACCGTGGTTCTCCTCTGGTTCCGTGGTTGTGATGAGATACGCATTGTTTGTGCCGCCCAGCTTTGCCAGGAGGAAACCCTTTACGAATGCTTCGGCCTGTGGGTCGAAGTCGCGGTTGCTGCTGTCCGTGGTTATCTGCTGGCAGATGTATTCGAGCATTGGCTTGGCGTCGCCATCATAAACAAGGTCTTCGCCTAATCTGTTTATTGTCGAGGTGTCTGTATGCCAAGAGAGGTAACGCTGATAACATGCCTCCATGTAACGGAAATACTGCTCATATACCACCTGGTTAGGGATGACCAGGCACGGTCTGCCCTTATGGTTCTCGCCGAATGTCAACAATCCCATATAGAACAGCATGCTTGGCAGGTTCTGACTGTCCTGCAGTTCGTGGAGCGAGAACTCCGACTTCAGACTGCTTGATATAGAGCGATTCTCAAAGATATGTTGCATGATATTGCCCCTGTCCCCGAACGACTTGTCAATCTTCACCATCTTGCGCACCTTGTTGTAATCCGTGCGGACGTTGGTGTCGATCATCTCCTCAGGTAGTTCTCCGCTATAGGCGAGGTAGTTGTTGAGAAAGTACAGCGTCATGTCAGAGTTGAACATCTTCTGTCCCCGTATAGCGGCACGTGAGAAACAGTTGTTGTTGTACCAAGGCTTCATCACCTCTATCAGTTCATCCACCGAATGCTTGAACACACCCTCTGAGTCACGGTAATATGTCAGCATGGAGCGCACCTCATCCTCCGTGAATCCTATCATTTCGTTGTAGTTCGGATTCGTGGAGAAGTTTGCACCGATGTTGAATCCGCTGGTCACATCGCTGAGTGTCAGCGGTGTGACACCCGTGATGAACATACGTTCAACAGCGGCATCAATATTCGTTGTTGCCTCTTTCAGAATATTGAAGAACAGTCGGAAGAACCCATCGCCATGCGTTAGGTCCATATAGTTGTCCTCATCATCCGCCATCATCGTATTGGCGAAGTTGTCGTATTCGTCAATCAGAAGATAGATGCGTTGCTTCGCTTTCTTGGCAGAGCTGAATACATAGTTCAGAGCCTGGTCAGAAGCCTTGAACTGCCGAACCTTCTCCAGCGTACCTTCTGGAAAATACTGCAGATAGGTATCGACAAAGAATTCAAGAGTTTGCAGAACCTTTACATTGAAAGACTCCAATACCTTATCCTTGTCTGGATTGATGGCGCTGAAGTTGAATTTCAGTATCAGGTATTTGTTATGGTTAGGTGTAGGATTCTTATAAATATCCAGCCCGCCAAACAAGGTATCAAACTCGTCAGCATAGTTTATGTCATAATAAGCATGGAGTACATTCAGCATCAGACTCTTGCCAAAACGCCTCGGACGAAGGAAGAACACAAAGTTGCCTTCACGCTCCAGCATAGGTATGAAGCGTGTCTTGTCAACGTAATAGTACCCATCGCGACGCATCCGTGCAAAGTCCGTCACTCCGTATGGTATTCTCAATGAGTCTTCTTTCATCGTTCTGTCTCTGATTGTTTAAGTGCCGTGAGGTGCGCGCACGCGAGTATAACTCATACGCATTGCGGTCTATATTTTCATATACAAGTTTTGCAAGTTCATAAACTGCTGTATATGTGAACGTTCGCCTGCATTAATATCACGCGAAGGCGCAAAGCTCTCGAAGAGCTACGGCCTGCCGCTCGGTTTTCCGCTTTTACAAAGGCATGCCTATAGAGCCTTGTTGAGGTTTACCATCTCAATGGCAGAGATCATGGCATCGGCACCCTTGTTGCCAGCCTTGGTACCAGCACGCTCCACCGCCTGCTCGATGCTGTCAGTGGTGAGAATGCCGTTCAGCACTGGCACGCCGCTCTTCATGGCAGCAGTTGCTATGCCCTTGGCAGACTCATTGGCAACCATGTCAAAGTGTGGTGTGGCGCCACGGATCACTGCACCGAGACATACTACGGCATCATACTTGCCGCTCTCAGCCATCTTCTGAGCAGTGAGAGGTATCTCGAATGCTCCTGGTACGAGAGCAAGAGTGAGGTCGTCTGTGTTGCCACCATGACGCACAAAGCAGTCCTCTGCACCGCTGATGAGGTGCGAAACGATGAAATCATTGAAACGTGAGGCTACGATGCCTATCTTCTGACCCTGAGCGGTCAGCTGTCCTTCTATTGTCTTCATTGCAAATATATTTCTTTTCTGTTTTATTTTTTATTACTTTTGGTCCTTTGCCGAACCAGGTTTCTTTACATGCAGGAGGTGTCCCATCTTGGCGTACTTGGTGTACATATAGAATTCGTCCTTCTCATTGCATGTCATCTCGATAGGTTCGCGTCCCACAACCTTGAGACCGAAGCCGTCCAATCCACTAATCTTAAGCGGGTTGTTGGTCATTAGCAGCAATTCCTTTATGCCAAGGTCTGCAAGGATGCTTGCACCCGTGCCATACTCACGTAGGTCAGCTGCAAAACCGAGGGCGATATTTGCCTCAACGGTATCCATACCCTGGTCCTGCAGGTTGTAGGCACGAAGCTTATTGATGAGTCCGATGCCACGACCTTCCTGACGAAGGTAAAGCAGCACGCCCCTGCCCTTCTGCTCTATACGCTTGAGGGCCTCAGCCAGCTGCTCACCGCAATCACAGCGCAGCGAACCAAAGGCATCGCCGGTGAGACACTCAGAGTGCACACGGCATAGCACTGGTTCCGGAGTGGTCACGTCACCCTTGACAAGTGCCACATGATGCTCACCTGTCACCTTATTAATATATCCCACCGCACGGAACGAACCATACTTTGTAGGGAGTTCGGCATCAGTGACGCGCTCTATCAGTTTCTCAGTCCTGCGACGATACTCTATCAGCGACTTCACCGTGATGCAAACCAACTGATGCTCCTTGGCAAGCTGCTGCAGTTCTTCCGTACGCATCATGGTGCCATCCTCGCGCATTATCTCGCAGCACAGACCAGCCTCAGAGAGTCCGGCGAGGCGGCAGAGGTCAACAGTAGCCTCGGTGTGACCGCTGCGCACCAGCACACCACCATCGCGAGCCTGCAATGGGAACATGTGACCTGGACGACGGAAGTCTATCGGCTTGGAGTCAGGGTTGGCAATAGCACGAGCCGTCACGCCACGCTCTACAGCAGATATGCCTGTAGTGGTGGAGATATGGTCCACGCTGACGGTGAACGCCGTCTGGTGATTGTCACTATTATGCATCACCATCTGTGGCAGGTTGAGTCTCTCACACAACTGTCTGCTCATAGGCATGCAGATGAGTCCCTTTGCCAGTGACGCCATGAGATTAACATTCTCCGTGGTGGCAAACTCCGCCGCACAGATAAGGTCTCCCTCATTCTCGCGATCGGGATCATCTATCACCAGTATGCACTTGCCTGCCTTGAGAGCCTCGAGAGCTTCCTCTATCGTATTGAATTCAAATTCCATCTATTGTGATTATTTCATAAATTTTCGATACATAGACAACTTATCCGCCATAGGTTTCTCTTCCCTGCCGGCATCATCTGCATTCTGCATCATACGCTCCACATATTTCGCTATTATATCATTCTCAAGATTCACTACATCTCCCACCTTGGCAGCATGCAGTGTGGTAGCACCCTGCGTATGAGGTATCAGCGACACCGCAAAACTATCGTGTGTCACCTTTGCCACGGTAAGACTCACGCCCTGTACGGTAATGCTTCCTTTCTCTATCACGTACTTCATCACCGTCTGCGGACACTCCACCCACAGCCATACGGAGTTGTCGTCTGCCTCACGCCTCACTATGCGTCCTGTGCCATCCACATGCCCCGAGACGATATGTCCACCCAGACGGCTCTGCAGTGTCAGTGCCCTTTCCAGATTCACCTCGCTGCCAGGCTTCAGCGCTGCCAGCGAAGTCCTGTTTACCGTCTCAGGCATCACATCGGCAGAGAATGTACCTACCGCCCCTTTGCCTGTCTGGTGAGACAGTTCTGTCACGGTAAGGCATACACCGTTCGTAGCGATACTGTCGCCTATCTGCGTACCCTCGAGCACCAGCGAGGCTTCCACCTCGATGGTAAGACTACGCGAACCGCGCTTGATTGCCTTGACCTTTCCGGTCTCTTCTATTATTCCTGTAAACACGTCTTGTGTAGTTTGGATGAGTTAGTGTGAGTATTTTCGTTTGCAAAGGTACTCATATTTTTTAATATGCGCAAAGATTAGTCAACATTAAATAACAACTTACCTCCCTGCAGTCAGTGGGTGCAAGCCCGAATTTCCGCAATTTTTATTTTCACATTAATCATCATTAATTAGACATTAATTTTCTTTAATTTATTGATGACTAATTGTTTAATGCTAACAATCAATGATTAATTGTCTGATACTAATAATTAATGATTAGTTAATGTTCAATTAATGGTAATTAATGTTAAAAAATCGCGACAGACTAAATCTCTTTGTTCACCAAACCAGTGATGAGAACGTCGTCGCCTATAGGCACCACGACCTTGTCGGTGAGTTCTATCGCCTCCGCCATCAGTGAGACGCCATCACCCTCTACCGGGGTCTTCGCCATCTTGCCGCCGATAATCTTTGGTGCTACGAATGCCATGACCTCGTCCACCAGTCCCTCCTTGAGCAACGATTCACTCAGCGTTCCACCGCTCTCCAGGAGTATGGAGTCTATCTTCTCCGCACCGGCACGTTGCATGAGTTCCTGAAGTGTATTGCAATTCCACAATGTCACGCCAGCGTCACGCAAAGCCTGCAGTTTCTCTTCCTCTGCTCCGTCAGCATACACCACCACTGTAGGATATTCCCTTGCAGTGCTGACCAACTGACTCTCCATCGGTATGCGTGCCCTGCGGTCTGCAACAATACGCACAGGATGATGCACCTCGTGCTCCTTGATACCCAGTTTGCCCAACACGTCTTCCGACAGACGCACATTAAGCATAGGGTCATCAGCCATCACCGTGCCAATGCCGCACATGATACCCATCTGACAGCGGCGCACCATGTGAACGCGCTCACGCGACTTCTCACATGTAATCCATTTGCTGTCGCCTGTTGCCGTGGCAATCTTTCCGTCGAGTGTCATTGCCCATTTTGCTGTCACCCAAGGCATGCCGGTGGATATGAATTTACGGAACACACGGTTCTGCATCTTCAGTTGCCTGACCAGTCCGTCACACGCCTGAGGGGTATGGTCGCCCATATACTCCACGCCATTAGCCGCAGCCTTATCACCACATGCATCTTCCAGAACATCGACTTCTATTCCAGCCTCGCGCAGGATCTTTATACCATTGCCCGCCACGAGAGGATTGGGATCAAGGAGTCCTACGACGACACGTGCGATACCATGTTCGATGACAGCATCCGTGCAAGGTGGCTGATGTCCATGATGGCAGCATGGCTCAAGAGTCACATACATAGTAGCCCCTGAACAGTCCAGCTCTTTCTCCTCAGCATCCTTGAATGCCATGCGTTCAGCATGCAGGTCACCATACTTATGATGATAGCCACTTGCTATCACTTCATCGTCTTTTACTATCAGAGCTCCAACAAGAGGATTAGGGTTTACCATTCCCTCGCCACGCTGAGCGAGGATCATGGCCTCTTCCATGAGCAATATATCGTCGTCGGTTATCATTTATTTTGTTTTGTTTGTGGCATTTATGGTGCAAAGTTACTTAAAATTCTACAATTACACAAATTCCATCACAACTTTTTGCATTACAAAAAGACACAAATTATAACCAATAATGACGTATCAGTTATAATTTGTGTCAATACTTATACTGTATATGCGCTTATCTGACGGCAGGCTTCCTCAACTGGAACTGGTCTCCGCGAGAAGGGCGGTTAAGCTTTATCTCCATGCTCTCTACCAGTATCATCTTTGGAGATATCATAGACACCAGGGCACCACGATGCATAGTGTTGCAGATGTACTCCTCCTGCGACGCTGCCACCACGTGCATCAAGTCGCCACGACCTGGGTGTGGGAAACCATCAGCCCTGACTATCTCTTCCTCGCCAGTCTTTACATCCACACGCACCAGCACGTACATATTGTCATAGTGCGAACGGAGAATATAGGCATGATCCAGTCCTGCCTTCTTGGCCTCATCCAGGAGCATCTTCTTTATCTTGGCAGCAGAAACACTCTTGGAATAAGACACCTTGAGTACACCAGGATTAACACTGCTGGTACCGAAAGGCGCATTAACGATACGCTCGTTGCCCGTTGACTGCAGCGCACCGACTGCAGGGTTGTGACCACAGATCAGGTTACGCAGTATGCCGTTCTCCACGACAGGCATATCCTTGACTGGTGCTATGCCATCCATATCTACCACATCGGCACCGATGAGATGACGGCCCTTATACTCTGTAATGCCGCCGAGCTGATGTATGTTCAGCTTGGTGTCGCTGATACGTTTGCCCAGCATCATGCTGGCAGTGCTGCTGCCTTCGAATATGCTGCGCTTGGCGATGCAGTTATCCGTAACGAAACCAAGCATCTGATTGGCTGCGGCATTCTCCTCTATCAGTATTGGGCCTACATAGTATTCCTTGACTGTAGAACCTCTCCATTCCTGGATAGAGAGTTCACACAGGTCTCTCACCTTCTGCTTCAGTTCGTCTATCGATGGCAGGTCACTGACAGCAGCCTCTATCACTTCGTAGGAGTCACCGAGTTCATATCCATCCGATGCTTTGAGGTGCGTGATGGCATTTACCGTCACCAGTCTGTAAGGCACACGTATCTTCACACCTTCCGATGTCAGTCTGTAGATATCCATATTGTTGACAACCATCTGCACCGAACTGCCATACATCTGCGGATATTCAGCAAAGATAGCCGACAGTTCGGTTACTATCCTACGCTGCAGGGCAGTATCTATCTCCTCCTGAAGTACGGATGGTGCGATGTATTCCTTCGCCGGTACACGTATCATCTCTGGTATGTCTATATCCTCCTCCGGCAGCGGATGAGTACGCAGTCTGGACTGCTTGCCATAGTATGCACGTATGGCACTCTTGTACGCATTCTCACTGGCCTCCCAGAGATAGCGACGCATAGCATCGTATGTCATCTGCTGACCACCGCCATAACGAGAACCCGACTCACCATATTCATTATCCTGGTCCTTGCTTGAGATTCTGTTGTTGCCGATATAGAGACTGACAGATCCACGGGTATCTACCGGTGACACCTCCACGCTGGTCATACCGCCATGAGTTGCCACCATGTTGGTGACGCGACGACGTACCACACGATAGTCTGCCTTGAACGGCTTGGCCTGTCCCTCTATCTTCAGACTGTCCATGGTACGCTTCATCTCATCCTGCATGACAGAGAATATGAGCTGCTCTTCCTCCTTGGATCCCGGAGCATAACCTGCCTCCTTAGCGTCGTTACCTACATATTCCGGACTTGGCAGCGGATGTGGTATATCCTTATAGGCATTGTCACGCTGTGTCTCTATCTTTGACACGAAGATGGCTGGCGATGTACCGGTGACAGGCACCCATCCAGACTCTGCGCCGCAGTAGCCGGTGAATGTGCTTGGTGTATCACCTGCCGCCTCTACGTTGGAGAACATGTTGAGCGGAGTGCCGATAAGGCTCACGCCACGCACGAGTTCGTCCTTTCTGCCATCCACAAACACTCTATATACCTCAAGCGGAGTGACATTGAATGAGTTGAGTCCCTCTGTCAGTGTATATCCTCCTGTCACGCTGCGGAAATAATATCCATACTCCTTGCCCTGCTTCTTCGCCTCGGCTATGAGCATGGTACGCAGTTCGGCATCGGTATAAGGTTTCTTTGTCTCCACCACGAGGTTAGACTGTCTTGATACCGGGTCGTTGCCATTGCTTGCCCTGCCGTGACCATTGCTCTGTGGAAAACCGTCGATTGGTATCCTGCCCAGCAGGAACTCTGTCAGTATGCCGTCCTTAACATTATCCACACGACGTGCCTTCACACCTTCGTCATCATAGAGATAATATCCGTTGAGCGGCTGCTTGCCATAGTAACGCATGGTAGGATCGCAATATACCTGGAAAGAGGCAGGAAGCACGCGCTCGCCCACCATCTTCTTGAATGTCTCGCCACCCTTCTTCATGCGATGGCTCTCCAGGCGGTGACCGAATATCTCATGAAAGAATACACCACTCGCTGGGCCAGACAGTATGGCAGGACCAGTGAACGGGTCAGCCACCGGTGCATCGCGCAGCGCAAGGAGCCGTTCCACGAGTTCCCTGGCCTTTGCCTCGTACGCCTCATTGCCAGGCAGTTCATCTTCGGAATATCCGAAGAAATCCTCGTACAGCGAGCATATCATGCCATCATTTGCCTTTATGGCAGCAGAGAGCATGACCCTGACGGCACGGCGGTTCTGCACCACGGCGGTACCGTCACTATTGACTATGTATTCGCGGACATTATCAAACTGCACATTGGCCTGACCGTTTGCCAGTTCGCGGCATGCCTTGAATATTGCTGTCACCCTGTTAAGGCTTGCCTTCCATTTCTCTTCGTCTATACTGAGCTTTGGCAGAGGCTGTTCATAGTAACTCTCTGCCGGTGCCTGGCTGAATGATGGAGACTTATCCTCATTCTCTGCCTGTGTCTGGCTCTTTGACACCGCCTCGTTATAGTTCTGCAGTGCTATATCATAGCGCTCCATCGTGGCTTTCCATATCGCCTCACGATAAACCGAGAGCGGTTGGTCATCAAGTGCCACACGTGTGCCCTGAGCATTGCGTGCCCCAGGATTGTTCGTACCTTGATTCTCAAACTTGTAATTATCCAGTTCCATATTGCCAATGCGCACCATTGGCACCACGTAGCGCTCATGCGACTTATTGACAAAAGCCGCCCCCATGGAACTTGTAATCTGCGTACCGTCACTGTCTATCAGTCGCAGACTCATGAAGTAGGCAGGGACAGTCTTCAGTCTCAGTTGTTCCATGCTGGAGTTTAGCTCCTCACGCATAGTTACAACGATTTTGTCACTATCTACAGACTGTGAGAATGCCGGCATGATGATCATCATAACCAGCAGGGTAATACTAAAGAATTTCTTCATTGTTTAGGAAATGTATTTTGAATATCGCGAATTACACATCGCACCTAATTAGTTTGCAGATGCAAAATTAGTCATTTATTTCTTTATACACAAATATTTCTCTAAGATTTTTGTTATGACGAAACAATGTTTCACGCGAACGTCCATATATATAACAGTTTATGAACTTGTGAAATTTGAATAATGTTTACTTATCATGCATCATTCTTCCATGCAGCGAGTGCATCGATGACACGGATATTGGCATTTCGCAGATTGTCAGATACCATGACGAGGTTGCGCTGGAATGCCTCCATATCCTCTTCCTCCGCATCACGGAGATTACATATAGCCTTGACGAAGAGTACTGGCACATTGAAAAGGTCGCAGACAAAGGCAACTGCGGCACCTTCCATCTCCTTCAGGCGTCCGCCATTGGCGTCGATGATGTATTCTTCCTCTGCCGACATGTCAAATGAAGATCCTGTTGTGACCTTGCCCATTGGCAATGCCAGGCGTGAGGCTAGTGCTGCCGACCCATGCCATACGGGATAGTTGCCCAGTCCCTGTGTGGCCCACGCATTGTCTCCCGGTACACGACGGTCGTGAAACATCACACCATCGCCTATATACACCTGTCCCACGATGCCTCCATACCTCATCCATCCGCCGCAGGTACCGCTGCTGACGATGATGTCCGGTTGCAGTCGCTGTATGGCAGCCATAGTGGTGATGGCAGCGGCCTCACAGCCTATGAGGTCGCTGCCATGCTGTTCGCCATTGAGGACAACGAAGAGTTCGCTATCCCCCACCACACCTTTATACAACAGGCATGGCAGCGGAGCAAAGAATCCCTCTACCAGTTTCACTCCATAGTGGTCTATGAATGGACGAGCCTCCGCCCTCATGGCTATGACATAACATATCTTTTTCATGTGCGAAATATTATTATGCCACAAAGTTAATAATTATTTTCCAAACTACCAAACAAAAGCCATAATTCATCATCTACACATTATCTATATGATGAGGGCACTGAAGGGCTGCAATGATTTAGAAACTTACATTTGCACCGATGGCCACTACATCGTTCTTGCGCTCATAGAGATCAGTCTTGGACATTCCCGTGCTCTGACCCAGTACCTTATAGTCCTCCACTTTTACCGTGTGGTCGCCATAGAAATTATGCATGTAGCCCAGGTCTATGCTAACCTTCGGCGACACCTTTACCCTAACGCCCAGACCGAGGAGGTTGCTGCTGACATTGTATGACATGTCCTGCATGTAAGCATCCGAGAGACTGTAGTGAGTGTTCTGCCAACCAGCGCTGACGGTGATGGCATCGGTGACATCCCATTCCGCACCGGCGAGGAACTCTCGCGTACCGGCATCTATCAGGTTTTGTTCGTCATTATATTTCTTGGCATTGCAGTCATCATACCAATGATAGCCACCACTGATACGCACTGTGCTGATAGGCGAATACTGCACGCCGAGGGTCAGCGTACCAGGGATGTCATCACGTACCTTGCGGTTCTTGTCGGCATTAAACTTATCCAGTACTCCCGGAATGTTCCTTGCAAAGTCATTCATCTCCGTGCTATTCTCCAGCGCCATCTTGGTACGGAATTCATACTTGGCTGCTACGTTCCAATGCTCATTGATTCTATAGTCTATGCCGATGACAGGTGTCCATCCCACGCAACTCTGGTCCGTGGTCATCTCTATGTTTCCTGTGCCGGTAGGATCTCCCATGCCCTTTATCGCTGCGGCTATCTGCGTGAGATACATCGCTGGCATCGGAACCTTATTGGCACCGTCAGCATATAGCGCCAGATTGCGCACGTGACCGGTATATGATGCATTGCCTATCATGCATCTCATGCCCGCAAAGACAGCCAACTGGTCAGTCACCTTATAGCCTGCGCCCAACTGCACACCATAATAATACTGGCGACCTTTCATAAAGGCATCAAGCGAATAGCCTTTAGCGCCAAACTTGCCTGCGAGGGTGGCATAGACGCTCTCAATGCTTCCTATGCCATTGTCAAACTCACACTTGCCGCCTCCGCCGCAGATGGCAAATGATGCACTGACAGTCCACTTGTCCATCACGTAAGCAGCCTGCAAACTTGGAACCACCGGTGCTGACGCCTGTCCCTTATAGCGGTGAGTCTGTTCTCCGAAGCGGTTGACATTCATGGCAAGGGGAGCATAGGTGGTAGTGACATTACGCTGCTGCTCAGGATGCTGGGCTGTGATGCCGAGGTGCAGACCGTCAGGCATAAACGATACACCAGCAGGATTGGTATAGACGCCATCGATATCTATCACGGCATCACGCGCAGGGTTGCGCAGGAAGGAAGCACTCTGATTGGAGTTAGTCACAAGTCCTCCGGCAAATGTGGATGCGGAGCATACAGAAAGCAGCATGGCTGCAATAGTCATTCTTTTCATCAATTCGTACATTATTGTTAATATAAAAGCGGTGCAAAGTTAACAATAATCATACACAATATCACTTTTTATCCTATAATATTTAGTCTTACAGAGTAAAAAAGCACATTTCGTACTATCCGATGATTAGAATGTCCGATGCTGTCAAGAATTAAAACCATGAATTTTGCATTTATGCTTGAGTTCACTCAAAACTATGAACTATGAACTGTGAACTATGAACTAAAATACACTCTCTTTACGCGGTTGCTTATTCCGGTGAGAACCTCGTATGGTATGGTGTCGAGTATATCAGAGAGGACGGTGACAGGGAGATTATCACCGAATATCTCAACCGTGTCACCCTCATGACAATCAATGCCTGTGACATCAATCATGCAGACATCCATGCAGATATTGCCCACATACTCAGCCTTCTGTCCACCTACGAGGCAATAACCGTGGCGATTGCCCAGGTGACGGTTAAGGCCATCGGCATAACCTATAGGTATGGCTGCGATGACACTGTCACGGTCAAGGATGGTGCGACGTGAATAGCCTATGCTCTCGCCTGCCTTCACATGGCGCAACTGCAGTATGGTGGTCTTAAGCGTAGAGACATTGTTGATGATGGCATTGTTACGTGGGTTGATGCCGTAGAGTCCCAGTCCCAGACGACACATATCCATCTGACGGGCAGGGAAATGCTCTATGCCGGCAGAGTTGCATATATGGCGGATGATGTGATGCTGGAAGGCATTCTGCAGAGCATCGGCTCCCTTCTCATAAAGCGCAAACTGCTGTGCGGAGAACTCGTCAAACTCATCTCCGTCACTACCCACAAAGTGTGAGAATACGGAGCGCGGTGTGAGTGCGGTCTGCTTGTGCAGGTATTCTATCAGATGCGGCATATCCTCAACAGGATGGAAACCTAGTCGGTGCATGCCTGTGTCAAGCTTTATGTGTATCGGCCATCCGGTTATACCTTCGTTGCGGGCTGCATGGCAAAGGGCATCAAGCAAACGGAAAGAATACACCTCTGGTTCGAGGTCATAGTCAAACATGGTCTTGAATGCTGTCATCTCAGGATTCATGATCATGATATTGGCGGTGATGCCTGCCTTACGCAGTGCCACACCTTCGTCGGCCACGGCCACGGCGAGATAATCCACGCAGTGGTCCTGCAGTGTCTTGGCTATCTCCACCGCACCGGCACCATATCCGTCTGCCTTGATCATGCAGACCAGTTTGGTGCCTGCTGCCATCTGCGCACGATACCAGTTCAGGTTTTCCACCATAGCCGAGAGATTCACCTCCAGCGTGGTCTCATGCACTTTCTCCACCAATTGCTCCGTGATGCGGTCAAAACCGAATGAGCGTGCGCCCTTGATAAGTATCACCTCATCATGCAGTTCGGCAAAGGTGCTGCTTGCAAGAAACTCTTCCGTATCATGGAAGTAATAGCAGTCCTCTACACCTATCACATCATCATTGGCACATAGCACACTACCTATACCAATAAATTTCTTCACTCCGCGATTGATGGCAAGTGAGGAGATTTCCTCACAGAGTTCGCGATCAGGGAGACCGCTCTGTATGATGTCGCTGAGTATCAGCGTACGGCTGCGTCCCTTATGGTCAGGACGACGGTGCATGAAGTCAAGGGCTATGTCGAGCGAGGCGAGATCCGAATTATACGAGTCATTGATGAGTGTGCAACCATTGCGACCCTCCTTCACCTCCAGTCGCATAGCGATGGACTCCAGGCATTGCATGCGCTCCGCCAACTGCTCAGGTGTGACGCCAAGGTGCAGGGCTGAGACAGCGCAGGTGATGGAGTTCTCTATCGATGCCTCACTGATATAAGGTATGGTGTATGATGACTCCACGGCATCTGCCTCCCCAGATGCCTGATAGCGATATGATATAGTGGTACTCTCGTCAGCTTTGCCTATCTCCTTCACGAAGAATGGAGCAGTAGCATCCGTGAGAGACCATCCCAGTTTGGTACCATTGAACTCACTCTTGCGCAGCACACGGAAGACTACATCATTGTCTGCTGGATAGATCAGTGTCTTACAGTTGGTGAAGAGTTGGAATTTCTCACGGCACTTCTCTTCAAGCGAATGGAAATTCTCCTGATGTGCCTGTCCCAAAGCCGTAAATATACCAATGCTCGGCTGTATGATGTCAGCAAGGCGTGGCATCTCGTCAGGCAGACTGATACCTGCCTCGAATATTCCCACGGACGACATCTCATTGAGGCGCCATATAGACAATGGCACTCCTATCTGCGAGTTGTACGAACGTGGCGAACGGGTCACGTGCATGTAAGGCATGAGCAACTGATAAAGCCACTCCTTAACCATCGTTTTGCCATTGCTGCCTGTAATGCCGACTACAGGAATATCAAACTCATCACGATGGCGCTCAGCCAGACGCTGCAAGGCATCAAGGCTGGATGGCACTACAAGGAAATTGGCATCAGCACCAGGGAGTGTCGATGGCAGTTCCTCCACCACGAATGAGCGTACACCACGACGGTAAAGGTCTGGTATATAGCGATGGCCGTCATTGCGTGCGGTTTTCAATGCAAAGAACAATGTCTCCTCAGGAAACGACAATGATCTGCTGTCGGTAAGGAGGAAACTGACGTTACCCTCTGCCGTGCCGTAGCGGCGTGCACCTATGAGGGTCGTTACTTTTTCTACTGAATATGCCATTTGCTTTTATGCTATGTTTTTCTTTTCAATGGCAAAATTACTCATTTTCTTTGAAACCGCCAAATGTTTGGTGTATTTAGTGATGATAAATATTATATGCCGATCACTTATGCACCTTCATTCCGATAATGTAATACTCATTGACAGACTTCAGCAGGTCGGAAGTCATGCTATCGGTGAGGAAGTCGTCACCACAGAAGCGGAAACTTTTACTCTCCTCATCATACCAGTAAGTGCCGCACATGGCTAAGGGGATGAATTTGTCAAGGACAATCTCATTGACAATGAACTGACGGAATCCGTAGGTGTTGTCCTCCTCACCTGTAGATGGATCTATCTGAGCATCGAATATCAGCGGTAAGGTAATGGTACCTCTATCAGTCACGTAGAACTGCATCATGCGAATATTCTTGTCTTCGGCAGGTATGAATCCCACACGCAATTTCTCGCAAAGGTTGAGTATGCCTTTCGCCTCGTCATATATAACACCTGCCTGGCGCATCTGCTGCACATAGTCCTTATTGTCTGTTGGCAGCATATCGCGGTTGCTGAACTGGATTGAGAAATCAAATGCGTTCTCTACCTGTTTGCCATTCTTGTAATGCTGTATTACAGGTTCTATCCAGTAGGTAGCATCCTTCAGCGAGGTTACATCGAAGGCGAATGACTTGTAGCCTTTGGCTTCCAACAACAGTTTGTAATCTTCCGATGTAGAAGGAACGTTCTTGATTGCAAAGGTCTGGGCATTGGCAATGAGCGTGATTGCAATGAATATTGCAGATAATAAAATTCTTTTCATACTTTGTTGTTTATTTAGCAAACGTCAAATAATAACTTGCTTCCCTTTGGTCAGGGGGGTGCAAGCACAAATCTCCGCAATTTATAATTCTAAGGGCTGAACAACCAGGAATAAGTCGGAATAACTGTTAGTAAAGTATTGATAATCAGTATATATAAGATTTTAACACTTGGAAGTTAATATTTGGTGATGTCGGTATTTTAGGTTAATTTTGCAACGTATTTCTACCGCGGAGTATTTTCATGATGGTAGTGATGAAACAAGTCTTGGAGATTCTTACTCAGTTGACAATGGTTGACGTGAGGGAACAATGAAGGACAAGTTCAAAGCTAACTTTGAAAGGAATCTTCAAATGTGTGACTTGGTGAAGTCAGTTGACAATGGTGATGATACGTTGACATGGATTTACAAGTGTAAAGTATCGCTTATGAGAATTGAGGGATCGTGACACTTTGAAAAGTTGACAATAGGGAACGAAGATGAATGATAGAGGACTGAATGTCGTAGGTTACCAAAGGGCAAAATTAGATTGAGGTTATTACAAGAATGCAGAAACTTTCTTCCCTTAGTTGACAATCATTTACAACCATTTACCAAGAGTTACACATGCGGTGGAATACATTTTTGAGGAATCGTTTAACCAAAAATGTATAGACATGGCAAAATTAAAGAAATGTGCCCATTGTGGCAAGATGTTCAAGCCTGAAAAAGCTGCGCAAACGTACTGCTCACTTGAATGTGCAGAAGCAGCCATTGCAAAGCAGAAGCAATGGAATGATGTACTCACACCTGTGGCTAATGTCATTGAACTGGAGTACCTTACTTTCTCCAAGGCTGCAACACTGATGGGATGCTCCCGTCAGTATGTTTACAAACTTGTAGAAGAAGGCAAACTGCCTGCATCACGACTCAGTAACCGTATGTCCTTCATCAAACGTGAGGATATAGAGAAGATGCTTCAAGGTAATCCGTATTATCGTGTACTACCTATTGGCTTGAAGAGAAAGAAGAAGGAAACAACTACGTGTGAAGACACAGAACAAATGCCTTCATTTGACTCTTCCAAGTACATCACCCTTGAAGATGCGATGGCAAAGTACAGCGTCAGCAACACTACTATATATAATAAGGTGAAGTCTGGCAATGTAACAGTATGCCGAATTGGTGGCAAGACATACTATGACAGATTGGTGTTGGATGAGGTTATGAATAAACGCAACCAAGCAAACTGTTCGTCCTCGTGCTCAACAACGTCTGCCCATATTTCATCTCTTGTTGTTAAGGAAGAAGAAATAGAGTGGCTCATGGTCAATGATTGTGCTAATCTGTACCACAAGACACCAGCAGCAATGAAGACATTTGTATATCGCTATGAGGTTCCTGCACGTTGGATAGATGGTAAGCGCTATTATTCCAAGAACCATCTTGATGCATTGCTGACTCAACGCAGTGAAGATAATAGGGAATACTACACCATCTCACAACTGTACAATATCTTCGGTATCAAGAAGGCTACAGCTACAATATTTTGCCAACAGAATGGCATCAGAATGGTAAAGCAGAACAAACGAAACCTGTTTCTCAAAGAAGATGTTGACAAGCTGATGTCCAAGCGAGAGTGAAATAACCATGAACAAAGCCTCTGATTAAAAATGAAAATGTCGCATTTTTGAGAAACCACGCGACATTTTTCAAAAAAACGCTAAAAAAGACGTATTAATTCCGAAAGTTCTGCGGAAAATTTGGTACGAGGATGATTTTTTAGTAATTTTGCGCCCGCTTTGAAAATCAGAGCCATGGACAGTTGCTGTCTTAACCCTCAAAACAGAGGACAACATGCCACTGCCATGAAATATTAATTTATCAACATTCTCTAACAAATATGAAGGTAAAAGAGAAATGACAACAATTTGCAAGACTGTGACACTTCGCAGTCGCAAGATCAAGAACGGCACCCAGCTGTCGTTTTACCTGGACTATTATCCAGGTTACCGTGACGAAGAAACCATGAAAACCATCCGTCACGAGTCGCTTGGCATATATATCTATGCCAAGCCAAAGAACCAGCGAGAGAGGGAGTACAACGAAACCATGACGGAGAAGGCAGAAGCCATCCGTTGCAAGCGCTTCGAGAGTATTGTCAACGAACGATTTGATTTCTTTGACAAGGAGAAGCAGAAGGGAGATTTCCTCGAGTATATCAAGAAGAAAGCCGCCAAGCGTGAGGATAACCGCTATGAGCAGGTCTTAAAACACTTTACAGACTTCTGTAAGGGCAAATGCACCTTTGGAGAAATTGACGTGGATCTCTGTCAGCGGTTCCGTGAACACCTTCTTACAACCAACTCCACCAAGTCAACGAAGCACCCAAAGCCACTGAGCCAGAATACAGCGTCTTTGTATTGGTCGTCATTCAGAGGTCTTCTGCACATAGCCTACAAGGAACATAAAATCACAGAGAATCCTAACGGTTTCCTTGAGAAGATAGAGAAACTGCCGACAGACAAGGAAAGCCTGTCGGTGCAGGAAGTCTATATCCTTGCGGAATCAGAGTGTGAAGAACCTGTGCTAAAGATTGCATTTCTTTTTGCATGTCTCACGGGACTTCGTAAGAGCGATGTCAGAAGACTCACATGGCGCATGTTCCAGCAGTACGGCAACGGAGGAATCTTCGTGAAGATACGAATGCAGAAGACGGGACAGTTCATCAACAACCCTATCAGCGAGGAGGCGCTTAACCTTATCGGCTACTACGATAACGCAGAAGGACGCAATCCCGATGATCTCGTATTCTCTACATTGACAGAATCCATGACCAAGGAACCACTGAAGAAATGGATTGCTTCGGCAGGAATTACCAAGCATATCACCTTCCATTGTTCGCGCCATACCTTCGGCACACTTCAGGTGGAGGCAGGTACTGCAATTTATGTAGTACAGCGAATGCTCGGACACAAGAACGTCTCAACAACCGAGATCTACGCTCAGATGGGTGACTCGCAGAAACGTGCGAGTGTTGACAGAATATCATTGAAGCCAAGGCAGACGGACTTCACTCCACCGACTAGTCCAAGCCAACCGCCGAAGACATTACAGACAACGCATGGACAATCGACCATGCACATTATAACCAACAACAAACTAATATCTAATCAGTAAAAACAAGAGATTATGTATTTAGAAAAAAGCAAGAAAGTGTTCACATTCCCTCACAATGATGGAGCTATGAACAAGTGATTAACCAGACAATCGGACTGTCATTCAATGACATTCCACAGGCAATGACTCTCCTTCTTGAAAAGCAGGAGAAACTTGAAGAGGAAATACTGGCTCTTCATCAGTATATATCCCAGTATTGTGTAGCAGACCACCACTATCCGATGTCCGTGGAAGAGACATCGAAGTACATAGGCATCCCTGTCTCCACCATCTATGAGATGCTGGAGCGCAGGGAACTGCCTGGCTGCAAGATGGGCAAGCGTTGGCAGATCTACCGTGATGATGTCGATAGGACACTTGAGGCACACCGTATGTCACAGGTGCCACTCACGGCAGAGGAGCAGAACGCGCAGATACTCGCATCAAAGAGGCGCAAGCCGAAGAGTGCGGGAAAGTACGACCATCTGGTACAACCTCAGCAAACGGAAAGGTCTGCCCAACTGCAACCATTGAATGCCGGCAAAGGATTATCTCACCAATCTGGGATAACCCAATGCTGACAATGGAGGCAATTCTTTTTTCCCTTTTCCCTTTTTATCTTTTCATTAACTACCAGCTATCAGTTTGGACACAGTACGTCGGCTTCAAAAGAGTTGGCGAAGGGGTTGCTAAGCCTAAATACAGCATACCTAGTCATGATAATCAAATGCGATAGTTGGGACATGACAGATAGTATTAACAATGTGTGGAGGTGGGACACGACTGTCTCACTTCCCACCTTAAAACAAGGAAACTCATGGACTATACAAATGTAAGATACAGCCTTACACTGAACGATAAACAGATAGAGGCATTGTCTGATAGCAAATGCAAGATTAACCGCATGATGTGCCTTCATACTATGCTCAAACTTGCTGGAATGGAACCGTCTAACGTAACAAAGAAAGGTTTCTCAGGTAAGACACAGATAGGTCAGTTTGTTATCGAGATGGAGAAGTTTGGTGAGCTTATCGGTGGTGACAAAAAGACTGCCGAACGTATTGTTGCAGACTTCGTACGCCTTGGACTCATTGATAAGCAAGGCAACAACCGAACAACCCTCATCACCATTAAGTGCTTGTCGGTCTGGTTCTGCGATGGACGCACGACAATCAAGAATCCCTTCTTCAATATCAACCCTACGGTGCTTCCAAAGATGCCAAGAAAGGTATATCAGAAGAAGTCGTGTGTCTCAGCTGATGATGAGACAAGCAACACACAGATAGATGATGGCAATAGCAACGTAAAACCAGAATCTGTTGAGACACAGAACGTAATCACTCCAATAGGTAGCACGGATTCTGTAAGTACGGTAGATGATATTGAGCCAAAATCTGTTGAGAGCGGAGATTATTCTTCTTCCCTTATTCCCTACGGTGAGGGTGTTAGTGGTGATTTTGGCGAGGAATCTGATGATCGTAATGCAGAAACGGAAACGCCCAGTATCGAAGTCGAAGACAAAGCAGAAAACGTATCATCAACAGAAAGCCGGCAGGCTCATTATACAAAAACACTCCTAAACAAGAAACTATCAAAGAAAGAGCGTCGAGCTCAGAGAAGACTTCAACAAAAAGGAGGTAAACATTAGCGCAGCGAGCAGGGACGAAAATGGCTTGCCATGTTATAGCCCACTATAACTACAAAACAATGTTATTGTAGTTTGTGGGCTCTGCCGAGAGCAAGGGCAAAGTAAAAGCTATCTGATTACACGGAATTTACTAGTAAATCCTTCGTAATCGCTATGCTTTTACATGGTAATCAGATAGCACTTGTAAAGCCACTGGCATACAACTGGCAAGGAGTGACTATCTCCCTGCACCCTCCAATCAAGGCGCTGCCCTAATAACCCGATTAATCATAACAATATAAACAAACACAAAATATCATACATCATGGAACAGAAAGTTTCAAAGGCTTCCGATCATGTGAAGCCATGTAATATAGCACAGAGTGAAGCACACAACAGGAGAGACGCAGAATACATCAAGTCTCTCAATCCTGCCAAACTCTACATACGAACAAAGCTGTCACACAGGAACGAGTCGTATGTCTCACCTGAAATGGAAGGCAAAACACTCCAACAGTACTACGATTCTATCAAGGTCATGGTGAAGAAGAAGACAGGTCGAGCCATGCAGGAGAAGGACGTTCTAATGAAGAACGGCAAGACACGAAAGGGTGCTTCTCCTATTCGTGAAAGTGTCGTCAACATCAAGGAATGTACCACCATGGAAGACTTACGTCGCTACGTCCGTGAGGTAGAACGTAGGTGGGGCATCCATGCCTTGCAAATCCATATTCACAAGGATGAAGGATATTTCGAGAATCCTGATGATCCGACAACATGGAAGCCGAACTATCATGCTCACATCATATGGGACTGGATGGATCACTCCACTGGCAAGTCATGGAAACTCAACGAGAAGGACATGAGTGAAATGCAGACTCTTGTAGCTAAGACACTCGACATGGAGCGCGGTACGTCAAAGGCTGAGACACACCTTGACCATCTGGAGCGTAATGATTACATTCTTCAGAAGCAGAGGAACGAGATGGAAAGCATAGCCAAAGCCAAGGCTGTAGCTGAGACACAGACTGCCGAACTCAAAGAAGAATGCGAACATCTGGAGGAAGAGGTCGAGCAGGCAAAGCATCGCAAGGAAGAAGCAGAAAAGGATGCCAAGGCAGCTGAGTTGTTCAAGGAACTTGCCAATATTGCTGAGGTAAAACTGACTTTCCCTAAGTTCAAAATTGATGAGCTAATCACTAATGCTCAGAATACCATCAATGATGAACTTGCCATTCCAATAAAGATAATGCAACAGAAGGAATGGAAGCAGGAACGTCAGAAGAACATCAGGCAAGCACTTACTGATTTGCAGACGAATCTGGGCGTAGCAAAGGGCGAATATGTAGAGGATATCAAGGCGCATTGCAAGGAAATCTTCAGGTATTACAGGGAAGAGTTGAAGAAGCTTATCAATGAGAACGAGAAATTGCAAAAGGAGAACAAGACACTCTCTGTCAACAATTCTGCCCTCCAAAAGGAGAACCGCCAACTCAAAGACAAGATCTCAAAGATTGATGCCAATGCCATTGAGAAACTGCGAAATGAGAAGGACTCTCAGATAAGCGAACTCAAAGCCAGACTTTCATCTGAGACTCAACGTGCCAATACCGCAGAAGCAAACCTTTCCGACCTTCGCAACAGATGGAACATGGTCTGGTCTAAATCAGAGATGCGTAACTGTTGGGATGAGATTGTGAAGCGAGAGAAGGAAAAACAGGCTGAGCAGGAGCGCAAGGAACGTGAGAAGAGGGAGCGCTACAATGCCATCCTTGACAGTGTCATTGCAGATGGACGTAAAGCACAGCGTGAGTTCGCTCTATCTACTCGCAGTGGAAGTTTCAACGACAATGAGGCAGGGCGAGTCTATTATGCGCTTGTGGCTCTTGCCACCAAAGCCAACATATCACTTCAGACAGAATCTGGCATCAAGAACGCGGTCAAGCGTTTCCTCGACAGTTGTGATTGGTCAGGAATGACAGAGACACGCATAATGACTCATAAGGGATGGACGAATATGTTCGCTACAAGAAACGCGAACTTTGAGCAATCAAACATTGACACCTTCCTATCCTTCGTTGATGAGATGTCCTGTAGTGCAGAGAGCTATGTTTCCCTTATGGGCTCCAATGGTTGTGCTGACCAGCTCACGAACTGGGATGGTTCAAAGAAACAAGGTTGGGGAGCGCCGACAAAGAAGAATACGCTTTCTCGATAGTTACCTATGTTTTCACTTCTTCATAAAAAGACAAACTCTTAGTTGTTGAAAGATATGATAAACTTCGTACCATGTCCTTCCTTGCTCAGGACATCAATACAAGCTTTGTGAAGTGTCATTATGCGCTGTACGAGAGCCATACCTATTCCGTGTCCACCTTCTGAGTGGTTGCTACCACGGTAGAACATACGGAAGAGATTGCGACGTTCTGCAGTAGTCATGCCGATGCCATTGTCGGCAAAGGTAATGGATAGCCCCTGCTGTACTCCAATGGCAACATTTGAGGTGTGGTCGGAAGAATACTTGCAGTTGTTCTCTATGAGGTTGCGGAAAGCAAGAGCCAGGAGGTAGCGATTGGCAATGACAGATATATCATCATCTGATTCTGGTGTGTCCGAAAACGACAGATTGATATGATATTCAGGTTTTGCACGAAGCATTTCTTCGATAACGTCCATCAGGAGTTCATCCACACGGATGGACTCCATTTTTATTTGCGTTGCGTCGTATTCTGCCCTTGCGAGGTTCAGAAGTCCTATTATCGTATCAGACATTCGGGAGGCATCATCAAGAGCACGGCTTATGCGACCCTGATAGTCTTCTGGTGTTCGTTCCTTTTGAAGTGCCAATCCCAATTCTCCCATAATGGCAGCGAGGGGTGTGCGGAGTTCGTGTGACACGTTGCTTGCAAACATCTTTTGTGCAGTCAGAGCACGTTCTATAGGGCGTATAGTAAGTGTTGCAAGAATGTAGCCAACGATGACCATAAGAAGTATAGATACAAAGAAAATGACTAGAAGTGTATTGCGGAGTACTGCCATGTTAGCTTCTCCATATCCATCGTGAGCTGCTGCGGTGACCACATATTTTCCTTTATATAGTATTCCCACTGCTTGATACCCTTTATCTACCTCTATCGACATCTCACCTTTCTCGAAGATTTGTCTAATCATCTTAGGTGTCTCTTTCACAATATCGTGTTCTGCAGCATCATGGTAGAGCATTTGGAAGTCGGTGGTATAAACAGCTACTTCCACCTCGTTAATGAACTGGGTGTTGTTAAGGTAGATGTGTTGCATTGTACTCACATCCACTTTGTTTTCAAGGAAAAGGTTAGCCTTGGTGATGGCTTCAGAACGGAGTGTGCCTTGAAAAGACTCATGGCGTGCCCTGTCGCTCACTATATATATAATAATGAGCGATGCTACCAGTACCACCGACATAAAGAAGGTGTATTTTAGGGTGAGGAGTATTCTGTTATTCTTCATCATGCTTGTCCTGAGTTGTATCGAAGGAACTAAGGATAAAACCGATGCCCGGTTTGGTGTGGATGAGTTTCATAGGAAAGTCCTTATCTATCTTGCGTCGCAGGTAATTGATATAGACATCAATGAAATTTGTGCCTGTGTCAAAATGCGTATGCCAGACATTGTCCTGAATATCGGAACGACTTACTACACGTCCTGCATTTTCAAGAAGATATTGGAGCAAAGCGAACTCTTTTGGTGTAAGATGGATAATAACACCACCTCGTGTACATTCATGCTTGTCAAGGTTGAGAACAAGGTCTGCATATTTCAGGGTATTAGAAGTGTATTGTTGTTTTGTAGAACAGCCTCTTCTTAACAATACTCCAATTCTTGCCAGTAATTCGCGAAAATCGAACGGCTTAGTCATATAATCATCAGCGCCAGCATCGAACCCTTCCAATTTATCGTCAGTAGTTCCGAGTGCTGTAAGCATCAGAATGGGAATCTGAGGTTGTTCGACACGTATGCACTTACATAGTTCTATACCGTTCATCCCAGGAAGAATGATGTCGCTAATGACAAGATTGATCTGTTTATTTTCGCTTTTCAATAAGCGCAAAGCCATCTCTGCATCATATGCCAATAGCACATGATGCCCAGCTTCCTCAATGCCCGTCTGTAGCAAAGAAGCTAGTCTCTGATCGTCTTCTATTATTAATATTGTACACATTACGGGTGCAAAGTTACTCATTTTTCGCCAAATAAGAACCAATTGTGCTATTAGAATCTCATTAGAATTTGCTCTAACGGTTTTCTAATATCGTTCTAATGATTCTCTAACGGCTTGTTTCCTATGAAGTGCGTACCTTTGCACCCGATTTCAAGAAACTGATTGTTAAACCATTTGAAAAAGAGAAGAAAATGATGAAGAACCTTTTCAATTTCAAGAAGAGCCCTATGACAAGGGCTGTTTACAACAGCGAGTATGC
>JAZLIN010000077.1:0-3160 GCA_045617365.1 Prevotella sp. | reverse complement strand
ACATCATGATGTCGCAGTAGTAGTTTGGCCAGTTCTATTCGCATGCGCCATCCTCCGGAGAATTCCGATGTTGGTCTGTCAAGGTCGCTGCGTAGGAAACCGAGACCGGCGAGTGTGCGTTCCATCTCAGCCTCTCGGCTTTCAGCTCCCATCATGAGGAAACGCTCATGCTCCATGGTGAAGCGCTCCACCAATTCCATGTATTCCTCCGATTCGTAGTCTGTCCTGGTCTCCATCTCCTTTTGTAGGCGGTCCACCTTCTCTTTCATCTTGTCCACGTCAGAGAATGCTTTTCGTGCCTCCTCCCTTACTGTGGTGTCATCTTGTAGCACCATTACCTGTGGCAGGTATCCTATGGTGCAGTCGTTAGGTATGGATACGTTACCTTCGGTTGGAGCCTGCAGTCCAGCAAGGATTTTGAGCATGGTTGATTTGCCTGCTCCGTTTTTACCTACGAGTGCTATGCGGTCACGATTGTTTATCACGAATGAAACATCCGTGAACAGCGGCTTGATGCCAAATTCTACTTTAAGTCCTTCTACTGATATCATCTCTTATTATTGGCAGGCGGTTATATAGTCTAGCCAATTATCCTGTATTTGTTTCCTGATGTGTTGGTTGTTATTCCTTGGTAGCGTTCCATATTTCCCATCCTGCTTCAGCCTGAAGCAGAAGCATCTCCAGTCCGTTTTTTATGATAGCTCCTTGTTCCTTGCCTTTTTTCAGGAAAAGAGTCTCGTCAGGATTGTATATGAGGTCGTACAGCAGGTGTTTGCTCGTTAGGCATTCGTATGGTATGTCCGGGCACTCGTCAAAATGAGGTGACATGCCGCGAGGTGTACAATTTACTATGACGGTGTACTCCGCCATCAGTTCCGGTGTCAGCTGCTGGTATGTTATAGTGTTATCCCTCTGTGTCCTGCTGACGAAGAGAGTTTCGATACCCATCTTCTGCAGACTGTAGTTGATGGCTTTGCTTGCACCGCCAGTACCCAGTATCAATGCCTTGCGATGATGAGCACAGAGCAAAGGACTGATAGAACGGCTGAATCCGATTGTGTCGCTGTTAAATCCTTCAAGGAAAGGTTTTCCGTTGTCTTTTCTTGATATTCTTACCACATTCACAGCGCCGATGGCTCTTGCCTCTGGCGATATAGTGTCCAGATAAGACATTACTTTCTCTTTATAAGGTATGGTAACATTGAAGCCGCAGAGTTCTGGTGTGTAGTCAATGATAGCCTGTAAATCTGTTATGACAGGCATTTCGTACTTGTCGTAATGGGCATCAATGTTTTCGTTGGCAAATTTCTCATTGAAATATCCTGGTGAGAAAGAGTGTCCGAGTGGATAGCCTATGATTCCGAATTTTTTCATCTTGTAGCGATGTGAATAGTTTTGATTTTATTATTTGTGTGCAATGTAGAGGGTGCAGATTCCAAATGTCAGTCTCTTGAACTCCGCCTTGCTGAATCCCACTTTTTTTAGTATGTTGACCATTTTCTCTCCTTGTGGGAAAGCCTCTATCGTTTTGGTGAGATAGCTGTATGCTGCGGTGTCCTTGCTTATCATGCGACCGTATATTGGCAGTACCGTATGGCTGTATATGTGAAACAACTGTTTCATAGGGAATGAAACAGGCGTTGTCAGTTCCAATACGCAGAACATACCTCCAGGCTTGAGCACTCTGTACATCTCGCTCAGTCCTTTCTCCAATTCCTGGAAATTGCGTATTCCGAACGCTGCCATCACCGCATCGTATGAGTCGGTAGGGTAGGAGAGAGCAGTGCAATCCTCTTTGTCAAATGTGATGATGTCGCTTAGGTTGCGCTGTGCCACCTTTGTGCGTCCGATGTTCATCATGCCTTCAGAAATATCTGCGCCAGTGATATGTTGCGGTTGCAGTTCCTCTGCAGCAAGGATGGCAAAATCTCCCGTTCCGGTTGCTATGTCCAGAATAGTCTGGGGCTTATGCTCCTTAAGAGTCTTGATGGCTTTGGAGCGCCAGTATCGGTCTATGTCCCACGACAAGCGATGGTTGAGGGTATCATAGGTAGGGGCGATGTTATCGAACATCGCCTCTACCTGTTTTCCCTTTTCGCCATTACTGTCGTATGGCTTTATTTCTTCTTGTTTGTACATCAGTATTAGTTTCGCGACTTAGAGAGAAGCAAGATACTCTGTTACGTTCTTCTCTATGCGAGCATTGATATTGCTCTGGTCTGTTGTACGGTCGAACTTCTCGCCTACGATGTGCTCATAGAGTTCGATGTAGCGTTCTGCTACAGACTCTGCATATTCATCAGTGATCTCAGGCATAGTCTGACCAGGCTCGTTCATGAAGTTGTGTTCGATGAGCCACTGACGAACGAACTCCTTTGAGAGCTGCTTCTGTGGTTCGCCCTTGGCAAACTTCTCCTCGTAACCCTCAGCGTAGAAATAGCGTGAAGAGTCTGGGGTGTGAATCTCGTCGATGAGATACACCTTGCCGTCGCGCTTGCCGAATTCGTACTTGGTATCTACGAGGATGAGACCCTGCTTGGCAGCAATCTCCTGACCACGTGCAAAGAGTTTGCGTGTGTAGTCCTCCATTACTTCATAATCTTCCTTGCTTACTATGCCCTGAGCAATGATTTCCTCCTTGGAGATGTTGAGGTCGTGACCTTCGTCAGCCTTAGTGGTAGGAGTGATGATAGGTTCTGGGAAACGCTCGTTCTCCTTCATGCCTTCAGGGAGCTTGACGCCGCAGATCTCGCGGCAACCCTTCTCGTAGTCTCTCCATGCAGAACCAGTGAGAATACCACGGATGATCATCTCTACGCGGAATCCCTCGCACTTCAGACCTACTGTAACCTGTGGGTCTGGAGTAGCCAGTTTCCAGTTAGGGCAGATGTCTGTAGTAGCATCGAGGAACTTTGCCGCAATCTGGTTGAGCACCTGTCCCTTGAATGGGATACCCTTTGGAAGAATCACATCGAATGCTGAGATACGGTCGGATGCAACCATAACCATGATGTCATCATTGATGAAGTAACAGTCGCGAGTCTTTCCGCGATAAACACCTGTCTGACCAGGGAAATTGAATGCAGTCTTTGTTAATGCTTTCATTGTCGTATTTATCAAATGCTTTTACTATTCTCGTTACAAGTTTGTGACGGACGAT
>JAZLIN010000076.1:0-32392 GCA_045617365.1 Prevotella sp. | reverse complement strand
AGGTTCCACCTCTTCCCATTCCGAACAGAGAAGTTAAGCTCACTTGCGCCGATGGTACTGCAATGCAATGCGGGAGAGTAGGAGGCCGCCTTCTTTAAATCTTGAGAGTCTCAGGTAGAAATACTTGAGACTCTCTTTTTTGATTGGCTAGAGGGGCTAGATGCTCTAGATGCTCTAGAGTTTCTAGGTGTTCTAGCCATTCTAGCGAAATTACCTTTTCTCATGTATCTTTTACTTTATAAATTGCTCATATCGTTTTGTAGATTGATATTTTTTTAGTAATTTTGCTTTTGTTTTTGAGACAAGAATCTCTAATATTCTAAACAATTTATGAAGCAATTTTTATCTGTTTTTGTTATTTTTATTTCGTTATGCGTTTGTGATGTGCATGCGCAGAAATTATTTGTGGATTTTGTAACTCCAAAAATTGTACGTGTACGTTGGATTCCGGATTCTGTAAAGAATGCTGAGGACAATGGTACAGGAGTTTGTGTATGGAATAATGGGAAAGCCTCATCTTCGGTATCTGTAGATAGTAAGGTTGATAAGAAGACTGGAGCTTACATTCTGTCTTCTTCGGAAATAAAAGTTGAGATTATTAATCAGACGTTGTCGTTTTTTGATAAACAGACAGGTAAACTGTTGTTGTCTGAAGATACTGACTTTCCTCGTGTTAGCAAAACTCAATCGTGTAGGTCTCATGAGGCAGAGTCTGTAGTACAGGAACGTATTATATATGATGAGAAATCCGCACATACAGAAGAGACGGCCAATGGTCAAGTAACAGTGAAGAATATACTGCATCGGGATACTATAGGAATGAATATGTGTATGCGTACGTATTTCAAGTATCTTAACAATGACGCATTGTACGGACTGGGTGCACACATGGAAGACTATTTGAATCTCCGTGGCAAAACTCTGTATCTGACTCAGCATAATCTTAAAGCGACTGTACCTATGATTGTTTCGACACGTGGTTATGGTCTTCTGTTTGATGCTGGTTGCGCAATGAAGTTTGCTAGTTGCGAGTTTTCATGTCATGGTGAGAAAGAGAAGCATACTCCGTATTGGTATATGGAGCAGGAGGCTTGTAAGATGATTGATTATTACTTTATCAAAGGAGAGACGATGAGTGACGTAATAAGTGGGTATCACTATCTTACGGGTAATGTTTCCATGATGCCAAGATGGTTGTTTGGTTATACCCAATCGAAGGAACGCTATGTCTCTTCAGAGGATATACTTAAGACCCTTCGAGAATATCGTCGCCGCCATGTGCCAATCGATATGATAGTACAGGATTGGAATTATTGGCCACAGGGATGGGGATATATGAAGATGAATCCTAAATACTATCCTGATCCTAAGGCTTTGGCAGATTCTGTTCATGCGATGAATGCAAAACTAATGGTCAGCATCTGGCCTAATCCTCAGTGGTGTCCAGAGGCTGAAGATTTCAAAAGCCGTGGCTATATGCTTGAACATGATGTGTATGATGTGTTCAATCCTTCTGCTCGCAAGCATTATTGGAAATATGCCAACGATGAATTTTTCTCGCGTGGTTTTGATGCCTGGTGGTGTGACAGTAGCGAACCACTAGATGGTGACTGGAATAAGACGCCAGAACCGATAAATAGCAAACCATACGGTTGGGATGATCATGAGCGTAGATGGAATCTTAATAAGGATGTCCTATCCGAATCTCTTGGAGCGGAACGTAGCAATCTGTACTCTCTATATCATTCTATGGGAATATATGAGAATCAGAGACTGACTACTTCTGATAAGCGTGTAGTAAACCTGACACGTTCTACCTATGCAGGTCAGCAACGATATGGAACCGTAGTGTGGAATGGAGATACGCATGCTTCATGGAAATCATTCAAGCAGCAGATTCCGTCAGGTCTGAACTATATGGCAACTGGAAATCCATACTGGACAGTAGATGTGGGTTCATTTTTCACCCGTAATAACGGGCGCCAATGGTTCTACAAGGGAGAATTTCAAAATGGTGTAAAATCTGATCAGTACAAGGAGTATTACGTACGAATGTTCCAGTGGGCTACTTTCCTTCCAATGCTGCGTAGTCATGGTAGTGATACCCCACGTGAGATATGGCAGTTTGGTGAACCCGGTACAAGGTATTATGATGCTATACATGATATGATAGCCATGCGATATCAGATGATACCGTATATCTATAGCATGGCGGCTCGTCAGACCAACGATAGTTATACGATGGCTCGTCTTCTGGCATTTGATTTCCCTTACGAAGATGAAGTGCTTGATCTGAAGGATGAATATATGTTTGGTGATATTCTGGTATGCCCTGTGACAGACGAGGGAGCAACTACGAGAAAGGTATATCTTCCTGGTGCGCGTGTGAAGGACGTAAATAAAAAGTATTATAGCAACGATAAATACATCGCTCCTTATATCGGTAAAGCGATAAAGAATTGGAAACCTGTGAAATGGTATGACTATTGGACAGGTGAAACTGTGGAAGGTGGACAATGGGTTGATGCTGCAGCGCCAATAAATCGCATCCCGCTTTATGTAAAGGCTGGAACAATAATTCCTACTACAGAGGTTGCAGAATATGCGGCAGCGCAGATTGGAAAACCTGTTACCATAAATATCTATCCAGGTGCAGATGCTGAGTTCACGCTCTATGAGGATGAAGGAGATAACTATAATTTCGAGCGTGGTGAATCGTCCTTGATTCCTATTTCTTGGAAAGAAAAGACGGGAACACTAACCATAGGGTTGAGAAAAGGTCAATATAAGGGTATGAAGGAGGTACGTACTTTCATATTGAGTACACCTGCTGGTAAAACAGAGATAAGGTATGATGGACACAAGGTCTCAAAGAAACTGATGAAATAGGACAAAATAAAAACGTAGCCAGGGAAAATTCCTTAGGCTACGTTTTTTTTATGCCTTTATTTCTTTTTCTTTAAGAAGTCTTTCAGGAATCTTGCCGTATTGCTTTCCTTGCATTTGGCAACCTCTTCGGGTGTTCCTGTAGCAAGAACCATACCTCCTTTTCTTCCACCTTCAGGTCCCATGTCAATGATATGATCCGCAAGTTTGATGACATCAAGGTTATGCTCAATGATGAGCACTGTATTCCCCTTGTCAACAAATCGTTGTACTATGTCCATAAGTACCCTGATGTCTTCGAAATGCAGTCCTGTAGTTGGCTCGTCAAGTATATACATAGTCTTGCCAGTATCTCGCTTGGATAATTCTGTAGCAAGTTTGATGCGCTGACTTTCACCACCGGACAGGGTAGTGGAGGGTTGGCCGAGTTTGATGTAACCTAATCCCACTTCTTGTAGGGCTTTTATCTTTTTCAAGATCTTAGGCATACTCTCAAAGAACTCCACAGCTTGGTTTACTGTCATGTCCAGAACGTCCGCAATGGATTTGCCCTTGTATCTCACCTCCAGAGTCTCACGATTGTATCGTTTGCCATGGCAAACCTCACAAGGTACGAAAACGTCAGGTAGGAAATTCATCTCAATGGTCTTGTAGCCATTGCCGTTACATCCCTCACATCGTCCACCTTTTACATTAAAAGAGAAACGTCCCGGCTTATAGCCGCGTATCTTTGCTTCCGGCAGAGCGACAAACAGTGAACGTATATCCGAGAAAACGCCAGTGTAAGTGGCAGGGTTGCTGCGAGGAGTACGTCCAATAGGCGTCTGGTCCACACTGACGACTTTATCTATCAAGTCAAGTCCCTCGATGCTTTCGTACGTCATAGGAGTCTTGTTTGACTTGTAGAAATGCTGTGACAATATAGGTTGCAGCGTCTCATTTATAAGTGTCGATTTGCCAGAACCACTGACGCCTGTCACCACAATAAGTTTGCCTAGAGGAAAATCAACGCTCACGTTCTTCAGGTTGTTACCTTTTGCGCCCTTGAGACTAATTTGCAGTGTGTTGCCTTTTTTATCCTTCTTACCTTCCCTTCTTACGTCCGGAATAGTAATCTCGCGTATTCCGTTAAGGTATTCTGCGGTTATAGTACTCTTGCTGAGCATCTCCTTCGGTGTGCCCTGAAATACCACGTTGCCCCCCTTCCTGCCGGCGGCAGGACCGATATCCACCACATAGTCGGCAGCCAGCATCATATCCTGGTCATGTTCCACAACTATTACGGTGTTGCCTATGTCACGCAGTTGCTTGAGAGATGTGATAAGACGCTCGTTGTCTCTCTGATGCAGGCCTATGGACGGTTCGTCAAGGATATAAAGTACGTTGACAAGCTGTGAGCCGATTTGTGTAGCCAGGCGTATGCGCTGACTTTCACCGCCGGACAGTGATTTAGATTGCCTTCCCAATGCGAGATAGTCCAAGCCTACGTCAAGCATAAACTTCAGTCTCGTTCTGATTTCCTTGATAATCTCTTGGGCAATGGTTTGCTGCCGTGAGTCCATCATAGTGTGGCATTCTCCCAGCCAGTCATACAACTGGTCAATATCCATGTCAGCAAGCTCTGCTATGTTCTTGTCGCCAATTCTATATGACAGAGCCTCTTTATGCAACCTTGCTCCCTGACACGCAGGGCAGGTAATAGTCTCTAGTTCCTCCTCGGTTTCTTCTGTGTCCTTCTTCTTGCTCAGTTCCTCTATGTCGGCCAAAGGGTCATCACTTGCTACTATGCCCAGTCCCTTACAGTAGGGACATGCACCTTCAGGGGAATTGAACGAAAATATATTTGGGGCAGGATCCTTATATGCCATACCAGTAGTAGGACACATCAGGCGTCTGGAGTAGTATTTAGCCTCCTCTGTATCCTTATCCATAATCATGATAAGTCCGTCGCCTTGTCTCATGGCTACGTCAATACTCTTGAATAGTCTGCTTTCGGAATCATCTGACACTTTCAGTTTGTCCACAACGACCTCAATATTATGGTTCTTATAGCGGTCCAGTTTCATTCCTGGTTCTATCTCCTGCATTTCCTCGTCTATGCGGATAGTCAGGAATCCCTTCTTGCGCATCTGTTCAAACAATTCCCTGTAGTGTCCCTTGCGGTTTCTTACTAATGGAGCGAGTATGTAGATACGTTTGCCGATATAGTATTCCATAATCATTTTGACCACCTGCTCATCGGTGTATTTCACCATCTTCTCACCGGTGGCAAAACTGTAGGCAGTTCCGGCTCTGGCATACAGCAGTCGCAAGTAGTCATATACCTCCGTTGTCGTGCCAACGGTAGAGCGAGGATTCTTATTTGTAGTCTTCTGCTCTATGCTGATGACTGGTGATAGTCCCGTAATCTTGTCCACGTCAGGTCTTTCCATTCCTCCAAGAAAGTTTCTGGCATAGGCGGAAAACGTTTCTATATATCTTCGCTGTCCCTCTGCAAAGATAGTGTCAAAAGCCAATGAAGACTTACCAGAACCGGAAAGTCCTGTTATCACAGTCAGACTACCTCGTGGTATCTGTACATCAATGTTTTTCAGATTGTGCGTTCTGGCTCCCCAGATATTTATGTATTGTTCTTCTGTCATAAATTAAGAAACTCTAAACGACCAAACATTCTACAGGTCATAGAGGTATGCCATTCTTATGTAAATGATGCTATTGTTTGATTTGCCAAAGAAATCCTTCTTTGAGTCTCCGTACATGTTTCCCAGTCCGTAGTAGTAGCGTCCTTCCAGACTTATCCTGCCGAAATGTTTGATGTGTGCCTCTATGCCAGCACCGAGTGTGATACCATAGTCGAATTTGTTCTCCACCGGTATCTCTTCCTGTGTGATGGTCTGGTTTATTCGTCCTTCACTAGTACTATATATGTCTGGATAGAAAGCCTTGGTGAAAGGCTTGTCATAATTCTTCTTGGAATTCTCGTCAATGCAGAATCCTATCTGCGGTCCGAGATTAATGAACCCATTGAATCCCTTTTCTTCTTTGCCCCATGCCAGGTGTGCCAGCATCGGTATCTGTACGTATGTTATGGTCCTTTGATATTTCTCTGATAGTTTGGTGTCAGGGTTAATCACCGGTTCGTCATTGATGGTCAGTATATCTTCCTTCCATCCAGCCTGTGAGAGATTGCACTCTATTTGTACGGAACAGATGGTAGAGAAATACTTCTCGGAAGTATATCTTCCAACAATGCCTGCAGTCATGCCACCAAGGTTACTTTGTATTACCGTAGGCTGAAATCCTACACTTGACATGTTGTAACCTCCTGTAATGCCCACTGCGAACCTGTTGCGGTATTCGCCTACCTGAGCCTTAGCCAGAGAAATTACGGACATCAAGAGTGTCAGTATGATGAAATGTCTTTTATACATTTATATTATTTCTGCAAATTATTTGACCTGTACAACCTGGAATCATTTTGTTCTCTATTTTCCGGAATTATGGCAATCTTTTGTTAGAATGATAGGGCTTCCACACCACCATTTTGTTTATAGTGTATCATCATGAATGCTTTGTTGCGATAACCACCATTCTCCTGCAGTTGAAAACTCAGCGGTGTCTGCATCCATGTACGCTGGTTGCCAATGAAATACATAGCGTGGTCGTATCCTGTTATAGCAAAGTGAGGTAAGGCCACTTGCATGTCCTGATGGAATCTCCATCTATACTTTTGCTCAAACTCCTTTGCATGGGTACTTGTCTCATTGTAGTAGAAATTCGTTGGGACATGAACGTCATATTTGGCAAATCTCTCACGGTTGTTATTGTATTTTGCATACATCAACCATTCGGTATATCCGAATACGATGACCTGAACATTCTTGTTCGCCTCGCGTAGGATGTCAAGTTTATTAAGCACCTGTGTCAACTGTGGCGAGCGTCCTGTATTCAGTATCACGATGTTAGGCTGGTTAAGCGAGAAGGACTTTGCAAACATCTCCTCAGAGGACTTCAGATTAGTGATGTTGTATTTAATGCCCTTCTGCTCCAGAACTTTTCTCAGTGCAAATGTGAACACGCCCTTCTTTGAGGTTGTGTCATTGCAGTCAATAAATACAGGGTGATAGTCTGCAAACCTCGTTGCCACGTTCTGTACGGTAGCATTGTTAAGTTCTTCTGGAGATTGGTACACCTGATAAATCATAGGATTTCTGTCCACCTCATTGCCAGTGATGGAAAAAGGTATAACCATTTTTATGTTATGCGCTTTACAGAAATCACCCATAGCCTTTACCTGCTTGCTGTATAGCGGGCCGAAGATGATATTGCATTCGGCAGCCTCTTTTTTTATCAATGTTGTGCGTACGTCGGCATCCACAGGGACGTTCCATGCATGTACGTTGATGTTCATGCCGTCACTCTTCAGTTTTTCTACTGCCATGAGTATGCCTCTGTAGTACTCAGTCATTCTTCTGCCATCGCCGTCAACGTTATGCAATGGCAGCATTATACCTACGTTTACTGTAGATTGTGGCATTTGTGCATTAGTCCACATGCAGAAGAAACAAACTAAGACAGTCAATAAAAATCTCATTTCTCTTGCTTTGTTTATATATTAATAATGTGAATATGATGCAAAGTTACTACTTTTTTGGAAATTTTGCAAGTAAAACGAAAAAAGTTATGAAAAAATTTGGTTGTTTCAAAAAAAAGCAGTACCTTTGCATCGCTTTTGAGAAAGAAGGTGTTTGGCAATGCCTTTTCCGAAAAGGAAGGTTGGGTGAGTGGCTGAAACCACCAGTTTGCTAAACTGACGTACGGGTTACCGTACCGGGGGTTCGAATCCCCCACCTTCCGCACTTGATTTTGACAAAGCTCTCTGAATGGTGGGTTCATCTAGTGGCCTAGGATACCGGCCTCTCACGCCGGGTACACGGGTTCGACTCCCGTACCCACTACATCTTAAAGAGATTTACATATTATTCAGAGAACGGTGGGTTCATCTAGTGGCCTAGGATACCGGCCTCTCACGCCGGGTACACGGGTTCGACTCCCGTACCCACTACATGTAACGAGCGATGTTCAAGATTTGAGCATCGCTTTTATTTTTTATATTCCGCTTATGAAACGACTAATTGTATTTGTGTCATTATATTTTTGCATTTTCGGTGCCGTAGCGCAGACCAAGTGGAATGCTGCTTATCAAACTTATATCGATACCTATGCTGGTATAGCAGTGGAGCAGATGCGTAGCTATGGCATCCCTGCTTCTATTACTTTGGCCCAGGGACTGCTGGAGAGTGGGGCGGGTACTAGCAAACTGGCTACTGTGGCGAAGAACCATTTTGGCATCAAGTGTAATGGATGGACTGGAAGGACCATGAGTCAGGATGATGACAAACCCAATGAGTGTTTTCGCGCCTACGATTCCGTTCGTGATAGTTATGAAGATCATAGTCTGTTCCTGCAGCGTGATAGGTATAAGTCGCTCTATTCGTATTCCATTACTGATTACAAGAAGTGGGCTGCGGGGCTCAAAGCCTGTGGGTATGCCACGAGTCCTACTTATGCTCAGCGTTTGATAGATATCATTGAGGTGTATCGTCTTTATGAGTACGACAATGGTGTGAAGACTCCTGCGCCATACTCAGGAGGAGTGGCTTCTGCCCAGCCTGTGCAGACGGCGCCTCAGCAGACTGGCACAGTCTCACTCTCAGGTCTGGCGGCTTCCAGTAATGATAATGCCTCTGTGCCTGTTGCGAAGACTCCATACGTATCGCCTAATGCCCACAGGGTGTATTATCATAACAAGAACTACTATGTTATCACCCGTGCAGGAGACTCATTCCGCAGCATAGGTTTGGAGTTTGATGTCAGTGCCAGCGCGTTGGCAAGGTATAATGAACGAAAGAAAAACGATCGTTTTGCTGATGGTGAGGTGGTCTATCTCCGTCCTAAGCGAGGCAAGGCGGAGAAGCAGTATAAGGGGAAGCCTCATGTGCTGCGTCGTGGGCAGAGTATGTACGATGTAGCCCAGATGTATGGCATTACCCTTAAGTCTCTTTATAAGAAGAATAAATTGTCTCCGGACCATGCTCCAAGAGTAGGGGAGAAACTCGTGGTTTATTGATTGTTGTAGTGAAGATTGCTAAGATGATGAGAGGTAAATGTCTGGTATTGTTCTTTCTGTTCGCTTGTGCTTCATGCTTAGCTCAGTTTGACCGGCAGAATGTCCTCGCTAAAGGACTTTTGCTGCTTGATATTCGGACAGTCGATAACGAGGAACCCATTTGTGAATTCGTATATAGTCCTCCTGGGGCGATGGGTACGAGTACGGCGAATGCGACGAAGGTTCCAGGGCGATTGCTGATGATGAGACAGCATGGTGTTAAGGTTGATACCCTCTATGACTCAGGCGAATATGTAGAGAAACAGTCAGGGATGAAAATAAAAATCCGTGGTAATACATCGGCCAGCGAATATCGTTCGGTGCAGAAATATCCTTTTAAGATAAGTCTGCAGAAGAAGGCAGACTTGTTATGCAGAGGGGAAGAACGGTATATGGACAAGGACTGGGTGCTTATCAATACGGCCAATAAATTCGGTAACGATGTAGGCAGGTGTCTCAGTGCCTTGATGGGGATGCCATATACGCCGGCATTCGAATACGTTAATGTCTTTGTTAACGATAAATACCGTGGGGTGTATCTGTTGTCTGAAAATGTCAAGCGCAACAAAGATTGTCGGATTGACATTGACAAAGATACTGGTTATATCATAGAGCATGATGCTTATTGGTGGAATGAGGATTTGAGTTTTGGGGAGTCATTTTTGCCTAAGTATAAATATACTTTTAAGTATCCGGATTCGGAAGACGTTACTCCAGGGCTGTTACAGTATATTGCGGATGCGGTTGGAGGGATGGAGCAAAGCATTGCCTCTGGTACGTATGAAGACTATATAGATGTAGAGTCGGTAGCACGCTGGTTGCTCGCGGAGGATATATTGGGGTCATGGGATGGAGGTGGAGTGAACCTTTTTCTCGTCAAGGCAGACGATACTCCGAATACAAAATTCACTACACCTTGCCTGTGGGATTATGATTCGTCTTTTGAGATAGGGGATAATAACTGGTCTAATTTGAGAGGCCGTTTCCTTTTCAATGATTTGTTGTCTTCTCCCAACAGAACATTTGCGAAGGCCTATAAGGAACATTGGCTTGCTAATGGTGAGAGGTGTTGTTCTGAGATCAGGAGATATATTTCGGATTTCCGTTCCAGTGATCGTTTTTCTGCAATCCGTCAATCGATTCTGCTTGAAGAGGCGTGGTATGAGTCCTTGGGTGTGAACTATCTTGCCGGGCGTTTTGATATGTGGCTTAATGTCGCAGAAAAATGGTTCATTGATAGGCCGCGTTGGATGACTTCGCAGATTGGTGGAATTGAGACCGAATCTGGTGTGTGCGAAGTTTCGGATGCTGATGCGAAGGAAACACCATTTGAGTGGTATGATGTCGATGGCAGACGATTTGAAACAGTTGTTTCTAATGGCGTTCGCATCAATCGCAATGGACTAAAGGTCAGTTTGGCTAATTCCTGCCGGTAGTTTTGGCTAATTCCTGCAAGTAGTGTGAGCCCTCTGTGAACTCGTGAGTGTGTCTTACAGATCTATGCGTAGCAAAATGGTTTTAGGAGATTTGTCAGAACGACAGATATAGCGGAAGTGAAATCCTGCTTCGAGGTAAGGCTTCATAGTGGTAGATTCCTTGACGGACTTTGTCATCGTATCCTTAATAGCCTGTTTGTTTGCATCGATGATTTCCTTGTTGTCCATCTCGTTGCAGAAACTGCAATAATATGTATATACATGTGTCTTTTTGTCGAAGGAGACGCTGTCAGTCCTTGTATAGTTTATTACTGGAGTAGGGCAGTATTTGCGGTTGTACTCTTTGGCGTCCCTTTCAGCCTTGTCTTCCATACTCTCCTGACAGGCAGTCAGAGATGCCAGTGCGGTGGTAAATATTATTGCGATGTATTTATGTTTCATGCTTTTTCTTTGTATTTGGTAATGGTTTTGTGTGATGTTCCTGGGCGCAATATAATGAAATGTGGCATGCTGTTGCCGTGAATTATGTGCAAAATTAATCATTTTCCTTGATAAAACAAATAAAAAATGCAAAAAGTGACATTGATATTTGTCAGTTTGCGGAAAAAGTGCTATCTTTGTAACTCGAAAATAAGAAATAGCAATAGTAATTGCAAAGATATTAACAATGCCTGTGTTATTCAGGCGCAAAAAGACCATAGACATTGATTCATTTATGAACCATATACGTAATTTCTGTATCATTGCACATATTGATCACGGTAAGAGTACAATCGCTGACCGTCTGTTGGAATATACCAATACTATTCAGATAACAGAGGGACAGATGCTGGATGATATGGATCTGGAGAAGGAGCGTGGCATTACGATTAAGAGTCATGCCATACAGATGGAGTATGAGAAGGATGGAGAGAAATATATACTTAATCTTATAGATACGCCGGGACACGTCGATTTTTCATACGAGGTGAGCCGAAGCATCGCTGCATGCGAGGGAGCCATCCTCGTGGTTGATGCCACACAGGGCGTACAGGCACAGACTATATCTAATCTCTACATGGCAATAGACCATGACCTGGAGATTATACCAGTACTGAACAAGATAGATATGCCTGCTGCACATCCTGATGAGGTGGAAGATGAAATAGTGGAACTCATAGGTTGCGATCCAGAAGATATCATACGTGCTAGTGGTAAGACTGGTGAGGGAATACCAGAAATATTGGATGCTGTAGTTGATCGCATACCAAGTCCAAAGGGAGATCAGGATGGTCCGCTTCAGGCATTGATTTTCGACTCGGTATTCAATAGTTTCCGCGGTATCATAGCGTACTTTAAGATACAGAATGGTTCCATAAAGAAGGGCGATAAGGTAAAGTTCTTCAATACTGGAATGGAGTATGACGCTGACGAAGTTGGCGTACTCAAGATGGATATGATACCACGCAAGGAGATGAAGACCGGCGAGGTAGGCTACATCATCTCTGGTATCAAAGATGCTAAGGAGGTGAAGGTCGGTGATACCATCACCCATGTGGCCCGTCCTTGTGACAATGCTATATCTGGATTCCAGGAGGTGAAGCCTATGGTGTTCGCTGGCGTATATCCTATAGATCCGGCGGACTATGAGAACCTGCGCGCTTCTCTGGAGAAACTTCAGCTCAATGACGCTTCACTTACATTCATGCCAGAATCATCCGTAGCTCTCGGTTTCGGTTTCCGTTGCGGATTCCTTGGTCTCCTCCATATGGAGATTGTACAGGAACGTCTTGACAGAGAGTTTAATATGGATGTTATTACTACAGTGCCTAACGTATCGTATATGGTGTATGACAAGCAGGGTGAGGCAAAGGAGGTACATAACCCTTCCGGACTGCCTGACCAGACTATGATAGACCATATAGAGGAACCATATATCAAGGCAACCATCATCACCGACGCTAACTATATCGGTGGTATCATGAAACTGTGTCTTGATAAGCGTGGCGAACTTATTAAGCAGGAGTATGTATCGGGCAACCGTGTGGAGCTCCATTTCTATATACCTCTCGGCGAGATTGTCATCGACTTTTATGATAAGTTGAAGTCTATCTCCAAGGGATATGCCTCATTCGACTATCATGTGGATTCATTCCGTCCATCTAAACTCGCAAAACTGGATATTCTCCTCAATGGCGAACCTGTGGATGCTCTGTCCACCCTTACTCATAATGATAATGCGGTGCCATTTGGTCGCCGTATGTGTGAGAAACTGAAGGAACTCATACCGCGTCAGCAGTTTGATATTGCCATACAGGCTGCTATCGGTGCAAAAATTATTGCTCGTGAAACCATCAAGTGCGTGCGTAAGGATGTCACTGCCAAGTGTTATGGTGGTGATGTCAGTCGTAAGCGCAAACTGCTTGAGAAGCAGAAGAAGGGTAAAAAGCGCATGAAGCAGATAGGCAATGTGGAGGTGCCGCAGAAGGCATTCCTTGCAGTGTTGAAGTTAGACTAACCCCAACCTTAAATATAAAAAGAGAAAGATGAAAGACCTTAACATTCCAGTCCGAGACATTGCCAGGGAATTGGCAAGACGTTTCAGTACAATGACTTATGATGAGCTTGATGTTCTTGAGAGCATCATCGTCCCAATGAAGTTCGCTAAGGGTGATATAATCCTTAGGGAGGGAGAGATAAGTAAATACTTTTTTTATCTTCATCAGGGATTGGTGCGCCAAAGTTATAATAAGAATAATAAGGAAGTGACTTCTAATCTATGTGTTGACGGATCAGTGGTAATGAGCATACGAAGCCTTTTTCGTGAAGAACCATCTCAGGAGACCATTGAGGCTTTGGAGCCATGCTATATATACGCATTGCCAAAGCACCAGCTAGAGCAGGTAGCGCTTCATAATCAGAATATCCAGATACTCTATCGTAAGATGTTGGAGGAGGCTCTTATCGAAGAGCAGGTACATGCAGACCTGGTGCGTTTTGAGACAGCGCAGGATCGTTATCGCCGTATCTGCAAGCAGATGCCAAAGGTCGTATTGCGTGCTCCGTTGGTATTTATCGCAAGTTATTTGCAGATGACTCCTGAAACATTGAGTCGTGTGCGTTCATCTACTCTGATTGACTAAGTATAAATGAAAGAATTACTATATGTTTTCATAGGCGGAGGCACAGGTAGTGTACTCCGCTTTATTGTTTCCATGTTGTGGAGGCATCTGTCCCTTCATCCACGTTTTGAGGGTGTGTTATTTCCTTGGCCCACTTTTGTAGTCAATGTGTTAGGTTGTTTCCTTATCAGCCTGTTTTATCAGTGTTCGGAGCGATGGGGAATATCCCCCGAGATGCGACTGCTGTTGACAACAGGCTTCTGCGGGGGATTTACCACATTCTCTACCTTCTCCTATGAAGGCATAGGTTTGCTTCATGAGGGACATTATTGTACCTATGCCATGTATCTTGGTCTTAGTATCGTGTTCGGTTTACTGGCAGCATTAGTGCCACTGATTGCTATACAACCCCGATGATGTCCTGCAGTGATGAGCATCCGTGCTTGTCAAGCCATTTGTTGATGCCATCGCGTACCTTTACTGTGATAGCAGGGTCAAGGAAGTTTGCTGTACCAATCTCTATGGCGGTAGCACCAGCCATGAAGAACTCTATAGCGTCCTCTGCTGTGCAGATGCCTCCGAGACCCACCACAGGGATATTGACAGCCTTTGATACCTGATTGACCATGCGTACGGCAACAGGTTTGACGCATGGACCTGAGAGGCCACCAGTGCCTATGGATAGCATAGACTGACGTTTCTCTATATCAATGGCCATACCCATGAGGGTGTTGATGAGCGATACGCTGTCAGCACCCTCTGCTTCTACAGCGCGTGCTATCTCAGTGATGTCTGTCACGTTAGGTGACAACTTTACTATCAAGGTCTTGTCGTATGCCTCGCGTACAGCCTTCACCACGCTTGCAGCACCTTCGCAGGTAGTACCGAAGGCCATACCGCCGTGCTTCACGTTAGGGCATGAAATGTTGAGCTCTATGGCAGGAATCTTATCCAGTTCATTGATGCGGGCAGCGCACTCAGCATAGTCCTCTGGGCAAGAACCGCTCACATTGACTATCATATTTGTATCAATATCCTTGATTTCTGGGTAAATATTCTTGCAGAAATAATCCACTCCCTTATTTTGCAGTCCAACGCAGTTGAGCATACCACTGGCAGTCTCAGCCATGCGTGGATAGTCATTGCCCTCGCGATGCTTGAGTGTAGTACCCTTGACTATGATGCCGCCTATCTCCTCCAGGGGAACGAAATCCTGAAATTCGATGCCGTATCCGAATGTACCCGAAGCGGTCATAACTGGATTCTTCAGTTCCAGATTGCCTATCTTTACGTTAAGTTTTGCCATTACCAATCCAATCTTTTAGCGTTAATAACTGGTCCTTCTGTGCAGATGCATACATTGCCCTTGTCGTTTGTCTTTTCTACGCAGCAAAGACAAGCGCCCAGTCCGCATGCCATCTTATTCTCCAAACTTACCTCACACTCTATGCCTGCTTTGGCGGCATAGCGAGCCACAGCCATCATCATGGGCTTTGGACCGCAGGTAGAGATCATGTCAAATGTCTCTTTGTTCAGGATGCTGTGATTTGTTACGAATCCCTTTTCCCCTTCTGTGGCATCCTCTGTAGTGATGAATACACGTCCTACGGCCTTGAATGCGTCAATCATGAGCAGGTCTTTTGCTGAGCGTGCACCGAGTAGGAATGTTGGTTCGCTACCCATTTCCTTTATCTTCTTACCGAGATAAAGCAGTGGAGCTACGCCTACGCCTCCACCTACGAGCAAATGCTTCTTCGAGGCATCGGCTGGCATGGTGAATCCATTGCCAAGAGGCAGCATGATGTTTACAGTCTCGCCCTCGCAAAGGCGTGTCATGCGTCTTGTTCCATCACCGATGGCAGCTACGAGCAGATGTAGTTCGTTACTGTCCTTGTCCACATTGTTGATGGAGATAGGACGGCGTAGGAAGGTCTTTGGTGAGTCTTCCACCTTAACCTCCACAAATTGTCCTGGCTGCATCTCCGGGAGAGGATCTTTTTGTGTTAGTTTGATGAGAACATATTTGTCATTGATATGTTCTACAGATTTTACTGTAAGGTCTAAGCAGTACTTCATATATAGTCAATTTAGATTGCATTTAATTGCGTGAAGACTGGCAGGCATCCTCATGAATGCTGTCTGCCATGATTTGGTATATTTGCTTTGTGCGCTCATCTTTGATGAGGCTCTTCTGTCGTTCCATCACTCCGGTGTCGTACCTTACCATTGGACCTGTCTGAGCATCGCGTGGCGACATGGTTGCAACCTTGTTGGCTGTCTCCTCTATCAGTGGGGCATAGAGTGAGAAATCCAGTCCCTGTTCCTGAAGGGTTTTCTCTGCAAGCCGATAACAGTGGTTGGTGAGGTTGCAAGCAAATACGGCAGCGAGGTGCAGGTATCTGCGTTTGTCTGAGTCAACAGCTCGGACGTGCTTGGATATGGTGTTTGCGAGGGTGCTTACAACCGACATTGCTGTCTCATCTTGGGCCTCTATGAAACACGGTATTTTGCGAAAGTCAACCTTGCGTCCTTTGGAGAACGTCTGCATAGGGTAGAGGACACCATAGTGATGGGCATACCCCTCAAAGATTTTCATTGGTACGCTACCTGCAGTGTGTATGAATACGGCATTGCTGCGGCCTGTGCATATGGTCTTAGCTATGCCGGATATGGCATCATCCTTTGTGGAGATGATGTATGCATCAGCATCATTATCGAGTTGTGCAAGGTCATCAATGGCATTACAATGTAGTTTGTCAGCCAGTATCTGCGCATTGGTGAGGGTCCTGCTATAAATCTGTATGATGTCGTGCCCGCAGTCTTTGAGCGCGGAAGCCATGTGTGTAGCGACGTTGCCCGAACCTATGAAGATGATTTTCATGTGTCGATGGAAGTAGATGATATTTTATTTGTTTCCCTGATGACATGCATGATACAGTCCCTTGAACTGCAGATGTGGGTCCAGGGTAATAGAGTGACGGCAGTGTGGTATGATTTTGCGTGCCATGCCACCGGTGGCAATGATGTGTGCTTGCTGGGATAGAGTAGGCTGTATGCGGTCTATTATACCGTCTATCATGGCAGCCGTACCGTGTACTATGCCGCTCTGCATGCACTCCAAGGTATTGCGTCCCACGAGGTGACGTGGTTTTTCTATGTTGATGGCAGGTAATTGTGAGGCCCTTGTGCTGAGTGCATTTAGAGATGTCTTGACGCCTGGTATTATCATGCCACCGGTGAAGCAATTCTGTTCGTTGACTACTCCCATGGTGGTAGCGGTACCCATGTCAAATATTATGGTGGGCGTGCCGTAGCACAGGGCTGCGCCTATGGCATCGGCCAGACGGTCTTTGCCCAGTTGTGACGGTGACTCGATGTCTATGTCTATCACCTTCAGAGCATCGTCCAGGCAGAAGAAATGCGGCGTGATGCCAAAGATGTCGTTGATGGCTTGTGCTATGTCATCATTGACTTCTGGTACTACGGACGATATGGTGACAGTCTTTACCTCTGATATCTGTACTCGGTATTTTCCTATACCGGCGAGCAGTTCGCTGCGAAAGAAACTGACAGTCTCTTCTTTCAGAGTTTTGAATCGCCATGTGTAGCATATATTGCCATCATCGTCAGTGATAGCGACGACGATAGTAGAGTTGCCTATGTCAATGAGGATGTGCATGGAGTCGATGTGTGTTGTTAGGGTGTAACGTACCGTATGTTTTATCCAACGATATTATCGAGTATGAGGTTAGCTGTGTCTTCTTTTGAGCAAAGTGGTAATTCCTTAACCTCGTTGGGTGAGATAAGGGTGACACGATTGGTATCCACAGCAAATCCTGTCTCATTGCCACAGATGGAGTTGGCACAGATGAGGTCGGCATTCTTCTTCATCAGTTTTGTTCGTGAGTTTTCTATGAGATTCTCCGTCTCCATGGAAAATCCTACGAGCATCTGTCCGGCAGGCTTGTTCTCGCCGAGATACTTCAGAATGTCCTGCGTACGTGTCAGCGGTATGCAGAGGTCATCATCCTTTTTCTTCACCTTCTGGGCAGAGTATGATGTCGGCGTATAGTCCGCCACTGCGCTGCACATAATGATGATATCCATCTGGCTGCTGCGTGATGTCACGGCTTCATACATATCCGCTGCGCTCTTTACAGGTACCACCTCTATATTGGTGAATGCCTTGACATTTACGGGGCCAGAGACCAAGGTGACCTGTGCACCTCTCAGTAACGCCATCTTGGCGAGTGCGTATCCCATCTTGCCTGAAGAGTGGTTGGTGATGAAGCGTACAGGATCGATAGACTCCTGCGTAGGACCTGCGGTGACAAGAATCTTCTTGCCTTCAAGGTCTTTTTCTTTGGCGCAGTGTATGAGAATGTGCTCCATCAGAGACTCCTCCGAAGGCATCTTGCCGCTTCCTGTATCACCGCATGCCAGGCGGCCTGCAGCAGGTTGTATTATGTGCCATCCATAGTGCTGCAGTTTTTTCAGGTTATCCTGCAGCACAGGGTTCTCCCACATGTTGGTATTCATGGCAGGAGATATGAGTCGTGGCGCCTTGGTGGCGAAGACTGTCGTGGTTAGCATATCATCGCAGATGCCAGCAGCGATCTTTCCTATCACGTTGGCAGTGGCAGGTGCTATGAGAAACAGGTCCGCACGCTTGGCAAGAGCCACATGCTCCACCTGAAACTCGAAGTTGCGGTCGAACGTGTCAACGAGGCATTTGTTGCCAGTGAGAGTCTCGAATGTAGTCGGGGTGATGAAGTTGCATGCGTTCTTGGTCATGATGACGTGTACGGTGGCATGCATCTTTACCAGCATCGATGCTAGGTTGGCTATCTTATATGCGGCGATACTACCTGTTACGCCGAGCACTATGGTTTTTCCTGTCAGCATTTTCTGAAGTTCTTGTGAGATGAACTCTAAGCGGCAATGCCACTTAGAACAAAACTGTGCGCTATGCGCTCGCGCTGCGCGCATGAACTATGAACTATGCACTAACTTACTCCTGGTCGCAGAGCAGACCGTGCTTCTCGTAGTTTGCCTTGCGGACGATATGGTTGCTCTCATCCACGAATAGTACGGTAGGTTTATGATCTGCGGCCTCTGAAGGTTGCATGTTGGCGTATGCCATGATGATCACCTTGTCGCCTACGCTGACACATTTGGCAGCTGCTCCGTTGAGGCAGATGATGCCCGACCCCTCTTCACCAGCGATGGTGTAGGTCTCGAAGCGGTTGCCGTTGTTGATGTCAACGATCTGAACCTTCTCGTATTCCATTATTCCAGACTCGCGAAGCAGTCGGGTATCTATTGTTACGCTGCCTACGTAGTCAAGGTCGGCCTGTGTCACTACGGCACGGTGTATCTTTGCTTTGAGCAGTGTTATCTCCATTGTGTATGTATGATGAGTTTAGATGATGAAATTATCGATGAGGCGTGTCTTGCCGATATATACAGCGATGGCAACGAGAGTCTCGCCATTGATGGTGTCAACGCGCTGGACGTTCTCGAAATCTACCACCTCCACATAGTCTATGCGTGCGAGAGGCTCTGTCTGCAGATTGTCCTTGATGATGCTGATGATCTTCTGTGCGTCCTTCTCGCCATCCTCGATGGCCTTTTTTCCCTTGCTGAGGCTCTGTGAGAGGATGAGGGCAGCCTTGCGCTCCTCTGGGTTGAGATATGTGTTGCGGCTTGACTTTGCCAGTCCGTCTTCCTCACGTATGATAGGGCATGGTACAATCTCGATGCCGAAGTCAAGGTCACGTACGAAGCGACGGATGGTAGCAAGCTGCTGTGCATCTTTCTGTCCGAAGTAAGCACGGTCAGGAGTGACGATGTTGAACAGTTTTCCCACCACGGTGCATACACCGCGGAAGTGTATAGGTCTTACGGCACCGCAGAGCAGTTCAGTGGTCTCAGTGGTATCTATGAACGAGGTGAAGTGTGAAGGGTACATCTCTGATGGTTCAGGGTTGAAGATGATGTCGCCACCAGCCTCTTCAACCTTCTGCATATCGCGGTTGAGGTCGCGTGGGTAAGCCTCAAGGTCTTCATTCGGACCAAACTGTATAGGGTTGACGAAGACGCTGACCACGGTACGGTCATTCTGACTGACAGACTTTGCTATGAGACTCTGATGTCCCTCGTGCAGGAATCCCATGGTAGGTACGAGACCTACGGTCAGTCCTTCCTTACGCCACTCTCTTACTATCTCTCTGACCTCCTTGATTGTCTTTACAACTTTCATATCTATATTAGCAGTAATCAATATTTGTTCGTTTCTTTGTGTGCTCGTTTAATAAAGTTTCTCCATCACCTCATCACTGATCTTGAATGCGTGTGCCTCCGATGGGAAAGTGCGCTCTTCGCAGTCGGCTTTGTATTGCTTGAATGCTTCGAGCATGGTGTCGTGCAGGTTTGCGTATTTCTTGACGAATTTCGGCGTGAAGTCATTGGTATATCCCAGCATGTCCTGATATACCAGAACCTGTCCGTCACAGTCATGTCCTGCACCGATGCCTATGGTCAGAGCACTGACTTCTTCTGTTATGCGCTTGGCCAATGCTGCAGGTACGCACTCCAGGGTGATGGCGAAGGCTCCTGCTTCGGTTACTGCCTTGGCATCGTCGATCAGACGCTGGGCATCTTCGAGAGACTTGCCTTGTACCTTGTAGCCGCCGAGTGTGTTGACAGACTGTGGTGTGAGGCCTATGTGTGCCACTACTGGTATGCCTGCCTGCACTATGGCTTTGATGCGGTCTGCATATTCAGCGCCGCCTTCCAGTTTTACAGCCTGGCAGTTGGTCTCCTTCATTATACGTCCGGCGTTGGCAACAGCGTCGCAGATGGATGTCTGGTAAGACATGAATGGCATGTCAATGACAACGAACGCTTCCTTTGCACCACGGCAAACAGCCTTGCCATGATGTATCATGTCGTCAACAGTGACGGCGAGGGTGTTCTCATATCCGAGCATCACGTTGCCCAGGGAGTCACCCACTAGAATCATATCTATCCCAGCTTCATCTATCGTACATGCAGTATGGTAATCATAGGCAGTGAGCATGCTGATAGGAAGCACGCCCTTACGACTAAGCAGATCATAAATTGATTTCTTCATCGTTGATGTAATAAGGTAATGTGAAATAACATGCGCTACGGATTTACGGTGCAGCGTCAGCTGATTTCTTGTGAATCAAATGATAAATATAAATAATAACAATAAATTTATCAGTGTATCACTTTTCGTCGCTTCTCTTTGCTTCTCTAAGCTAAGCAATGGGCGAATGTAAGAAATTTCCAAGTCAACGGACCTCTGGTTATCGCATGTTGGAAGAGTGATGACACCTGGACGCGTATTCGTAATACAGTCCGTCCGATGTTTTTAAAAGTATGCTCTTTTTACGGGTACAAAATTACAACTTTTTTCCTAATTGTGCAAGTATTTGTAACACTTTATTAATATATTAATAATAAAAGCGGAAAAATTGTATCGTATCAGTCCTCTATGTAATGATGGGATATATGAAATAAGGGCGACAATCGAATAACTTCGACTGCCGCCCTTAATATGGTTGGTACAGTGCAATGCACTATGAATATGCACTATGAACTAAGCAATGACTCCCTGCTCCTTGAAGATTCCCTTGAGAATCTCTACCGAGCGGTCAACCTGCTCCTTGGTGTGCGTAGCCATCAGTGCGTAGCGTACGAGAGTGTCGGTAGGTGCACATGCTGGTGGTACTACAGGGTTGATGAATACACCGCGCTCGAAGGCGAGAGCTGTGATGAGGAAGGTCTTGTCTACGTCGCGAACGTAGAGAGGGATGATAGGTGACTCTGTGTCGCCGATCTCGAAACCTTCTTCCTTGAAGCGCTTCAGTGCGTAGTTCGTTACGTCCCAGAGCTTCTCTATGATCTGTGGCTCCTCCTTGAGGATGTCAAGTGCCTTCTGTGCAGCTGCAGTAGCAGCAGGAGTGTTGGATGCAGAGAATATGTATGTACGTGCGTTGTGACGGAGAAAGTTGATGGTATCCCAGTCGCCAGCGATAAATCCACCGATGGAAGCCAGTGACTTAGAGAATGTACCCATGATGAGATCTACCTCGTCAGAGAGGCCGAAGTGGTCGCATACGCCACGTCCGTGGTCGCCGAATACACCGAGACCGTGAGCCTCGTCCACCATGATAGAACAGTTGTACTTATGCTTGAGCTCTACGATCTCTGGGAGTTTGGCTAGGTCTCCCTCCATTGAGAATACACCGTCAACGACGATGAGCTTGACAGCCTCCTTAGGGAGCTTCTTGAGTATATTCTCAAGGTCTTCCATGTCGTTATGCTTGTACTTCAACTGCTTGGCAAAACTGAGACGGCGTCCGTCAACGATTGATGCGTGGTCACGATCATCGCAGATGATGTAGTCTTCACGGCCGCATACCATGGCAACGACACCTGCGTTTACAGAGAATCCGGTAGAGAAGCAGAGTGCCTCCTCCTTATGAACGAATTCTGCGAGGTCCTTCTCCAACTTGACGTGGATGTCAAGTGTGCCGTTAAGAAAACGGCTGCCTGCGCATCCTGTGCCATACTGGTCGATGGCTGCCTTTGCTGCGTCACAAATGCGCTGGTCGCCTACTAGGCCGGTATATGCATTTGAACCAAACATCAATACATGGTTACCACCCATTGATACCTCTGTACCCTGTTTGCCCGTGATTTCACGGAAATATGGGTAAACTCCTGCCTCCATGAATTTCTGAGGCAGACGATAACTCTTGAATTTTTCTGCTAACTGTGACATTTATATTTAATAATGTGTACTTGTTTCGATATGAGTAGTTGCGTTTTTGCTCTCAGTTCCCGGTTGTGAATGGAGCATAATTATGCATTCTGTGTGCAAAGTTACATAAAAAGTTTGAAATACGGCAAAGTTTATTGAAGAAAATGCATGTAAAGATTAAAAATATATCAAACCGATGCATTTTGTACTGTTTTTTTTGTAATTTTGTGTCGGTTTACAATTAGTTCGACACTGATAAGTATAATTATTATTGAATAGGCAAGAGTCTCTTAACCATCATACTGTATGATTGAGAAGAAAAAGATAGTATTCATCGTTAATCCCATCTCGGGAACAGGAAATAAAGAGGTTGTACCGCAACTCATAGAGCGTTATATAGATACGTCGCTCCATGAGGTGCAGATTGTGTTTACACAATATGCCGGACATGCCTCAGAGATTGCCAAACGATGTATAGAGGGCAACTTTGATATTGCTGTCGCTGTGGGAGGCGATGGTACTGTCAATGAGGTTGCTCGTGCACTTGCGGGTAGTAAGACGGCACTTGCCATCCTGCCATGCGGCTCGGGTAATGGACTGGCGAGGCACCTCATGCTCCCGATGAATCTCAAGGGAGCTATAGAACTCATCAATGACGCTGTGATACACGACTTGGATTACGGTGACATCAACGGACACCCTTTCTTCTGCACATGCGGCATGGGCTTTGATGCCTTTATCAGTAAGAAGTTTGCTGAGGCTGGCAAGCGCGGGCCGCTGACGTATATTGAGAACGTGCTAAAGGAAGGGCTGCGCTATGAACCTGAGACATACGAGATTACGTTGGATGGAAATACAGAGGAACCCATCAAGGCATTCCTCGTTTCTGTAGCCAATGCGTCGCAGTATGGCAATGATGCATACATCGCCCCTCAGGCTTCCATGTCTGATGGTTTCCTTGATGTCGTTGTCATGGAACCGTTTGATATTCTTGAAGCTGCACAGGTGGGTATTGATATGATGAACAAAACCCTCAATCAGTCGCATAAGATCAAGTGCTTCAAGGCGAAGAATATCATTATTCGCCGTTCTAAGGGGGGCGCGATACATTATGATGGCGATCCTGTGGATGAAGGTACCGAACTGCATGTGCGTCTGCATCAAAAGGGCATACGCATCGTGGTTAACCCTATGGCGGACAAGAAACGTCGTCAGCCGAATGTGGTGCAGACGGCTTTTACTCAGTTCTTCAATGATCTGAATGCTGTGCGCGATGAGGTCACTCATCCGGTGCGCCATGTGAAGGCATTGAATAACTATATCCAGAGCAAACTAGGGTAGGGTGATGTGTTCCTTTACTCTATGTCGGTGGCATCCTGGAACATGCGTTTTATGTGAATCCTTCTGATGAATCTGAAATACATGTATCGGCGGGCGAAGGTCATAAATGCTTTTTTTATAAACAGCATCGGTGTGGATGAGTCTTTCGCAAACTTTTCTTTGTTATTCTTGAGCCATTCATAGCGTTCTTTCATGTTGAAAGGACTTTTGGGCATCCAGATGTTCTTCCATTCGCTTAATGCTATGTCTTTGGGTGATATGACGGTCTTGTCGCTAAAATATTCTTTCGCCTGCAAGTCATGATCACAGTATTTCTGCCATGTGGTAGCAGCATGTGTTATACCCTGAAGATTTGAGGGTTTGTATGTAGAAAGCAGTGTGCCGTCAGTCCTGTAGTATATATAGCCAATGGTGTCTATAGAACACCATGTGGTACCCGACATTACCAATGAAAGATTGAATATGATGTCCTCGCATGGCATGCCTTCCGGATCAAACCACTTTCCGCTTTCTGCTCCCTCCAGACCATTAAGGCACTCCCTACGATACACTTTGTTGTAAGCATAATTAAGTACGTGGCCGTTGTAAAGTCGGTTGACGTCAGATGCTGTTGGTTTGCTGTATATGCATCTTATAGGTACATCTTTCTTGTGTAGTTTGATGTCAGTCCATATCACGTGCACCCCGAAGATACATACGTCGCTTCCGGTATCTTCCAGACAATTTATGGCTTTGTCGTAAATGCCGGGCACTACCTCGTCGTCGCTGTCTGCGAAGGCGATATATCGACCCATGGCATGTGAAATGCCGGTGTTGCGTGCGGCAGACAGTCCCTGATTGTGCTGATGTATTATGTGCACCCTGCTGTCCTCCTTGGATAGTGCGTCGATGAAAAGTGTGGGGATGACCGAACCGTCATCGATGCAGATTATCTCATCATCGGCACCTATGCTTTTCAGGATGGAGCCGATACAGCGTCCCCACTGATATTCGCTGGTGTTATATCCTGGGACTATGATTGATAAACGTATGTTTCTGTCTTTGTTCGTCATCTCGTTAGTAAGGACGTCAAGTACCCGCTGTATTGAATGTGTTCATACTAGCTGCTGTGAAAATTGACAATATTTTTGCTATGCAAATTTACGATTTTTTTTCGAAATACAATCGCAAGCACACTGAAAAAATACCATTTTTATAAAACTTTATAATTTTGGCTAGGTATAAATTACAATTTGGATGATTTTTTATCGAACTAACTCTGTGCGTGCCACACACCGTTCAGACAGTGGGTTACGTAGGGCCTACGTCAGTATGCCATCCGCAGTTATGTAGAGGATAAGAAACGAATGGAGAACGGCTCGTTCGCCAAATAGTGTTAAGTCATTGCCCGTTTCAATAAAATCTATGAAAATATTGCCGTTATTCCGAAATCTTTTGGTAATTTTGCATATATTACAATAATTAAACTTTCGCAAGCTCAAGTTGAATCTGGAGGTATTAGATTTTATCTTTCCCTCTACCTGAAAAATGCACTTCTATCTTGAACTTACACGAAAAATGGGTATTTATGATATTTCCTAAATAAAAAGAGGCATCCTTTTACTATCATAAAAGGTGCTGACTGTAATAGGATGCCGAAATGTTTTAATATGATATTGCCATACGTAGCATTGCAATACTGTGTAATCTACTATCGTAAGCCACAAAATGAACAATTGGTTGAATATTATTGTTTACCGGACACCAATAATATTTTATCTTTGGGTTGGCGATTCTCCTTTTGGAGGGATGAATTGTAGGAAGAAAGTGTCTTGTTCTCCTTGCGCAATGCCTCGTTCTCATTGATGAGTTTCTTCAACTCTTCCCTGTAATGCTTGAATATTTCCTTACAGTGCGACTCGATTTCTTCTGTGTATTTGCCCTTTGCTATGCCCAGATTCGTCTGCAAATCGGTGAGTGCTTGCCTGATATTCTTCTGACGCTCCAGCTTCCATTCCTTCTGTTGCATTAACATTTTTTGGTATGGCAAGTTCGTCATTGATAGTATTCTGAGCATTAGTGATTAGCTCATCAATCTTGAACTTAGGGAAAGTGAGTTTTACCTCGGCAATATTGGCAAGTTCCTTGAATAGTTCAGCTGCCTTGGCATCATGTTCTGCTTCTTCCTTGCGTTGCTTTGCCTGTTCGACTTCTTCCTTCAACTGCTCACGTTGAGTAGCAAGTTCAGCAGTCTGTGTCTCAGCCTTTGATGTGTCGCGCTCCATGCCGAGTGTCTTAGCTACAGGAGTCTGCATTTCAGGGGGTGAGTAGTTACATGGTGCACGAGAAAGCTAAATCTTTGTTAAAAAGTTTGGTGGTTAGGAAAATTATTTGTAATTTTGTGGCGTAAACTATAAATATCACACAGAGCGTGAAGATTAAGGACGTCATATATACCCTTGAGTGTTTCGCGCCTTTGCCCCTGCAGGAAGACTATGATAATGCCGGCTTGCAGGTCGGATTGACAGAGGCGGAAGTTTCAGGGGTATTGTTGTGTCTTGACGTAACGGAAGACGTTATCGCTGAGGCAGAAAGAGAAGGGTGCAACATGATAGTGTCGCACCATCCGTTGATATTCAGAAAGTTGAGATGCGTGACCGATGAGAACTATGTTCAACGTTGCGTCATGCAGGCGGTAAAGAAGGATATCACTATCGTTGCCATGCATACCAATCTGGATTGTGCTCAGGGGGGAGTGAACTATATGATAGCCCGTAAGTTGGGACTGGATATGAATACAGTGAGACTGCTCGGAGCACATACTGTGAATGGTGTGGAAGGCGGCATAGGTGTGATAGGAGAGTTTCCGGAGGATGTTTCTTCGCGTGAGTACATGTATAAGGTGAAGGAAACGTTCGGCGCATCCTGTGTGATGGGCAACGAATTACTGCACCGTCCGGTGCGAAAGGTTGCAATATGCGGCGGCGCAGGTTCGTTTATGCTACAGCAGGCAATGAAGGAGGGAGCAGATGCCTTCCTTACCGGTGAGATGCATTATCATGAGTATTTTGTTGATAACCAACAGATACAAATCTCGGTGGTAGGTCACTATGAGAGCGAACGGTTTACACAGAACCTGTTAGAGGAAATAATAACCAGCAAGTGTCCTGGCGTAAGGACATACGTGACGAAGATTAACACAAATCCTATAAAATATTATTAAAGAAAACTATGGCAAGAAAAGATCCTAAGGAACTTACTGTAGAGGAAAAGCTGAAGGCCCTCTATCAGTTGCAGGTGACTCTTTCGCAGATTGATGAGAAGCGAGCTCTTCGTGGCGAACTTCCTCTTGAGGTGGAAGATTTGGAGAATGAGGTAGAAGGTCTCAGCGTGCGTCTGGATAAGATTACTCAGGAGATTGAGGACCTCACAAAGGCTGTAAGTAATCGTAAGGCTGATATCGAGGAAGCACAGGCAAGTGTGGATCGTTACACTAAGCAGCTTGACGCGGTGAAGAACAACCGTGAGTATGATACTCTTACTAAGGAGATTGAATTCCAGTCACTTGAGATAGAACTCTGTAACAAGAAGATTCGTGAGGCAGAGCAGCGTATCAATGACCGCATCCGTGACCGCGAACGCGTAGAGGAATTGATTGACGATCGTGAGCGCGACCTTGATGATAAGCGTGGCGAACTGGACGAGATCATGCAGGAGACACGTGAAGAAGAGGATATCCTCAAAGCGAAGGCAAAGGATTTGGAACTTAAGATTGAGACTCGTTTGCTGCAGAGCTTCAAGCGTATTCGTAAGAATGCACGCAATGGTCTCGGCATCGTATATGTTCAGCGCGATGCCTGTGGTGGTTGCTTCAACAAGATCCCACCTCAGCGCCAGCTTGATGTAAAGATGCACAAGAAGATCATCGTTTGTGAGCACTGCGGACGTATCCTGATTGACCCAGAACTTGCAGGCGTAAAGGTGGAGTCGGTTACTGCTGAGAAGCCAAAGCGTAAGACTACACGTACACGTGCTAAGAAGACTGAAGAATAAAGATATTGAATATTAGACTATTAGGATTAACGGATAGCTGTACGTGTACGGCTATTCGTTAATCAGTTATTACAGTGTTTAATAGCAGAGAGAGAAAGACTATACTTATGAGAAAGACAATCTACTTGCCAGCAGAATGGGAGCAGCAGAGCATGGTCATGCTGACATGGCCTCATGAAGATACCGACTGGGCTCCTATACTCGACGATATTACTGAGACGTATGTACAGATGGTGCAGGCCATCTGTAAGTATGAGAAGGTCGTGATAGCGACTCCTCACCCTATCAAAGTGGGGGCTATGCTGGGAGGCAGACTGACAAAGGAAGATATGACACACGTGTGTATAACCTATTGTAAATCAAACGATACGTGGGCGCGTGATCATGGTCCGATAACATTGAAGATCAAGGATAATAAGGATGGGGACAAAATTGCTCCGCTTGCTATGCTTGATTTCCGATTCAATGGTTGGGGAGAGAAATTCGAAGCTGAATACGATAACAAGATCACTCGTGTGCTGCATGATGGAGGCGTGTTTGATATGGAAGAGACCGGTACTCCAAGGCTCATAGACAATGATGATTTTGTACTGGAAGGCGGATCGATAGAGAGCGATGGTAAGGGAACGATTTTTACTACGGATTTCTGTTTGCTGTCCCCTAATCGCAATCAGCCTATGGATGTAGAGGATATAGAAGAGGAATTTCATTTCAGGCTGAAGGCGCGCAGGATTGTATGGTTGCATCATGGACAATTGATAGGTGATGATACCGATGGCCATATTGATACAACAGTGAGACTGGCACCAGATGATGTCATACTCTATAATAAATGTTATGAAGAAGATGATGAGCAGTATGAGGATTTCCGAATGCTGGAGGAGGAGCTGAAGACGCTCCGAACCATAGAGGGGACTCCATACACTTTACTGCCTCTGCCACAGCCAGATCCTTTGTATGATGGCGAGGAGAGATTGCCTGCGACGTATGCTAACTTTTTGATTATTAACGGCGCTGTGATAGTACCTGTATATGGACAGCCTGAGAAGGATGAGATGGCATGCAAGACCATAGGACATGCTTTCCCTGGAAGGGATATCATTCCGATAGATTCACGTACGATAGTACGTCAGCATGGATCCATCCATTGCTGTACGATGCAGATTCCACAATAATTATGGGAAAAGAACTTGACGATAGAGTACAGAAATCCATAGAACTATTCAAGGAAGGATATAGCTGTTGCCAGTGTGTGGTGACAGCTTTTGCGGATATGTATGGTCTTGATGAGACCATGGCAAAGCGTATTGCAGCCGGGTTTGGCGGTGGAGTGGGTCGCATGCGTATGATGTGCGGAGCCGTATCAGGCATTGTCACTCTTGCAGGATTGGAATGTGGACAGACTGAGGGCGGTGACAAAGAGGGTAAGGCTGCATGCTATAAAGAGGTGCAGAATCTGGTGAATACCTTCAAGGAACGTAATGGTTCCATTGTTTGCGCAGAACTGTTAGGACTCGCTGGTTGTGAGGTCGTTAAGAATAATTATGTACCTGACGAGCGTAATGCTGAGTATTATAAGAAGCGACCATGTGGTGCGAAAATTGAGAGTGCCGCTCGAATTTTTGCTGAGTATCTTGATAAAAAATAGTAGTCCCCTTCCGGCCTTCCCCTAGGGGGAGGAGTTGGAAGAATGTAATAATAAGAAGGATATGAAAGAACTAAAAATAGGAATACTGCAACAGCATAATGTGGCAGATAGAAAAAATAATATGACGCGACTGGCAGAAGGAATCGTTGATCTGGCACGTCGAGGTGCAAAGCTGATAGTACTGCAGGAACTTCATAACAGTCTGTATTTCTGTCAGGTAGAAGATGTGGACAACTTTGACTTGGCAGAACCAATTCCTGGTCCGTCAACCAATTATTTCGGGGAATTGGCACGTGCCCTTGGCGTAGTAATCGTAACCTCGCTTTTCGAAAGGCGCGCTGCAGGTCTGTATCATAACACTGCGGTGGTGATAGAACGTGACGGAAGTATTGCAGGTAAATACAGAAAAATGCATATACCTGATGATCCTGCATATTACGAGAAATTCTATTTTACTCCGGGAGATTTAGGTTTTGAGCCTATTGATACCTCAGTAGGACGTCTTGGCGTGATGGTTTGCTGGGATCAGTGGTATCCGGAAGCTGCAAGACTGATGGCACTCGCTGGGGCTGAGATACTGATATATCCAACGGCGATAGGTTATGCTGCATCTGATACGCCAGAAGAGCAGCAGAGACAGCGTGAAGCATGGACCACAGTACAGCGTGGACATGCTGTTGCTAACGGATTGCCAGTTGTTGCGGTGAACAGAGTTGGATATGAGCCTGATCCAAGCAGACAGACTGCTGGAATACAGTTCTGGGGATCTAGTTTTGTGGCTGGTCCTCAGGGAGAACTGTACTATAGGGCTTCAGACAATGAGGAGGAAAGTGTAATCGTAAACATAGATCTCGATCATGGTGAGGATGTGCGCAGATGGTGGCCATTCCTGCGTGACCGTAGAATTGATGAATTTGGTGATCTGACGAAAAGATTTCGTCTGTAGCAGCCTTAAATTTCAAGGAAACAGAGAGATATTCTAACCGAAATTAAGTATTCAAGGCGGCTTTGGTCGCCTTGAATACTTATATATCATATATCATAAGGTATTTATGGCAGAAAAGAGACAGCAGGGTGGTAATAAATATGACGAGATTATTGCTGCCTTGAAGAACAAGAAGTATTCATCCGTATATCTGCTTACGGGTGAGGAGAGCTATTATATAGATAAGGTGTGCGATTACATCACCTCGAATGTGCTGAAGGAAGAAGAGAAGGATTTTAATCTAACCTTAGTATATGGTTCTGATGTTACAGCACAGCAGGTAATGGACATAGCGCGTCGCTATCCTATGATGGCTGACAGGCAGATTGTCGTGGTGCGTGAGGCACAGGCTATGCGAGACATTGATGCTCTGGAGAAATATATGGCAAATCCCGTAGCAACTACTATACTTGTGATTTGCTATATGGGAAAGATTGACGGACGTAAAAAGTTCCCTGCTTTGGTAATGCAGAAGGGAATGATGTTTATCAGTGAGTCTCCAAAGTATGATTCCGCTATAATCAGTTTCATGGAGTCGTATCTGAGAGAGCCAGAGCATAAGGCTACGATAGATACCAGGGCTGCGCAGATAGTGGCGGCTCACATTGGTGGAGACCTGAAGCGTCTGACTTCCGAATTGGATAAGGTTCTCCTCTCTTTTGCACCAGGAGAGCCCAGACAGATTACTGTAGAGATTGTGGAACAGAAAATCGGAATCAGCAAAAACTATAATGTCTTCGAACTGCGTGATGCGATAATTCACAAGGATGTGGTAAAGGCTCATCGTATAGCAAAGTATTTTGATGACAATCCGAAAGCTGGTGGATTATTTGCTGTGATACCACAGTTGTTTGCTTTCTTCCAAAATCTCATGTTGGCTTATTATACACCAAGACCTGCAACTGATGATGCCATAATGGCACAACTAGGATTGAAGTCCAAATGGGCAGTTCGTGACTACGTTGTTGCAATGAAAGCTTTTCCGGCGAGGAAAACAATACAGATAATTTCCAAGATCAGAGAGGTCGATGCAAGATCCAAAGGGTTGGATAATGTTAATACAACTCCTGGTGAACTGTTAAAAGAACTCATCTCCTTTATCCTCTCATGAAGGTAGGGGGTGAGTTTTTTTTGTGTGGCCTGTATGGTCGTTTTAGGACTTGGAAAAAATCAGAAGCTGCGTGAGCAGCTTCTGATTTTTTTTATTTTAGAGTCATATGTGACGTATGGGGGATCTGTTTGGTGTACATATTTTGTGTGTGATATGATGTCTGTGTTCGCATTAAAAGGAGGAACTGTTACTCTGTTAATATGGTCAGCCAGCCTGTATGATTAACAATAATGTGAATTGCCATAGGGGAATGGTGAATCAATGGGGCAAAATGCCCCAAAAGAACATTTCGCATAGGGTAGGAGGGAGATAAAAAGTCCTATTTCTTCTCTCTTTTGAATCGTGAATCGATAAGATTTTTTATTCTTTTCTACCTTATTTTGTGGGATTTAGATTCAAATTTGGTGTCCAAATACTCAAGAATTTGCGAACGTCTTTACATCAGTGCGTAAATTCCTGAAATTTTGCGAAGGTTTGCGTACAGACCTTAAACATTAGACATTTAACAAATGATAACATTTACAAAGATAGAACATAGCTTTGTTGTACAAATGTAAATTACAAAGTCTTACGTATAACTCAATATACAAATGTAGTGTACGGGATAAGTATAACATTTATAAATTAACAATAGTATACTACACAGTTGTATATCGGACATGTAAATTGAATATATATTCAGTACGTAAAACGTCATTCATTTACTTCAATACTAGATATTTATCTTATTTAAATGCACAACATTGCCCTACAGGATGCATATAACGCTCTATTCTATGCATATTTATAGAAAAAGTATAATACATGTCACACATAACGTGTTTATAGTCAGTTTTTTACCTTTAATAGATAAAATCTACCTTTAAGAGACTTTAAGTATGTTTATACA
>JAZLIN010000075.1:0-19355 GCA_045617365.1 Prevotella sp. | reverse complement strand
TCATAACCCATACTCAGGTGGTTATTGCGGTGAGGTTCCACCTCTTCCCATTCCGAACAGAGAAGTTAAGCTCACTTGCGCCGATGGTACTGCAATGCAATGCGGGAGAGTAGGAGGCCGCCTTCTTTAAATCTTGAGAGTTTCAGGTAGAAATACTTGGGACTCTCTTTTTTTGATTGGCTAGAGGGGCTTGATGCTCTTGATGCTCTAGATGTTCTAGATGTTCTAGAGTTTCTAGTGATTTTGGTTTCTCTAGATTTATAGATTATATATTATGATGTCAAATGATATTAAAGGTATTGTATTAGCTATAATCTCTGGTGCTAGCTTTGGCTTGATTCCATTATTCACTATTCCTTTGATTGCTGAGGGAATGGGGAATGTAAGCATTATCTTCTATCGTTTCTTCTTTGGTTCGATTTTTATGTTGGGTGTTATGCTGTTTCGTCAGCAGTCGTTGCGTATTGGGTGGGGGGAGTTCTGGAGGATTTCTATTCTTTCTTTAATATATATAATTTGCGCGGTTACGCTTTTCACCAGTTATAATTATATTTCTTCAGGTGTTGCAACATCTTTGATATATACTAATCCTATATGGTGTTCATTGATAGGACTTGTGTTCCTTAAGGAACGTTTGTCTCTTAGTTTATGCATTGCACTGATGATGGCTGTTGTCGGTGTAATGATGTTGTCAGGTTTCTTTGATGAAAACGCTCGCTTTTCGTTGTATGGAATTTTCCTTGGATTGTGTTCTGGAATTGGTTATGGTATATATCTTGTCGTCTTGCCAAGACTGCGGTTGAAGAAGATGCCAAGTTTGAAGTTTACCTTTTATATATTTAGTCTGGCATTGTTGTATCTTGTGCTCTACAGTGCCTTTTTTGAGGGGGGGATTGAGGTTCCTTTGAAAGGATCTTCTTGGCTCAATCTTATTCTTGTTGGTCTGTTGCCTACTGCTTTCAGTAATATATGCGTGACCATGGCACTACGTCTTATCAATACGACTGTAGTTGCCATTCTTGGTGCATTTGAACCTTTTACAGCACTGATAATCGGAATAATAGTCTTTGATGAACCATATAGTTTTGTTTCAATCAGTGGATGTATTATGGTTTTGGTAGCTGTGATACTTGCAACGATAAAGGGCAAACCTTGATTTCTTCTGAAATCGGGTTTGCCCTTTGTCTTTTTTATAAGTTTTCTATTCTTTGATTTCTTCGTATTCAACTACTTCTGCATCATTTATTTGTTGTTTGGTGAGAAGAGCGTTTTCATTTTCTTTTCTTATTTTCTCTGCTATCCTCCTGTTGGAGAATGATTTGATAGCATTGATACATTCAACGATTCCATATACTATCATACACCATCCGATAAAGAATATTGGTGAGGAGGCTATTGATTCTGGATGTATCACAGCAACAGCGCCTGCAATGAGTAATAGCGATGGCATAATCCAGAATCCTATGCCTACTTTGCCGTTTCTGCGTGCTACTGCCAACATTGCAAATTGTTGTATAGCTCCAAGAATGATGAATGCAGAGAGAATATAGACAAGGAATTTTACGAATGTTGTCGGCATGAGAGCAAGACAAAGTCCAAGAATCATGCTTCCCATTGATGCTATGGCTGCGCCTATGCCTATGCCACTGGCTCTTGTATCTTCAATATCTAAGTCTTCGTGATCTATTTCTGCGGCTTTCTTCTTTGCCTTCTTTTTTCCAAAGAACCAGACAAAGAATGCTATGAGTCCAGAAAGGAAGAATAGAATACCGATGAGGATAGTCATCCATTCCACCATCTCATCGCGGTATTTAATGAGCAGGGCTCCGATGGTGACTGCGCATAGTGCCCTGAAGATACTGTTTTGTATAAGTTTCATGTCGTATATATATATATTGTTTATGTTTTCTTATGCAAAGATACTTATTTATTGCTGATTCTCCAAGGAATTGTATTAGAAATGTTGTATTTAATATGAGTTATTCAAAGAAAAGATTTGGTCATTTCTAAAAAACTTACTAACTTTGCATCCGCTATCAATAACAGTACGGTATATTATAAAAATCCAGCACATGCCATTTAGTGAAGCAGAGCAGACAGAAAGAAAGATACGCAGGCTTTTCAACAAAGCCTGTGCGGAGTTTGCATTGTTGGAAGATGGTGACAAGGTGCTTGTTGCTTTGTCAGGAGGCAAGGATTCCCTTGAACTCGTACGACTGTTCGGTGTTCAGCAGCGCATATACAAACCGCGTATAGAAGTAGAGGCTGTACATGTGGTGATGGATAATATACCGTATGAAACGGAACGTAGTTATATACAACAGTTCTGTGCGGAGCAGAACGTAAGGCTCACCATCTTACACAGTTCTTTTGACGAAAGTACCGACAGGCGTAAGACCAAGTGTTTCCTGTGTTCTTGGAACAGGCGAAAGGCTATCTTTACCTATGCAAAGGAGCAAGGGTTCAATAAAGTAGCCCTGGGGCATCATCAGGATGATATAATAACAACATTGTTGATGAATATGACATTCGAAGGTTCCATCCAGACTATGCCCCCGGCGTTGAGGATGGATAATTATCCATTGACGCTGATACGTCCGCTGTGCCTTGTACCAGAAAAGCTTATCTCCAATCTTGCTGGAATGTTAGGATTTCATAGGCAAAAGGCTCTCTGTCCTTACGAAGAGAAAACGCGCAGGGCGGATATGACGGGGATAATGCGTCAACTGGAAGAGATGAACCCGGAGGCGCGCTATAGCTTATGGAGGGCGATGAGTAATATCAAGGCAGATATGCTGCCGACCTCTTGAGCATGCGGAGGAACGCAGGGAACACTGGCGATACACTTGACAAACCAATAAATATCAAAATAAAGAAAAAATGAAGAATATCGTGATTTGGGTAGGAGCCCTTGTAATAGGCGCTATCCTTGGATGCTTTGGAGTGGAATGGCTCGACTCCCTTTTTAATTTCATTGCAGCAGTATATACACGCCTGTTCCAGTTCGTGGCAGTGCCTACTATTGCTCTTGCTGTCATTACAACCCTTGCTACTTTAGGCAAACAGAAGGAGACGGGAAGAATCTTTGCACATACTATTACCTACACGCTGCTCACTACGTTTGCTGCAGCATTTGTGGGACTTGCCCTTTTCCTTATCATATCCCCAGAATGTCTTCCTGAGGAGATGGTAGCTGCTGGTCAGGTAGAGTCTGTTCAGAATATGGAACAGATGTCATACTATGACCATATACTTGGTGTGATACCAAACAATATCATCAATCCTTTCTCCAGCGGCAATGTGTTGAGTATCCTGATCGTTGCTGCTGCTATGGGACTTGGACTGTCGTTCATGCCAAAGACAGAGAATCAACAGTCGCTTCTCAAGACCATCATCGGTGCGCAGGAACTCCTCTTTACCATGATACGTGGTCTCATTTGGGCACTCCCACTTGGTATCATAGCCTTTGCGGCACAGCTCTCAGCACAGGTTACGGCTGGAGTTATCGTGGGATCATTAGGTAAGTATGTAGCAGTAATCCTTGGCGGCAACTGCCTTCAGTTCTTCGTTGTACTTCCGCTCTTCCTCCTCGCTCGTGGTCTTAATCCTATCAAGGTGCTCAAGGCGCAGATGCCTGCAGTGTTGATGGCACTCTTTACCAAGAGTTCGGCAGCGACACTCCCTGTCACCATGCAGTCGGCAGAGAACAATATGAAGGTAAAACCAGAAGTGTCACGTTTCGTACTGCCAATCTGTACCACTATCAATATGAATGGTTGTGCGGCGTTTATCCTTGTGACCTCACTTTTCGTTCTCCAGCATACCATGACGCTTGACCTCCCAACGATGCTTCTCTGGGTATTCATCGCTGTACTCTCTGCAGTGGGCAATGCCGGTGTGCCAATGGGTTGTTATTTCCTTACCCTCTCACTCGTAGCAGGCAATGGTGGGGCTGTAGGTATCATGGGAATCATCCTGCCAATCTTCACTATCATCGACATGATAGAGACAGCTGAAAACGTATGGAGTGACTCATGCGTATGTGCTATGACAAACAAAGACCTTGAGTAATTTTACTCTTTACTGATTAATGAAATTGTGTTGTTCACAACAAAATACAGGGCGGATCTCCTTATGTGGAGATCCGCCCTTGTAATTTTTATGTTAGTCTGAACTTGTTATGCTTTCTTTGGCTTCTTGGTGAGTTTCCATGTCACGTGGAAGAGACAGTAAGAAGGTATGACATTATAGTATGTCTCTGTCTTACCTTGTGCATTGACATAGTTGCGTACGTTACTGAGATTGCCGAGGATGTCAAATCCGTCAAGTTGCAGGAGCAGGTTGCCATGCATCACACGCTTGGTGAGGCGGGCATTCCATATCAGTTCGTTGGTGTTCATATTGCTGTCACTATAACCTCGACGCTGGTACATGGTAAGGTCTGTTGACAGTTGCATTTTCCAAGGCAGCTCCACCTGTGCCGTGAATCCATAGTTGAAGTCAACGGCATTGATCTTCTCAAAATTCTTACGGTCGCTGTTGGAATGCTGATAGTTGACGCTTCCTTTTGTAGAGAACTCCGTCTTGTCAGACAATCTCCATGTCAGCCTGAGGTCATCAGTAAGGTTACCGGTTCCTACCTCGGAACGAACCTCGCCCACATTGATGTCGGTGGTAACGAGGTCCACGCTGTTGCGGTAGGAGTAGCCTATGTTATTGCTGATGCGCCATTTCTGATCCTTATCCAGCGGTATGTCAACACCGCCGTTTATATTACCTCTCCACTGACCACTGATGTTCTGTGGTGTTGCAATGGTAACACCGGTTGCCTTGTCATAGACCTTGCTTGATGCTATGGAGTTAGACTCGGAGGTGTAGTTAAGACTAGCGTTTACGAGCGTTCCACGACCAAACTTGTCATTGAAGTGCATCCAGATATTCTGGTTTACAGAGTTCTTAAGATTAGGATTGCTCAAACTGATGTACCAAGGGTTAGAGGTGTTCCTGATGTTAAGGAGTGATGTCATGCTTGGTGCATTGGCATACAGGTTATAACCGCCATTGATATGGCGTGCGCCCTTCGAATAGTAAAAATTGAAATTCGGTCTTGGCAGCGTTGTGGTGCGCGAGAATACCGTATCCACCTGGTTGCCCTGCCAGTAGTCCAGTGTCTCGTTAGTTATTGGCAGATTCATGGAGATACCCATTCCCATGTATCCTCTTTCCTTGCCTTCCAGCTGTTTGCCGTAATTGAAACTTATGACAGGGGTGAAAGAATCCGTAGTGCTCTTCGAACGTGTACTGTTGTCAACGTCCATCGCCTTGAGTCTTTCCTCTTCTGATGGTAGCATACCGAGTGGATGCATCTCAGGCGACTTCCATTCTTCCAACTTGCTCAGGAGGTATAAAGGGTCATTGTTGTCGCTGTAATTATGCGTATAGCCCATGCTCATTCTTACCTGGAAATTACCTTCATGGCCTATTGCAAAAGCAAATTCCGGATTGATGGACAGTCCGTTGGAACGTTGCCGCGACGTGTTGTACTGGTTACGGAAATCCGCAGGCTGCGAACCGTTAGGATAGTCGTACAGACGATGAGAATAACTGTTGTTGAGATAGTCGGTATATGAATAGCTGGCATTCAGACCGAACATCATATAGTCATTATGCGCAGGTGTGGCACCTACATATCCAGAAAGATTGACGTTCGTGTTATGGCCGTCTCCCCTGGTATTGTTGATATTGCGGTTGACAGCAAACTGCTTCAGCAACTCTCCGGCGTCAGGTGCCGTGATACTGTCCATCCACTCCTTGCCCAGTTGGAATGCCACATCCTGGAAGAATGTTGCATTGGCCCCATGACCATTATTGTTCCACTTGCGGTAGCTGAACGTCGGTCTTATGGAAGAAAAATACTGTTTGAAGGTATTGTGTGACTGGTGCGGTGTATCATTGAACCTGAATTCATGGTTGGTGTTGATGTCGAAGTCATACGAGCGCCTGTCCTCAAAACTGCGTGAATACTGGTTGCCGTCTTCGTAGAATGCCTCCCAGTTGTTGTGGCTGGCATCATGACTATCCTTATACGTGGTATTCAGACTGCCGTTGTATCTGAATCCGTTGCTCTCATCAAACATATAGCCTACACCGGCATTGGCTGTAGTACTCAGACCCTCTGACTGGTTGAGCGGAGACCATTCGCCCTTTTCTCCCGGAGCACGGTAGTCATTGAGGTTATTGGTGCTGGCGTATGCAGTGAAACGGGAGCGGTTGTCATAACGCATGGTAAAGAGACGTCCGAGATACATCGTAGGAGCATTCTCGGCGAAATCTCCCTTGGCAGACTTGGCGTAATTCAGTTTGCTGCCTATACCACCCTCTATGTTTGTCAGCCAGCTCTGGTTGTACTCCTTCTTGAGTTTAATGTTCATCACCAACTCCTTCTCCGTATTCTTCTCCTGGATGGTGCCGCGCAGACGTTCAGGCACACGTTCATACGACTGTATATTCTTCACCGTGTATGCTGGCATATTGTCCAGCATCAGTTCGCGGTCAGAGTCAAAGAAATCCTTGCCGTTGAGCAGGAGCGACTCCACCTTTCTTCCGTTTACGAGAATCTCGCCTCCGTCCTTCACCTCCACGCCGGGAAGTTTCTTGATGAGTTCGCCGATCATACTGCCCTCCGCCATATTGAATGCGTCGGCATTATAGACCAGCGTGTCACCATCCATGTAGAACTTCAGTTTGGTGGCTTTTACCACTACCTCGTCCAGCAGCACGTCATCCTTCTTCTGCTCACGGTGCAGATATACAGGCTTGAGTTGCAGGAATCGTTCACGTTTGCGGAACTTCTCTATAGCCCATGGTATGATGCGGGTGTCATATCCCTTGGCAGAGAATTTCAGCAGGTAGTCACCTGGCTGCTTGAGTTCGTGGTATGCCTGTGTGGTGCGTTTGTCGTTGTACGTCCACGATTCTGTCTTCATTGAATCCACGAAACTGCTGTCGGCAGCATTGAGTATTACCGCTTTGAGCGAGTCTATACCCTGATGCGTCAGGTGGTCTCCCACGTTCATTACGATAGCGAGTGTGCGTTCTTTAGGCTTCACTGTGTCAGTAGCAGCCTTGGTTGCATTGTCATCATTTGCCGCTGCGGTGTTGGCTGTAGCCATCATAGTCATCATCGCGCCCGCCAGCATGATGATGAAAGGACGCAGATGCAACCTTGTTGTCATGTTAATCATTTTATTTGTGTAGAGTAGTTTGTTAGTGCGAAGGCATCTTACTGCTATGCCACGCATATTATAAAAGTAGGAGTGTAATCTGTAGTAGAAATTGCTTAGCTTGTCATGTGTAATGCAGAGATAGAGAATTGATAGGTGAAATCCCTGATCAATTCTCCATCATATTTATCTCTTGTCAGGCATAACGATAGCCAATACTATGTAAAGAATCAGTCCAGGGAATCCAGAACTGCACACTGAGAGTAATGCGTATGCAACGCGAACCAGTGTAGGATCTACATCGAAATACTCTGCTATGCCTCCGCATACGCCGGAGATCTTGCGCTCATTTGATTTTGTAAGTTTCTTTTCCATTGCTTGTAATTTTTATTATTAGTATATGATTTTATAATGTGAAGTTGATATCTATGAACTGTGCATTTATGCTTGAGCTTGCTCAAAACTATGCACTATGAACTATTCTCCCTCCCATCCGATGGTGTCGGGAGCTGCTACGTCAGTAGAGTCATCATACAGAGAGTCTTCATTCATATTTACATGTATCTGGATGTTGTTATGGAAAGGAGAAATACTCTCCAGCTTTACTAAACCTGTTGCAAACGATGAGATACATACTATGAGTGCTATGATCCAGATAATCACCAGCGTAGCCTTTGAACTGCCTCTCATCTGCTTTTCCGTAACAAACAGCAGTCTGTACAGGGCAAAGATGATGATGCCGATTACGATAGCGAGTGATATCATTCCTGCCGACCAGAGCGAAGTGTTGTTGGTGATTAACTCGCCCAGCATAGTGTCAGTGCCAAAGATGCTGGAGAATATGCCTGGCGAAGAAGTGCCAACAGTGAATAGTTTTCCCGTTATGAAAATTATCATTACAGCGATGAATATCAGGAACATTATAAACGGGAACAGCATAAAGACCAGGAATCCTTTGAGCAGCATGAGCAGACAACCACTGTTGTTGTTCCTTGCGGTAGTGTCGTATGCGCTGTTTACAGATTCTGCTGATTGAGTCTGAGCATCATTGATGATTTGTTCCTTGATGTTCTCTGGGTTAACCTTTTTGCCTTCCATCCTCAGACGGTCTTCTGTTGTCCTTGCTACAGGAACAATAGCCACCATGATGATATAGCCGAAGATAAGCCACCAGCTCAGCGAACCTATGTAATTGAAAATCCAGAAGTCGCCCATCATTCCCCACAGTATCAGTATGGAGAGAACGTATCCCAACCTCCATATCATAGGGTCGCCAGAGTCAAAGTATCGAGCAATACCCGAGAGCACGCCACCCACTATCTTATCGTTAGGGTCACGATACAGACGGCGGTTCTTCAGGCGGTTCTTTATCTTGTCGCCCCATCCCTCCTTTATTTCTTCGCGTACCTCCTCATAGTAAGCGTCCTGCACATTGTCAGTCTTACTGGCACGGTTGGCATCCGCATCATTCGTGTCGTTAGAGTCTGTAGATGCAGTGTCTATGTCGGCTGGATTTCCTATTCTCTCAATGATCTCTTTCACCGTCTCTATGTTCACAGCCTCCATGTTCTCCAGGTTCTTCTTCTCCCAGAGCAGTTCGGCTACACGGTGTTCTATGTCATCAGCTATTTCCTCTCCGCCCTTTTGTCTGGCGAAGTAACTTTTCATGCTCTGCAGATATTGTTCAAGGAGGTTATATGCATCCTCGTCTATGGCGTATAGAGTTCCGAAGAGATTTATTGTTATGTTCTTTTTCATTTTCTGTGTTTGTTTAGTTAGTTCAACATTTCCAGTTGTCTGGTCTTAAGGATTGTCACTGTGTTTTGCAGTTCGTTCCATGCTTTGTCCAGTTCTCTCAGTACCAGTTCTCCCTCCTCGGTCAGAACGTAGTATTTTCTTGGTGGCCCTTGAGTTGATTCCCTCCATTCATACGACAGTAGTTTGTCGTTTTTCAGTCGGGTGAGAAGAGGGTAGAGCGTCCCTTCCACCACTATCAGTTCAGCCTCCTTCAGCTGAAGTATGATGTCTGTGGCGTATGATGCCTCTCGGTGCAGCAGCAGCATGATGCAGTATTCCAGCATTCCCTTACGCATCTGAGATTTTGCATTGTCTAAATTCATACCTTTTGCTCTTTAAATTTTCTTTGCAGATATTGTACCGTGACGATGTGCATATTCGCCCTGTATCATGTATCTGGGTGCAAAGTTATGCAAAAATACAGTACCTTGCAATACATAGTACCTTGAATATACTATATTATAACATATTTTAACTAATAAGAGGCATGTATCGTGCAAATATCAGTGTTGTTATGTTGATGAGTATGGGAAATATAAACTGATGCAAATTTACAAATAATATTGCTATCGTGCAAGATTAACGTTGTATAAAATGTATTAATAGGTGAAAAAACAAGTGAAAAGTAAGCAAAAAGACTCCCTTAGTCCCTGCTATGATGATCGCAAGGATTAAGGGAGTGAGATTTTTTAGGTATGAATGATGTCGTTTACAATGGGTATTCCTCAAAGGCGTAGAGCACGGTAGAGAGATAGCGCTCGCCAGTGTCAGGCAGCAGAGCAACGATATTCTTGCCCTTGTTCTCAGGTCGCTTAGCCAGCAACTGTGCACCGAAAGCAGCAGCACCTGACGATATGCCTACGAGAAGACCTTCCTGCTGAGCAAGTTCGCGAGCAGTGCGAATGGCGTCATCGCTGTCAATGTCAAGAACCTCATCAATCAGTTCGCCAGAGAAAGTCTTAGGTACGAAACCAGCACCGATGCCCTGGATCTTGTGAGGACCAGCAGGCTGACCATTGAGTACGGCAGAGGTAGATGGTTCTACGGCATATACCTTGATATTAGGATTCTTAGACTTCAGATACTTTGCTATGCCGCTGACAGTACCACCGGTACCTACACCTGCTACGAAGATGTCAACCTGTCCGTCGGTATCTTCCCATATCTCAGGACCGGTAGTAGCGAAATGCTTGGCAGGGTTGGCAGCATTCTCAAACTGCTGCAGTATTACGCTGCCCTCTATGCTGTCACGCAGTTCTTGCGCAGCCTTGATGGCACCAGCCATTCCCTCCTTGCCTGATGTGAGGCGTACTTCTGCTCCATACGCCTTTACCAGGTTGCGGCGCTCCACAGACATGGTGTCAGGCATGGTAAGAATGAGGTGGTAGCCCTTTACGGCACTTACCAATGCGAGACCTACGCCGGTGTTGCCGGATGTTGGTTCTATGATGGTAGCTCCAGGCTTGAGGATACCTTTAGCCTCTGCATCCTCGATCATTGCGAGTGCGATACGGTCCTTTACGCTGCCGCCAGGGTTGAAATACTCTACTTTTGCTATGATAGGGGTGTCGATACCCTTAGATGATGAAAATTTATTGAGTTCGAGCAGAGGGGTCTTTCCCACGAGCTCGAGTAGTGACTTTGCTATTCCCATGATTATATTTTTCTAAACCTCACCCAACCTACCCCCCCAAAAAAAAAGGGGGAATAGCTTGAGGTATGTTATTATAGTTTTATTTTAAATGTCCTTGATTCTTCCTTGGCGTGTTAGGGGGCAATCTTAGATTTGACTGAATGCCTGTTCCAGGTCAGCCAGTATGTCCACGATGTGCTCCACACCGATAGAGAGGCGTACAGTAGTAGGAGTGATATGCTGAGCCTTCAGCTCTTCAGGAGACATCTGAGAGTGAGTGGTGGTGTAAGGGTGGATAACGAGCGACTTGACGTCAGCGACATTCGCAAGTAGGGAGAATATCTTCAGAGAGTCAATAAATTTCCATGTGTCCTCCTGAGTACCGTCAATCTCGAAAGTGAAGATGCTGCCGGCACCATTAGGGAAATACTTTTTATAGAGTTCGTGATCTTTGTGAGATGTGAGCGATGGGTGGCTCACGCTCTTTACCTTAGGATGCTGAGCGAGATAACCTACTACCTTGAGTGCATTCTCCACGTGGCGCTCTATGCGGAGTGGGAGAGTCTCTACGCCCTGCAGGAGAATCCATGCATTGAATGGAGAGATTGTAGCACCAGTATCGCGGAGTATCACGGCACGTATTCTGGTAACGAAGGCAGCCTTGCCGGCAACATCAGCGAAGACAGCACCGTGGTAAGAAGGGTCTGGCTTAGCGATGGTAGGGTACTTGTCTGCATTTGCCTTCCAGTCGAAGTTGCCTGAGTCAACGATCACTCCGCCGAGGCTGCTGCCGTGTCCGCCGATAAACTTGGTGGCAGATATTACCACGATGTCAGCTCCATGCTCTATAGGACGGATGAGAATAGGAGCGAAGGTGTTGTCAACGATGAATACGATGTTGTGTTTGTGAGCTATCTCTGCTATAGCGTCAAGATTTGTTACATCCGAGTTAGGATTGCCGAATGTCTCTGCATACACCACCTTTGTGTTTGGCTGGATGGCATTCTCCAGAGCCTCAAGGTCATTGACATTTACTATAGTATTGGTGATGCCCTGTGTGGTGAGGGTGTGTGTGATGAGGTTGAACGAACCGCCGTAGAGGTTGTCTGCTGCTACGATGTGATCACCAGCCTGCAGTATGTTCTGCAGGGCGTATGTGATAGCAGCGGCACCACTGGCAACTGCGAGTCCTGCCACACCGCCTTCGAGAGCTGCCACACGTTCTTCGAAGACACCCTGTGTAGAGTTTGTGAGACGACCGTAGATGTTACCGGCATCACGAAGACCGAAACGGTCTGCTGCATGCTGTGAGTCACGGAATACGTACGAGGTAGTCTGATAGATAGGTACTGCGCGAGCATCTGTTGCAGGGTCAGCTACTTCCTGTCCTACATGGAGGGCAAGTGTTTCGAGGTGAAGATTCTTTTCTGTTGTCATAGTTTTATTCCTTTCTTTTAATTTGTTTTATGTTTGATTTCTGAGTGCAAACTTTGGCTCGCACGAAAGAAATAAGACTTGTCGTTCGTTTGAACGGTGTCTGTCTCTGATTTCTGAGTGCAAAGTTACTACTTTTGGAAAAATCTACCAAAGGTTTTGGAAAATACAAAAAATATTACTAACTTTGCACATTGAAAAAGAAAAAGCGTTTAGAAAATACCGTAAAATAGCATATATGACAGAAAAAATCACTATAGAGGCTTTGGACGATAAGGATATCCTAATTTTGCGCACCTTGCAGCAGAATGCCAGACTGACCGTAAAACAGGTGGCGGCGGAGTGCCATCTTAGTCTTACGCCAGTCTTCGAACGAATAAAACGCCTTGAAAAAGAGGGATATATAAAGAAATACGTCACGATTCTGGACGCAGAGAAACTGCATCGCGGATTTGTGGTATATTGCAGTGTGAAGCTGAGTCCCCTCAACAAACAGGTGGCAGAGGACTTCTGCAACAGGATACGTGACATCAGTGAGGTGACTGAATGTTACAATATATCGGGTAAGTTTGACTATCTGCTCAAAGTGCATTCTCCCAACATGAAGTATTATCAGGAATTCATCCTCAATGTGCTTGGTTCCATCCCCAACCTGGGTACGATAGAGAGCACCTTTGTGATGGAAGAAGTAAAGCATAACTTCGGAGTGGTGATTTGATAGTTCATAGTTCATAGTTTTGAGCAAGCTCAAGCATAAATGCACAGTTCATAGTTCATAGTTATTCGCAAGTCACAATTCTTAATTCTTAATTCAAAAGTGGAATATAGTAGTACAAATCCTGTTCTCCCCCAGAGGGAAGTTAGAGGGGGTTCTCGAATAGGAATATTCGGGGGATCATTCAATCCCGTACATAACGGGCATGTAGCACTGGGACGTGCCATGCTGGAGCAGATGCATCTTGACGAGGTGTGGTATATGGTGTCTCCACAGAATCCGCTGAAGCAAGGCGCAGGCGACCTCGCACCGGAAGAGGTCCGGCTGCGTCTGGTGGATATCGCACTTGGCGAATATCCGCAGTTGAAGGCATCCGACTATGAGTTTCATCTGCCGCGCCCTTCATACACGTGGGACACGCTGCAGCATCTGCAGAGTGACTATCCGCAGCATAGTTTTGTGGTGATCATCGGTGGCGACAACTGGGCGTGCTTTGACCGGTGGGCGCATCATGAGGATATATTGCGTGAGTATGATATAGCCATATACCCACGCGAGGGCGTATATATAAATAAGGAGAAACTGCCAGAGACAGTACACCTGGTCAATGTCCCGCTGGTCAATGTCACCAGCACCATGCTGCGTGATATGATACGCAGAGATGAAGACATCACGCAGTATGTACCAGAAAAGGTGGCAACGGAACTGCGTCATGTGCATTTGTATTGATACAGCAATCCCACTTCCGTCTATGCCCATGTAGAAGTTGTTTGGTTGTATAGAGCTGTGTATATTCGTGTGAAAATGTTTCAAATTATATACAAGATGTAACAATTAACCTTTTTTATTGCCCAATCCTTGTTGGTATGAAATAAAATTACTACCTTTGCTTTACTTTTATCAGAATATTATTTTATAACCAAACAATAATAACCAAAACAATGGCAAGACAATACTTACTCGGTTTCGATGTCGGTTCATCAAGTGTGAAGGCATCGCTCGTAGATGTAGAGACAGGACAGATGGCGGCTACCGCATTCTATCCAGAGAAAGAAGCTCCTATCAAGGCTATCAAGGCAGGATGGGCAGAACAGGATCCTGAGATGTGGTGGACCAACGCAAAACTCTCCCTTAAGAAGATCATGGCTGATGCTAATGTTAAGGGTGAGGACATCAAGGCTATCGGTATATCATATCAGATGCACGGTCTTGTATGTGTGGACAAGAATCAGCAGGTGCTCCGTGACTCCATCATCTGGTGTGACTCGCGTGCCGTTCCCTACGGCGAGAGGGCTTTCCGGGAACTGGGCGGTGACCTTTGCCTGCAGCACCTGCTGAATTCTCCTGGCAACTTTACCGCTGCCAAGTTGGCGTGGGTGAAGGAGAACGAACCGCAGCTGTTTGAGAAAATTGACAAAGTGATGCTGCCAGGCGACTATATCGCCATGCGGTTGTCGGGTTCTGTGGGCACTACCGTGAGCGGTTTGTCGGAGGGCATGTTCTGGGATTTCAAGGAGAACAGCGTGGCGAAGTTCCTGATGGACTACTATGGGTTCGATGAGTCGCTGATTCCCCCCATTGTTCCTACGTTTGGTGAACAGGCAACCCTGTGTGGAGAGGCAGCCAGAGAACTGGGCCTGAAAGTAGGGACCCCGATAACCTATCGTGCCGGTGACCAGCCGAACAATGCCCTGTCGCTGGACGTGTTCAATCCAGGCGAGATAGCCTCGACGGCCGGTACGAGCGGTGTAGTATATGGCGTACTGGGTGAGGTAAACTACGACAAAAAATCGCGTGTGAACACATTCGCACATGTTAACCATAATCCTGACAAGGGTGACACACGACTGGGTGTCTTGCTCTGCATAAACGGGACGGGCATCCTGAATGCATGGGTGCACAGGAACGTGACTCCGCAGATGGGGTATGCCCAGATGAACGACCTGGCTGCCAGGGTGCCCATAGGAAGCGAGGGTGTTTCCATCATTCCCTTCGGAAACGGTGCCGAACGGGTGCTGGAGAACCGTGAGGTAGGTTGTTCCATCCACGGACTGAACTTCAACCGCCATACCCAGGCTCATCTGGTGAGGGCTGCCCAGGAGGGTATCGTGTTCTCGTTCTGCTATGGTCTGGAAGTGATGCGCAGCATGGGTATGGACATTCAGCGTATCCATGCCGGAAAGGCGAACATGTTCCTGTCGCCATTGTTCCGCGATACATTGGCCTCCACCAGTGGTGCCACGATAGAACTGTGCAATACGGACGGTTCGGTGGGTGCAGCCAGGGGCGCCGGCATCGGTGCCGGTATCTACAATGGTCACCAAGATGCATTCATCACTTTGGAGCGTCTGGAAGTAATAGAGCCGGATGTGGCCCGTGCGGCTGAATATGCCGAGGCTTACGAAGCATGGAAGCAAGTGCTGACAGAAAAGAATAACTAACAAACAATAAAAACATCAACACAATGGAAAAAGAGTATTTCGCCTTTACAGGCAAGATTCCTTTTGAGGGAAAAGAGAGCAAGAACGTGATGGCTTTTCATTATTATGAGCCTGAACGCGTAGTGATGGGTAAGAAGATGAAGGACTGGCTGAAGTTTGCCATGGCTTGGTGGCATACGCTGGGACAGGCCAGCGGTGATCAGTTCGGCGGTCAGACACGTACGTACGAATGGGACGAGGCCGCTTGTCCCGTACAGCGTGCCAAGGACAAAATGGATGCTGGCTTTGAACTGATGGACAAGCTGGGTATCGAATATTTCTGCTTCCACGATGTGGACCTGATTGAAGAGGGTGCCACAGTTGAGGAGTACGAGGCTCGCATGAAGGAGATTACCGACTATGCACTGTTGAAGATGAAGCAGTTCCCCAACATCAAGCTTCTGTGGGGTACAGCCAACGTCTTTGGTCATAAGCGCTATATGAACGGTGCTGCCACGAATCCCGACTTTGATGTTGTGGCACGTGCCATCGTTCAGATAAAGAACGCCATCGACGCTACCATCAAGCTGGGCGGTTCCAACTATGTGTTCTGGGGTGGACGCGAGGGCTATATGAGCCTACTGAATACCGACCAGAAGCGCGAGAAGGAACATCTGGCACAGATGCTGACGGCTGCCCGTGACTATGCCCGCGGCAAGGGTTTCAAGGGTACTTTCCTGATTGAACCGAAGCCAATGGAGCCTACAAAGCATCAGTACGACGTGGATACCGAGACTGTAATCGGTTTCTTGAAGGCTCATGGACTGGACAAGGATTTCAAGGTGAACATCGAGGTGAACCATGCTACTCTGGCTGGTCATACCTTCGAGCACGAACTGGCTGTGGCTGTGGACAACGATATGCTGGGTTCCATCGATGCCAACCGTGGTGATGCACAGAACGGCTGGGATACCGACCAGTTCCCCTTGGACAACTTCGAACTGACACAGGCTATGCTGGAAATCATTCGTGGCGGTGGTTTCAAGGATGGCGGTACCAACTTCGATGCCAAGATCCGTCGTAACTCTACCGATCTGGAAGACCTGTTCATTGCTCATATCAGCGGTATGGATGCCATGGCTCGTGCCTTGCTGAATGCTGCGGCCATTCTGGAGGAGAGTGAACTGCCCCAGATGAAGAAGGATCGCTATGCCAGTTTCGATGCCGGCATGGGCAAGGACTTCGAAGACGGTAAACTTACCCTGGAGCAGGTCTATGAATACGGCAAGAAGGTGGGCGAACCTGCTATCATAAGCGGAAAGCAGGAGAAGTATGAGGCCATCGTGGCTTTGTACACAAAATAAGAGACAAATCGAATCGGAATGATTTATAATGAATTAGGATGCACCGGAATGAGGCTCTCAAACCTCAGTTTCGGTGCTTCTTCCTTAGGGGGTGTCTTTCACGATATACGTGAAGCAGAGGGAATTGAAGCGGTACATGCCGCTGTAGATGGTGGCATCAACTTCATCGATGTTTCTCCCTATTATGGTCACTATAAGGCCGAAAAGGTGCTGGGAAAGGCATTGAAGGAGATAGAGCGTAACCGCTATTTCCTATCGACCAAGGTGGGGCGCTATGGCAAAGACGGCGTGAATACATGGGACTATTCTGCCAAGCGGGCGCAAGAGAGTGTGTATGAAAGCATGGAACGACTGAACATCGACCATATCGACTTGATAAATGTTCACGACATCGAATTTGCCGACCTTCATCAGGTGGCTGAGGAGACATTGCCGGCTTTGGTTGAACTGAGAGAGAAAGGAGTGGTAGGTCATGTGGGAATAACCGACTTGCAGCCCGAAAATATCAAGTGGGTGATAGAGAATGTTCCTGAGGGTACGGTGGAAAGTGTCCTTTGTTTCTGCCATTATTGCCTGAACGATGACTTGATTGTGCAGTATCTGCCTTTCCTGGAGGAACGTGGTATCGGGCTGATCAATGCTTCGCCCTTGTCTATGGGCTTGCTGTCTATGCGCGGAACACCGGATTGGCATCCAGCAGAACTCAAGCTGAAAGAGGCTTGTCGTCGTGCAGCTGATTATTGTGCCGTTCAGAACTACCCGATAGAGAAACTGGCTGTTCAATTCTCCGTGGGCAATAATCCCCGTATTGCCACAACCTTGTTCTCTTCTGCTAACCCTGTAAACGTGAAGAAAAACATCCAGTGGGCATCTGAACCAATAGATGAAGAAATGGTATCCAAAGTACAGGAAATCATCGGGGAAATGATGTATTCCAGATGGAAAAATTCATAAGGTAGAGTGAAATGAATATCGTAGATGCACATGCTCACTTGTGGTTGAAGCAGGGTGCTGTTTGGGACGGTAAGCCCATCCGCACCACAACGAGAGGACGTTCTTTCTTCTTGGATGAAGAGGTGCAGATGTTGCCTCCGTTCATGATAGACGGACGCAATTCAGCCGAGGTGTTCCTGGCCAATATGGACTATGCACAGGTGAGTGCTGCCGTCATCGTGCAGGAATACATCGACGGAATACAGAACGACTACCTGAAAACGGTAGCCGAAACGTATCCCAATCGTTTTCTTGTGTCGGCTATGTGCAATTATTTCAAGCCTGGCTTTGCCCACGAGGCGGCGCAATTGCTGAACGATGGATTCAGGGCGATAAAGATTCCTGCCCATCGCTTGATTACGAGCAACGGGCGTGTTATGCTCAATTCGCCAGAGATGATGCAGATGTATCATGGCATGGAGCAAAAAGGTGCCTTACTGCTCATCGATTTAGCTGAGGGTGATACGCAGGTGGCTGAAATGAAGGAAATCATTTCGGAATGTCCGCAACTGAAAATTGCCATCGCCCATTTCGGCTTTGTCAACCGTCCGCTCTGGCAAGAACAGATAAAGCTGGCGCGTAACAAGAACGTGTATATCGAATCGGGGGGTATCACATGGCTGTATAATGCTGAATTCTATCCGTATCCAAGTGCTGTACGTGCTATTCGCGAAGCCATGGATCTGGTTGGCATAGAGAAACTGATGTGGGGATCTGACTATCCTCGTACCATCTGTGCCATAACCTACCGTATGGCTTATGATTTCATTACGAAGTCGGCCGAGCTGACGGATGAGGAGAAGGGTCTCTTCCTAGGTGAGAATGCCCGCAGATTCTACGGGTTTGATGATTTAGTCGTGCTTCCCTACATAAAAAACATGTCTGAATAGGATTTTAGAAATTGACAATGAAAGCAATACAGATTGTTGAACAGGGTTCTATAAAGGTGATTGAAATGACGGAACCCGTGATAAATGATGATGAGGTTCTGCTGAAACTGAACTACGTGGGCTTTTGCGGGAGTGACCTGAATACCTACCGCGGACGGAATGCCATGGCCAAGGAACATGTGATTCCTGGGCACGAGGTGAGTGCTTCGGTAGTGGAAGTGGGTCGTAATGTCCCTGAATCTATCAAGGTTGGCATGAATGTGACCTTGGACCCCTATACAGGCTGTGGCCATTGTGCGGCATGTCGTAATGAACGGAGCAATGCCTGTGAGCACAACCAAACGATGGGAGTACAACGCGATGGTGCCATGCGTGAATTCATTGCCGTACCATGGAATAAGGTTATACCGGCAGAAGGAATGCCTTTGCCGCACATCGCTCTGGTCGAACCAATGAGCGTAGGCTTTCATGCAGTAGATAGGGCTATGGTGACCGATATAGATACGGTACTCGTGATTGGGTGCGGTATGGTGGGCATGGGAGCCATAGTACGTGCAGCCCTTAGAGGAGCTACTGTGATTGCATGTGATCTGGACGATGAGAAACTTGCCTTGGCTAACAAGGTAGGTGCCAACTATGTTATCAATACAGCCAAAACAGACCTTCATGAGAAACTGATGGAACTGACGCAAGGGCTTGGCCCTGATGTGGTAATAGAAGCTGTCGGCAACCAGTTTACCCAACGTAATGCTATAGAGAATGTTGCTTTTACGGGTAGAGTGGTGTTTATCGGATATGCTGTTGGAGAAACTGAATTCCTGACAAAGCTCATCGTTCAGAAGGAATTGGATATACGTGGTTCACGGAATGCAAAACGGCGAGGTTT
>JAZLIN010000074.1:0-2060 GCA_045617365.1 Prevotella sp. | reverse complement strand
TACAGCGCATCATCGGCATTGATGGCAGATGGGCATCGCTGCGCGACTTCTATACATCGGACGGCAAGTACAAACTGCAAGGACCGCTTGCCGAGAACCCCACTGACAAGAGTCTGCGCGAGGCAGACGAGAAGGTGCGTGTAGTCAGCATGTTCTATTCAGGAGAGTTCCTCAAGATTTTTCCTCTCAATGGCAGCTGGTATTCGCCTGGCAGCACGTCTCTTCCACGCGACATTCCAGAACGTGAGTTTCAGTTCATCAAGCACGCCATGGATCAGTGGGTGCAGGCCATACTGGACAAGGATGAAACACGCGCAAATATACTTGTGGGAAAGATAAAAAACTACCAGCACGCGCATGCCGACATTCCTTCTACTCTGGCACTTGAAGTCATCTACAACAAAATTCTTGCACAGCGTTGGGCGGTTTACCTTTTCCTTACGCTGAGTCTCCTGCTATGCATTGTCGGCATGGTCAAGACCACTCGCTCCCTTTACCTGTATATCGCGGCACTCGCTGTAGGCATATCACAACTGATCTATCTGACAGTCTTGCTCGTCATGCGATGGATTATCAGTGGTCATGTACCTCTGAGCAACGGATTCGAGACCATGCAGTTCCTTGCGTGGGTGTTAACACTGTTGTGGCTTGTGATTCCGGCAAAGAAGGCACATGTTCTCCTTGTATCTTCCTTTGCTATGCTTGTCTCTGTCATCGCCAACGGTTCGCCTCAAGTTACCCCTCTCATGCCAGTACTTCACTCTCCTCTGCTCACTCTTCATGTGCTCTGCGTCATGCTGGCATACGCCATCTTTGCATTGCAGGCTATTGAGGCAGCAGCAGGATTGACGCGCAGTGCTTCCTCCTGCAGCGTACAGAATCTCGAGACCTCGAGGCATTCGCTCACCACATGGAACCTCATGGGTGTGTTGATGCTCACCATCGGCATCTTCCTTGGAGCCGTATGGGCGAATGTGTCATGGGGACGTTATTGGGGATGGGATCCCAAGGAAACGTGGGCGCTCATCACGCTCATGATCTATGCCGTACCACTGCATCCGTCATTGATTCCGCTGCGTGGCAAGGCATCCCACTGGTACATTCTTCTGGCGTTCCTCTCCGTCCTGATGACCTATTTCGGAGTGAACTATCTATTGCCAGGCATGCACTCGTACGCATAGCAAGATTTAATGTTCAATAAGGTCAAAAAATAGTTAAATACATACTTTTTTGATATAAAATGAAACTTAAAAGTTGCGTATTTCGTTTTTTATATATAATTTTGCACCAAGATTAAACGCAGAATTATGAACGTATTGAGCCGAATGTATATATCGTCACTGGTGGCGCTATCAAGCTGACGGCAACTATGCAGGAACGTGAAAGTACGCAAAAGAAACTCGATAAGCTGAATGCTTGCCGTGACTTCCTGAAGCAAAATGGAGTATTTGATCAAGATGGTTTTATCGATTTCTTTGAGGAGGGTTAATTATGAGGCAGAAGACATTAGATTTCTTGGAGGCTCATCAAAGTGATCAGCCTTCTACTTTCACAGAAGACGCAAAATGGCGTCAGGAGAATGAAGTGTGGCTCAGGTGGTCACGCGGTATAGCATTGTCCATTGTTGACTACATGCAGGAGAATGGACTGTCACGTTCTGATATTGCCAACAAGCTAGGCGTATCACCACAATACGTCAGTCGTATTCTCTCTGGCAGCACCAACTTCTCTTTCAAGAGTATTGCAGAAATTGAACGCAAACTTGGTATATCATGCATGGAAGCAGTGATGGCTTAACAAATTATAGGCATCAGCAATAAGTCAAACAGGCAATTCTATCTCATAGGATTGCCTGTTGTGATAAAATTTACGATGGAAATCCTCGACTACATATTCAAGAGCAAGAAGCAAAGGGAAAATGAAACGGCTGAGTCTGTAGTCAAAACGGAGGTTCCAAAGGCTGTTTCATAGATTACCGTAATAAGTGCTGAAGAAATCGACAGCCTTCGCAGCCATGCCGACAAGGGCTATCCGATCCTTGTAATGGGCGGTGACTTCAG
>JAZLIN010000073.1:0-26722 GCA_045617365.1 Prevotella sp. | reverse complement strand
ACACTGCGACATGGCACTCTACGGCAACAAGCATATCCCCTTTGCGTCTGTCAGCGAAGAGGCTGCTGAGATCAGCATCACCTTCTCTGCACCTACCAAGACATTCAACATGGCTGGCATCGTAAGCAGCTGGGCCATAGTGCCCAACGACTCCCTGCGCAATGACTTCTACTCATGGTTAGAGGCCAGCGAATTCAACGAGACACATATCTTTGCACCTATAGCCACCATGGCTGCACTGAAGAACGGCGAGCCATGGCGCCAGCAGATGTTGCAATACGTAGAAGGCAACATCGACTTCGTCATAGACTACTGTCGCGAGCACATCCCCCAGATAGTCCCCATACGTCCTCAGGCCTCATACCTTATATGGCTTGACTGCACAGCCCTTGGCCTCACCCATGACGCCCTTGTAGATCTCTTCATCAATAAGGCTCGCCTTGCTCTCAACGACGGTGAGATGTTCGGTCAGGGTGGCGAGGGACACATGCGCCTCAACGCAGGCACTCAACGCGCCGTACTGGCGCAAGCCCTGTCGCAGCTCCGCGAGGCGATTGAGAGTCTATAGTCTGAATCATTCGCGTCAATAGACAAAGTAAAAAAGGAAACAAATGAACACCCGTTAAGCCCAACGGGATGCTTGCCAGAGCAAGAATATGCATAAATTCTTTTCACAAATTTTCTACAATTATGAAACCATATCAAATAATAAGATTTACAATGAAGAAATTATATATATTCGCCAGTTCGCTCATTCTTGCACTTTTTACTTCATGCGATAAGGAGAATATGGTTTTTAACGATTTCAAAGATATTACATTTGAGGAATGGCCACGAACGGATTGTTCTACCAGTACACGACCTGTAAGAGATCTTGTGGCATACAATCTATTGGGTATTCCTTATAAGTGGGAAGAAGACTGGATGGGAAGCCCTACTTATATCATCAGGCCAGAGTATTGGAAAAGTGATATTAATATCTCGAGTAAGGAATACATTGAAAAGAATCAATGTAATGGTACTCATGGAGCGTATGTCAACCTTATTAATGGTAATACAGACGTTATCATTGCCAGTCGAGACATATCGAGAAATGAGCAGCAGCTTGCCACTGAGAAAGGTGTTACACTGAAGACGGCACCATTAGCAATAGATGCTCTCGTATTTGTCGTTAACCCGAAGAATCCTGTAAAAAACCTGACAGTAGAACAGGTTCAAAAAATATACACAGGCGAGATAACCAATTGGAAGGAAGTTGGAGGCGAAGACCATGCTATCACGCCATACATCAGAGATGCTGACTCCGGAAGTCAGGAGAAAATGGAGACCTTGGTTATGAAAGGTCTTACAATGATTGACGGAAAGTACTGGCCAGAAACCATAGGGTCGCAAATGATTTCTCCATATCGGCAAATAGAAGATGATGAATATGGCATCGCTTATACACCATATTTCTATTGTACGTCAATGGTTCGTGATTTATTAAAGGTGGATATGCTTTCAATTAATGGTGTGATGCCAAGCAAAGAGTCCTTACGAAATGGCACATATCCTTTTATTTCAAGCATCTATGCTGCAATAAGAGAAACGGAAGATCCTAATAGCAAGGCATGCAAGTTTTATGATTTCCTATTCACGAAATCTGGAGCAAATATGATAGACGAAAGCGGCTATATTGCAATAAGATAATCTTTTTCCATCTAAAAGAACATTAGTACAAAAGCAGATGAACTCAGAAGGGCTCAGAACAAGTACAAGGAATATGACGAAGAGTAACTATACGTAATGACAACAAATGAAAATTTCAGATTCTTTTCGTGTTAATTTTTGTTATCTCTTGTTTGCATTCTTGGTGTTTCTCCATTTTTTGTTTCCAGTTTGTTTCTTTGCATCTGTACAACTCATTATATGTACTGAATATCAGTTCGATAGAGTATGGCGGCAGGATTCTCAAGAAAAAGATAACGATGCACAAACTATAGTAACAAAGAAGGTTTTAACTTCTGTAAAACTGCCCCTTGATGAATATGCAGACAGTATAGCAAGCGTTGCTTCTGATGGATTGTTTTAAGGGAGAACATGTTGATTATAATGTCAGGGGAAGTTGCAGATTGTGACTTCCCTTTTCTTTGTGCCTTCTGGTGAAATACGGCCAAAATACGGCCAAATTTGCATATTAAAAAGAAGTAGGTTCTGTATATGCTTGTTGTAAAGCATATAGAGAACCTATTTGTACCCCGACCGAGAATCGAACTCGGAACTAATCTTTAGGAGAGACTTGTTATATCCATTTAACTATCAGGGCCCGTGATGATTTGTGACTCTGATGACACAAAACGAATGCAAAGGTAATATATTTTTTGCAAATGTGCAAGTATTTGCACTTTTTTCTTAGACAAACTAACGAACAAGGAGGAATCCCAGGAGAAGTGGCAGGTTCCAATATGCCAACCACAGGGTCACTCCGACAATGGACAGGAGGCAGAGGACACGACCTGTCCTGCTGTGCAGATGGCGCAACAACGATGCTACGCAAATGGGAATGACGAAGAGGAAATGAGGCGACATGATGTATATCTCATTGAGCCCGAAACCCAGGACGAAGTGTATGAGCATGTCGAAGGCGAAGAAGGACACTGCCAGCTGCAGCACTCTCTCCCTGCGGCCCACGATGATGCCACCGAGCATGAGAAGGACGATGATCGCTTCTACGATATAGTTTGCCGCTCTGGTATATGGCACTATGGCAGGACGGTTGGCAAGGGCATCGCCAAACAGGTGCTGGTCATGAAACTGTACCGATTCGCCGAAGAGATTCTCTACTGCTGATGTCCATCGCGGTGTGCTGACATCAGTCCAACTGGAGAATTTGCCATCGCCCATAGCCTTGCCCTTGTTGACATTCCACATCTGCTTATGATTCCAGCGGTATTTCTCCTCGGCACGCTTCTGCATGATGCGGTTAACCTCACGGCGACAAGCGCTCTCTCCCTTATGCCCCATGGTGTCACGGACGCTCTCTAGGAGTGCCATGCGCTCCTGGCGCCCCTTCTCCCTGGCTGCAGCCTTGGCCGCCTCCTGACGCGGGACGACGAAGGTCTGCTCCTGGACGTAGGCTATGCCGAAGAGGAGGGCTGACGCAAGTGCATAGACGACGAGGCGACGGGGACGATAGAACCGACAGCGCTGGGTAAAGAGGGCAGCGAGGAAGACCTTGATGCCATTGCTGAGTGTGATGCCGGCAGTGACGAGGAAGAGGAGGACGGTCTCCCACGTGGTCATCTCCCTATGCTGTGCCATACGCCTGGATGCCACATAGACGGTCATGACGAGGATGGCCATGGAGGGACCGAAATGGTCGGGCACAAAGATGGAAAGCATGTTGTAGCCCATACTGTAGAAGAAGGCGCAGAGCAGCAGTGCGCTGCGCATACGGAGTCCCATCACTTCGCGAAAGATGCGCAACATGAAGAGGAATCCGTAGAAGGCGAAGACAGCCCATATAACACCAACGATGATGATGGCATGGTTGGTGCCGGTGAGGTCGGTGGCAAACTGATTGACCGTGGCTGGTGCCCACATGAAGAATGCCATGAGCGGATGGCGATACACTTCATAGAGCACGTCCCAATGGGAGACGGTGCTGTAGGTATGGAGGTCATAGCCCGAGAGACTCCAGTTGTTCCAGAATACATCATGGTATTTCTCTGCCACGACGGAGAGTTTGTCCCAATACTTCACGATGTGGAGTGTATGGAGAATGATGATGAGCAGGATTGCCACGATGGATGGCATGACCTCGTCTCTATGTATGCGAAGTAGTCGTTTCATTGCGGTAGAAATGTTCGTACTGTTGTTGCATGGTCTCTATAGCGAAATGCTCTATGGCATATCGACGTGCCTGAAGTCCGAGACCGTCACAGTCGGATGTGGGGAGGATATCACGCATAAGGTGCATCCACTGGTCCAAGTCATTGTCATGGACGGTCAGCGGCCACTGCGGCGGCAGCGTGTCATAGAGTCCGCGGCAGTGATTGATGAGGAGCGGCACTGCATTCATGGATGCCTCGATGGCGAGTATGCTGAGTCCTTCATGGAGCGAAGGCATGATGATGTAGTCATACTGAGACATGACGGACGCTATGTTATGGCGCGGAGGGAATATTTCGACGCTAGGGAGAGGACGCAGTTCATCGACCAGATGCTGCAGACTGCCTGAACCATAGATATGAAAGAGATAGCGCGGATCGTCAGCAAGGCGGCGGATGATGGCGCAGAGGGTACTGATGCCTTTCTGCTCCTCAAACCTTCCGGCGAACATAATGCGCAACGGGCTGTGCCCGGTAGTAGCAGTCTGCGTAGATAGTTCCGGCACCTGCAGACCATTATAGATAATAGGTGGACGGTATCCATAGACGCTGGCGTATGCGTCTGCCACATTATCCGATATGGCGACATTGGCATGTTGCTGCTGCATGAAACGTTCCACGCGCGGTCCAAGGACAGGCATGCCCGTCCAAAGCACGGTGTTGTGTATGGTGCGCACTACCTTGCACTTTACGAACGGGAAGAGGCGAAACGTAGCCCAGACAGCCATCTCAGGAATCTCTGTATGGCAATGTATGACATCGGGGCGCAGGCGTATCCACAATACTAATAGGCGAATGGCGAAAAGGAAAGCGAGAGCCTTCTCGCAGAGATAGTGCCAATGAAACAGCACCGGTATCCACGCCCTGTGACAATGGATGCCCTTCTGATGGAGTTCGCTGATGATACTGGCGGTGAATGTAGTGTTGCATCGCAGTACCTCGGCGACGTGATACTCCGTACCGTGTGCCTTACCAGACGCTATATTGATGGCGACTCTCTCTGAGCCGCCAACGTCAAGTCGTGCTATGATGTGAAGTACTTTCATATATGAGAGAGACCCTCCCCAAGGGAGGGAGGTCTTAATATGGGGAGAAGGGGAGAAATTCCTAACTCCTGATTCCTAACTCAAAAGGTAGTCCGCGATTACTGACACATTATGCCACCAGAAGAAGATGGTGAGGAAGAGCACAGCGGACACCGTGATGGTACCTGCGATGGCCCTGCCTGAGAATGCTTTCAGGAGATAGGCTATGGCTATAGGAATGACGAACGCCCAGTGGACGGTCATGATATATACATCAGCAGAAGCAAAGTTGAGTCCTACGTGGAGCAACATATCGAACAGGAACATGGATATGGTCATCCACATGAGGCGCTCACGACGACCGTACCAGATACCACAAAGGAAAAGGGACACGGTCATGACCTCAAAGAGATAGAACCACCAATGGCTGTAGCGCACCAACGCAGGGCGACAGCGGTTGGCATCCCTGAGCACGAAGTTGTGCTTGGGCGTGGGCTGTATCACAGCGCCGCTGGCATTGTCTATGCCATAGCTGTCCGCCGGATGCAGCATAATACCTTCGCCGAAGATATTCTCCTGGAGTGAAGGCCAGCGGTCTATGAAATACTCCGTATTAGAGGCGATGGAGATATTGACCGTCTGATGCAGCTTAGCCTCTTTCTTCAGTTCTTTCTGATCGTGCCATTCCTTGGCAAAGACGCTGTCCTTGGCGGCCTTCTTAGCCATCTGCTGCTCGTTTCTGTTATACTCCTCACGCTGGGTGGTGTCTTCCTGATATACGTACGCACCATAGAGCATGGCGAGCGGCACTATATACAAAAGGTAATGGCCCACGAGGCGCAGCATGTATGACATGGTAAAGCGCTGACGTGGAGGGAAACGAGTGAGGAGGTCGGCAAAGCCTATCTTGACGATATTGGTAGTGGTAACGCCGGTGGCAAGGAAGGCAAGCGGCATGGATTGCCACAAGGGCATGGTGCGCTGTTGCTGTATAGCCTTTCCTCCGAGATATACCGCAAGGAGGATGAGAGGCAGGGAGAGCGTCATGTGGTCAGGCACAAAGGTGGTGAGCATGACGTGGGAGAATCCGAAGAAGAAGAAGGTGAGCAGAATACTGTGCTGTAAGGTAAGCCGGCAGAGGTCCCTGACGATACGATACATGAGTGTCCATGAGCATGTGCTCACTATAGTCCAGATGACGGCGACGATGTATATGGTGCAGTTCTTGCCTGTCTCATGCTTCAGCCATTCGTTGAGTTCGCTGAGCGGCCACATCATGGCTGCCAGTATGGGGTGACGGGAGAGGACATAGAGAGGACGCCACTTGGAGATGGTGATATAGGTATAGGGGTCAAAACCTGATATCTCAAAGCGATTGTAGAAGGCGGCCCAGAAACCTACCTTTGATCTGGTCCACATCTCTGTGTGCCACTGTATCATCATGACATTGAATGCTGCCATGATGCAGAGACCCAGCATAATGACGAAGAGGGTCTCACGATGTTTTCTAATCCATTGTATCATACATTACTCTATCATGATTGTGAATAGATGGCGAGGTACTGTCGTGCAACACTCTCCTCGGAGTATTTGCGTGCCACCTCCTCATGAAGTTCGGTGCGGGGGATATACCGTCCCTCGGTCAATGCCCATGCCATGCCCTGGGCGAATGCCTCCGGTGTGCGCTTGTCAACGAGGTAGCCGTTGGCTAGGTGACGGATGATGTCACGCTGTCCGCTGTTGCCAAATGCCACGGGTACTGCTCCCGATGCCATTGCCTCTATGATGGTCTGTCCGAAGGTCTCATAGGTGGATGTCGAAACCACGATGTCGGCGGCGCCATACTGGCAACTGATGTCGGCAGTGGATGTAAGGCGGCCCAGCAGGTCACACTCTACAGGCAGAGTATCGAGTATGGTAGCATCGCTAACGCTTCCTATGATGCGCAGCAACAGGCGCTGCTGCCACTCCGGGTGCATGCTGCAGAGTACTTGCAGTGCACTGATGAGCATAGGGAAGTCCTTCACGGGATCATCGACTTTGGATGCACAGATGGTTACGACGAGTCTGCCGGCAGAGATACCAAGCATCCGTCGGCACTGTGACTTGTCACGAAGGGGGAAGTCCTGCAGCGAAATGGTATTGGGGATGATGCTGATGCGCTGTCCCTGCATGAGAGGGGTGGCAGCAGCGATGTCACGGAGCCAGGAACTGACGGTGACGAAGTCTATATCGCCCTTGCGGTATATCTCCGCCTTGCGTGAGTAGTCACCGCGGTCAGGTATATCTGGTGTATGTCGCGATGCAGAGCACCACCACATGTCGTGCATGGTGATGACTACCTTCTTGCCACTACACACTATCTTCTGTAGGGTGGCTAGGGATATGAATCCCTGATTGGTCCAGTGCAGGTGTATGACATCGGCATCGGCATAGTCTGGATGGCGAGTGACATCCTGACCAAAAAGGGCAATGTCACGGGTCCATAGGTCGCGGAGCGAGAATCCATTCTGCGCCCATATCACCATGCGTTCTATGATGCTCTCCCAAGACTGCGGTTTGCCCGGCCACCATGACAGGTTACGGCGACATAGCATGGTAGCCTCTACGCCTTGATTCTGCAAGGCATGGAGCAGTCGGCTGGCAGCCACTGCCGCACCACCGGCATTGCGATATGTAGAGAGTATCAGCACCTTCATAGCACCTTTACTTTCTGAGTTTGGACTTAATATGTAGCAGGATCTTTGCAATAACGGTGCCGAGAAGGACACCAAGTGTATTGCACAATGCATCAAACCAGTCGCCACTGCGACAGGTGGTGAGATATGCCTGAGCCAACTCTACGAGGCAGCCCATAAGTATAGGTGCCAGCAACGTAATGACAATGGTAGAAGGCATACCCATAATGCGCGAAGTCTCTCCATGTCGCTGTACCTTGATATAATGCTCCATACGCACTACAATGGTCAACACGGAGTACATGACGAAATGAGTCCACTTGTCTATAAAACTGATATGCGAGAGTGGTGTCTCCGGCACTGGTATCATGCAGACCACCCATATAGCAATAACAAGGACAATGGACAACGGATAATTACGCATGGCTGTTATCATCATGTTCTCTACGGTATTGCTCACGCTTCTCATGATTCCGGATGCAATGCTGACGGTATTTATAAAAGAATGTTATCAATGCTACCCAGAACAGACATTCCGTCACGACATAGACATTTCTCACCATACCATGATTCAACCAGGGAAAGGTGTGTTGGGTCACGATAACAAACTTCAAGACGCATCCAGCCATGGCTATCAATGATGCCTGGGCTGTCTGTATAAAACCTGCAGACTCACCGCGCGTAATATCAACGTGGAAAGAGTATGTGTAGAAAAAATAAGCCAACGTCAGCCACGTAATACTATAGAGAGTGTGCCTGATGAAATAATAGGTGTCAGCATCCTCAATATTATTATTGAGCGTGATGCCGAGAATAATGAAACGTACGACTACATATACCAGCAACAATAATGTGATAATACGCGAAAGCGTCTGAATGTTCACCTCATGGCTGGACTCCATCTTTATGGATTTGTCTATATGTCTATGTTTCTTTTTCGTCATATTTTAGTTAACCAACTTATTAATCTGGCATAGAGGTAGTACCACCCATAGGGATATGAGTTTCGGGATCTCTCGTTGGTATTGAAGGAATAACATCATCACCCTTGTCACCAGATGTTGTAATAATGTCCTTTGCGTGGAAACGTACCACCTTCATTAATGGATAATCATAACTTTTCATACTTTGCATTCTTTTATTTGATATATCAACTTGTGCAAAATTACGCAAAACTTTTGAATCCACCAAATTATTTTACGAAAAACAGATATACGGACATAAAAAAGTACTTCCCTACCCCCTAAGGGGGAAAAACAAAAGGAAGACAGAGGCACTTTGAGCGTCTCCGTCTTCCTTAGTGTTTATATAAAGTGCAAGGACGATGCCTTACTTCTTCACGAGTTCCATAGTGTCACGTGCAATCATCATCTCCTCATCAGTAGGGATAACAACGACTGTCACCTTTGAGTCTGGTGTAGAGATGATAGCCTCCTCACCGTGGATTGTAGCATTTTTCTCCGCGTCGAGCTTGATACCCATCCATTCCATGTCCTTGCAGACTGCCTCACGGATGTCTGACTGGTTCTCACATACACCGGCTGTGAATACGAGTACGTCGCAGCCGCCGAGGGCAGCAGCGTATGAACCGATGTACTTCTTGATGCGGTATGTGTACATGTCGATGGCGAGCTGGCACTTCTCATCACCATCTACATTGCCCTGATATACCTCACGCATGTCACTAGACTTGCAAGAGATACCTGCGAGACCAGACTTCTTGTTGAGGAGGTTTGAGATACCATCAGCATCGAGGCCTTCCTTCTTCATGATGAATGATACTGCGCCACCGTCGATGTCACCAGAACGTGTACCCATCATTACACCCTCAAGTGGTGTGAGACCCATAGAGGTGTCCTGACACTTACCGTCCTTGACTGCAGCGAGCGAACCGCCATTACCGATGTGTGCTGTGATAACCTTTGTTCCCTCTGCCTTAATGCCAAGGAACTCCAGGGCACGTGCTGATACGTAACGGTGTGAGGTGCCATGGAAGCCGTAGCGGCGTACTGCATACTTATCATAGAGTTCGTAAGGGATAGCGTACATGTATGACTTTGCAGGCATGGTCTGGTGGAATGCTGTATCGAATACACCTACCTGTGGAATGTTTGGCAGGAGTGCTGTAACAGCAGCGATACCCTTGAGGTTAGCTGGATTGTGAAGTGGAGCGAGGTCGTTGCATGCCTCAATCTGCTTGAGCACCTCGTCGGTGATGAGTACAGAAGAAGCGAACTTCTCTCCACCGTGTACTACGCGGTGACCTACTGCATCGAGTTCCTCGAGCGACTTGAGGGCTCCGTCTGTTGGGTCTGTGAGAACCTTGAAGATGAGTTCTACGCCAACAGTGTGCTCAGGAATATCCTGTTCGATGACCTTCTTCTCGCCATTGGCAGCGTTGAACTTAATGAATGCTCCTGGGAGACCTATCTTCTCTATGCCACCCTTTGCGATGACAGTGGATGTCTCCATCTCAATGAGCTGATACTTTATGGATGATGAACCGCAGTTCAATACGAGTACTTTCATTGTTGTTTTTATTTTAAGGGGTTGTATATTGGGATTTTTCGATAACTCGATAACTCGATAGTTCGATTTTTCGATTGCTCGATTGCTCGATTGCTCGAAGTTTCGATATTTCGGAGATTTCTTTAATTACTTCTTTGCGTCCATTGCCTGGCATGCAGTGATAGCCACGAGGTTAACGATGTCCTCTACAGAGCATCCGCGAGAGAGGTCGTTTACTGGACGTGCGATACCCTGGAGGATTGGACCGAGAGCAATAGCACCACCGAGACGCTGTACGAGCTTGTAACCAATGTTGCCTACCTCAAGGTTAGGGAACACGAGTACGTTAGCGTGACCTGCGATTTCACTGCCTGGAGCCTTCTTCTCGCCTACTGCTGGTACGAGAGCTGCGTCAGCCTGAAGTTCGCCGTCAATCTTGAGGTCAGGAGCGAGTTCCTTTGCTACGCGTGTAGCCTCAACAACCTTGTCCACTACCTCATGCTTAGCAGAACCCTTGGTAGAGAATGAGCACATAGCAACGCGTGGCTCAGCGAAACCTGCTACAGACTTAGCTGTCTGTGCTGCACACACAGCGATCTGACCGAGCTGGTTAGCGTCAGGCATTGGGGTAACAGCAACGTCAGCGAATACCATTACACCATTCTCACCATATTCTGGTTTGTCTGTAATCATAAGCATAGCACCCGATACGCAAGAGATGCCAGGAGCAGTCTTGATAATCTGGAGTGCAGGACGGAGTGTGTCGCCAGTTGTAGAGAGTGCGCCAGATATCTGTCCGTCAGCGCCGTCAGTCTTGATGATCATACATCCGAGATAGAGAGGATTCTTCACAAGTTCACGTGCCTGCTCTATTGTCATACCCTTCTTCTCACGAAGTTTCTGCAGCAGCTGTGCCATCTCCTCAGACTTCTCATAGTTTTCCGGATCGATGAGTGTTGCCTTGCCGATGTTCTTCAGTCCCTTCTCCTGAGCGAGAGCATTTACCTTCTCTGGGTTACCGATGAGGATTAGGTCTGCGATGTCCTGCTCCAATACCTTGTCTGCAGCAGTAAGTGTGCGTTCCTCTTCTGCCTCTGGGAGTACGATGCGCTGCTTGTTTGCCTTAGCACGCGCTACAATCTGTTCAATTAAGCTCATAGTAATTTGATTTATTTGATTATATTTGTTGGTTTTATTTTAATTAGGAATGCGGAACCGGGAATTATGTGCCAACTCAAAGTTCCTCGGTGAGTATTGCCTCAAGGTTTTCGGCAGAGAGTCTCAGCCTGAACTGTCCTCTCATTGCTATGGATATACGGCCCGTTTCTTCTGACACCACGATGGCTATGGCATCAGACTGCTGCGACATACCCATCGCAGCGCGATGTCTCAATCCCAGTTCGCGTGGGATATTGAGGTCATGGCTAACAGGGAGAATACATCCGGCAGCCTTGATGCGCTTACCAGATATCACCATGGCACCGTCATGTAGTGGCGAGTTCTTGAAGAATATATTCTCGATGAGTCGCTGATTGATGCGTGCATCTACGGTATCGCCCGTCTCCACAATGTCGTCCAACGGTGTGGCACGTTCGATGATTATCAGTGCACCGCATTTTAGTCGAGCCATGCTCATACATGCCATTACGATAGGCATGATATTCTCACGGTCTGTATGTTTCTCTTCTTCCTTCTTTCCCTTTATCCACCTTACCAGTCCGTGCATACGATGCTGTCCGCCCAGACTATAGAGGAATTTACGTATCTCATCCTGGAAGAGGACAATGATAGCAATGGCACCTACGCTGACGAATTTATCAAAAATAGCACCGAGGAGACGCATCTCAAACACCTGTGACACGAAGAGCCAGATGACGATAAATGAAAGTATGCCTACGAACACATTAATGGTTCTCGATTCTCTCATGAACCGATATGTATAGTAGAGCATTATAGCAACGAGTATAATGTCTACTGCATCTTTTATGCCAAAGGTCAGAAACAAAAGTCCTTGTCTATTTGAGTTGTGCTTTTATAGTTTGCTTTTCTCGTACACCTTGATGGTGTTCACGGCTTCCTTGACATCGTGTACACGTAATATGGTAGCTCCCTGTTGCAATGCTATCAGGTTCACGAGCATCGTGCCTTGTAATGCAGCTTCATCCTGCGGTGTACAGTCAAGCAGATGCCATATCATACGCTTGCGACTCACACCGGCAAGTACAGGCAACTGTGGATAGACCTCCCTGATCTTGGCAGTACGATTGAGGAGGGCGAAGTTTCCGTCAATGACATCCTTTCCGAATCCGAATCCCGGGTCAAGTATCACCTCATCGTGTCCTAGGGTGTGCAATTCCTTTATGGCTCCATCAAATTGCTGCAATACGGTATTGATGTCCGGCTGTTGCGACATGAGTATGTACGGCACTTTCAGACGAGCTACCATACTATACATTTCGCTGTTGCCTTCAGAGACATCATTGATAATCCCTGCGCCATATTCCTCCACCGCCATCTGTGCTACCGAAGGACGGAAAGTGTCGATGCTGAGCATTGCATCAGGATGATGACTGGTTATGATAGACAAAGCGTTTTTCATGCGTCTCATCTCTTCCTGTTCATCAACCACCTCACCTCCTGGTCTGGTGGAACAAGCACCAACATCGATGATGGTGGCACCTTCTTGTATAATCTGTTCCGCGCGTCCCAGTATTTCCTCATCTGTTTGTTTCCTGCTCCCAGCATAGAATGAGTCAGGAGTACAATTGAGGATTCCCATTACCTGCGGTGTATGGTAAATATCAATCTGCATAGTATTACTGTGCTACAAAAGTAACAAAAATTATTGGAAGCACCAAATTTTCCGCGTTAAATTTTCCTTATCAGTGTCAATCCGTCTCTCAGAGGCAATATCACACGCGTTACACGTGAATCTTGCATGACATGGTCATTAAACCTCACTATGCCTTGCGTCTGCTTGTCCCTTGCATATGCCGGGTCCGTAACATGTCCGTCCCACAGGGTGTTATCGGCCAGGATAAATGCCCCATGTGCCATGTGAGGCATCAGCGCCTCATACGTTTCCACGTATGTGCGCTTGTCGCCATCTATGAACGCCATGTCGAACGTCTCACCCAGTTTGCCTGCCTCTGTAGCGGCATCGCCTATGATGAACGTTATCCTGTCTGCCCATGGCGACTCCTCTATCCACTTACGGGTAAAGGGTTCCTGCTCATCGTTTATCTCAAAAGTATATAGGTGTCCGTCTTCCTCCAGTCCCTCTGCCATGCAGAGTGCTGAGTAGCCGGAAAAGGTACCCACTTCCACTATCCTCTTAGGACGTATCATTTGCACAAGCATACGAAGCAGTCTGCCCTGTAGCCTGCCTGATGCCATCCTGCCATGCAACATGTGTACATTGGTGGCACGCCATAGGCGATACAGATAGTCTGGTTCGGGATCACTGTGCGAGAGCACATAGTCGTCTAAAACCTTCTCGCCATCCAGCGTCGTATGATTAGGATCTTGTGTCTTTGATGCCATAAGTAAGAGAGAGAGACCCACCCCGGCCCTCCCTGTGAGGGAGGGGGCTTTTAGCATGGGATTGAGGGGTGACGGGTTGTTTTTATTTATCAAATAGATTTTACTAGAAAGAGTGTGGGTATTTAGTAAGGAAATACCCACAGAAAATCTTGTAGAACCTTAAACATGTTAACTGCTAACTGTTAACTGAGATCAGCGCTTCTATTCCAAGGCGGTAACTGTCGAGACCGAAGCCGCAGATTACGCCCTTACATGCAGGAGAGAGATATGAGTGGTGACGGAACTCCTCACGGGTATGCACGTTGCTGATGTGTACCTCTATGACAGGACACTTCAGCGAACGGATACAGTCATGCAGCGCCACACTGGTGTGTGTATAGGCACCTGCGTTGAGTACCACACCATCGTAGGAGAATCCAACCTCCTGCAGTTTATTGATCATCTCACCCTCGATATTGCTCTGGTAGTATTCCAGTTCAATATCCGGATAACGCTCCTTGAGCTGTGGCAGGTAACTTTCAAAACTGTTGCTACCGTATATTCCTGGTTCACGAACCCCAAGGAGATTGAGGTTAGGACCGTTCATTATTAATATTTTCATCTTTTATTGTTATTTTTTTGGTGGTGGTGAAGCTTTGCGAAGAATCGCAAGGAACGGTGATAACCTAATATCCCCAAACCACCAAACGACCAATTCCCTAATTGACCAATTTCCCAATTAACTCACGCATTCCTTCGCTGGCGCCACACTGGAATTGTGTCACATTCTGACGCGTCGCTACCGGCTTAGGGTCAATGAGGTATATCGGTGCGCCAGGCTTAACGTACTGCACCAGTCCGGCAGCAGGATATACGTTTAGGGAGGTACCTATGATGACGAAGATGTCTGCTTCCTGCGCTACTTGCGCAGCATCGTACATATTGGGAACATTCTCCCCGAAGAACACGATGAACGGTCTCAGCAACGAACCATCACCAGCCTTCTCGCCGTGAGGCACCTCAAGGCCTAGTTCGCCGAATCCTTCATGCGGCAGTGAGACATGGAAACGCGGATTATCTACATCCCTGCTGGAGCACATCTTCATCATTTCGCCATGCAGATGTATGACGTTCTTAGAACCGGCAGCCTCGTGCAGGGCATCCACATTCTGTGTCACTACAGTCACATCATAGTCTTTTTCCATTTCTGCGATGAGACGATGACCATCACATGGCTTCACATCTTTATATTTCATGCGGAGCATGTTGTAAAAGTCATTGACATAGTTAGGATCTGCCTCCCAACCCTCATGTGTTGCCACACGCTCTACAGGATAATTGTCCCACAGACCGCCCGCATCGCGGAATGTCGTGAGTCCACTCTCTACTGACATTCCTGCACCTGTCAGGAATACTATTTTCTTCTTCATCTTTCTCTATCTGTTGTTTAGTGGTTTAGTTGTTTGGTGGTTCAGTGTTTAGAGGATAGGCATCAATCAACTATCAACCAAACAGCTAAACAACCAAACAACCAAACAACTAGTTACAGTGCCTCCAGCATTCTCTTGATTACCACCTCAGCAGAAATCTCGCGGTTTGCTGCCTCCGGTATCACAAGTGAGTTCTGACTCTCTATGACATCGTCTGTCACGATGAGTCCGCGGCGAACTGGGAGACAATGCATGAACTTACCATTGTTGGTCCATGACATGTGCTCTGCATCAACTGTCCAGTGCGACCACTTGTGATAGTCATCGAGAATCTTACCATAGTCCCCAGGACGTGTCACACCAGGACAAGACCAGTTCTTGGCGTAGATAAAGTCTGCACCCTCAAATGCCTTTTTCTGATCATACTCTATCGTTGCACCCTCAGTAAACTTAGGATCGAGTTCGTAACCCTCAGGATGAGTGATTACGAGATCCACGTTAGGAGCGGCGAGCATCCACTCAGCGAATGAGTTTGGCACAGCCTGGGGCAATGCGCGGCAGTGAGGAGCCCATGTGAGGACAGCCTTCACGCGCTCTGTGGTCTTATGCTCCTCTATGGTGATGAGGTCAGCGAATGCCTGCAGTGGATGTACGGTTGCTGTCTCCATGGCGAAGACCGGCTTACCGCTGTACTTCACGAACTGATTGACGATGGTCTCTGCGTAGTCGTAGTCGCGATCAGTGAGACCAGCGAAAGAGCGTATGCCAATGAGGTCGCAGAAGCTTCCCATTACAGGGATAGCCTCCAGGAGGTGCTCTGACTTATCTCCGTCCATGATGACACCACGCTCTGTCTCCAGTTTCCATGCACCTGCGTTGACATCGAGCACGATGACGTTCATGCCGAGGTTCATAGCAGCCTTCTGTGTAGAGAGGCGTGTACGGAGAGAGTTATTGAAGAACACCATGAGAAGAGTCTTATTCTTGCCAAGGTGCTGGAAAGCATAACGATCTTTCTTTATGAGTTGTGCCTCAGCGAGCGCTGCATTGAGGTCACCAAGGTCTTTTGCATTGAAAAACGTGTTCATCTTGTTTATTTACTATTTAACTATTTATTTTTCGATCTTTCGATTTATCGATTTATCGGTTCTTCGTTCTATCGGTTTTTCGATTTCTTCATTTTCCCCTTAGGGGGTTAGGGGGCTACTATCTTTCTCGTAGCATACCTCACCGGATATAATACAGAGACGAAGCCTACTACTATCACGGTGATGAAGACCGCCAGCACATCGCTGTAATGCACACTGACAGGATAGGCATCCACCACAAACGAGCCGCTGGACTCTCCGAGTGATACTATGCCCCACTGCTGCTGTACCAGACACAGTGCCAGACCTAGACCTACACCAAGTACGGCACCGATGATGCTGATGAGCCATCCCTCGAAGATGAAGATGCGCTTGATTAGCGAGTCACGCGCTCCAAGACTGCGGAGTGTCTCTGCATCCTGACGCTTGTCGATGATGAGCATGGACAGCGAACCGATGATATTGAAGCATGCTATGACAAGGATGAAGGTGAGGAATATATATGCCATGAACTTCTCTATCTTCATTATATTAAAGGTATCCTCCTGCTGCTCATATCTATCCAGCACACGAAACTGACTGCCGGCTACATCCTGCATCTTCTGCTTGGCAGCCTCCAGATTTGTACCTGGCTTCAGTTTTATCTCAAGACTAGAGAGTTCGCCGTCACACTGGAAGAGCATCCTAGCAAACGATATGCTGGTCAGTATGTAGTTGCGGTCATACTTTCCCTGCTGTACGCAGAATACTACACCGGGCGACATAAGCGAGTCGGTCACAAATCCATCCATCGGATTGGTGATATCCAACTGTCCGTTTCTCTTTGGCGCATAGATGTGCATATATCCTCCGAATCGTGCCGGCATACCCATGGTCTGCGCCAGTCTGATGCCGGGGATGCCATACTGCAAGTCTGCGGCATGCAGGCTGAACGTGCCATCGCCATACAACAGGGAATTGATATGCGTAAGCTGTTCGAAGTTATCCTCCACGCCCTTGATATTCACCATGGCCTGGTGGTCATTGTATATGGCGAGGGCCTGATCTTGCACACACTCCGTAGTCATCTCCACCTCGTCCATGTTCTTTATCTCCACTATCACGGGGTTGTCGGCTGCTACCGTCTTACCAGTAGCGGGCACCACCTCCAGCTGTGGATCAAATGCCGTAAAGAATGTTGCCACGAGGTCACTGAATCCATTGAACACACTAAGCACCACTACCAGTGCCATGGTTGCCACCATGACACCAACGACGCTGATGCCTGATATGACATTGATGACATTGGTGCTCTTCTTCGAGAACAAGTAACGCCGTGCTATGAATAATGACGTATTCATGGCTTTTTTAGTTTTTCAACAGAGAGTCTATATGATCCAGATAGTCAAGAGAATCGTCTATGAAGAATCTCAATTCTGGAATGATACGCAACTGATTGCGTACGCGCTGACCGAGGTCATAGCGTATGCCTGAGATATTCTTGTTGATGTTGGCTATGAGTTCATCGCCCTTGTCAGAAGGAAAGATGCTGAGATATGCCGTACAGATACTGAGGTCTGGAGACACCTTTACTCTCGTAACACTTACCATCACGCCGCGCATCATCCTGGTCTGCGACTGAAAGATGAGACTTAGCTCCTTCTGCAGGAGTCGGCATATTTTGTTTTGTCTTGTTTCTTGCATGATTTTGTTGTTTTTGTTGTCTTGTTGGGACTGATATTATTTAAAGTCAAAACCGTTATACACGTTGATGTCAACGGTTGTTTGTATTCCGTTCACCCTACCATCCTGTGAGAGTTGCCAATACACCAGGTTCACATCCGGCTTATACTCACCGTATCGTGCTATCCACACCTCGTAGTTCTTTTTCAGGTCAGGAGCGAGAGGCAGATACTTATTGACAAATCTCTGGCTGACATAGAGTATCGGTTTCACCTGCAACTGTTTTTCTACTATCTTCATCCAGATTCTCGCGCCATCGAGCACTTTACTTATACCTCCGGCTCTCTTTATCTGTGCATCAGAAGGTTCAAGGTCCAGCACTGGCGGCAGGTCTCCCTTAGCGTACCTGCTGTTGCGTAGGAAGTAAGATGCCTGTTGTACCGCAGGCGAGAGTATAGAGTAGAAATGGTATGCACCGGTGCGGTAACCGTATTTGCGAGAGTTGACATAGTCCGACATGAAGTACTTGTTGGTAACCGACATGCCCTCCGTAGCCTTGATGTATATGAACCTCACAGGATAGTCCACCACGCCACGTATCGTTTTCTTCGACTGCGTGCCCAGACTGGTGATGCGCAGGTCCTTCCAGTTGAATGGCAGACGCTCCGTCACCATTCTCTTTCTCCTTCCCTTCTTCTTCATCACCTGTCTCTCATGCTGATAGCGCGAGATATCTATGCCGTATATGCGGTCAGGTGTGTATTCTATTCTCTCTCCGAGGAATTTGTCATCCTTCCATTCTCCCATCCTCAGTCGCTGCCCCGGCACGATGGCAAATCCCACGCCATTGCGCTTGCCATCCTTCCATTCTCCCTCATAGAGCACACCCTCCAGCGAGAGGAATCTTCCATAGCCGCAAGGATTGCAGAGCGAGTCTCTCGCACCCTCGTACGTACCTAGCGAGTCTATGCGCGCCAGCGGCACATTTTCCGTCTTCGGACGTCGCGCTATGAGTCTGCTCACGGCAGTCTGATGCGACAACACCCTGTCAAGCGGTCTGAATCCGTTGCCTATATCTGCATTCAGCAAGAGCACTGAGTCCTTGTCGAGTATGGTGCACTCCACCTCTCCCGAGTCCTGTTTCAGGTAATAGCGCCTCTCCATGTGAATGGCGAGTGCCTTTCCCGTCAGGGCCTTGTCAATGAGTTTCTGCACCTTGCCCAGAGAGTCTGTATTGGCAGCGAGCACCTTGCTGTATCGTGCCACGATGTCAAAGCCATTGTCTATGACGGTGTGCGTCTTCAGATAATAATCCACGTCTTCCCTCTCCTCCTTGGCATTGGCTATGGATTTCTTCACATGCAGGGCCTCATCTCTCAGCAACTGCATGATGGCGTCGTGCTTCAGCTGAGTGATACTGGCACTGTCAAATGCCTCCACCGCCAGCGTATTGCCGGCATAAGGCAACCAGTTGTATCTGCGTGTCCACTCCGCAGCGATGGTATCCGTATTATACGCTCCCACACCCTCCATTAGGGTGTCGCCACGCGACTGCAGGAAACCGAACAGTTCCTCATCGCCAGCCGTGAGCACATAGCGTGTACGCACTATCAACTGCGTATCCTTCGCCGCCATATCTTCCTCATTCATAGGGTATAGCAGGTACCATGCCGAGTACACCACCATCATGATGAGATATATTATAAAAGGCAAAGAAAGCAGAGGCCGCCATTTACGTTTATGGCGGTTTCCGCTTTCTTTTTCTGATGAATAAGTGTTTATGTCCTTGTTAGGAAACCATCTTCTCATTCTTCTGTAAATCTTTTTTAGGTGTTAACATAGTTTCAACTATCAACTATGAACTACATGTCATATCCACCCATGCTTGCACCTTCGTCTTCATCGTTCTGCTGATCAGGGCGTCTCTTCTTGAGTGACTGGTTACCGAAGTTCCATGTCAGAGTGAAGTTCACCTTTCGGCTGCCACGCTTGTTGAGCTGGTATCTTGTAAACGATTCTGTCTCGGTGTATGTCTCCCACTGTCTGGTGTTGAACACGTCACGGCAGTTGATGGAGAGCACGAGTGCCTTATTGAGGAAATTCTTCTTGATACCGAAGTCCATGCCGTAAGAAGCAGGACGATAACCCTGTGTCACCACCTGACGTGAAGAGTAGCGTCCACTGGTCTGTATGCTGATGTCCCATGGCAGGAGTATTGACGCTATGATACGCGCATTCCATGTGAAGTTGTCATCAGCCTTGCCTGTCACAGTCTGTCCCTCTATGTCATAGCTGAAGGCATCAAGCTTATAGTAGTAGGCATTGACATTGGTAGTGATATCAAGTATGCGCCACAGCTTGTTCTTGCCGGTAATCTCCAGGCCTGTAGATGTTGACTTTGCCACATTTTCCGGTGTGGTGTACATCACACCGTCCAGTCCGCGGTATCTTATTCTCTGTATCACGTCCATTGTAGGGCGATAGTATGCCGATACGAGGAGTGAGTGCTGATCCCAAGACTTCAGGTAGTTCACAGAGAAAGAGTTAGAGAACTCCGGTGTCAGCTGAGGGTTACCAAATGACACGATACTTGCGTCGCTGGTGTTACGGAAATCATTCAGTTCGCCACCCCATGGTCGGCGCAGTCTGCGTGTATAGTTCAGCTGCAACTGTTGCGATGCTGTCATCTGGTAGGACATGAAGAGCGATGGGAAGAGCTGGAAGTAGTCCTTCTTGAAAGGTTCCGGCTTAGCTTCCTGACCCTGTGCCTGCCCCCAACTGAGCGAGAGAGCATTGACATTCCAGTACTCACCGCGCAGACCTGCCATAACGCTGAGTTTCTCAAAACTGTATGACATGGTAGCATAGAGCGCGTGGATATTATTCTTGTACGTGAAGTCATTGAAGTACTTCTCGTCAAGCGTGAGGTTCGTTCCCTCCCAGTTGTCGGCTATGTACGACTCCTGTGGAGTGTGCTCCTTGGAGAAGCGTCCGTTGTAACCAGCCTGCAGTCTTACCTTGTCGTTGATAGGATTCTCGTAGTCGAGCTTTATCTCCGTATTATTGTTGCGTATATCCAGCGGACGGGACATGAAGCTGCTTGTTGCAGGGGTTGTTCCTTCAGGGAAGAACTCTATACGGTCCTGATACGTATTCTCATTGTCAGCCTTCCACTGCATGTGAGACACCACCAAGTCTATGTATCGGCTTGGCTGGCCGAAGCAGTGGCGGTAGTTGAAGTCAACGTTGTACATGTTCATAGGACCGCCCGAGTAGTTGTCACGCTGCTGTATGCGGTTCATCACTTCGCCTGCCGCTGTATATGTACCATAATAATAAGGTGTAGAAGAATAGTTCTTACCCTTGCCCGTCATGAACATTCCGCTTACGCCGAGGTCATCGTTCTCTGTGACATGCCATGTGAATCCTGCACGTGAGAAGAGGTTATTGCCCCTGTTGGTGCTGGTGGTGTTATGGCGTTCGTATGTGGTCTTCTGTCCACCTACCAGATTGTCCTGGTCACTCTGGTTCTTACCTGTCTGCTCGCGATGACGATAGCCTACGTTGAAGTAAGCATCAACCTTCGACGAGTTGTAGTTGATATTAAACGAGGTGTTGGCACCGCCACGAGTATCAGCACCGGCCTGCAGCGAACCATAGTATCCTGCCTTGCGGTTCTTCTTCAGGATGATATTGATGATACCTGCCGAACCCTCTGCAGAGAATTTAGCCGATGGGTTGTCGATGATCTCAATCTTCTCAATGCTCTCCGCAGGCAGTTGCTGCAGTATCTGTGCGCGGTTATCACTGGTGAGACCGCTGGCACGACCGTTGATCCACACCTCCACGCTTGAGTTGCCTCTGAGCGAGATATTACCGTCATTATCCACCTCTACCGATGGTATATTTTCCAATACCTCTGATGCGGATTGTCCTGCATTACCTATCATACTTGAGACATCGAATTCCTTTCTATCCACCTTGAGTTTCATGGTAGATTTAGTGCCCGTAATCTGTATCTCGTTGAGCACCTGGTCATCAAATCCCTTCTTTTCTTTCTTCTGCGCTCCGTTTGTATTCTGAGCTGACGCAGCGGCTGCCATTGCCAGACACGCTGTGAGGAAACATAATCTTTTCACCTTATTTATTGTATTACCTTATGCACTATGGAGGGGGTACGGTTTTTGCGGTTATACGGTTATACAGAAATATCCGTAAAACCCCAAACCTCAAAAAACGTACAACCTATTAACTAGATTTCATTAAAAGCTGCGAGTATCTTATCAGCAATCTGCTGCATCTCCTCAGCCTCAAGCTTCAGTTTCTCCTTACGGAAATCCATATCGCCCTCAGTCTGCATAGGCATAAGATGTATGTGCGCATGAGGCACCTCGAGTCCGAATACAGACATGCCGACCTTCTTGCATGGGAAGGCCTGCTTGATAGCCTTTGCCACCTTCTTGGCAAATATGAAATAGCGTGATGTCTCGTCATCATCCATATCGAAGATGTAGTCCACCTCACGACGTGGTATCACGAGCACATGGCCTCTGGTTACCGGACTGATATCGAGGAAAGCATAGAACTCCTCATTCTCCGCACACTTGTAGCTAGGTATCTCACCTGCAGCAATCTTTGAGAAAATATCCATAGTTGTTATGTCTTATATATTAATGGTTGAATTATTACGTGTATTTGTGTTACTTCGTGAATATAAGACGCAGGCAACAAAAAGAGGTTTATTCGAAAGTGATATTCTCAATCTTCAGTCTGAGCACGCCACGAGGTATCTTTGCTTCCACCTCATCACCCACCTTGTGGTTGAGCAGAGCCTGAGCAATAGGTGTTTCGATAGAGATCTTACCCTGGCTGAGGTTTGCCTCATTGGCGCTGACGATAGTATATGTCATGCGTGCGTTATTAGCCAGATTGGTCATCTCCACCTTTGAGAGCAGCTGTACTGCGTCAGTAGAGAGACGACTCTTGTCTATAATCTTAGCGTCAGCGATGGTAGTCTTCAGGATGTTAATCTTATCAGCCAGGTGAGCCTGTGCTTCCTTAGCTGCATCATACTCGGAGTTCTCAGAGAGGTCTCCCTTATCGCGTGCCTCGGCAATAGCCGCGCTCGCCTTAGGCATCTCGATGGCCTCGAGACGATGTAGTTCGGCTATGAGGTTCTCATAACCTTCTTTTGACATGTATGCCATAATGAAATAGTTTAGTTTTACGACAAAAAAACAGAACCCCGACTATAAACATTCGTCCTTAGTCGGAATCCCCTCTTTATAATATAATATTCTCTTTTCACATTGCTTTTCAGGCACTATGTGCAGCAATGATTTTGCAAAGTTACATCTTTTTTCTCTAATGCGCAAATATTTTTTGTTTTTTTATGACTCTCATAACATATTTAGCGCAACAAACAGCAAATAATCTCTGACACTACAGGGATTAAAGTAAATTCCTTAGCAAAAAAATCGTTTATATCATCGAATTTTGATACCTTTGCATATTGATTATCTTACTCAAAACATAATGGACGAGAAACAAGCGAAATACATAGATGGTATCGGTTGGCGCTACGAAACGGAACACTCTATGACACGGCGCATGACAGAGCATGACTACCAGTCACGGAGCATCTATATGATAACGATGACCGTGACAGACAGAACACCTTTACTGGGTAATGTGAGATGGACAGCCAACGATGCCAGCGATGCCGTCCTGGAGGCTTCACTACTGGGAGCAGAGGTCGAGCGCTGCTGGCATGAGATCCCTGTGCACTATCCAGAGGTAAAGGTGCTGGCTTTTCAGTTAATGCCCGACCATGTGCATGGGCTGCTATTCGTCAAGCGCGAGATGGCGGTGCATTTAGGGAAGGTGCTCAAGGGTTTCAAGATAGGATGCTCACGCGCATGGTGGCAACTCAGGGAGAAAGAGGCGGCAAATGCGGCAAGTGCGGCAAGTGCGTTGAATTATAATTCAACGAACAATAACACTACGAACGTCGGCCCATCCGTATCTCATAGTGCGCAGCGCACCCCGCTCTTTACCCCTGGCTATCAGGATTCTATCCTCATGGGCAAGGGGCAACTGGATAATATGTTCCGCTACATAGCAGACAACCCACGACGCCTCGCCGTAAAGCGGATGAACCCTGGTCTGTTTCAAGTAGTAAGCAACCTTACCGTCGCAGGAATAACCTTCGCTGCCATAGGCAACCGTTGGCTCCTGGACAAACCTCAGAGGATGCAGGTGCGTTGCCATAACAACGCAACACCAGAGAACCTTAGGCTGATAGAACTACAAAAGGAATACTTCCTCAACAGAGGACGAAAAGGGGGAGTTATTGTCAGTCCATGCATCTCAGCCGGCGAGAAAGAGATAGCACGAGCAGCACTGGAAGCTGGCGTGCCGCTGGTAGTAATCCTGGAGAACGGTTTTCCACCCATGTATAAACCACCAGGGAGATATTTCGAAGCTTGTGCAAAGGGACTCCTACTGATGCTAGCACCATGGCCGTATCACATGGAGCGCAGAAAGATAACGCGCGACCAATGTCTGGCACTTAACGATATGGCTTACCACCTTTCCACGGAACCTTGGAGCGCCGAACTCGAGGTGACGATAGATAAAGGAAAAGGGTTCTGCTAGCCTGCATTATTCATGCAGATTTACTATTTACTCATTTACGATTTACTATTTATTTTTCTATCTTCTTATTTATTCAAGTTTCGCAAGCTCAACTTGCTATTCATTTCATCAACATGAAATAATATAATAACCAAATAATCAAATAAATAGTACCATGCGTCTATCGTTCAAAGTGCTGGTAGTCCTTCAGGGTGCGCCATGCCCCACCCCATTTGAAACCGTGCTGGGTGAAAAGTCGGTAGCAGAGGTCCTCACGCGTGATTTCCGGATTGGTGGCATATTTACCAGCATTGGACGGACTGACCTTGTTGCCCTTGACGTATGGATTGTAGCGCGGATTGATATCCACGGCGAGACCCATGCCGTGCTTGGAGACACGGTTGGTCTTACTACCCGTCATGATGCGGAAATTGAAACACGAGGTATTGTTGGCTGTCATGGAACGCTCGTCATCGGCATCATAATCGTCTATGAGCACCATGCGCACTATGCGGTAATGGGCATCATAGAGCTGACGGAAGATGTCGATCAGATCGGCAGCAATGGCTTTGTTGCATACCATCTCGCCTACCTGTGTCTTGCCATCGGCATTGCAGTGCAATACACGCAGATAGCGCAGCGACGCACGGTTCACGGTGCAGTTGGCACCAAACGACTTACCCTTCATGCGCAGGAAGACGCTGTCGGGTATGGGAGAGGACGTGAAATACTGTGGCACATCCTTTGACCTAACGGAAATGACATCGCCTGCCTTCTGAGCATGTACGCTCAGAAAGCAGGCGATAGCCATTAATATAATATGTATTCTCTTCATTTCACATTTTGTGTGTGAGATAGAAAAAATCCTGTAATCTACAAGGAGTTTACTTTGCCTCTGTCTGTGCAGTCTCGAGACGGTTTTCTATCTTCTTACCCATGGTGAGGTATGCTATAGGAGCAGCGATGAAGATAGATGAGAGTGTACCGAATACTACACCGAGAATCATAGCGAATGAGAACGAACGGATAGAGTCACCACCGAGGATGAAAATACAGAGGAGCACGAGGAGTGTAGATACAGATGTATTTACGGTACGTGCGAGAGTCTGGTTGATAGAGGTGTTGAACACTGTCTGGATGTCCCACTTAGCGTGTACCTTGAGGTTCTCACGGATACGGTCGAATACTACCACCTTATCGTTGATAGAGTAACCGATCACAGTAAGTACTGCACCGATGAAGGTCTGGTCGATCTCGAGTGAGAATGGCATCCAGCCCCAGCAGATAGAATAAACACCGAGTACTACGAGGGTATCAACAGCGAGGGCGCATGTAGAACCTACCGAGAATGCTACGTTGCGGAAACGTACCATGATGTAGAGGAAGATAGCTACGAGAGCGAAGAGTACACTGATGATAGCACCGTATGTGATGTCCTTAGCTACAGATGGACCTACCTTCTGTGAAGAGATGATAGAACCGCCTTCGCGAACGTCTGGGTTCTTGAATGACTCTACGCTAGCCTGGCTTACTACGCCTTCCTTCTTGAGAGCGTTGTAGAGGATTGTCTCTGCCTCGTCATCTACGTTAGGGTCGTTAGACTCAATCTTGTAGTTGGTAGAGATACGTACTGTCTTGTTGTCTGTACCGAGAGAGATAACGCTGGTATTGAAGCCCTCGAATGCCTTAGCCACTGTACCACGTACCTCCTCTGGCTCTACTGACTTGTCGAATGCTACTACGTAGTTACGACCACCGGTGAAGTCGATAGACTGTGAGAGACCACGAACTGCGAAGCTTGCTACGAATGCTACGATAGCTACAGCAACGATAGCGAAGGTCTTCTTGTAGAGCGACATGAACTTCACGTCAGTGTTCTGAAGGAGGTTCTTAGATATGCCTGTGGTAAAGTTGAGACCAAGCCACTTGTCCTTGTTCAGACGGTTCTCGTAAACGAGACGTGTGAGGAATACTGCTGTAAAGAATGAGCATACGATACCGATGATCCATGTAGTAGCGAAACCACGGATAGGACCTGTACCGAAGATGAAGAGAATGACACCTGTGATGATAGATGTGAGGTTAGAGTCGAAGATAGCAGAGAATGCGTTCTTGTAACCTGCATCGAGTGCCTGCTTGATACCAAGTCCGTTCTTCATCTCCTCCTTGATACGCTCATAGATAAGCACGTTAGCATCCACTGCCGTACCGAGTGAGAGTACCATACCTGCGATACCTGACATGGTAAGCGCAGCCTGGAACGAGGTGAGGATACCGAGTGTGAAGAAGAGGTTGACAACGAGA
>JAZLIN010000072.1:0-18972 GCA_045617365.1 Prevotella sp. | reverse complement strand
AAGTGTTAGCATCATGAAGGAGTGTAGCGGGCTACACGACTGAATGTGCTGACAGTTTGAGCCAAAAAGAAGCCAGTAGATGACAAAACGTCAAACCCATAAATTAAATAAAATTACGGTGGGAATTAATAGAACCCACCTTAAATAATAAAACTCCTTAATTCCCCAAGGAGAATAAACAATTAGTTCCCCGTCCTGAAAGGAAGGGGATGGGGGAAGGTCTATGGCAAAATTCGATAAGTTTCAGGTGATGGCAAAGATTGCCGAGGCACCTATGGTTCCTGTATTCTACAATAAGGACGTTGAAGTTTGTAAGAACGTGATCAAGGCATGCTACGAAGGTGGCGTTCGCGCTTTTGAGTTCACCAACCGTGGTGACTTCGCTCACGAAGTATTCGGCGAACTCTCTAAGTGGGCTGCAAAAGAGTGCCCAGAGCTCGCTCTCGGTATTGGTTCTGTAGTTGATGCTCCTACTGCGTCTCTCTACATCCAGCTCGGTGCAAACTTCGTTGTAGGTCCTCTCTTCAACCCTGACATCGCTGTTGTCTGCAACCGTCGTTGCGTGACATACTGTCCAGGTTGTCTCACACCTTCCGAGATAGGCAAGGCACAGGAAGTAGGTTGCGACTTCACTAAGGTATTCCCTGGTGACGTTGTAGGCCCAAATCTCATCAAGGGTCTTATGGCTCCAATGCCATGGTCTAAGATTATGGTTACTGGTGGCGTAGCTCCAGAAGAAGAGAACCTCAAGTCTTGGTTCAAGGCAGGTGTATTCTGCGTAGGCATGGGTTCAAAGCTCTTCCCTAAGGATAAGGTTGCTGCCGGCGATTGGCAGTACGTTACTGACAAGTGTAAGGAAGCTCTCGGCTACTGTGCAGCAGCTAAGGCTTAATATATCATCCTCTAAGGGCTCCACATTGCTTCAGGCCATGTGGAGCCTTTTCGTTTCTCTGTGCTTTTCCGTTTGTCTCACAGCATGTATGGAACAAAACAGCGCAGAGAGCATCGCTGTGCTCACTGACGAAATCAATGAGATGCAGAGTTGTCAGTTGCACTCTGACAACAAATCATTCTATCTTCATAAGTACAAAGCAGAAAACATCATATCCCAATACTCAGAGTCATACATAAAGCTATCGCCAAAAGAACAGAGGGATTTCACCATTGCGCGTAGCCGCTACTCACTAATACTGGCAGACTATCTCATGCAGATAGGACGCAGACAGGATGCCATCAACGCCCTTGACATGCTCGGCAACAATTCCACACAGAACATAAGTGCCGACACCACTCTTTGGCTGGACTATCTCTGTCACCAAGGCACTGTGCGCCTCCGACCTTTCAACATCAAAAAACGCACAGACGACCTCAAGAAAGGATACGACTGCCTGATGCAGTGTTATTTCATTGCATCACGCAACAATATAAAATACTTCGAGTCTCTGTCCATGCAGTTACTCAGCCGATACCTTGCCAACGACAGCATCTTCCAGCTTGTGAAGCAAAATGATGCTGCTTCCCTTCGCTACATCAACGAGAATGGGGTCACAGACACCCTACTTGCTGGCAATCTGGCAGAAAGGGCGCTATTCCTCGCCGAAAAGATTAACGACAACAGACTGCTCGCCAACTCATGGATGAACCTCGCACTATGTTACTTCAATATCGGTGATGCCAACAATTCCATCGAATGCCTGATACAAGCCAGCAAGACACAGGGAATAGATTCCATCCCAGCGCTGAAAGCGACACTCAACGAACAGATGTCGCTGAGTTACGCTGCCATAGACGACAAGCACTTCAGCGACTTCTATCGCAACGCATACCTGGACCTGCAAGACAGCACACGCCAAGACAGGGAACTCGAGGCACGTGCCACAGCACTCGAAGAATCTATCGACAAGATATGGATGTATGTGGGATGCACCTCCGTCGTTTTCATACTACTATGCATCATTACCTTCACACTCAATCATCTCCGCAAGCGAGATGAGAAGAAAGCAGACAAACGTGAGGAAGAGATAGAGTATATGGAAGATTCATTGAGAGCGGTACTCCTGCAATACTCCAACGAGCAACGCGCTGCTATAGAACAACGCGCCCGCATTGCCATCATCAATGGCATGCTGCCACTCATTGACCGCATGCAACATGCCGTAGAGAACGGAAACGACACCTACGCCACGGAACTGGCACATGAGATAGAGAAACAGAACAATATGATCACCCAATGGATAAAGATGCGACAAGGCAGCATAGCTCCACGCATAGAATCCATACCGTTGAGGGAGATACTGAGCATCGTACAAAAGAATGCACCATCGCTCCAGCATAACCACGTCACACTGACCATACCATCTACCAACTCTACCGTAAAGGCAGACAGAGCACTCACACTATTCCTCATCAACACACTCGTTGACAACGCACGCAAAGCCATGCCTGACGGAGGTGACATCAACATCGCCTGCATAGACAATACGGAAGAGAGGTTTACCGAAATCAGTGTCACAGACAACGGACCTGGCATGACAGAGGAACAGGTAGAACACCTCTTTGAGTACAAGACCATCAACGACGAACCTACAGGGAATACCATTTCCGGCAAGTCCGTCAGCCATGGATTCGGTCTCCAGAACTGCCGTGGCATCATAGACCGCTACCGCAAGATCTCTTCCCTGTTCTCAGTATGCACCATATCAGCGGAGTCACATCCAGGCGAAGGCACCACAATACGTTTCCGCCTGCCTTTAGTGGTTCGCACCATAATGCTATTGATTGTCACAAGCATCGCAGGCATCACAGCCAATGCACAGACACCAGCAGAAACAGAGTTTATCACCAAAGACTCTACTGTCCTTGACACATCATCCATCCACAGACTTGCAGAACGATATGCCGACTCACTATACTTTTGCAATGTCAACGGACGCTATGCTGACGCCATGCTATATTCCGACTCCAGCATCACCATCATACAACGATACAAAATCATCAATCCATCTGTGCGCCTTGCCGTCTATAATGAAACAGCAGTGGCAGCATTGGCTCTGCACCAATGGAGAAAATACAAGTATTACAACTACCTATATACATCACTTTATAAGGAATGTACAGCCGACAGCAGCCTTGCCACATATTGCCAGACCATTGCCGGAAACAAGACCAAGGCAAACTATGCAATGCTCATCATGCTGCTGCTCATAGCGTCACTCATCCCCGTATTCTGGTTTGTATATCTGCGACATATCATCAAGCGACGCAAGGGATTACGTAAACACAAAGAGACTTTGACCGATGACCTCAACAAGGCTGAACGCGAATACTCACGCCTGCACGTCATCAACAACATCACAGACAACCAGCTCTCCACCCTCAAGCACGAGACCATGTACTACCCTACCCGTATCTGCATGCAAATAGACAATGGCGATGAACAGAAAGAAATACAATCTACGATAGCCTACTACCGCGACCTTTTCAACACTCTGTCCAACCAGGCCATGGGCAAACAGCTGTCAGCATTCACTTTCCCTATGTCAACGTCACCTCTGTGCGAAATCATCCCTGGACTTGACAATGAGGAGGTCATCATCTGCAACAAAGAGCTCATGACATATCTCAGGGTATTGCTCAGACGACACAATGGCAATAAGACACCTCATCCACATGTCATTGGCAAGGAAGGGCGCTATATACGCATAGCATTCGACATGGACCATGCAGACTACAATGCCGAACAGGCAATTCTGCTCTTCTCACCTTCCACACACAATGCTGACTTCCTCATCATGCGACAGATTATGCGCGAAACCGGTAATACCACCAACAGCTACGGATGTGGCATAATGGCAGGCGAACATGACGGCAAACAAGTCATCATCATAACAGTTTCGCTCTTTTCTGCATGAAAAACGAAAAAAATGCCACAAAAATTTGGTCATTTAGTAGAAAATTATTAAATTTGCACTCAGTTACAATCAAAAACAAAAAACGACGAAATGAATAACTTCTTCAACACATATTGGTGGTGGCGCAACTCAGGATTAAGAAAGTCGTGAGGCGTTGACCGTATGTGTACACATAGAGTAAAAGATACACTGAAAGAGGTCTGTTGCTAATCGCGACAGACCTCTTTTGCTATATATAATTCATATTCGCCAACGGAAATAAGATTACGAACTAAATAAACACATATAAAAACATGAAAGAACTCTTATCAAAAATGCTCCAGCACGAGGAGCTCACACGTGATGAAATGCGTAACATCCTCATCGGTATCACACAGGAGAAATATCCTACAGTACAGATAGCAGCACTCCTTACCGGTCTGCAGATGCGCGGTATCACCGTAGATGAACTTCTCGGTTTCCGTGACGGCATCCTTGAGACTGGCGTACCTGCCATCCTTGACTGCGAACGCTACATTGACATCGTAGGTACAGGTGGTGATCAGAAGAACACATTCAACATCTCTACATGCGCTTGTTTCGTAGTAGCCGGTGCAGGATACAAGGTAGCAAAGCACGGCAACGTCTCTGCAACATCCGTTTCCGGAGCTTCCAATGTCATCGAAGGTCACGGAGTAAAGTTCACCAACGACCTTGATCAGCTCAACCGCAGCATCAATGAGGCTGGCATCGTATATCTCCATGCCCCTCTCTTTGCCAAGGCAATGAAATTCGTTGCACCAATACGTAAGGAGATCAGTTTCCCTACCATCTTCAATCTCCTTGGTCCTATCGTAAACCCTTCGCAGCCTAAGTGTCAGCTTCTCGGTGTTGCAACACTCGACCAGATGCGTCTCTACAATGCTGTTTACCAGAAACTGGGCATTGACTACGGTGTAGTAAACTCTATCGATGGTTATGATGAGATTTCTCTCACAGGCAACTTCAAGGTTACTACCAACGACTACGAGAAGATTTTCTCACCTGCAGATCTCAAACTGCCTACCACTCTGCCAGGCGACCTGTGCGGACAGGCTACATCTACCAAGGAGGATGCCATGCGTGTATTCGACTCTGTACTCGAGAACACAGCGACACTCAGCCAGAAGAACGTGGTTCTTGCCAACGCTGCATACGCTATCCAGGTACTTGAGGCTGGCAAGAAAGACATACTCGAATGCCTTGACATAGCTCGTGAATCTCTCGAAAGCGGACGTGCTCTCCAGACTCTCAAGAAGTTTATCGAAATCAACTCGTAAGGACTATGGCAGATATCCTCGAACAGATAGTCGCCCACAAGAAGATTGAATTGGAAAACTTCCGCAAGGAAGTTTCCTTCAGTTCTCTTCTCAAGAGCGTTGAACAGAAACTTGACCAGCCATGCCCTTCCATGCGCCAGGCACTCATGCAGAGCGCAAGCGGCATAATATCGGAATTCAAGCGCAAATCACCATCAAAGGGATGGATAAAGGAAGAGGGACGCCCAGAGATCATTCCTCTCTCATATCAGGAAAACGGTGCCTCGGCTCTCTCAATCCTCACTGACGAATATTACTTCGGCGGATGCGACAGATTCATACAGATAGCACGCGAGAGCGGAGTCACCATCCCTGTACTCTACAAGAACTTCGTCATCGATGAGTACCAGCTCCTACAGGCACGCCAGTGCGGCGCCTCTGCAGCCCTTCTCATCGCAGCATGCCTCACGAAGCAGGAGTGCAAGGACCTTCTTGACAAGGCACACGACCTCGGACTGGAGATTCTCCTTGAGATGCACAGCGAGAGCGAACTGGAGTATGCAGAACTCGGTCCAGATATGTGCGGCATCAACAACCGAAACCTCGGCACCTTCGTCACAAAGGTGGAGAACTCATACCGACTTGCCGAACTTCTCCCTAAGGATGTATGCAAGGTCAGCGAAAGCGGTATCAGCAATCCTGTCACCGTCCGCGAACTGAGACAGGCGGGATTCAATGGATTCCTCATCGGCGAGAACTTCATGAAGACTGCTGACCCAGGCACTGCACTGAAGGAATTCATAGCTGAGATATAGTAATTAAGAATTCAAAATTCAAAATTCAAAATTCAAAATTAAGAATCTGAATTCTGAATTGTAAACTGTGAACTATGAACTGTGAACTATGAACTATGAACTAATAAAGGTTTGCGGTATGCGCGAGCCAGACAATATCTGCGCCGTAAAGGAACTCAACGTGAACATCATAGGCCTCATCTTCTGGCCTAAGAGTCCGCGCTTCGTACGCAGCATCCCTGTGCGAGCCGGCATAATACCCAACCTGGCAGACAAGGATGTAACCAACAGTGTGGGCAAAACGCTGAAGACAGCAGGTGTATTCGTCAATGAGATGCCACAGACCGTCATAACTCACGCATACAACTACAGTCTGGACTACATACAGCTGCACGGCAGTGAGTCACCGGAATACATCGCCAATCTCAAGCGCACTCTCATACCTGACATACTGCCTGATGTGAAGATCATCAAGGCGCTGAGCATCAGTAGCGCTGATGACGTCAAGCGATGGTGCGAATACAAGGACACGGCTGACCTCTTCCTCTTTGATACAAAATGCAAATGCGTGGGAGGATCCGGCGAACAGTTTGACTGGTCGGTACTCAATCACTACGATGGCGACAAACCGTTCCTACTCTCTGGTGGCATAGGCCCTGACGACGTAGAGCGTGTCAAGGAGTTTTACCATCCGCAGTGCATAGGCATAGACCTCAATTCCAGATTTGAGACGGCACCTGGTCTGAAGGATGCTGCACTACTCCAGAAGTTCCTAGAACAGTTAACAGTCAATAGTTGACAGTTTACCCTCAAATATAATCAAAACAACACATCTCCAGCTCCTCCCCTCAGGGGAGGTTGGGTGGGGGCAATATTTATATATCCATGAATAAAATCAACCAACTCTTCAGTGAGAACAAGGATCGCAAGCTCCTCTCACTATATTTCTGCGCCGGCAGTCCATCACTCGACGCCACCGGCGATGTCATCAAGACTCTCGAAAAGCGTGGCATCGACATGATTGAGGTCGGTGTTCCTTTCTCTGACCCTATGGCTGACGGACCTGTCATCCAGGCTGCTGCCACCAAGGCTCTTAAGAACGGCATGACTCTCCGTCTGCTCTTCTCTCAACTCAAGGCCGTCAAGGACGAAGTCAAGATTCCTCTCATCCTCATGGGTTATCTCAATGTCATGATGCAGTTTGGCTTTGAGAATTTCTTCAAGACCTGTGCTGAGTGCGGTGTCAGCGGCGCTATCATCCCAGACCTCCCTTTCAAGGACTACCTGGAACTGAAGCCTATTGCTGACAAGTATGATATCCGCATCATCATGCTCATCACTCCAGAGACTTCTGAGGAGCGCATCCGTTTCATCGACGACAACACCGATGGATTCATCTATATGGTAAGTTCGGCATCCATCACAGGTGCACAGAAGTCTTTCGACGAGGCCAAGCAGGAGTATTTCCAGCGCATCAACGCCATGAACCTGCGCAACCCTCGCATGATAGGATTCGGCATCAGCAACAAGCAGACTCTCGAGTCTTCGCAGCAGAATGCCGCAGGCGCCATCATCGGTTCCAAGTTCGTACAGCTCCTTGACAATGCCAATGGCAATGCTGACAGGGCTATGGACGACCTTTACGATGCCCTTTCTAAATAAACATCTTCACCACTGATTGATAATAACACAAAGATATGAGTCAATATACCGTAAACGAACAGGGCTTCTACGGCAACTACGGCGGAGCCTATATACCAGAGATACTCTACAAGACAGTTGAGGACCTGAAGAATGCATACCTCCCTATCATTGAGAGCGAGGAGTTCAAGAAGGAATACCACGCTCTCCTCAAGGACTATGTCGGTCGTCCTTCCCCACTCTACTTTGCCAAGCGCATGAGTGAGAAATACGGTTGTCAACTTTACCTCAAGCGCGAAGACCTCAACCATACCGGTGCTCACAAGATCAACAACGCTCTTGGTCAGATTCTCCTTGCCAAGAAGATGGGCAAGACCCGCATCATTGCGGAGACAGGCGCCGGACAGCACGGTGTGGCTACTGCTACAGCCTGCGCACTCATGAACATGCCTTGCACCGTCTATATGGGTGCACTCGACGTACAGCGTCAGCATGTCAACGTAGAGCGCATGAAGATGCTGGGTGCTACAGTGCATCCTGTAGAGAGTGGCAACAAGACATTGAAGGATGGTACCAACGAGGCCATCCGTGACTGGTGTTGCCACCCAGCAGACACATTCTATATCATCGGTTCTACCGTTGGTCCTCACCCTTACCCTGAGATGGTTGCTCGTCTGCAGAGCGTTATCTCTGAGGAGATAAAGTGGCAGTTGGAGGAGAAGATTGGCCGTGACTACCCTGACTATCTCATGGCTTGCGTCGGTGGCGGTTCCAATGCCGCTGGTACCATATACCACTACCTCGATGATGATCGTGTGAAGATTATCCTCGGCGAGGCTGGTGGCCTTGGCGTTGATACTGACAAGACTGCTGCCTCCATGCAGGTTGGCACCATGGGTATCCTCCACGGTTCACGCATCAAACTGATGCAGACTGAGGACGGACAGATCATAGAGCCTTACTCTATCTCTGCCGGTCTTGACTATCCTGGTACTGGTCCTATGCACTGCAACCTTTATGAGACTGGTCGCGCACAGGTGGTTCCTGCCAATGACGACGAGGCTCTGCGTGCAGCCTTCGAACTCACCCGTATGGAGGGTATCATACCTGCACTCGAGTCGGCTCATGCGCTGGCACTGCTGCCTAAGGTGGCATCACAGTTCAAGAAGGACGACGTCGTTGTACTCACAGTCTCAGGCCGTGGTGACAAGGACCTCGACACCTATCTCTCTCATGCTAACGAAATTAATTAGTGGTTTGGTGGTCTGGTGGTCTAGTGGTTTAGTGGTCTAGTGGTCTAGTGGTTTAGTGGTTGGGTTGCTTGGTCATCCGCCACCTATGTATCGCCACTCGTATACCGCCACCTATGTACCGCCACCTGTGTCCAGTTCTTTGCAGCTCGGCTGCAAAGCTCCCCCCCACCCAAACCATCCCCCAACAAGAAACAAGCAAAACATGTTCAAATATAATACCGCATCCAAGAAGATACTGGGCGACCTCAACACCCCAGTATCTGCATACATGAAGATACGCGATGACTATCCCATGTCTGCCCTCATGGAATGCTCCGACTACCATGGCGGCGAGAACTCCAGAAGTTTCATCGGCGTACACCCTATCGGTTCCGTGTCCATAGAGCACGGCATCGGCATCTGCAAATTCCCTGATGGCTCACGCACTGAGCATGCAATCTCCAAGGAGTATGGCTCTGCACAGCTCATCAATGACTTCCTTGGCAGTTTCGACATCACTGGCGACAACAAAGACTGCTGCGGTCTCTTCGGCTACACCTCATTCAATGCCGTTCGCTACTTTGAGAATATCAATGTAAAAGACGAGACACAGTCCAAGAATGATGCTCCGGACCTGCTATACATTCTTTACAAGGACGTCATCGTCTTCGACCATTTCCGTAATGAGATCATCATCATCGAACTCATCGGCGAGGGCGAACAGGAGGATCTCGACGTATTGGAGAAGGACATCAACAACCGACAGATACGCGCATACGATTTCCATCCTGTAGGCGACTATACATCCACACTGACTGACGAGGAGCATAAGGCTAACATACGCAAGGGCATCAGCCACTGTCTGCGTGGTGACGTGTTCCAGATAGTACTCTCACGCCGCTTCTGCCAGAAGTATGAGGGCGATGATTTCAAACTCTATCGCGCTCTGCGCTCCATCAATCCGTCACCATACCTGTTCTACTTCGATTTCGGCGGTTTCCGCATCTTCGGTTCCAGCCCGGAGACTCACTGCCGCGTAGAGTCCAAGGGCGACGGTTACACTGCATACATCGATCCTATCGCTGGCACCACCAAGCGCACAGGAAATGCTGAGCAGGATCGTCAGAATGCGGAGTATCTGCGCAATGACCCTAAGGAGAATGCTGAGCACGTGATGCTGGTGGATCTGGCACGCAACGATCTCTCGCGCAACTGCCACAATGTACACGTGGATTTCTATAAAGACATGCAGTATTACTCTCATGTCATACACCTCGTGAGCCGCGTCAGCGGTACTCTTGACGAGGGCGCAGATCCTATCAAGGCATTCATTGACACCTTCCCTGCCGGTACTCTGTCTGGCGCGCCTAAGGTACGCGCCATGCAACTCATCTCTGAGTATGAGCCACACAACCGCGGTGCATACGGTGGTTGTATCGGTTTCATCGGTTTCGACCGCACCCTCAACCAGGCTATCACCATACGTACCTTTGTGAGCCGCAACGGCGAACTGTGGTTCCAGGCTGGTGGCGGCATCGTGGCAAAGAGTGATGAGGAGTACGAACTGCAGGAGGTTAACAACAAACTCGGCGCACTGCGCAGGGCTATCATAATGGCGGAGGATATGTAAATGAAAAATATCGTTATCATAGACAACTACGACTCATTCACCTACAACCTGAGTCACCTGGTCAAGGAACTCGGTGCCAATGTCACCGTATATCGCAATGACCAGTTTGAGATGGACCAACTGGAGGCTTTCGACAAGATCATTCTCTCTCCTGGTCCTGGCATACCAAGCGAGGCTGGACTGCTCCTTGACGTGATACGCACATATGCTGGCAAGAAACCTATCCTCGGTGTATGCCTCGGCCATCAGGCCATCGGCGAGTTCTTCGGAGGCAAACTAGAGAATCTCTCTGACGTATTCCATGGCGTCGCTACCGAAGGCACACAGTATGGCATTGACCCTATCTTCGAGGGACTGCCACAGCGCATCATCATGGGACGCTATCACTCCTGGGTAGTAAGCAAGGAGAATTTCCCTGCATGCCTTGAGGTCACGGCAGAGAGCGACGAAGGCCAGGTCATGGCCCTCAGACATCGTGAGTATGACATTCACGGCATACAGTTTCATCCGGAGAGCGTGCTCACCACTGAGGGACGCACCATGCTCCGCAACTGGCTCAACATGTAATCCTTCGCGATATGCTGATACTTAGTTCGAACTCTCCTCGCCGCAAGGAACTGATACAGGGTCTTGGCATTCCTTTCGAGGTTCTGGTCATCCAGGGCATCGATGAGTCATACCCTGACACTCTGCCTGCATCAGAGATAGCAGAGTATATCTCCATCAAGAAGGCCGCGCCATACGCCACGGGCATCAAACCGGGCAATGTGGTTCTCACTGCCGACACCGTTGTGGTATGCAACGATGAGGTGATGGGCAAACCGAAGGATGAGGATGATGCATACCGCATGCTCCGCAGTCTCAGTGGCACCACGCATCAGGTATATACCGGCGTATGCCTTACTTCTGATACGGAACAGAGACATTTCTCTGTCTGCACGGACGTGACATTCAAAGCTCTCTCTGACGATGAGATATGGCATTACATACGTGAATATCGTCCATTCGACAAGGCTGGTGCCTACGGCATCCAGGAATGGATAGGCTATATCGGCATCACTGGCATCCACGGTTCATACTACAATGTCATGGGCCTGCCGGTACAGCGCATATACCAAGAGCTCTGCGAAATGGGAATGATGTAACGATTTGTTTCTAAGTAGGTGTGCAAACTTATCTCATACTATAAAAAATCCCTCTCCCGCATAGTGCGGGAGGGGGATTTTTTGCAGTTTCGCGCAAACAGAAAGTTAAAGGGCAACTATAGCAGTGTTAAAGGGCAACTTTAGCAGTGTTAAAGGGCAACTTTAACTTCGCAAAAGGGGCACTTTTGCAATTCTGGAGGTTAAAAGTAGTTAAGACATTAGTATTTGGAGTGCCTACAGGTATTGTCTTCGCTCGGTTTACCGCTTTGCTTGCAGAGGACTCCTTGACTTCCAGATTCAACTTGAGCGAAAGTTGAATTAATGTGAAATTATTGGTGTCCGGAAAAATTAGTAACTTTGCTCATGATTTATGCTTTTTATTGTGGTAAATACAAAGATAAATCAAAGGGCTGACTCCACCAAGGAATCAGCCCATTTTTTATGTATTGGTCAAAATTTTACCGGACACCAATATTTGCAAAAAAAGTATTACCTTTGCACCATATGCAAACAATGCTGCGCCGAACAATAACTATGGAGAAGAAATATTGCGGCGTATAGGTCAATATTGCGAGCCGTGGGAGTTCCCAAAAGGTATTGACAATTTGGTTCAACAAGAAATAGTGTGGGTAAAAGCACTCCAAAGGAGCGATATGTAGAGAGGGCACTAAAAAAGTCCAGAAGGGACGACATAACACAGCATAGGGTGTGAACCCTATGTAATGAGATTCTTCCCCCCCATATTCAAGCGCCGAAGGTGCGACATAACCTATAACGGTTTGTAAATGAGTTATGTCGCACTTACAGCGCTCTAGTAAGGGGAGGAGACATTTAATAACGGGGGCTTACGCCGCCCGCCTATGTTATTCCGTCCCTTCAGGACTTTTTCAGTGCTCTCGTAGAAGAGCTGTCCGTGAGGGCTGTTATCAAATGTTGATGAAATAAATAGTAATGAGCACCCACACTAAATCTTGTAGAACCGACAATTTTGAGAATCTGATAAAGAAAGGATGCGTCTATGTGGATAAGACGGAACTTATTTGTCAGCTGACAAGGGATGATTACGTCTATCTGAGTCGTCCAAGACGATTCGGAAAATCCTTGCTGTGCTCTACCCTGCAGGCATATTTCTCAGGCAAGAAAGAACTGTTCAAAGGTCTGGCGATGGAGAGGCTCGAAACAAAATGGGATGTGCATCCGGTATTTCGTTTCGACATGAGCGTGATGAAAAAAAGTCGATAGATGACATGCGCTCCAGTCTGATGCCCCAGATAGAAGAGAATGCCGAAGACAACGAACTGGAAATGCCGGAGGGCCTGACACCTGGAACTACACTATAGAAACTCGTCCGTATGGCACAAAGAAAGACTGGACATAGTGCCGTCATCATCATAGACGAGTATGACTCTGCATTGCTTCACGCAGATGCCAAATCAGAAGAATTCAAACGCATACAGGACTTTCTACAGGAATTCTATATCACTTGCAAGAAAAGCAGTCAGTACCTCCGCCATGTCTTCATCACAGGTATCACAAGGTTCAGTCAGGTGAGCATCTTCAGCGAACTGAACAACCTTAATAATATCTCTATGAATCCTAAGTATGCAACCATACTGGGGATTACAGAAGAAGAACTGCATACAGTTTTCGATGGCGACGTGGAGCACCTTGCCCTCTCGTTAGGCAAGTCAAAAGAAGAAGTGTACGACATACTGAAATGGAAATACAACGGGTTCCATTTTGCCGGAAACAGTCAGGGTGTTTACAATCCATACAGCATGTTGCTCGTTCTTGCAGAACAGCAACTTAATAGTTACTGGTTCGGAATTGCCACCCCATCGGCTCTCTTCAAATTACTCAAGGATTTTCAGCCTGACATACTGAAGCTGAACAAAACAGAACGAGTGAAGTCTGTAGCCTTTGACATGTCGGTACATGAAATGAAGACAGCCCTGCCGCTGATGTATCAATCAGGTTATCTCACAATAAAAGATTTTGAGTCGGAGACGCAGACGTTTGTCCTTGGTATTCCTAACGACGAAGTACGTGTGGGACTGTACGAAAACTTTATGCAGGAACTGACTCCGTATGACAACGACCAACGTGTGAACATGGTCTATGCTCTCAACCGTGCCCTGCGCAAAGGAGATGTTGATGCTGCCATGAATGCACTGAAATCATTCGTGGCCGGTGTACCATATTTATATAATGGTAACAAGAAGATACTTGAGGACCTGGAGAAACTGGAGGCTCTCCATGCCCGTGACCTATACATCCTCTTCAATGGCATGGGACTGAACCTCCAGACGGAAGTAATCATCGCCACGGGTCGCGTTGACCTCGTGGTATGGGTACCGGATGCCATATACATCATGGAATTCAAGATGCGCGGAACAGCCAAACAAGCTTTGGAGCAGATAGAGCAGAACCATTACGCTGCGCCATACATGGCAGACCCACGAAAGAAAATCAAGATAGGCATTCTCTTTGATCCGAAGGAACATACCATTAAGGAATGGGAGTCGATGGGATAGCGGTAAGAAACGTACTGTGGTTGAAATTGTATGTAAGATTTTACCAAAAAAAATATCGACGAATACAAACGACAACAAAACCATGATACAGAATTATCTCTGTCAGCAACAGTCATTAGATGTTGCCCATCAGTTTTCTCTCTTTGCAAAGATTGTTAAGAATTCGCACAAAGTGCAGACAATTCGGAATGAGTATAGTATGAAATGAGAATTATAAACTTCATCTATAATACACAGAGCACCCACATCTGTAACATTCAGATGTGAGTGCATTCCTAATGAATCGTATTTTTAGGTTTAGAGGATGTAACTAACGCCAAAAACAACAGAACGGTTTTTAGCATCACCGGGCCAAACCTCTTTCATTCCAAGTTCATATCCCCCAAAAACTTGGAATTCACCTAACTCCACACCTACTTTTCCATTTAGTCCCCAGTCAAAACTTTCTCCATAGAGGTCACCATAACCAAGAATCTGCATCTTAGCTTTCTTCAATGCAAATGAAAAGTAAGGTCCAAGTTGCCCAAACAAGGAAACATTATCTGACAGATAAACTCGACCACCAACATTGACCGGTATTACGAGATTATAAGATTTTAACGAACCATCAATAGCCAGAGACTGCCCTTTAAAATTAATGTTTTTGAGTTTGGAACCTCTCAATCCGAATTCAAGTCCAGAACCAAGAAAAACATTTGGTGTAAAGTTATACTCAAGAGACAGACCACCTCCATAGCCAAATGTATTCTCTGCATTTGGAATCTCTGAATACTTGCTAAGCGACCCTGATAACATTGTGAAATAACGCAATCCATTTTCTACTTGGGCAGATGCAGAAAGTGTAAACACTGCCATAACTACCATAATAATAAACTTCTTCATACTTTCTATCATTTTCTATTAAAGTCAGCGAAGGTCTCCCCTCGCTGACCATTTTGTTTTTTATAAATAACCAGCAAACAATTTGAAATGCTATTTTAAATCCAATACATACATATCTTTGTCAAATTTGCCCCAAATAGTTGGATGCTGATTATGAGGAATTTGATTTGCCCACGATGTAACTTTTGCGCTAACATAATTGTAAATCTCACTTACAGAAATAATCCTGTCATTGTTTACATCCGCTGCACCACATAATCCTTGCGCAAGAAAGTATGTATACAAGCCATTTGGACCTTGTGGCAATTCCAATGATGTTTCATCCAATCTCGATGATAGGAAGAACATAACATCATTGTTTGACACCGCCTGTACTTGAAATTGTGTGCGTTGTTTGCTAAGACCGCCACTAAAGCAAGCATCTGCAAAGACCATTTTGCGACCTGCTCGACAATTACGGAATAGTATCTGCATTTCTTGGTAACTCATTCCGCCCAGATGAGAGTTCGGTTGCATATCGTAGCAACAAAAACCTCCTTCATAGCCATGTCCACTAAAAAAGAATATTACAACATCTGCAGGCGTTGCTTTAGCAAAAACAGAACGAACAGTTTTTAGAATATTGGCATGTGTTGCCTGAATACCTGTTAATGTCGTTATGTCTGCATCATGTTGTGCCATAATTTGATTAAATGTTGCCACATCAGTTTCTGTAAATTTCAAATCATTTATGTTCTGATAATCAGCAATACCAACAGATACGACATACGTGTGCTGCGCTTTGCTTTCTGTTGAAAAAGCGAGTAACAACAGCAAGAGAAAAAGACTCTTCAGTGAAGCCATAAAACTTTTATTTTTTTATAGCGCCAGAATTTGTTATTTCTACAGTAACAAACTTTGGAAAGATATAAGATTCATCAGCATAGAGGCAGAACGTATATCGAATATATGCTCCTTCCCACATCTTTCCTCTCCAAGCAGAAGTCGCACTTTCAGTAACCGAGTTCATCAAGTTATCAAAAAATGCCTCCGCTGCAGCTCTATCTGTTTTACCAACAGCAATCTTACCGTCTGCATCCCAATTGTTTTCACTAATGAACCGTTCCATTAAGACATGTTCTATTGGGCGTCCATTTGCGTCCACCAAGTTGCTTGATGATACTGATTTCAACTGCAAATAATAGGTTGCAACTCCTCTCTCAAAATCGTCATCTTCGTTACTACAAGAAGATACCAACACACATGCGAACACTGCTACAAGTGTAAGCATCAAATACTTAATTGTTGTTTTCATTGTTTGTTGAATTTTAATTTAACACTATATTAGTTATCTATTTCTCGGATTAAGCAAGCTGTTTGGGAAATACAGCCTGAAACCAATTCAAATTCTGTAGATTTCATCAGGCCGTTCTTGTGCTCTTCGAACTCTGCCATATATCGGTTATCCCAGATTTTTCCCTTTTTCGGCTTAATTATTGCTACTCGTTTATAAGTGGTTCTGCCATCAGGTGTTTCTCCAACTTCCAACACTTCGAACCTAGAGTCTTCGGTTACATCTTCACGAATACCAACATGAGCAGTAATAGGCCTTGTACTCAATAGAGGCGTTCTCACACGAAACTCAGGGTGCTCTTTTTGTAATTGTGCAATTGCCTTATCTATGGCACGAGTACACACCAAACGTATTTGGCTTTCTCTATCATTAACTCCTTTGAAGTTGGAATTCTGACTATGTACAGTCTGACTGCCGATGTAACTTACTGTAAACAGAGATTTTTGATTCTTGAAGGCCTCCTTTTTGTTAGCATCTGGAGTGGCAGTATAATATACGTTGTAGAATCCATCGGAAATCTCCTTTGTCCAATCAAGACGATACAAATAGGACGTGATCGTTACATTGAAGCCAGAATAATCGTTGGTAAGAATACCAGCTACAGGCAGACCAACCATACCAACAAAAGGAATTGCAGATAGAGCAATTGCACCAGACATCCTCTTTTCTTTGGCACGACGTTTATCACCATATTGTATATCGTTAACCAGAACATACGTATTACCTATCAATTCTTCTCCGGCATCATAAATGACTCCTTCCTGAGTCTTATGTGAACACAACGCGGTCAAAATATCAGAAGCATTAACATTATAATAACCTTTTTCTATAATCTGATCAGGATTAAATATTCCTGCTTTATTTTGATTAAACCACTTCGCAACGAGTCGTCGTCCAATTGCGTTGTCCCGAAGAAGCATATCAATATGAGGCTTCTGATCGTTGGATTTTGTCGTATCACTTTCTTCAAGCACACCAGCTTTGAATACTCGCTTTGACAGGTTGAAGTCATAGAAATTATCCTGTACTGGGATTTTTTCGAATACACCAACAATCTCTTTGCAATACTCTTGATTGTCATGACTAAGCATAATTGAGTACATAGACCCCTTATGATATTTGAATACATCCTGAGCAGCAATATTGGATACCGCCCAAAGACACATATATAATATTATCCGTCTTCTGTCCATAACTATAAATCATAAAAGGCTCGACCTACGCAAAATGCATCGATCTTCATTGGATTGACTTTATTGAACTTCCACTTGCCGTCATCTTTGTTGTATTCAAACACATCAACTTTTTTGCTGGCATCTAGCGTTGATGTGAAGACTCCGTTTAAGAATGGAATACCTCCAGCTTCAAGCAAAATGTTGTTCACAACTTTAGTGTGTGGCATGGAGTCATCTGTTGCGCTAACCTCTTCATCTTCCTCCCAGTCAACTTCAACATCTGTATTGCCCAACCAATAATTTACAAATGCCTTCATCTGATTTATTGAAGGAATATACCATCCATCACCCAATGATTTACACCAGTTATATACAGGATAGTTGGTAAGTGAGATTCCTTTTGACGATGCATAGGTAAAAAGTTCGCTAGTATTTGCCTTTCCATCATTTTCGTCAAGCATTGAAACACCTTTGAGAAATGCAGATTTGGCACAATACAGATTTTGTTTCCCTCTATATGCCTTAACGCTCATCATTTGTCCATGAGTACCATCTTCATTTACACTAAAGACGATACCTTTTACCCCATTAACTTGCAACACATCGCCCTTCTTTACATTCTTGACTTGTGCCAAACAAATTAGGGACGCAAAACACGTAATGAGAATTGTAATTATTTGACGCATTGTTATTAGAATTTATGTACTGCACGTGCATCGAAATGAAGAACACGCTTCATTCCAAGGACATCACCTTCTGAACGATGTGCATTTTTTTTCAACTGATACTCTTGTATCTTTACATTAGGAGCAACCATCGGATGGTTTACAAGGTTTTTACCCTTTTCTGTGTTGATAGTATAAACTTTACCACCTTCTGCTTCTGTAGAAGAAATCATGCCTGCAAGCATCTTGAATACGCCAGCAGTGCTTGCGTTTGCACAGAAGAAACTATCTCCCCCAGCATTTTTGATTGTATTGTCATGGTGCTTCCAGAGTTTGCAACCCTTCTTGTTGAAATTAAGGTTTCCTCCATTGAGATTCTTCCAAATAGTATTCAATTCTCCTCGTGAAGGAATATACCAACCGTCTCCAAGACTGCGAGCCCAAGCGAAAAGAGGGAACTTCTCCCATGAGAGATTGTTTTCTGAAACATACTTAGCGATTGCCTCCATGTTTTTCATTCCATCATCTTCGAAGAAGGCGTTTGTTTCCATCTCCAGAGATTTGTCTGCCAACCAATCTTTGTCACATTCCTTGAGTGAAAGGATAAGACCATGTTTTCCACTTGCATCTACGTCAACTACCAGTCCTCTAAGATTGCCCTGATTGTAGATGTCACCAACTTTGAACTGTGCGTTTGCACTGATTGTGCCGAGAATGGCAGCAACCATCATTAACAATAACTTTTTCATTGTG
>JAZLIN010000071.1:0-26351 GCA_045617365.1 Prevotella sp. | reverse complement strand
TAAAATCTAATACCTGAAAACACCGAGGGGTTCGGGGGCGAGTAGCCCCTGAGATGACGTAAATCAACTAATTCAATAATTGTTCAAATTTTCCTTGCGAAAGCTTGGAAATTATCACAGTATCTTTCGCTCAAGTTGAATAAATATAATTTAAAAGTATAGAGTCATGGAAAAATGGATTTGTAAGATGTGTGGCTATACACACATGGGAGAGGACGCACCGGAGCGCTGTCCTGAATGTGGATGTACCAAGTTCAAGTATTACTCATGCTGCAAGGGAAATGGCGGTAAGAAGGCATTCATAGTCTTGTGCATAGTAATCCTGCTGACGGTAATATTCTTTAATTTCTACGCCTGTCGATCTACGCTGACTGTGGATAACACCGCAGTGAGTTCGTTGGATCTCAAACGCTATCTAGGCAAATGGTATGAGATAGCAAGGTTTGACCATAAGTTTGAGCGTGGCCAGACACACTGCATGGCAACCTACACCTTGCAGCCGGATGGCAAGATAAAGGTTACCAACCAGGGAAAGAAAGATGGTAAGTGGAACACGTCAGTGGGCAAGGGGAAGTTGACAGACCATCCTGGCATACTGCGTGTGTCGTTCTTCGGCCCTTTCTATTCGGATTATCGTGTGATGATGTTGGCCCCAGACTATTCCTATGCCCTCGTAGGTGGTGACGATGATAAGTTTCTGTGGATACTGTCACGCACTCCGACATTAGATAGTGACAAGCGTGACATGTTACTGAAGGAGGCCCGTAACAGAGGTTACAAGACGGAAAACCTGATTTGGGTGGAGCAGGGGCTGTAAGGGTGATTGGTTTGGGGGGATTCAGTGTAGTTCGATTTTTCGATTTTTCGGTTTTTCGATAATTCGGAAAATCGATAATTCGATAATTTGATAATTCGATAAATCGAGAAGTCGCCCCCCTAACACCCCTAAAGCGAAATGCTCTCAATACGTAGTTTCTGCATGCCGGCAGGTACGCGGACTTCAACTATGTCGCCGGCTTTCTTGCCGAGGAGAGCTTCGCCGATAGGTGATTTGACGGAGATCTTCCCCTCTCTGACGTTTGCCTCGTGAGGGTTAACGATAGTGTAAGTCATTCTGGCGTTGTTGCCTAAGTTTGTCATCTCAACCTTGCGGAGCAGACCCACCGTCCCGCTCTGCAGGGCTGAGGTGTCTAATACGCGTGCATTCTCCAGCACCTTCTGCTTGAAACGTATTCTGCTCAGCAGTTTTCCCTGTTCGCGCTTGGCTGCATGATATTCAAAGTTTTCGCTGAGGTCACCTTTGTCACGTGCCTCGGCTATAGCGTTCTTGACCCTTGGCAGGTCAATGTTTATCATTTCGTTCAATTCGGCTACCAGTTTGTCGTAGCCTTCCTGTGACATGTATTCCATATAGAGATATCGTTAGTTTCGGTTCTTGGGGTCGATTGTTCAGTTATTCTATTATTTGTTTTTTCGGATTATATTGAATGTCTTTTCCCCTTTGACGTAATATTTCCAGAGGATGCTGTAGTTGAAGCACTCACGTGGATGTGGGTTTGATGCTTCGCGCTGAATTCGTCTTCTTTCTTCGGCAAAAGAATCCTTCCATGCCTTGAAATCCCGGCGAGCCTTTATGACCGCCTTGAAATCCCCTATGCTGCGCCCCAGTATCAGCATCTGCGTAGCGGCAATATAGTCCAGCAACAGACGCATGCGCATGACATGATGAAGTTCGCTGTCAGGCAGGTTCTTGTAGAGCATGGTAAGGTTGTTGCGGAAGTTAAGGTATGTCTTCCTTGGATTGCCCTTTGGCAGCGTGCCGCCCCCCAGATGCCATACCTTACTCTGAGGCACGCATACTATGCGACGTGACATCATACGCAAACGCCAGCAGAGGTCTATTTCCTCATTGTGTGCAAAGAAACGTCCGTCCAGTGCGCCAGCCTTCCAGTAATCATCACGTCTTATCATGAGACATGCTCCCGTAGCCCACATTATGTCTGCCACATCATCATACTGTCCTTTGTCCTTCTCTACATCATTGAATATCCTGCCGCGGCAGAAGGGGTAGCCATATCGGTCTATGTATCCACCGCAGGCGCCGGCATATTCGAATGTGTCGGGAGCAAGGTCAGAGAGTAATTTCGGTTGGCATGCCGCTACGTCCTCATGTGTCTCCATGTATTCGTGCATGGCCTGGAGCCAGTGTTCGCCGACACGCACATCGCTGTTGAGTAGAAGGTAGTAACGTGGCATGGCAATGCCACAGTCCTCGTTCTGCTGGTCAAGTGCTTTGAAGGCCTTATTGTAGCCGTCGGCAAATCCCCAGTTCTTTTCGAGCACTATGGTGCGTACCTGTGGAAACTCGTTGTGCAATACTTCGAGGGAGTCGTCGGTGGAGGCATTGTCTGCCACCACCACCTCCGCTCCGTCAGAGTATTGCAGTACGGAGGGCAGGTATTTCCTCATCATGGCAGCGCCGTTCCAGTTGAGGATCACGATGGATGTGTCGCTATATGTATTGAGCATGTTGTTAGGATTTTGGGTTTGGGCCTTGCGGAAAAACGCAAGGAACTGTGGCTGAGGGCCTTGCAGCGATACGTAAGGAACTGTGGCTTTCAGTCCCTTGACCTGAACCATGTGGCGAGTATGGTGCCCGATATCGAGTGCCATGCGCAGCTTACTGCAGCAGGTATCACCGCCAGCGGACATGTTGCGGCGAAGAATGTAGATGCCAGTACGGTTGCCAGTCCGGCATTCTGCATGCCCACCTCTATGGATATGGTACGGTTCTTAGCCTTGGAGAAACCAGACAGACGTCCTACTGTGTATCCTGTGAGGTAGCCTAGTGAGTTGTGGCATAGCACGAGACCAAAGACGGTAAGGAAGAACGCAAGTCCCTCCATCAGCAGTTTGTCGTGTACGGTGCTGATCACGCCACCCACGATGCATGCCAGTCCCAATACACTGAATGCCGGCATCACCGCCTGCGTCTTCTTGAAACCTTCGTTCTTGCCACAGAAGAGGTTGGCGAGGAATCCTACGGATACAGGCATGAGCGTGACGATGAGGATGTTGAGAAACATACCCATGGCATCCACCTCGACCTGTTCGCCAGCCAGCCACAGCACTAGCAGTGGTGTGGCAACAGGTGCCAGGAGAGTTGATACGGTAGTCATACCCACTGAGAATGCCACGTCACCGCGGCATAGGTAAGACATGATATTGCTGGATACACCGCCAGGACAGCATCCCACGAGTATGATACCTATGATGACAGGCTTAGGGATGGCAATGCCGAGGTGTGACAGTCCTACGGTCAGCGACCATGCTATGAGCGGCATCAGTGTAAACTGCGCACATGTGCCTATGAGGATGTCGAGCGGACGTGATGCCAGAACCTTCATATCATTCATGGTCAGCGTCAGTCCCATGGTGAGCATGATGAATCCTAGGATGTATGACTGTACCGTACCATGTACCCATGAAAAGAGGGTAGGGTATAGGTATGTCACTATTGCCACGGCAATGATGAACCATGACGTATAGGTAGATAGCCAACGGCTGAATGATAACAGTAGTTTATACATTATTATAATATCTCTAGTTTTGAATGTAAGTAGATATGCTCTACTCAAATTAGGTGCAAAGGTATAAAAAAAATACGAACTGACAAATAATAACGTGCCTTTTTGTAAGCTGATACCATACAAAAGGGAAGGTATAATATAAAAAAATGTTAGCACAGAAGAGATATTAAAGAATTTTTTGTATCTTTGCAAACAAAAAGAAGATAACGATGAAAAGATTACGACAATTACTCATTATGATGCTGCTGTTGCTGGCAACAGCAGTTCAGGCACAGACGAAGCAGATGGCTCCTGACTTCGTACTCAATGATATCAATGGCAAGAGTCTTGCGCTTTCAGATCTGCGAGGCAAGTACGTGGTGATAGACTTCTGGGGCTCATGGTGCTACTGGTGCATCAAGGGCATGCCGAAGATGAAGGAATACTACAAGAAATATAAAGGTAAACTGGAGGTCCTGGGGGTGGATTGCAACGATACCGATGCCAAATGGCGTGCTGCGGTCAAGGAATATCAGTTGCCCTGGCGTCATGTCTATATGCCTCGCATTAGTAACTTGCTGGATATATATAACGTTCAGGGATTTCCTACGAAGGTGATAGTGGATCCTAAGGGTTATATATATAAGGTGGTACATGGTGAGAGACCCGAATTCTATGATTTGCTGGATGACTTGCTGAAGTGATGACGAAGAACGGATTGGTACTGATAACCATGCTCCTGTTAGGATGGTTGCTACCTTCTCTGGCTCAGTCATCTTTCTCTAGTATATTGTCTCAGGAAGGCAAGGACATTCTAGTCCTGCACATCAACGGTAAGACAGAGGAGGGATGGCACATATCCCAGGGTAGCATTACTATAGAAGAGTGTGAAGGAGCCGCGCTGGAGGGTGGTAGGAAAGAACCCGCCTCCAATGACTTTGCTTATGGTGACCAATGTAACTCTGTGTCACTGGCAGAGCGTCTTAAGGTGACGGCACCGACATACCACATCAGAGGATATTATCAGTATATCGTTTGTTCGGATATGTCATGTCTTGCACCGAAATATGTGGAGTTTGACTATCGAGGCAAAGGTATAGCAGAAGAAACATCCACAGAAGAGAGAATCGTAGAGGCAAAAGAAGAAAATGTAGTGAGTGATACGCTCAGCGGTGCTGCGACAGGAGTAAAAGTAGTCGGTGAGGACAACGGTTTTAATCCGGCAGATAATCCGCTCTGGGCTCAGGTGATAGACGAATTGAAGTCTCTGGATGATAAGACCAGTGGTACAGAGAGTGGAGATCTGCTCAGTCTGTGCCTGTTAGCATTCGCAGGTGGGCTGCTGGCTCTCTTCACCCCATGTGTGTGGCCAGTCATACCGCTTACCGTTTCCTTCTTTATGAAGAGGGGAAAGGGAGTGCGTGATGCCGTGCTGTATGGAGTATGCATCATTGTGATATTCCTGCTCCTAGGCATTGTCGTGACATCGCTTTTTGGTGCCGATGCACTTAACGGTCTCGCTACCAATGCCGCATTCAACATCGTGTGTTTCGTGGTATTGGTATTGCTCGGTCTCTCGTTCGTGGGGCTATACACCCTGCAGTTGCCAGCGTCGTGGGGCAACCGCCTTGATACAGCTGTGGAGCGTACCAGCGGCATCATCAGCATCTTCCTCATGGCATTGACCCTTGTGGTAGTTAGTTTCTCATGTACCGCACCAGTCATTGGCATGCTCCTCGTGGAGGTGGCTACACGTGGCGAAGTGCTCGCACCACTGGTAGGCATGTTGTCGTTTGCCCTTGCCCTTGCATTACCATTTACCTTGTTTGCTCTCTTTCCTGGCATCATGAAGCGCATGCCTCGTTCGGGAGAATGGATGCAGCATGTCAAGGTGACGCTGGGAGTCCTTGAGGTGGTCTTTGCATTGAAATTCCTCAGTGTTGCGGACCTTGCATACGGATGGCACATCTTGTCACGCGACACGTTCCTCATAGTGTGGATTGTTGTCTTTGCTTCGCTTGGCATTTATTATCTTGTCAAAGTCAGTAGGCATCGTATGCTCCATATCCTGCTATCCCTCGTCCCCTTCGCATTTGTTGCATATCTCGTTACGGGACTGTTTGGCGCTCCGTGCACCATGGTCTCAGCATTCCTGCCACCGATGGAGATCACTGAGCATACCGTATATACAGACTATGAGGAGGGCATGGCGGAGGCTCGCCGTCAGGGCAAGCCGGTCTTCCTGGAGTTTACAGGCTATGGATGCGTCAACTGTCGCAAGATGGAGGGGGCGGTGTTCGCTGATGCCCGTGTGACGAGTGCGCTGCGTTCGGACTTTGTCTGCATCCGTCTTTATGTGGATGACCGCACTCCGTTGTCTCAAAAACCGTTCCGCACCGTAGGCGACAAGTGGAGTCTCCTTGAGCGGTATAAGTTTGGCGAACAGTCTCAGCCGCTGTACCTTATTCTCAGTGCTGATGGCATTCCGCAGAAAAAGGCATACCACTATGATGAGGACGTACAGCGCTTCCTGCAGTGGTTGGAGCAGTAATTATGAAAAAAATGCGCGTTGAGTTGTTGCCAAATACTGTCTCCTGAATAGTTAATTAATTGTAATTTGTCAGTGCAAAATTTGCTGGCAATGAAATTTTTATTACTTTTGCAGACAGAACACTGGCTGTTCTTTATAAAATGACAAAAATAATCACATAAATATCTAAGCAATGATGAACAAAAAACTAATTCTTGCTTCGGCAGCCGTAGTAGCAATGATGAGCTCTTGCGGGGACTCAAAGAATGAAAATCAAGTGCAGGCAGAGTTGGACTCGCTTCGCAATGTGGTTTCTCAGCAGACTGAAATGCTGGATAATGCAGAGGACTTCATCCAGTTGATGAATAGTTCGATGGACAGCGTTGTCATGGCTGATGGCAATATGATATTCAAAACCAGCGAGGGTGGCACAAACTCTCGCGAGAAGATGAAGCAGAATCTTGCTGCATACAAGGAAATACTCAATAACCAGCGTCAGAAGATCAATAATCTGCGCAGCCAGTTGGCAAACCAGAAGTCAGCCTTTGCTACCAAGATGAAGGAGGCCCTGGACAAAATGCAGGAGCAGCTTGATGCAAAGGATGCAGAGATTGCAGAACTGCAGAAGGAACTGGAGAATAAGAATATCAGCATACAGCAGTTGCAGAGTAATGTGGAAGAGTTGACAAGCAACGTCAATAACCTCACTACAGACAACCAGCGTAAGGAGGAGACCATCAACCAGCAGATAAGCAAGCTCAACGAGGCTTACTATATAGTGGCTACCAAGAAAGATCTCAAGGAGTATGGACTGCTCAATGGCGGTGGACTCTTCTCTAAGAGCAAGCTTAACGTGGATAATGTGGCTTTGAGCAGATTCACTAAGGTTGATATCCGTTTTGACAAGACCATCCAGATTCCAAGTGGTGATGCCAAGATTCTCTCTCAGGCACCAGCAGGTTCATATACACTGACTAAGAACAGCAAGAATAGCAGCACGCTCACCATCAACGACCCACAGAAGTTCTGGAGCGTAACACGCTACCTCGTAATCAAGTACTAACCTGCCTTTAGGTAATTGGTAATCGAATGCAGAGCGCTGAAAGTGCGACATGATACAATGTCTGATTGTAATGTCGCACCTTCGGCGCTCTGTTTTTTGGTGAATTGAACAAACTAGACCGCAATGCCGGTGTGTTATATTTGTGTGTGCGCTACGCGTACCAAGGGAAATGATGATTTTGCAGTAGTACGTACGCTCGCGTATAATCCCAAACGATGCGGTCTAAACTATTCTTCTTGCGCCGCTGTGGCACTTATGCAGAAGGGGCAGATCACTGAAGTATCAGTGTCTGCCCCTTCCTTGGGAGGTTTTAGCTAAAAGGTCTCTGAATGTAAATCTATTAGTCTGCGAACAATAATTGGTTATTGAATAGTGAATAATGTGTTATACTACTTATTATAAACCTGGATTGATGAATAAAATACAGGTTAGATATCCTTCATGTCCTCTTCGTCGCGCTTGTCAAAGTACTCCGCGATCTCGCGCTCTGCAGAGTCAGAGAAAGCGTATGCCTCATCATGCTGGCTGACATCGAGACCCATCTTCTCGCTCTTGATGCTTACACGCATAGGAATCATCTTGTTGGTGATCCAGTATAGAGCGAGGCTGACAACGAATGTGTATCCTACCACGATGAGCACACCGATGATAGAGTTGATGAACTCCATATATCCGCCGTGTATCAAACCTGTGTATGAGAAGATACCGGTGAGGATGGTGGCGAAGATACCGCCTGTGCCGTGAGTAGGGAATACGTCAAGGGCATCATCGAGACCGGACTTTGATGTACGATATACTGCGAAGTTGCAGACGATTGTGGTGAGGACAGCGATGATGAAACTGCTGCCTGTGGTTACTACGTCAGCACATGGGGTGATGGCAACGAGACCTACTACGGCACCTACTGCGGCACCCATGCCAGATGGCTTGCGACCACGCAGGCAGTCAATGAATATCCATGTCATCATGGCTGTGGCACCAGCGGTGTTGGTGTTGAGGAAAGCCTTGATGGCAATGCCATCGGCAGCGAGGCCGGAACCGCCATTGAAGCCGAACCATCCAAGCCACAGAAGGGCTGCGCCGAGAATGACGAATGGGATATTGGCTGGCAGATGCTGACCAGTCTTGGCGTTAGTGCGGCGACCAAGGAACAGAGCACCAGCAAGTGCTGCTACACCAGACGAAGCATGTACTACGATACCACCGGCGAAGTCGTGGATGTCAAGCCAACGGTGGAGAAGACCGTCTGGATGCCATGTCCAGTGAGCCAGCGGACAATATACTACGATGCAGAAAAGCATCATGAATACCATGTAGGCAGAGAAGCGTACACGCTCAGCGAACGAACCCGTGATAAGTGATGGGGTGATGATTGCAAACTTCATCTGGAAGAGTGCATAGAGTGCCAAAGGTATTGTTGGGGTAATCTTATCGTATGGATGAGCACCTACATGCTGGAACATAAAGAACTGTGTAGGGTCGCCGATGAGACCAAGACCGCCTACGTCGTCACCGAATGAGAGGCTGAAACCGAAAACTACCCACAGCACGCTGATGATACCCATGGCTATGAACGACTGCAGGATGGTGCTGATGACATTCTTCTTGCCTACCATGCCGCCATAGAAGAATGACAGACCTGGCGTCATCATGAGTACGAATATCGTAGCGGTTATCATCCATGCTACGTTGCTTGACGTACACTCTGCTGTCTCCTGGAAATCCCAAAGACCTGGCTCTTCAGGCATCACAGCACCTACCATTGCAATTATCAACATAATCGTTGATAGGATAATCCATCTTCTTTTTACTTTCATCTTAATTGGTTGTTTGTGTTGTTAATATTATCTTGATTCTTTTATTGGTATCGCTCCTGATTACATTATGTCAATATTTGATGCTTAAATGTAGCATTTTGTTATTTTGATAGTGCAAAGTTACTACAAAATGTCAGAATAACGATAACTTTGCTTGATTTTTGATGTACGAAAAGACGAGATGTGACAATCTGTAAGTAAATAGCATATTTCTGCTTTCAATTTGTAACTTGCAGGTTAAATATGGCGGATGTTTTCTTTTTTTTAGGTTTATGTTTGGATATATCGTATTTTATGCTTAACTTTGCATTGCATTGAATAATACTATTAACTTAAACAAGCGATTATATCAGACATGAAGAAAACGTTATTATCATTTGTATTATTAATGAGCATGACAACTATGGCACAATCACCTCAACTTTCAAAAGACAATATTGACGAGGTGCTCAAGGCTATGACACTGGAAGAGAAGGCTACGCTGCTCGTAGGAGGAGAATATGACTTCTGGTCTGCGGTGGCAGTAGCGGGTGGTTCATCAAAGACGGTACCTGGAGCTGCAGGTTCCACAGTGGCTATACCTCGTCTCGGCATACCTGAGACCATACTCACCGATGGTCCTGCAGGAGTGCGCATTGATGCTAAACGCAAGGGAACCGACAAGACTTATTACGCTACGGGATTCCCTGTAGGCTCTTGTCTTGCATCTACATGGAACACCGACCTCGTGGGTAGGGTAGGCAAGGCGATAGGCAATGAGACAAAGGAGTATAACTGTGACGTAGTGTTGGGACCAGGTGTGAACATACACCGCAATCCTCTCTGCGGACGTAACTTCGAATACTATAGTGAGGATCCTCTGCTGACAGGTAAGATAGCATCAGCATATATAAAAGGTGTGCAGAGCGAGGGGGCAGGTGTCAGCATCAAGCACTATGCGGTAAACTCTCAGGAGACAAACCGCCAGTTTGTGGATGAGAGAGTATCGGCACGTGCTGCGCGAGAGATTTACCTCCGCGGATTTGAGATAGCAGTGCGTGAGAGTGATCCTTGGACAGTGATGTCGGCTTACAACTTAGTCAATGGCGTCTTTGCTCAAGCCAATCACGACCTTCTGACCAAAGTGCTGCGCAATGACTGGGGATTCAAGGGCATCGTGATGACCGACTGGTGTGGCAAGCGTGAGAAGCAGGGACTCTACACCATCAATGCCGTAATGGCCGGCAATGACCTCATGGAGCCAGGCAGCCACGAGCAGATAGCTGACATAGTAGAGGGAGTGAAGAGCGGCAAACTGAAGATGGAGGATGTAGATGTATGCGTGCGCCGTATGCTGGAGTACATCGTGCGTACCCCACACTTCAATAAGTACCAGGCTTCGAACACTCCTGACCTCAAGTCGCACGCTGCCATAACACGTGAGACTGCTGCCGAGGGTATGGTGCTGCTGAAGAACAACGGTGTGCTGCCTATCGATGTCAACGTACGTATGCGCAGAAGGATAGCACTCTTCGGTACAGGTTCATACAACTTCCTCTCGGGAGGTGTAGGTTCGGGATGCGTACATACACCATACATCGTGGATCTCGTAGAGGGACTGAAGAACGTAGGCATAGAGACCACGGAAGACCTGACTACGATTTATAAGAAATACCTGGAGTTTGCCAAACTCAAGTTTGAGGCCGACAGACACCCGGCGCGTTGGTTTGAGGCTCCTTACATGGGCGACCAGAAGGTGCCAGAGATGGATGTCACTCCGCTCTGTATCTCACGTCAGGTGAAACAGTCAGAGGCTGCCATCATCACTATCTCGCGTCAGGCAGGTGAGGGCATAGACAGGAAGATAGATGGTGAGTTCAACCTGACTGCTCAGGAGTTGGAACTGATACGCAATGTATGCTCGGCATATCATGCAGAGGACAAGCCGGTCATCGTGGTAATCAATTCTGGTTCGGTGATTGAGACTGCCAGTTGGAGTGCATATCCTGATGCGATACTCATGGCATGGCAGCCAGGTGAAGAGGGTGGCAACAGCGTAGTGGATATCCTTACAGGTAAGGTATGTCCATCAGGACGCCTGACCATGACATGGCCTCTCGCTGCTGGAGATCATCCTTCGACAAAGAATTTCCCACAGGATATGGAACTCTTTGCGTATGAAGCAATGGGTACCGGCGGCAATCCTATTCCTACACGTGCATACACAAATCATGAGGAGGATATATGGGTAGGCTACAGATATTTCAATACCAAGCAGAAGCAGGTGGCATATCCATTCGGCTATGGTCTCAGCTATACTACCTTCGCCTTCAGCAAACCTGCCGTTAAGAAGTCTGGCGATGACATCGTGGTAAGCGTAACGGTAAAGAACACTGGTGAGGTAGCTGGTAAGGAAGTGGTTCAGGTATATGTCACAGCTCCAGAGGGTACAATGGAGAAGCCTGCAAAGGAATTGAAAGCGTTTGCCAAGACTCGTTCACTGGCAAAGGGCGAGTCGCAGACTGTGGAGATGACCATCAAGCAGCGTGACCTGGCAAGTTTTGATGAGGCTAACTGTCAGTGGATAGCTGATCAGGGCACATATACCTTCTCGTTCGGTTCAAGTGTGGAGAGCATTCATGCCACAGCATCATTGAAGCTCTCAGAATATACAGAGAAGGTCAGCGAGATTTTCAAGTAAGTTAACAGTTGACAGTTGACATTAAAAAATAGGTTTTACAAGAAAGATTGTGGGTGAGGTAAAATAATATAGTAAGGAAGTGCCATGAGTATAGAAGTTGTAAGTGAGAAGTTGAGTTCTTGCTCAGGCAAGCGTCCAAAGGCCGAGCGTTAAAGTTTTCAAGTTCATTCGCCCATAGGTTTCCGTTATTACCGGTCCGTTTGCAAGCGACGAAACTTTACCACTCAAGAACTTTTTACTTAAACTTTTCACTTTAAACTTCTATACTCATGGCACTCCCTTACTAAAATGCCCCACACGAAATCTTGTAGAACCAAAAAATAAGGTGGGTTCTATCATTGAGAATATTCAATGTATAGAACCCACCTTTTATATAATAAACCTATTGTGGTTTTGCTGGAAAGCTTATTGTTTAGTAAAAAAGTACCAGAAGTAGGTGCAGCTTAATTACACCCCTCGAAGTGAGGTAATCTTACTTCAGATTCTGGTAGTTCATCAGGACGCGGAGACCATCAGTAGGTTTGCCGTCCTTGAATGCACCCATCTGATAGTTGTTGAAGCCGGATGGCGCTTCTGGTTCCCAGTAGAACAGACCACGTAGATGCGCTGCGCTGCCATTCTTGCGGGCGTCAAGTATCTGTGTGAGCATCGACTGGCATGCATCCGGATTATCGTAGTACATACCGATCTCCACTACCATCGACTCCTTGCCGTATGTGGTATAAGCCTTATCGATGTTGGCAAGCAGACTGGTTACCTTGGCTGTCATATCAGCCTTTACCGAAGCATTGTTTTCACCAGGATAGAGTGAGAGACCGATGAGGTCGTAGTTCACGTTGTTGTTCTTCAGATACCCGAAGATGCGCTCGTAGTACTGCCACTTGTCGCCGCTGTCAATGTGGACTATGGTCTTGATATCAGGGAATACCTTCTTTGCTGCGTTAATGCCAGCTGTGACATATTGTGCAAAGACAGTGCCGTTGCTGTAGTGACCGGACGTGCCAGTATATATTATTTCACCGCCCTCAGTCTGCTGATACAGCATACCGCTACGTGTCTCGTTGCCTATCTGTACCCAGGTAGGAGTTACGCCAGCCTCTTTCAGCTCATGCAATAGGATTGTAACATCGTACTCAATGTTGGTTTTGATCATTTCCACATTATCCGTTTTCCATGTACCAGGCATAACCTGCGCACCTGGATCAGCCCATACATCAGAGAAATGGAAATCTATCATCACGCGCATGCCCAAAGCCGCAGCACGCTTTGCCTTTACCAGCACATCTTCCTTGTTGCACCATCCGTTGACAGGATTGTGCCACACACGCAGGCGTATGCTGTTGATGTTACATTCCTCGCGCAGCAGTTCCATGCAGTCAGTGGACTGTCCATGCGCATTCTTGAACTCCACGCCCTTTGACTCCAGTTCGGTGAGCCAACTGACATCTGCTCCGATAGGGAATGCTGTCTCATCGATTACAGGACCAGTCTCGGGTTCTGTAATGACATTACTGAGGTCAGTCTTAGGGCTGTCTTCTGTACATGCTGCCATGAGCATGAACAGAGACATTATGGTGAAAAGTGTTTTCTTCATTGTAAAATATTATATGTTGTTTAGTTGTATGGTTGTTTGGTTGTTTAGTTGTTTGGTTGTTACTGTTGCAGTGTTTAATCCGCAAAACAATTAACCAAACCACTAAATCACCAAACCACTATTAGATCTTCACGAGAGAGTATGTTCCCTGTTTGAAGTTTACTATGAACTTATACTTTTCGCCGATGGTCCATCCGGCAGGAGCAGCATTCTCCTTCTTGTTCCATGTGATGGTTCCGTCAGCGTTGGTACCCATGAATGCGGTCCATGAATCGTTGAGAAGTATCTGTACGCCCCATGGAGTATTGGCTGTAGCAGTCACCTCTGCGGAATAGATAGAAGGGTCGCTAGGGTCGGCAGTCATAGGTGTCATGCCCCATTCGTCGTTGAAGCCAGTGCATGCTACCGATGTGACAGGAGCTCCGTCCATCTCGTACCAGTAAGACATCCATCCGAGTGAAGCACCCACTACGTAGAGTCCCTGACCAGGGCCAGTGATCTTGGTGCCGCCCGAGAGAACGAGTTTGCCTTCGTCGCCCATGCTTATCTCACTCCAGTCGTCACCGTCTGTGGTCTTGGTGAAGTAGTAGCCCCACGAACTGTTCATATATACCACGCCGTGGTAGGTCCTGTTGTCCTCATCAGTGAGGCGCAGCCACTCTGTGTGATCCCATTTGTCATCGTTACCCATGATGCAGAGTACAGGGTTGACAGGTTCCTGAGGAGCCTCGCCACCTGCCTGAATGGAAATCTGTGGACCGAGGTCGTTGTCAGAGAGGTCAAGATATATGGTGCTGGTGCCAGTGGCAGCAGGTGTGAGAGTCACCGTCTTGGCAGCCGAACCGTCAATGCTCATCTCGCCCTGGGCGAAGGTCATAGGCATCAGGGTGCCAGCCTCTGTACCCGTCTCCTTATTATATAAGGTAGCGTCGGTGCTGGTGAATGTGACATTAACAGCATCGAGAGAAGTGACATCATATGAGTATGACCACTGCTTCTTCTCCTTATTGAATGTCATCTCGCCCTGTACATCGCCAGCGATAGTGACAGAAGGGATGGCATGGTCCGTCCATTCAGTGACGGAAGCCTTGGTATATACGGTGACATAGCGGCAACCGTTATGGCTTGAGCCCCAGAAGTTCCACTTGTCGGCATCGCTGCTGGCATAGAATGCGTAGCCATCCTTGCCCAGGTTACCCCATTTCTTGCCGTCGCCCTCCTGGAGGTACCAGTTGCCCCATGCTCCGAGGCTCATGAATCCTCTGTAGGTGCCGTCCTCGTTAGGCGAAACGAGAATGTCTCCCTTTTCAGATTCGTCGCTGTTAAGAACGATAGCATGCTGGAAGTCTATCTTGTATGGAGTGACCTCAAGCAGTAGGGGGTCAGAATAGAGAGGTGTGATATTCTCACCCGTGGTGGCAGTGATGCGCACATATACATTGTTCACTTTTCCAGCTTCGCATCCCAGTCCGGAAACGATGCTGTTAAGGCGTCCGTGTGTATATTGGCGGAAATAACTGCCGCCCTTGATTTCCTCCACGTAAGGATTAGAGAAATCTTCGTTTGATGAGATCTCCACCTTGTTTATTATACTATTGGCAGGCAATAGCACGTCATTATAGTTGGTGGAGAGCTTATGGTTATCATTCCATGTCAGTGACAGGGCAAGTGCTTCCGAAAGACTATTGTCAAGGTAGAGAACCATCGGACCTCCCATGAGGGTCACAGGGTCTCCCTTTCCTATGGTAACTAGGTCACCATCTTTCTCGCACGAAGCTGTCAGTAGCAGCAGTGATGCTGCATAGATAAATATCTTGTTCATTGTATTGCTATTTGAAAGTTTACTTCAGCCAGTCATTGCTGAGATTAGGATTGGCAGAGAGTTCTGAGTATGGCAGTGGATATACGTTAGGATTTGTCAGCGATGGAGCTGTGCCAGTGGCATTGCCTCCCTTCCAGTCCCATACATATTCCTTGCCTCCGAATACGCCGTAGCGTATGAGGTCAGTGCGGCGTGTGCACTCCCACCACAGTTCGCGTCCACGCTCAGCCAGGAAGAATGCCACGTTGATGTCATCAGCTTTGTATGAAATGCCGGCACGCTCTGCCACCTTTTCTATTACAGGCAGTATCTCGCTGCCGCTCTTGCCCAGACGAGCCATTGCCTCGCCCTGTGTCAGCAGTATATCGGCATATCTCAGCATAGGATAGTCGGTGCATACGCCATCCTCAGCGGTGTTGCTGGCAGCCTCGCCATTGTCTGTGAGGTTAGTGAATTTCGTGCCGAAGTAACCATAGTTCTGGTCGTCGATGGTGCTCTCGCTGGTGTATCTGCTCTTGCTGTCGGCGGTATAGAACATGGCGCGTTTGTCGTCAGTGGTGAAGAGGTCAGCCAACTGTCCGCGCAGGCGGAAGTTGCCCCATCCGGATGAAGCACCGTAGTCAGCAGCCACTTGGTTGTTACTGTTGCCGATGGCACCGCAGACGAGCATCGTGGTAGCACCCCATGACACAGTCTTGTCTCCGTTGACGCAGAGAGGCAGGATGATCTCGTCAGTGCGCTTGTCATTGTCAGCGTTGAAGAGCTCGGCATAATTGTCATGTATGCTGCAGGATTCTATCGCTTTGCAGGCATTGATGCAGTCCTGCAGTTCGCTGGTCACCTCGCTGTCAGCCAGTGGCTGGTCGCGTTTGTCATTGAGATAAACATTGGCGTTGAGGCAGAGCTTGGCCAGCAGCGCATAGGCAGCATTGGCTGATACACGTCCGTATTCATGCGGCGTGGGATAAAGTAGCGTTGTCAGTTCTGAGAGTTCAGCCTTGATATTGCGGTACAGTTGCGAACTGCTCACTGCTGCTGGAGCCTTATCCGTATTGTCCTCAGTGATATAAGGCACCTGTCCGTAGAGGTCAAGCAGCATGTAGTAAGCCATGGCGCGCAGGAAACGTGCCTCGTAGCTGCACATCTCTATCGTGTAGTCGCTGCTGCCTTTGGTGTTCTTGATGACATCGTTAGCGAGAGCCACGGTGTAGAATGCGCGATAGTATGTATCGCTCACCCATGGGTCATTCTCGTTCCATGTCATGTAGGTGAGGTTGCTCATGTTCTCGCCGGCGAGCCATGAGGCAGCCATCTCCTCCGTAGGTCCCTCCTGCATGTTGATATAGCATCGCATGAGGTCGTGACCGGAGTTGGTGGAGAAATCGGCATATCCGCTCTTAGACTGTCCCACGGTGATGAAAGAGGCATATACCTTGGCGAGAGCCTGATTGCATCCCTCGGTAGTGGCATATACTATGCTGCCCGATATATCTGTCTTAGGCTCCTGATCCAGGTCGCTGCATGCTGTGAGCACGAGTGCTGATGATAGGAGCATAGTCCTTATTATATTTTTCATTGATAGTTCTATTTAATATTATGTTGTCAGTTAACTGTCATCAGTTAATCCGACGAGTTTAGAATTCTACGCCTATAGAAAGTGAGTATGTCCTTGGGCGAGGGTAGATGTTGGAGTCAATACCGCCGTTGACCTCAGGGTCAATGCCGCTGTACTTGGTGATGGTGAATACATTCTGTACGCGGAAGGCTGTGTTGAGCGAAACGTAACGGCTGATCTTACCAAAGTTATAAGACAGTGAGATGTTGTCCATCTTCAGGAACGAAGCGTTCTCCACATAGTGGTCGCTCTCGTACTGACGCTTCATGAAGCCAGTCTCAAGGTATGACGCATTCATACGGTTCATCTGGTAGTCGTTGTAGAATACCGTCTCCCAAGCACCAGTATTCATTGCTGTCTTGTTATATACATAGTTGCCTACGTTGGCACGTAGCGCAGCCGAGAGAGTCAGTCGCTTGTATGTCAGCGATGTAGAGAGACCGAATATCCAGTCAGGTGCAGGAGAGTGGTAGCGGTAACGGTCATTGTCGTCTATCTTTCCGTCGCCGTTGAGGTCAGCATAGAGACCTTCCACTGGTCTGCCAGTCTCCTCATCATATACCTGCTTATATACATAGAAAGCGTATGGAGCATATCCCTCGGTGAATATCTGGCAGAAGTGTCCTCCCTCCAGATAGCCCTGTGGTGTGTTCACCTCTGCAGCGTTGGCATTCGCCTTCAGGTTGGTGATGCGTACGCGCTGCCATGTAGCGTTGCCGCTGAGTATCCACTGCCAGTCGTTGGTGGATATGATGTTGGCGTTGAAAGAGAGTTCTACACCCTTCGAACTGACGTTGCCCACGTTACGCAGCATCTCCTTGGCGAAGTTTGTGCCTGCTGCAACAGGAACGGTAGCCAGCAGGTCTTCCGTCTTTCGGGTATAGAAATCTACGCTTGCGGTGAATCTGTTATTGAGGAATCCTAGGTCCAGACCTACGTTGAATGCCTTTGTCGTCTCCCATGTCAGGTCAGCATTGTAAGATGATGGACGGTAGGTCTCATAGTATCTGTCGCCAAACTGGTACAGTGCACCCATCTGCGAGATGGTATAGGCAGACATGTAGTTGTAGTTGCCTATACCGTCCTGTTGTCCGGTGATACCGTAAGAGACACGGAGCTTAAGGTCGTTCATTACATTTGACATGCTCTCAAAGAAACCCTCGCGTGCTACATTGTATGCCAGTGCCACGGATGGGAATGTACCCCATTTCTTGCCATCGGCAAAACGTGACGAGCCATCACGGCGCACGGTCGCAGTGAGCATGTAGCGGTCGAGGAGGGTATAGTTCATACGTCCGTAGTATGACATGAGGGCATGGCGCTGATCCACACGTGACTCTACGCCGTTGACGGTCTGGAATGCTGTATAGTAATTGTATTCCGGTGACAGGCGTTTCCACAACTGATTGTCGTAACCGGCTGTCACGTCGATGGTCTGTGGCAGTGAGCCCTCCAGGTCCTTGTGGTAGTTGGCATAGACGGTCAGCAGGCGGTTGATGTTCTTCTGCGGGCCGTACGCATAGTCCGAACCCGTAGGTGTGGTGCCGCTCATGCCGCTGGCAGCGTATGGGTCCTGCCATATCGTGCCCTTGCCGTGTGAGTAGTCGTAGCCACCTGTGACATGCAGTTTCAGGTCAGGGAAGAAATGCAGTTTGTAGTCCACATCGACATTACCGATGAATCGCTTTACGGCACTACGGCTGCGGTAAGTCTCAAGCAGGCCGGTAGGGTTCTTCGTGGCACCGGTGATAGGTGCCCCTTGTGCATCGGCGGCTTCATAGTATCCGCTGAAACTGCCATCGTTGGAATTAACGGTGGCGTATGGATTCATGGTCATGGCATTGAATATGGCAGTGCTGTTAGGGAATCGGGTAGAAGACGTCGTACCTTTGGCACTGATGTTCAGTTTCAGGTGATCCTCAAAGAATGATGGCGAGAGGTTAAGGGATGCCGTAGCTCTCTGGTTCCAGTCGGTATGGAGTATGCCAGCCTGGTGCATATAACCCACGCTCACGCGGTAAGGCAATGCTGTGCCTATCATACCGCTGATGCTGAGGTTATTGTCAGTACCGAATGATCTCTGGTATATCTGGTCGTTCCAGTCGGTGAGGTTGCCCAGGCCACTAGCCGAGGCGTACACTTGGTCGTGCCACTCTTTTGCAGCATCGCTGGTGAGTATGCCTGCCAGTCCCTTCTGCTTCTCCGAACCGTAACGGCTGACCACATCCTTCATCTGTTCGTATGACATCATATCGACGTTCTTGTCGATGGTCTGCATATTATTGGTCATGGTGAAGGTGAACTTAGGACGTCCCTGGCTCTTGCTACCCTTCTTGGTAGTGATGATGATGACACCGTTGGATGCACGCGAACCGTATATGGCTGTTGATGATGCATCCTTGAGCACCGTCATGGTCTCAATGTCCTGAGGGTTGATGAGGGACAGCGGATTGCCGGCACCGCTGATGCCGTTGTCTATATTCTCCATAGGTACGCCATCCACCACGATGAGCGGACTGTTGGATGCATTGAGCGAAGCGCCGCCGCGGATGCGGATGGTGGCACCAGCAGATGAAGAGCCGCCACTATTGGTAATCTGCACGCCGGATATCTTACCGTTGACGAGCTGTTCGGCAGAGGCAATCACGCCAGTGTTGAAATCCTTTGCCCCCACGGTAGAGATGGAACCCGTCAGGTCCGTCTTCTTCTGTGTACCGTAACCTATGACTACCACGTCATTGAGCATGGCGGCATCTTCCTGCAGTACCACGTTCATGTCAGATGTGGCAGTGATGGTCTGGGTCAGATAGCCCACATAACTGATTTGCAGTTGGGCACCTTTGGATACGTTGATGGTGAAGTTGCCATCAAAGTCAGTCACCGTACCTCCCGACTGTCCCTCTATGCGGACAGTGGCACCGATGACAGGTTCGCCGGAAGCATCCTTGACGCTACCCTTTACGATGCCCTGGCCGTAGGATGCTGCTGATATCAGCATGGCAGCGGTCAGCATCGTGCACCTGCGATGTGTGCTTGATAGTTTTCTTTTTTTCATCTGGTTAGTTAATTTTGTATGATGTAATTATGTAAGTATTCACTTGCTATAATCTTTTTGGGTCAGCGGACTATTCTATCACCTTGTATCTGCCACTAAGGTGCATGAAGGCGAAGAGGCGAAGCAGACCGTCATAATAAGCATCGTAGTAACCGTCCTCGTATGGTTGATGACTGGAGTTCCACAGACGCTCCACAAACTCCATGCGGCGAGGGTTTGTTGACAGTGTCGATGCCGCAGCGAGGGTGGAAATGAGTCCGAGCGAATGGCGCAGTTTGGTGTATCCGCCAGCAGAGAGAATCTTCTCCGGCGTAGTGCCATCCACGTTGTATTGATCTACGAAGGTGTCTATGTCCTGGCTGAGGAAGAATGCCTGTATCGTATTGGCATACCATGTCTTCCACTCCTTGTCGGCACCGCCAGACCAGTTGTAGTCGAGTACCATATTCATAGGCACACGCCATGAGTCATAGCGGAAGACATCGCCGAGAATCTGGCCGGTATGCATCAGCGTACCGTCATAGTTGTTATAGTCAGGATTGAGGCCTGTCTTCTCATTGATGCTGCGATGCATGTATTCGCGGCTTGCCTTGGCGCACTCCATCCAGTATTCGCTTTTGCCGTCGTTGGCATACTTTGCCCATATCTCATAGAATACAGGGATGTGGTATGAAGGGTCAGTAAAGTTTGAACCTGGTACGAAGGTGATGAGTTTTGTCTTCGGGTCTATGAGTGATAGCGTAGCCTTACGTGCAGGGAATCGTCTGAAAGCAGGAAACTCCACCTCTCGTGGTTCGCAACATTTCAGTATGTGCTGAGCCTCTGCCAAGTAGTTGATGCCGGTGTCATTGCCCCAGCGGTTGGATGCAAATATGAGACTGGTGATGTAATACAGTTCGCCGTCAGAGGCAGGTCCTTGGGCATTTGGCGTGCCGTCCGTCTTGCAAGACCAGCGGAAGTAGCCGCAATATGGGCCATCCTGCTGCTGCATGTATTTCTTGGACCATCGCCAGATGCGGTCAAACACGTCCTTGCGGTTCATCTGCACGGCTATCATGAGACCGTATGACTGTCCCTCCGTACGGACATCATTATTCTTTACGTCAGAGACATAGCCCATGCTGTCTCCCACCTCGAAGTATATCCTCTTGTCTCCAAAGAAAAGAGAGTCGAATACGGCATCAACCTTGGCGTTGATTTCCTCCTCGGTGTGTCCCAGTTGCTTGAACATAGATTGCATTGCTTGTGCATTGGCAGTAGTCATGGATAGGCATACTGCGATAATAGTTGTTAGTAGAGATTTCATATATTGCTTGTTAAGTTATTCAAGATTCGCAAGCTCAACTTGAATCAGGAAGATAAGGAGTTCTTTGCAAGCAAAACGGTAAACCGAGCGAAGACATTAGCATTAGTCGATTGCATGATACATTAATACATTTGTCTTAACTCCTTAACTTCTTTAACTCCTAAATAATTGGAGTTTGCGAAACCTGTATTAAGGGGTGTTCTATTAATTACCCCGGTTAATTTTTACATTTTCGTTTGAGTGTCCTTTTGTCATCTTTTAGCTTTTATCTGGCTCATTTTGTAAGTATCATCAGTCGTTATGCCCGCATAACTCCTTCTTCAACTAACAAACTGATCTCAGCTAAAACTCCAAAATCTGACAAAGCTAATTAATAGAACACCCCTTAAGTTATTTTACTTTCTGCGCCAGATGGTGTCGTCCTGTCCGTTGTCCATGTTGACTTTACGCGCAAGGACGAAGAGGTAGTCGCTGAGGCGGTTTATATATGCCACTACGTTGTCATCCACCTCTGCACCGCTTTCTGCAAGTCTAAGTATCTGACGCTCTGTACGTCGGCATACAGTACGGCAGATGTGTGCCCATGCGGCACCGCGTGAACCACCAGGCAGGATGAACAGACGGAGTGGGGGAAGCAACTCCTGCAGACGGTCTATCTCATGCTCTATGGCTGTCACCATATCCTCGGTCACGATGTTGCCAGTGCGAACCTCGTGCGTGGAGGTGTCAGTGGCCAGATAGCCACCGATGACGAACAGGTCTGCCTGTATGCCTGTGAGGAAGGCACTGTCTTTCTCGTCTTTGCAATATGTGATGAGTACTCCGAGATTGGAATTGAGTTCATCTACCATGCCGTAGCTTTCCAATCTCTCACAGCATTTGCTTACTCGCTGGCCTCCTACAAGGGAGGTCTGACCTTTGTCGCCAGTCTTTGTATAAACTTTCATGTATTGCTTATGATTAGTATTGCTGACAAAATTACTAATTTTTCTTCATTTATGCAAATGTTTTGTATGAAAAAGACTCTTTTGTGTCAAGATATGTGTTTGTCGTGGAAAAGTTTGGTAGTTCAGAATTGTTTATGTAACTTTGTACACACAACAAAGTATCACACCTAATTAATACATTAACATAACAATATGAAAAAACTATCATTTGTATTATTGGCATGTGCTATGCTCGCCTTGACTTCTGGCGCCAATGCACAGAAACGTGAGAAGTTTGAGTATATGCGCAATCTGCCTAAGTATGCAGATCAACTCATTGCCGACCTGACATATCCCATGGCATGGGGAAACAGTGAGATAAAGGATTTCGCCAAGTGGCGTGCCGCTGCACGTCAGAAGGTCTTTGACTGTATGCTGACACCGCCGCCGGCACCTGCTGATGGTTATGAAATGAAGGTCATCAGTGAGGAAAAGCGTGATGGATACGTGGCCAAGAAGATTGAGATACGCTTGTCACGATACTACACAGTCCCTGCATATATCCTGATACCGGATGGCAAGGGACCGTTCCCTGCAGTCAACTGCCTGCATGACCACGGAGCACATCTGTACATCGGTAAGGAGAAAATGGTGCGACCTATCGTGAGCGAGTCGCCTACGAAGGAGGAGACGGAGGTGTTTGACGATGCACAGCAATGGGTCAGTGACCTCTATGAGGGCCAGTATGTGGGAGACTATCTCGCACAGAATGGATATGTGGTGTTCTCTGCCGACGCGCCAATGTGGGGCGAACGAGGACAGAAGGAGGGACCACGCCGTGACAGGTATGACATGATAGCAGGCAATATGATGATGTATGGCATTGACCTGTGCGCATATATGACATACGATGATATCAGTGGTACGGACTTCCTTGCTACACTGCCAGAGGTGGATGCCAAGCGTATAGGTTGCATGGGATGCTCCATGGGCGCCTACAGGGCATGGATGCTTTCTGCTCTTAGTGACAAGATAAAGGCAGGTGCTGCCATCTGCTGGATGGTGACTACCGATGAGCAGTTGACTTTCAATTACTCGCGTACGGAGAACGGAGGCTTTGCCAACTGCCTTCCTGGTCTGCGCCGCTGGATGGACTATCCTCATATCGCAAGCATGGCGTGTCCTAAACCTATGCTCTTCCTCAATGGCAGACAGGATAAACTCTTTCCTGTGGCAGGAGTGGAGAAAGCATACAAGATAATGCATGATACATGGGACAGTCAGAAGGCGGGACAGAATCTCGAGACAGAACTTGATGATGTGCCACACAGCTGCTACCTCAAAGCGCAGAAGCGTATGCTGGATTTCTTCAAAAAACATCTGTAATGAGTGCAGATGGGCGTAATACAAAACAAAGAATTAATGTTTTTTTTGTATTATGGAGTGATAAATTGTCTTAAATATTTTGTGGATTCGAAAAGTTTATGTACTTTTGTAGTTGGATAAAACTAACAAAGCAATTATTCATGAAAAAACTAACAATTCTGGCACTCATGGCTATGATGGGCATGACTGCCTTTGCTAAGACCTACTATGCAGGACCGAATGCAACAGGTAATGGTCTCACAGCTGCTACACCAGGAGATTTCACAAAGCTTGTAAGCACCTTGAAACCAGGAGATATGCTTTATCTCAATGGTGGTCAGTATGATTTTACCTCTGAAGTGGCTATATCTGTAAGTGGTACAGAGACAGGACGTATTACAATACAAGCCGCTAACGGACAGCAGCCTATCTTCGACTTCCGTAAGGAGGAGTATGGCAAACGAGGCGTTACCATTGCGTCTAATGTAAAGAATCTTCACGTGAAAGGTCTGACCGTGCGATATGCAGGTGCGGAAGGACTGTATAGCGAGGGCAGCTACTGCGTGTTTGAGAATATGGATGTCTATGGCAACTGCGGCAGCGGCTTCGCCATCAGGGGCGAGCAGGGTCACAACCTCATACTCAACTGTGACTCACACGAGAACTTTGACTATAAGTTTGGCGGCACTACCTCCGCACACTATGGTGAGCATGCTGACGGATTCAATGAGGAGTCGGTCTCTGCACCAGGCAACTACTACAGGTTCTGCCGTGCATGGAAGAACTCTAATGACGGTTGGAACTTCAGCAAGCGTACTACCACCGAAGGCGGTAATGTCCTTGAGGGATGTATCGCATTCCGTAACGGTCCACGCGTCTATGATATGCGTAACCACATGAGATACGAGACTGACAAGGCATGGTTTGATCAGTTTAAGGGTAAGGGCACCACGGTGACCATCAGTGGTGGTAATACCGAACCTGTCTCTCTGGAGTTCTACAGCAGCTTCGGTACATCGAATGGCGTGTCTCTTGGTAATGGAGAGAATGCAAATAACATTCTCGTCACACGTTGTTTGATGGCGGCTAACAGCAACAAGGCCCTCAACCAGCTGACCAATGCGGGCACTATGTTCATCTATAATAATACCTTGTGCCAGAATGGCTACAACCTCGGCATCAATGATAAGTACAACGGTATAGCATATATCAGCAATAACGTTACCTTTGCAGGTGTATCCAAAGATCAGATACAGTGTAAGCAGACCACTCTGCACAATAACAGCTGGGAGATCTCTGGTGTGATATGCGATGAGGAGGACTTCCTCTCTACAGATACCGCATACGTTATCGTTCCTCGAAAGGCTGATGGCACACTGGCTCAGTCAAACTTCATGCGCTTCAAGCCTGAGTCTGACGTGCTGGATCAGGGTATCAAGGAGGTTGGTGTTACTTACTACGGTGCTGCACCAGACCTCGGTTGCTTTGAGGTGGAGAACGGTCAGATGCAGGAAGCTGTCGCTGACACTCTCGTAGCATCAGTGATAGGCAATGTCCTTGAGGTGCGCAACGCTCTTGTACCAAAGGTGCAGCCTGCTGCTAAGAAACCGGCTCCAAGAGGCAAGGGCACTCCTGCTCGCCGCCCAGTTGTAAGAAAGAAGTAGTTTGCAGTTAACAGTTAATAGTTGACAGTTTTATATTCTGGTTCTACAGGATTTAGTATGAATTGACATACTTATCTGCTATTATTTGATAAAGTCTTTGTACCTTTGCACCATGCTAAGTACAGAAGACATATTAAAGAACTTGTTACTTCAAGACAATGATGACTGGTGTATAACACAAGTCACTTGTGATGATGCAAGTGAAGAGATACATGTAACTCTCAAATACCTCAGGGAAACCGTCAAGATTGATGGTACGGAGTACCCTATACTGGATTTCCGTCATGAACGGAACTGGCGTCATTTAGACCTTTGGCAGTACAAGACGATACTCGAAGCCCGGATTCCAAGATACCGTATAGGCAACGAGGTTAAGAGTGTTGAGGTTCCCTGGGCGCTTCCCGCATCCCGCTTGTCGTGGCTCATGGAAAAAAAACGATAGAAACGCTTCTGTCCACAAAGAACCAGACTAAGACTGCACGTCTGCTGAGACTTACATTCGATCAGGTGCATGGTGTTATGTCAAGGGCAGTCGAGCGAGGACTCCAGCGCAGAGACAAGACCAAGGTGTATAGGCATGTCTGCATGGATGAGAAATCCATCCGAAGAGGTCATGAGTATGTTAGCATGCTGTATGATGGTGACACGGGTGTAGTCCTTGAAGTCGAAGCTGGGCGCAAGAAGGAAAGCGTTGACAAACTGTGCGTTAAAGCCCTAACAGATGAACAGCGCAATAAGGTTGAGACCATATGTACTGATATGTGGGAAGCCTTCATAAATGGCGCGCTCAAGTATTTTCCAAATGCGAAGCACTGTCATGATCTCTACCATTGTGTAACGTATCTGAACGATGCCGTTGACAAGGTTAGGAAACGTGAAGTTCGTGATTGCAAGTCATTGCGCAAGACCAAGTTTCTATGGCTCAAGGATCAATCCAGATATACTCCTCATGATTGGGACAGATTCAAGGAACTCGAAGAGATGAACTATCAAGTGTCCCAGGCATGGAAGATAAAGGAACTGTTTCGTGACCTCATACATCTCCCGTATCACGGAGACATGGATGCATATCGGATGTTAGGCGACTGGATGGCAGATGCTCTGTCGTATAATATCGATGAGATAAATGCTGTAGTATTCATGTTCAAGAGACATTTAAAAGGTATAATGAGAGCCATGATTACTGGCGCCAATAACGGCAAAGCCGAAAGGACGAATGGCTCGATTCAAGAGATAAAAACCATCGGCAGAGGATATGGTACTGCTGAACGCTACAGGATCGCAATCCTATTCTTCTACGGTGGTCTCGACATAACTGTTAATTCACACTAAATCCTGTAGAACC
>JAZLIN010000070.1:0-15309 GCA_045617365.1 Prevotella sp. | reverse complement strand
CAGAACATCATACAGATTTGAGCTCAAAGGTGACAGTTTACGGAAATAATTTCGTACCTTTGCACCCGTAACCCAATCATTGCTGCCTAAGATTGGGTGGTTATGACCGAAATGGCTGGGTGGCTTTCACTGAAATATGCAGGCGTGGGAGAAACTTGCGTTGAAGGTTATAGCAACTTATAGTTCATACAATAGGCTATTGCTTGAGAAATATTGTTGACGTTGAGTTTCACAAACAGGAGGCGTTTGCTGGCTTTCAGAGTGTTGAGGGAGATGTCCTCGTTGTTGGAGATCTCTTCCATAGTGTAACCTTGCATAAGTCTTGTGAGGATAGTTTTCTCCGTTACGTTTATCTTCGGCAGTCTGCGTTCCATCCATTCGTGGGTGTAAAGGTCGTATTCATGAACCGTGCGACTGCCTACCTTCCTCATTATTATATTGCCAGGTTTCATTGAGGAAGAGGGCGACATGGTGCATAGCGCAAGCCATATTCTTCCCTTCCTTGTCGTGACGAGATACGTCAGATCATGGTGTATCATCGTTACCCTGTCGCCCTTCTTCACATGGAAATCGTATGATATAGAGTAACCATCTCGTTCTTTCTTCGGCAGGTTCTCATAAAACTCAAAGCCTGCCTTGTTCAGTTCCAATAGCATCTGCTGTTCTTCCCTCGGCACATAGTGGGAATGGAACAGATAACCCATCTCCAGCATCTCTTCCTTCGTTATGCCGCATAGTTCCTCTATGTTGTTGGAGGAATATAGGAAGTTCTTCTTCAGATAATCAACCACATATACCACCTTATTGGTATTACGCGTAAATGCCTCTATTGTCTGCAGCACAGGCTCCTGTTTCTGATAGTGGCTCTCAGGTATATCATCCACCGCATTGGCAGAGATAAAGTATTTGTCGATGTTCGCTTTCATAGGGTCTAAGTTTTACAATTCCACTGCAAAAGTACGCAATTTCCTGTTAACAACTATTAAAACGAAGGTAAAAACTTAACACTATAGTGTGTGATTAAATTTATTTAACTAAAATAGTGGGGTAAAAGTATTGCGAGGCTTAAGAAGTCGGGATAACTTTGCTTCATGTTAACAAAGTAACAAGGAATTATATGAAACAAACAATCACGACATTCATGCTAATTCTTGCTGTTTGCATCAACGGCATGGCACAGAATTTTAACGCTAACAGTTCATTTCAAATTGAAGGTAAAGCGGGTAAAAGGACTACTGCGGAGCATAGCAAGCTGACAACCAAGCCGATGAAGGGTAACATCACAGGTACATGGAAGTGCTCTGACCAGACTCTCCGCAATCTGGGTCTTGACTATGACAAGATGAGTGGTAAGATAGAGTTGAAGGCTGATTCTACATTCACTATGACCGCAAAAGGTAGGGGCATAGGAGGACACAATTTCTGGCCTCATCGTACTGTCAGCATAAAGCTCAACGGAACGTACTCCATAAAAGGCAATAGCATTTCATTCAGTCTGAAGAGAGACAACATCAAATGCCATATCAATGATGATGTCATGGCCAATGATCCGAAGCTTCCCCCAAATCCAGCGTATAAACATCAACAAGAGCATACCATATGGGATGCAGCCGACAGACGATATGAAACCGCCAAAGATCAAGGCAGCATGCAGGAGGAATTATTAAAAGATGATATACATAGGACAATGCCTTTTAGAGCCAGCATCACATTTATTGACAGTAAGACCGTCCAGATTGGTTCTGCAATATGTCTTACACGATGAAGAGGAGTATTAAGCCACAGAACAAGACTTAACTTGCTGATAAACAGCTATTGACAATGATTGTATTTTCTTGTCAATAGCTGTTTTTGTTTTTATATCAACTTATAGTTCAGGCAAAAGACTATGGCCATAGAGATGTTGTTGACGCTGAGTTTTCCTCCCTCGGCGCGTAGTGGGAATGAAATAGATAACCCATCTCCAGCATCTCTTTCTTTGTTATGCCGCAAAGTTCCTTAATGTTATCAGAGGCATACAGGAAGTTCTTCTTCAGATAGTCCACCATATACACCACTTTGTTAGTATTACGCGTGAAAGCCTCTATCGTCTGTAGTACAGGCTCCAGTTTCTGATAGTAGCTATCCTGTATATCATCCACCGCATTGGCAGAGATAAAGTATTTATCGATGTTAGCTTTCATGGTGCAAAAGTAGTAATAATTCTTTGAATAAACCATCATTTATGTAGCCATTTTAAAACACTATAGTATGCATAGTAACAAACTTTAACAAAAAAGGTGACAAAAGACTTGTAGGTGAATAACTTATTTGGTAATTTTGCTCTTTGTAAGAATTTCGATCCATAAAATCTATGCTTAAATATTGTATAACTTATTTATCTAGCATGATACTATTGTTCTTGCTTGGTTCTTGTGCCATGCAAGGAAAGAAGAACATTGTCCAGGAAGAGACACCGAAGGATTCTGTACAGAAGAAAGCCACGGATAACATAATCGATGACAAACCGTGCATTGTGCTTGCCTCCACAAGCAATAATGTCATGGATATCAAAAGCCAGCAGATGTTCTCCTGTGCCATGTGCGAGAGAATCACTAAGGAATGTAAGGACAATATGGTGTGCAGCCCTATCGGTGTGGAGGTGCTTTACTCCATAATGAGGGATGGCGCAAATGGTAATACTTACAATGAGCTGAATAAGGTGTTAGGCATCGGACACAATGAGGCGAGCAACATAGCTAAGGAACTGAACATTCCATCGGACAAGAGCGCAACGACAATAAGCATGGCAAACCTCATTGTTGTCAACAAGCCATTCTCGCTGAAGCCAGCCTTTGCCTCCAATGCAAGGACGGCATACGGTTCTGAAATATGGTCAAAGCCGTTCAATACCAGCACCCTCTCAGACGTAAACCGTTGGATATACAAGAAGACCAACGGAATGATACCCAATGGCATTGATGCACTGAATGGCGTAATGTGTGGTGTCAATACTATCTATTTCAATGGCGAATGGAATGAACCTTTTGATGTGAATTCTACTCGCCCGACTGTCTTTACTAATGCCACGGGAAAGAAGGTAAAGGTGATGATGATGTCGCAGCGTTCGCATTTCCGATACATGAAGACAAAGTCTTTTCAGGTACTCGCCATGCCTTATAAGCAGAGGATAGCCAAGGACACAAAGATGAATAGCTACTCTCTTTATGTATTCCTGCCATTGCCGGGAAAGGGGTTTTCTACGATAAAGGATTACATCAAAAGTAAGCCGATAGACGAAATGAAGAGTGAGATGCTGCGCTATGGCAGGCTGCACTATGAAAATATGTTCCCTATAGTGAATGTAAAATTCCCTCGCCTGGAGGTGTCATCAAAGATAGATGTAGTGTCCGTAATGAAAAGCCTTGGAGTGAAGTCTGCCTTTGAAAAGAATGCAGATTTCGGAAAGATCTCTGGAGATGACGTTTATATCAGCAATAGTCAGCAGAAAGCTATCATTCGCATTGACGAGGAAGGAACGGAGGCTGTTGCAATGACAGAATATGACGCTGTGCTTGGTTGCGCAGAAGGGCAGATAACGAAGCGTCCGTTGGAAGCTTTCTTCTATGCCAACCATCCTTTCATTTATATGATAGTATGTGAGGACACCAATACCATCCTGTTTATAGGTCAATACACCGACGGGCTGATAAAGAATGAACGTGGAGTATGGGTATCAGACAGTAACATAGAATCTGCCGATGTGTTATCATACAGACATGATGAAGCGGAAAAAATATCCGCTCAGCAAATGAGCAAGAATAGTCAAGCAGAGGATCATGTCTATGATGTTGTGGAGCAGATGCCGAGTTTTCCAGGTGGAATATCTCAGGCATTGCTATTCATCCAGAGACATCTCCGTTATCCCGCAGTTGCTAAGAAAGAGGGAATACAAGGTCGTGTGATACTTACTTTTGTAGTAGAAACAGACGGACGCCTAACTCATGTCGTAGTCAGAAAAAGTATTAGTCCGTCTATAGACGAAGAAGCTGTCCGCATAGTCAAGTCCATGCCAAGGTGGATTCCAGGAAAGCAGAACGGCATACCTGTAAGGGTGAAATACACCCTTCCTATCCTCTTCAAATTGGATGGTATACCGATGAAAAAGCCATAGAGCAATGTTCCTGTTAGTTGATAGATGTCATATTCATTTTGAATGAGATTACCTCTTAGTTATATAGAAAGAGGTTAAAAGTTGTTAATAACTTCTAACCTCTTGATTTTAAACTTGTTCAGCTTGCGCTCCCTCTTGGGCTTGAACCAAGGACCCCCTGATTAACAGTCAGATGCTCTAACCAACTGAGCTAAGGAAGCTTTTTTTGCTGTTTTGTGCGCCTCATTTCTGAATTGCGATGCAAAGGTAGTAACTTTTTCTGAAACCACCAAATATTTTTATTGTTTTTTTTGCTTTTTCTTGAAAAAAGTGCTAAAAAGTGCAATTTTGGTCATAATTCTGCCGTTGTTATACGGAAAATGATTACTTTTGCAGTGATATGAGACGTATTCCTTTATTATTACTTTTTATGGGCATGGCGATGCTGTGCCCAGCCAAGAAAGAGGCTAAGGAGGCACCTAAGAAGAATGATGCTTATGCCGTGGCCCGTAATCTGGAGACTTTTTCAGCTTTATACAAACAGCTTGACATGATGTATGTGGATTCCCTAGATGCTGATATTACCATCGGGGCAGGCATACGTGCCATGTTGGGTTCGCTGGATCCTTATACCGAATATTATCCTGCTGACAAGGTCAATAACCTCAAGACCATGCTAACGGGCAAGTACGCAGGTATTGGTGCCATCATAAAGCATGACATGAGGGCTGACAAGGTGGTGATAGAAGAACCATACGAGGGTATGCCTGCCTCGGAGGTGGGATTGCGCAAGGGCGATATCATCCTATCCATCGATGACTCTACGATGGTGGGCAAGAATGTGTCGTATGTGTCAAGCCATTTGCGTGGAGAACCAGGTTCTACCTTCCTGCTCAAGATAGAGCGTCCTGCGCTGGGTGATGCTCAGAAAGGCAAATCGGCAAAGGGAAAGATAATGAAGTTGAAGATCACGCGCCGTGCCATACAGATGCCTTGTGTTCCTTATTATAATATAATAGGAGATGGGGTAGGCTATATAATCCTTACGCAGTTTACTGATGAGTGCGCGCGTGATGTGCGCCGTGCGCTGGTGGACCTTCGCCAGCAAGGCATGAAGAAACTTATCTTTGACCTGAGAGACAATGGTGGCGGTTCGCTGGCCGAGGCAGTGAAGATAGTCAATATGTTCGTGCCGAAGGATATTACCCTCGTTACGACGAAGGGCAGGATAAAGCGTGCCAACAATCAGTACAAGACAGAGCAGGAACCACTTGATAGCCTTATGCCGATGGTGGTGCTGGTGAATGGCAATACCGCTTCTGCCAGTGAGATAACGTCCGGTTCGCTGCAGGATCTGGACCGTGCAGTGGTGATGGGAACCCGCACATATGGCAAGGGACTGGTACAGCAGACGGTGGAACTGCCACATGACGGTTCGCTGAAACTCACCGTGTCAAAATACTATATACCAAGTGGTCGCTGCATACAGGCCGTAAACTATAAGCATACAGGTGGCGGCTATCGTGAGCATATCCCAGACTCACTAATTCAGGAGTTTACGACACGTGGCGGCAGAAAGGTGCGTGACGGTGGTGGCATCAACCCGGACGTGATAGTGAAGTATGACTCCATACCAAACATAGCACTATATCTGCATGGCAACGGATTGGATTCAACAGAGGTACTGCATTACTACGTGATGGACTATATCAGCCGTCATGAGACCATCGCACCGGCGGCAGAGTTCAGCATCACCGATGCGGACTATGCTGACTTTAAGCGCTTTGTGATAGAGTCAGGATTCAAGTACGATCGTGAGACGAGCAGTGTCTATGATGAACTTGTCAAGGTGGCAAAGTTTGAGGGGTATTACAATGATGCCAAGGAGGAGTTTGAGGCTCTGAAGGCAAAGTTGCAGCATAACCTGGAGCGTGAACTGGATAATAACCGCGAAGTGATCAGTCATCTGATAGAAGATGATATCGTGCGTCATTTTTATTTCCAGAAGGGTGGCATAGCCCAGTCCCTGAGATATGACAATCAGGTTAAGGAAGCCCTGAAATTACTTTCGGACGAAGAGCGCTACTATGGAATACTGAAAGGCGGAAGGTAGTTCATAGTTCATAGTTCATAGTTCACAGTTCATAGTTCATAGTTCATAGTTATTTGCAAACCCATCAAGCTTCGCAAGTTATAGTTTTGAGCAAGGCTCAAGCATAAATGCACAGTTGACCTATGTTATGTGAAAGCATGGGAAAGGCTTGAAAAAAGTGTAAACTAAACATACCAATTCTTTTCCGTCTGTTACCAAAACATACGTTAAAGGTTGTATATGAGGGAAAAAGCGAGACATTTTTGCAAGTGTCTCGTTTTTTTTTATTAATTTTGTGCTCAGAAATCAATAATCCTAACAACTTAATATTTATGACAAAGACTATCAAATTGCGTCGTGGTCTTGACATCAACCTGCAGGGAACTGCCAAAATGGAGAAGCAGAATATCTCCTTTGGTAGCGTCTATGCCCTTCAGCCAGATGACTTCACCGGTGTGAAGCCAAAGGTTGTGGTAAAGGAAGGTGACAAAGTCAAGGCCGGTGATGCGTTGTTCATCAACAAGACTTATCCAGAGGTAAGTTTCAGCAGTCCTGTCAGTGGCACAGTGAAGCTTGTGGAGCGCGGTGAGCGTCGTAAGTTGCTCAGTGTGCAGGTGGAGGCTGATGCCCAGCAGGAGTATGCAGACTTTGGCAAGAAGGACGTTAGTGCGCTTGACGGTGCGGCTGTGAAGCAGGCACTGCTTGAGGCAGGTCTCTTCGGTTACATCAACCAGTTGCCTTATGCCGTATCGACAAATCCTCAGACAGCTCCTAAGGCCATCTTCGTGTCAGCTCTGAGAGATATGCCTCTCGCAGGTGACTTTGAGTATGAGCTCAAGGGACAGGAGGCAGACTGGCAGACCGGTCTTACCGCTCTCAGCAAGATTGCCAAGACATACCTCGGCATAGGCAGCAAGCAGACATCGCAGGCTCTGACCCAGGCTAAGGATGTAGAGGTAGTAGCCTTCGAGGGCAAGTGTCCAGCAGGCAATGTCGGTGTACAGGTTAACAACATCGACCCAGTAAACAAGGGCGAGGTGGTATGGACCGTTGACCCAACAGCCGTAATATTCTTCGGCCGCCTCTTCAATACAGGCAAGGTGAATCTCACACGCACCGTAGCCGTAGCAGGATCGGAGGTTTCAGAACCATGCTATATTGATGCACTCGTAGGTGCAGACATCACTGACGTACTGAAAAACAAGGTAAACTTCGCCGGCAAGGTACGCATCATCAGCGGCAATCCTCTCACAGGTAAGCCATGCGCCATAGCATCGGCAGCACAGGAGGTGTCACAGACATTCCTCGGAGCACACACCTCAGAGGTGACAGCCATACCAGAGGGTGACAACGCCGATGAACTCTTCGGATGGATCATGCCACGCACCAAGGATTTCTCTACACACAAGAGTTACTTCTCATGGCTCTTCCCAGGCAAGTCGTTCCGTCTCGATGCACGTGTGAAGGGTGGCGAGCGCCACATGATCATGTCAGGCGAGTATGACAAGGTGCTCCCAATGGACATCTACGGCGAATACCTGATAAAAGCTATCATTGCCCAGGACATCGACAAGATGGAACAGCTGGGTATCTATGAGGTAAGTCCAGAGGACTTTGCACTGGCAGAGTTCGTTGACAGTAGTAAATTAGAATTGCAGCAGATAGTCCGCGAGGGACTTGACATGCTGAGAAAGGAGAATGAATAATGGGATTTCTTAAAGATACAGTAAACAATCTGAAGCCACACTTCGAGCCAGAAGGCAAACTGCACGCCTTCCGCAGCGTGTTCGACGGCTTCGAGACATTCCTCTTCGTACCTAACACTACCTCGAAGAGTGGTGTGAGCATTCACGATGCCATTGACTCAAAGCGTATCATGAGTATCGTGGTTATAGCACTCATCCCTGCACTGCTCTTCGGTATGTATAACATAGGCTACCAGAACTACCTTGCTGCCGGCACCCTTGCCAGCGCATCGTTCCTTGAGGTATTCATGTATGGTGCACTCCTGGTACTGCCTAAGTTGCTCGTAAGCTACATCGTAGGTCTCGGCATAGAGTTTGCCTGGGCACAGTGGAAGGGCGAGGAGATACAGGAGGGTTACCTCGTCAGTGGTATCATCATCCCGCTGATACTGCCTGTTGGCTGCCCATTGTGGACAGTAGCCCTGGCTTGCGCATTCGCCGTAATCTTCGGTAAGGAGATCTTCGGCGGCACAGGTATGAACATCTTCAACGTAGCCCTGCTTGCCCGCGCCTTCCTCTTCTTCTCTTACCCAACGGTAATGAGTGGCGACACGGTATGGGTGGCAACAGAGAGTTTCCTCGGACTGGGCAACGACCTGGCTGACGGTTTCACTTGTGCAACACCACTCGGACAGATGGCTGCCGGTAATATACCAACAGCTTCCGTTTGCGACAGTGTAATGGGTCTTATCCCTGGTTCAATCGGTGAGACAAGCGTTATAGCCATTGCCATCGGTGCTGTTATCCTGCTCTACACAGGCATTGCTTCATGGAAGACCATGTTCAGCGTCTTTGCCGGTGGTATCGTTATGGGACTTATCTTCAAGGCTACAGGCCAGACAGAGGTAGAGTGGTACCAGCACATCGTCATCGGCGGTTTCTGCTTCGGTGCAGTATTCATGGCTACAGACCCTGTCACCTCAGCACGTACAGAGTGTGGTAAGTGGATTTACGGCTTCATCATCGGTGCGCTGGCAGTGATTATCCGTGTCATGAACCCTGGTTTCCCAGAGGGAATGATGCTTGCTATCCTCTTCGGCAACATGATGGCGCCTACCATCGACTACTTCGTAGTACAGAAGAATATTAACAAACGACTGAAGAGAGTTCAGAATTAGTTCATAGTTTTGAGCAAGCTCAAGCATAAATTCATAATTCATAGTTCATAGTTATGGCAAAATTAACGGATAAGAATAGCTATATTATAGCATACAGCTGCGTGATGGTAGTCATCGTAGCTTTCCTTCTTGCTTTTGTCAGCAGTGCGTTGAAGGACAGACAGGATGCCAACGTGAAGCTTGACAAGAAGAAGCAGGTATTGGCAGCCCTCAATATACGCGACCTCTCTGATGCTGATGCAGAAGCTAAGTATGCAGAGGTGGTAAAGGATGGCGACAAGGCATTTGAGATGAACAGCACTTCTTTCAAGTCAGGCGACATAGCAGTATATACCTGTGAGGTGGATGGCGAGAAGAAGTATGTCGTTTCAGTATATGGTGCAGGTCTCTGGGGACCTATCTGGGGCTACATCTCTGTAAATGCTGACGGCAATACCATCTATGGTGCATATTTCAACCACGAAGGTGAGACAGCCGGTCTCGGTGCAGAGATCAAGGACTCGAAGGCATGGCAGGACCTCTTCAAGGGCAAGACCATCTATGCTGCTGACGGTAGTGTAGCACTGAAGGTGCTCAAGAAGAGTGAGGTGAAGAACCCTCAGTCAGAGGTAGATGCTGTGACAGGTGCAACACTTACCTCGGTAGGTGTGTCAGACATGCTCCAGGAGGGCTTCGCTAAATACAAGGATTTACTCAAATAAAATAATCTAGAGCATCTAGACTAACTAGACTATCTAGACAATCTAGAATAACTAGAAAGACTAGACTATCTAGACTAAAAAAACTGAAATAATATGGTAAACATTAAGATAAAAGATGTTTTCACACAGCCGCTGAGTTTCATGAATCCTGTCCTGGTGCAGGTGCTCGGTATCTGTAGCGCGCTCGCTGTAACGTCACAGCTGAAGCCTGCGCTCGTGATGTGTATCGCCGTGACAGTCATCACAGCATTCTCCAACCTCATCATCTCATGCCTTCGCAATACAGTGCCTAACCGCATACGTATCGTGGTGCAGCTCGTTGTCGTTGCAGCCCTCGTTACCATCGTGAGCCAGGTGCTCAAGGCTTTCGTATATGATGTCAGCGTAGAGTTGTCTGTATATGTAGGACTTATCATCACTAACTGTATCCTCATGGGACGCCTTGAGGCTTTCGCTATGGCAAACAAACCACTGCCATCGTTCATCGACGGTCTGGCTAACGGTCTTGGCTACGGCATCATACTTGTCATCGTAGGTGCAGCGCGTGAGTTCTTCGGCAGAGGTTCACTCCTCGGCTTCCAGATACTCCCTGAGTCGGTATATGACTTCGGCTATATAAATAATGGTATGATGACAATGCCAGCAATGGCACTTATCCTCATCGGATGCGTCATCTGGGTACATAAAGCTTACTTCGTAAAGGATTAAAGACATGGATCAGTTAATAAATCTTTTCTTCAGGTCAATATTCGTTGACAACATGATCTTCGCATTCTTCCTCGGCATGTGTTCATATCTTGCCGTGTCAAAGAATGTAAAGACATCGCTCGGTCTTGGTATCGCCGTGACATTCGTGCTCTGCGTTACGGTTCCTGTGAACTATATCCTTCAGACCAAGGTGCTGGGTCCTGACTGTCTCATGGAGGGTGTGGATCTCTCGTATCTCGCATTCATCATCTTCATTGCAGTCATAGCCGGTATCGTGCAGTTGGTGGAGATGGTAGTAGAGCGTTTCTCGCCATCACTCTATGGTGCGCTCGGTATCTTCCTTCCGCTGATTGCCGTAAACTGTGCCATCATGGGTGCCAGTCTCTTCATGCAGCAGCGCATCAACCTTGATCCTGCCAACTCGCAGTATATCGGCAGCGTACTCGATGCCTTTGTATATGCTCTCGGTTCCGGTCTCGGTTGGGTGCTCGCCATCGTCTCTCTCGGTGCCATCCGTGAGAAGATGCAGTACAGCGACGTGCCAAAGCCACTTCAGGGTCTCGGCATCACCTTCATCACCGTAGGTCTCATGGCAATGGCCATGATGTGTTTCTCGGGACTTAAATTATAGACCCACCCCCCAGCCCCCTCCCGTTGGAAGGGAGGGGGAGCAGATTACTACTGCTGTTTAGGGGTGACTATTCATAGTTAAAACAATAAAAAACTCTCAGCCTCCCCAAGAGGATAAAAGCATACTTGCTCCCCCTCCCTTCAACGGGAGGGGGTACGGGGGGAGGGTCTTTATGTATTTTATTTTATCAAGCATAGGAGTATTCCTTACTGTAATACTCGTATTGGTCATCGTGCTCCTCGTGGCTAAGAAGTACCTCAGCCCAAGCGGTAAGGTGAAGCTTACGGTCAACGGTGACACCGTGCTCGAGGTGGAGCAGGGCAACAGTGTGATGAACACACTCAATGAGAACGGCATCTATCTGCCTTCTGCCTGTGGTGGTAAGGCATCATGCGGACAGTGTAAACTCCAGATACTCTCTGGCGGCGGTGAGATCCTCGACTCAGAGAAGCCTCACTTCAGCCGTAAGGAGATAAAGGACAACTGGCGCCTTGGCTGTCAGGCCAAGATCAAGGGCGACATGGAGGTGAAGGTTCCAGAGAGCGTCATGGGCGTAAAAGAGTGGGAGTGTACCGTTATCGGCAACAAGAACGTGGCTACATTCATCAAGGAGTACAAGGTGGCTCTCCCTCCAGGCGAGCACATGGACTTCGAACCAGGTTCATACGCACAGATACGTATTCCTGCCTTCGAACTTGACTACAAGGATTTCGACCGTGAGCTCATCGGCGACACATACCTCCCGGCATGGGAGAAGTTCGGACTCTTCGGTCTCCACTGCTCTAACCCAGAGCCTACTATCCGTGCATACTCTATGGCTAACTACCCAGACGAGGGCGATATCATCACGCTCAACGTACGTATCGCTACTCCTCCGTTCAAGCCAAAGGATCAGGGTACAGGATTCATGGAGGTGAACCCAGGTATAGCATCGTCATACATCTTCAACCTCAAGCCAGGCGACAAGGTTATCATGTCAGGCCCTTACGGAGAGTTCCGTCCACAGTACGGCACCGGTCGTGAGATGATCTGGGTAGGCGGTGGTGCTGGTATGGCACCTCTCCGTGCACAGATCATGCACATGCTCAAGGGCAATGGCATTAAGGACGAGGATCGTCAGCGTCCTATGCACTACTTCTATGGAGCACGTGCGCTGGAGGAGATACCATTCCTCGACGACTTCCTGCAGCTGGAGAAGGACTTCCCTAACTTCCACTTCCATCTGGCGCTGGACCGTCCGGATCCAAAGGCAGATGCAGCGGGAATAGCTTACACACCAGGCTTCGTGGCACCAGTGATGGGCGACACATATCTCAAGCAGCATGAGGCACCGGAAGACTGCGAGTACTACCTCTGCGGACCTCCAATGATGGCGAAGACAGTGCTTGATCTCCTGCACTCTCTCGGTGTAGAGGACGACATGATACGTTTTGATAACTTCGGTGGATAATCCGAGGATAGTTCATAGTTATTCGCAAGCTCATCAAGCTTCGCAAGTCACAGTTCATAGTTCATAGTTTTGCGAGTTCAAGCTATGTACTTTGTACTATGTCATGAAGTTGCAAAAGCGACATTTATATAATAAGGAATATGTGGAGCGCCACGCCTGTAAGGGTACGCATTCTGCATGTTCCTTTTTGTTTGGTTGTGACCAAACCACTAAATCACCAGACTACTAAACCACAAAAAATAATACTATGGCAAAAGGAAAGAAAGGCGGCAAGCGACTTACCAAGTCGCAACTGGCGGAAAAGATTACATCTTTCTTCCGTACACAACCAGGAACTACGTTCTCGTTCAAGCAGATATTCAAGGAACTGCGTCTCGATACACATCCTCTGAAGATGCTTGCCATCGACATCATGGAAGAGATGGCATGGGATGACTTCCTCGTCCGCGTCACTGACTCCTCTTATCGTCTGGCAGACAACACCCAGGTGATGGAAGGCGTGTTCCGTGCAAAGAATAACGGACGTAACAGTATCATACCTGATGGTTCCGACAAACCAATCTTCGTGGCGGAGCGTAACTCCATGTATGCCATGACAGGCGACCGTGTGCGTTTCTGTATGATGGCTCGTCGTAGGAGTCATATACGTGAGGCGCAGGTCATGGAGATAATAAAGAGAAAGACAGACACCTTCGTGGGACGTCTGCAGTTGGAGGATGACTATGCCCTCCTCATACCGCAGGATACCGTGCCTGCCAATATCTTTATTCCTAAGTCCTGTCTGAAGGGCGCCAAGAATGATCAGCGAGTAGTGGTAAAGGTACAGAAATGGCCTGACGCAGAGCATCGCACTATCGTGGCCGAGGTCATCGATGTCCTCGGCATGAAGGGTGACAATGATGTGGAGATGAACACTATCCTTGTGCAGTACGGTCTGCCTTACAAATACCCTAAGGAGGTGGAAGAGGCAGCCAATAAGATAAGTGATGTCATACCTCAGGAGGAGATAGACCGTCGTGAGGATTTCCGTGACGTATGGACATGTACCATCGACCCACATGATGCCAAGGACTTTGACGATGCCCTGTCCATCAGACTCCTACAACCGAAGAGTGCTACGGAGAACTCAGAGAAAGGTACCAAGACACTATTTGAGGTTGGCGTACACATAGCCGACGTCAGCCACTACGTCAAGGAAGGCGACATAATAGACCGTGAGGCAGTGAAGCGTGCTACGAGCATATACCTCGTGGACCGCACCATACCTATGCTGCCTGAGCGACTCTGCAACTATATCTGCTCTTTGCGTCCTGACGAGGAGAAACTGGCATACAGCGTCATCTTCACACTCGATGAGGATGCTAATGTCAAGGACTACCGTATAGTGCACACCGTCATCAAGTCCAACCGTCGCTATGCCTACGAAGAGGTGCAGCAACTTCTGGAGGACAACGGAGTGGTGGATGGCACTGGCAAGCCTGCGCCATACTATTGCCATGAAGCAGGACAGCCTACGCCGCCTAATCCTAAGGGTGAGAATGCCCTCGAACTCCTTACTCTCGATATGCTGGCAAAGAAACTACGTGCAAAGCGTTTCGACAATGGTTCGGTGAAGTTTGACCGTGAGGAGATGCGTTTCGATATAGACGAGAAGGGCAAGCCTACACGCTGCTATTTCAAGCGTTCCAAGGACGCCAACAAACTCATCGAAGAGTTTATGCTCCTTGCCAACAAAACCGTGGCAGAGAGCATAGGCAAGGTGCCAAAGAATAAGAAGGCGAAGACCTTGCCATACCGTGTGCATGATAATCCTGACCCAGTGAAGATGGAGCAGCTCAAGCAGTTCGTGGTGAAGTTCGGTTACAAGATGAAGTCAACCTCTACCAAGGGTGCTACGGCACGTGCCATCAACGCCCTGATGGATGAGATAGAAGGCAAGAATGAGAGCAATGCCATCCAGCTTGTTGCCCTGCGTGCTATGATGAAGGCAAAGTACTCTACTCATAACATCGGTCACTTCGGTCTGGCATTTGATTTCTACACCCATTTTACATCGCCTATCCGACGTTATCCGGATACCATGGTGCACCGTCTGCTGACATACTATGCCGAGGGTGGACGCTCAGCCAACCAGGATAAGTACGAGGAACTCTGCGAGCACTCTTCTGACATGGAACAGGTGGCTGCCAATGCCGAGCGCGACTCTATCAAGTACAAGATGGTAGAGTTCATGAGCCAGTACATAGGCGAGGAGTTTGATGCGCATATCTCAGGCATCACCAGCTACGGCATATATGCAGAGATAGACGAGAATCACTGTGAGGGCATGATCTCCATCCATGATCTCAAGGACGATTACTATGAGTTTGATGAGCGCAACTTCTGCCTTGTAGGCCGTCGTCGTCACACTCGTTACTCATTAGGCGACAGCATCCGTATCAAGGTGGCAAAGGCTAACCTTGATAAGAAACAACTGGACTTCCTCATTGTGGAGTGATGATTGGCAGTTATACCCATCTGGTAGAACTAAAAGGTATATAAAAAACACTTTGTAAGCAAACCTGAATGTTTGCTTGCAAAGTGTTTTTTTTTGTACTGCAAAAAAATCGTGAGGGTAAATCTCCTCCCCCGGGGGAGGCTGGGAGGGGGCTTTCTTACTGCGAGGTCGAGAGGGGACTCCTCATATTTCTCGGGTGATGATACTCTATCTCATTGCGTAGAGTGCTCATGTC
>JAZLIN010000069.1:0-4853 GCA_045617365.1 Prevotella sp. | reverse complement strand
CATTTCAACTGGGGATGGAGTGGTTCCGGTGACGGATGGTTTGCCCTCTCTGGCAGCGATGCCCTCTCTGGCAGCGGATTCAATTACGGTAATTCGCAGGCTGTGGTGATAGGTGTCCAACCTGCTGAAGACACCTCTACGCCGATAGTCTCCCTGCATGCCGGCAGCATGATGATGACGGTGACACCGCCAAAGTCTTTCCTTGGCACAAACTATCAGCACTATGTCATAGCAGAGGATGAGGCGAGTGTGCCAGCCATACGAATAACGGCATCGATAAGAAATTCCGGTCTGCAGGAGGGTGCGCAGATGATGGCTGTATGTCTGACAAATCAGTCAACGGGCAAGAAGGTATATGTCTCTCCTACGGCGACGAGCGGACTGACATTCAATGTGGTCAAGTCACTCGTGGTGAAGTTTGATCCGTCATTCCTGCTCTCCAGCCCGGGGGTATATACCCTGGAATTAGTGTTCAGGCCAAAGACTTCTTCCTCTGATGATGACTGGAAGAAGGTACATCTGGCACCGGACGTGGAACTGCCAACGCTGCAGATAGGCGGCACCGGAAAGAATAATGAGGTCAGCAAGGAAGAGGCGGACGAGAAGGCAAGTATCAAGGCTGCACTGGTGAAGACCATAGTCTGCCAACTGGACAGACCTGCCAATAAGGGTAACGTGGTGAGCACTGTTGACTTTGACAGACAGGCGGTGTGCGATGCCTTGGGTGTCGGTACACTGAATACTGACATGATATATGCGGTCAGGGGCGCTAGCGATGAATTGCTGTCAAACTGGCTGGATTATGACGGATGGTTTGATGCGCAGGGCATTCCGGTGTCAGGTACTGACGAGAATGCCGTGGTGGCTGTGCCTTACTCTACCGATGGCGTGCTGAAGATACATACCGATCCGCGACGCGAGATGAAAGAGGGACAGTCTGTCACTGCAAGATGGGCATATATATATGAAGGCAAGATGGTGTATCTGGAGGCTAAGGTGAATATCGTGGCACCGGAGAAACCGGCAGAGACTAAGGGTGTGGATTTTACATCATACATTGTCAATCATGACTTCACTGGCAATGATCTCTCGGGATGGAATGGCGATCCGTGGTCGCAATATGAGGGCGATGAGAATGCAGAGCATTATGCAGGAATGCCTAATACCTATCAGGAAATAACGGGTCTGCCAAAAGGGATATATCTGCTTGAGGTAGATGGACTGGACCGTATGGGATTCTGTGAGCAGGCTGTAGAGTGGTACAATAAGCGCGAGGTGCATGGCAACCGTGCCGTTATCTATGCCAATTCTTCTGCAGGAATATATCAGTGTGCCATGCGTCAGCTGATGGATGGCGCAGCCTCAGCACCTCTGGGTGTAGGTAGGGAGATTCAGGTGCAGGATCGTGATGGCAAGACATGCTATGTGCCAGACAACATGGTGGCTGCCGGGGCATATTTCCGTGACGGCCGTTATCGCAACGGCCTCTATGTAGAGGTGGGCGATGATGGAGTGTTGACCATTGGTGTGAGAAATAATATTGGTTATGCGTACTATCTTGAGGGCAACTGGATATGTGTTGACAACTGGCATCTGACCTATATGGGCGAGGATTACAAGGAGCATTATCCTGGCGAGACCATATATACCGTCCGAGGTACCGAGATTGTCAATCCTGATTATGATGGCAATGACATGTACTCCGGTTGGTTGGGATTCTTGTTCCCATACTGGGATAGTCCTACGGCTGCCTATGAGAAGATTTCGCCTGATCCATTAAATAATTATCAGTATCTCTCAGGTCTGACGCCGGGCAAGTACTTGCTCGAGGTAGATGGCATGTTCACATTCTGGTGTTTTGAGGAGGATGGTAATATGTATTGGCATGATTTGAGAAACGAAAGCAATCTGCTTCATCTGTATGCTCGCTCTTCTTTTGGTGAATTCCAGGTGCCTATCACACGCACATGCTACGGTGTCAAGGAAGAATCATCCTACATGGATGAATATCTTGACTCAAAGTGGCATCCGGGTTGGCTGCCAAACCATGTCACACACCATATCCCGCATGTGTCAGAAGACTGCTATCATAACGGTATGTATGTAGAGGTAGGTGAGGATGGCGAACTGAAGATTGGTCTTCGTGAGTCTGTCATCGAGGGCATTCCTTTCCCTAATCGCATGGCGTTTGACAATTGGAAACTGACATATCTGGGCAAATCGCATCCTGCTCCTTCGGGTGCGGACCTGTATGGATTCCGCAAGCAGTTTGATACGCACAAGGAATATCTGGCATTCCAGCAGCAAATGGATGACTTCCTCCAGCCTTCATCGGGCGTGGACAAACTGGATATGACACCGTTGCTTCGTGTTCCTGGTTTTGATAGTGATGATGTGGATTATGTGAATTACTGGTGGAATAATCCGGTGTTGGGATGGGGGTGCGCAGAGAAATGGAACTGCACTTATGACGTAGGTCAGAATACCTCTCCGCTGCCGGAGGGTTATTACGAACTCCGCTGTCAGGGTTTCTATCGCTACAATGACAGCGATGGTAATACCAATGACAGGGCTGTCGCTTCTCATAACAATGGTACGGAAAATCTCTGTGCTTATCTCTATGCCAACGATGTGTCCGTACCGCTGCAGAGCATAGTGACCGATGCCAGCGCACTGCGTAAGTCGCTGAATGACGATGCTGTATGGAGTGAGCATTTTGAGTCCGGACTGCCATTCTCCATGTATGCTTCCCGACTGGCGTTTGATGCAGGACTATATGATGACAATGTAGTGCGTTTCCATCTCAATGGCTACGAACCACTTCGCTTTGGTGTTCGCAAGACAGAACTGCCAGGAGCAGACTGGACCATCTTCGATAACTTCCGCCTGTATTATTATGGCAAGGACAAACCTGCTGATTTTGACACGGCGGTAAATCCAACAGCGCAGGGTGCGTCATCATCACCACAGGGTATCCATGACCTGCAAGGTCGCCGGGTACTCACTCCACGCTCAGGACTTAACATTGTTGACGGTAAGAAAATCGCGGTGAAGTAGGATGTTTGCATTGAATAACCCTGGTCCTACAGGAAAGTGCGTAGGTAAGTAAAAATAAATATAGTAAGGAAGTGCCATGAGTATAGGTTATACTCATGGCACTTCCTTATTAAAATGGACAACACAAAATCTTGTGAAACCAAAAACCAAAATGTTGGATGGATTTTGGGGCTGATGTAGGCGTAATATCGTAGCGATTATGTATTTTGTTAGGCAAATGTGATAATTTTTCGTTATTTATTTTTTTATTTCAGATTTATTTTGTAATTTTGCGCTCAAATATAAGTAAGTAATAAAAACAAATTAAGTATCGAAAAATGAAGAGGCTGTATCTTATTATCCTGACAGTCTGCAGCTGCGTATTGTTGCAGGCACAAAATCAGAACATCCGTGAGATGGTCATCAATGGTGTGCAACGCAGTGTGCGCCAGACCGAAAACCATGAGTGGAAGGAGGCTTTTGCTACCTGCCGCGCTCTTGATGAGGCTATCCGTGCCCATGAGAGCAGTACGCATAAGGCTGCTCCTGAACTCTATTATCTCGTGGCAAAGGAGCGCCTGCGTATGTATCAGCGCATGAGCAAGGCACAGCAGTGTAATGAGTATCTGGCACGAATGGATGCTCTGGCACAGACTGCAAACAATCAAGAACTGTATGATGACTTCCTCTTAACCAAGGCAGAGTATTATCAGAGCATAGGCAAGAGCGAGGCAAGTGCTCGTTGCTATAAGGCTATGGTACAGATGCGCCTTAAGGGAAAGGAAAAGGATAATAAGGGTACCGAAGAGGTATATAAGCAGATGCAGCAGAAGGCCAAGGATATGGCTAACGTAGGCCTTACGAAGGCCGTGGACCGTATGTATGCTGCATGGCAGGACTCTATCGGTGCGGTAAAGGCTGCCAGCGATCTCAAGGCTCTGCAGGATGACTATGCCTCGGCTCAGCAGGTGCTGGATGACAAGGACAGCACCATAGGATGGCAGCGTGCATGGATCGTGATACTCGGTATCATAGCCATAGCACTGGCTTGCGGTCTTGTCTTTGTGGCACTCCTCTTTATGAAATCTACTCTGCAGGTTAAGAAACTGAAGTCCAGCCTATCCATGGCAAATGACAATAACGAACGCAAGAGTCAGTTTATTAATCGTCTGGGCGAACAGATTGCTCCTTCTCTCGATGCTATAGAGACCGGTAATGCCAAGGTGCACATTGCTGCTCTGAGAGGTTTCCTGGAGCATACACGTACTTACATGGAACTGGAGAGTTCTCGTGAGGAACCATACGAACTCAATGAGTATGACATATGTGCTCTCTGTGAGAAGATAAGGGATAAGGCCATAGAGGCGTACAGCATAGAGATGCCTGTGAAGACGAATGTACCACGCATATCCTTCAAGACTAATGCAGAGGCCATGGAGTCTATCATGATGTATATTATAGGCAGTCTGGTGAAGAATGCAGACACGGAGCATATCGGCATAGATTTCAAGAAGGGTGGTGCCAGGTCGGGCAAACTCATCATCACAGGTTTCGGTACTTCGATAGATGATGAGGAACGTGAGAATATCTTCAAGCCATTCTCTAAGATTGTTAATCTTGCAGAAGGTGACGGACTGGATCTGCCTACCAGTAGCATGATGGCTTACCGTCTCAATGGTACTCTGCATTTGGATGAAGAATTCCATAAGGGTGTCCGATTCGTTCTGGAACTGAAGACCACGAGGTAGTTTTTCACGGTTATACTATACGGTATTTACCGAAACAAATGCGCCCCGCTCAGCCCAAAGGGCTGAGCG
>JAZLIN010000068.1:0-3202 GCA_045617365.1 Prevotella sp. | reverse complement strand
ATCACGAAGAATGCAACCAGAAAGCAGAATCTGCGGAAGTACTTTGACAGCCAACAATACGAGAAAGCATACATTGGCCAGTGCCAGAAGAGGTATATGTAGTGTTACTGATATTTTCATTGTCTTTGTATTATATATAATGTGTAAGAATCGGTCGGATTTTCCGAATTGATTATTGACTACTTGTTTCTATTGAATCTGTCTAAACATCTGCGAAGGATTCCTGACGTTACGGTGGTTTTGAGTTCGCCCTTATCCTACGGTTGAAAACAGGATTGTTGAGTTTGACACGTCCAAAAGTGCTGTTTTCTTGGGAAACTTTGGGAAAGAAAATAGGTGGTTCCCAAGCCATGTTCCCAAACGTCCCGATGTCATCCCTTTTCGGATTTTTTGATATTTTTCTATTATTCTACCCATATCACTGATTTTAAGCGGTTTACATTCAACTTTAGTCAGTGTGTGAGTCTAACAAAAATCACTCCTTCTGTTCTGCCAGTACCGCTGAACAGATTGAACGATATAACGAAGCAAACAAGGAATATGCCTGATATTCGTACTATAGTAAAAACAGACAGTCGCATCACGGACTTTCAGCGCAAGGTTACCTTGCTTTGCTGGACGTTCCTCGTGGTGCGACTATCTCGTATAAGGAGTTAGGAGAAAAGATTGGATGCAAGAGTGCTCAGGCAATAGGTCAGGCACTAAAGCGTAATCCATTTGCTCCTGATGTTCCGTGCCATAGGGTCATTGCATCGGATGGAAGTATAGGAGGATTCCATGGAAAACGCAATGGAGAGATTGGCAAGAAACTCAAACTGTTGCAGTCAGAAGGCGTTGTTCTATAACAATGTTGCTACAGCAGAAGCACAAATCTGACCAGCACACTCTAATTCACCATTCTCCAGCATAGTGATTCCAATGGCAAATGCCTCTGATTCATCTTTACACTATAGTGTGCCCGTTAGTAATCTTTAACAAAAAATGTGGCGAAAGTGTTGCGCGGTAGAGATAGTTGCAGTAATTTTGCTCTCGGAAAAAGTAGCGAAATGTATCGTTGGGTGTTATTGTGACAACCGCATACCACAACAAATGGCATGGCGATAGGTAACCATCATTCAGTGTTGGATACTCAACACCGCTGTGTTGGAGGCCTAACAGCGTAGTGTTGGAGGCTTAACACCGCTGTGTTGGACGCCTAACAATAAAACAAAAATTAAAGTATAAAAAATGAAAAAAGCAATTATCATCCTCTTATCCTTGCTGATTATCTCTATCAATGCAATGGCTGCGGAGAAAACAGATTCGCTGATGGCTATCTACGGCGGAGTGTTTGACTCCTTCACCGGTGCGGCTGTCAAGGCGAACGTGTATCTGCTGCGCGAGGACAAATGTGTGTCAACACTCCGTGAAAATGCACATAATTCGAGTAGATTTCCACGGGTTATCGGCGTAATTTCAAAAAAATGGTAACATATCTGATTAGACACGTTACCATTGCGATGTTTTATCTACCTCTACGATTCCTCTTCTGTGGCAGTTCAATGTCATTCTGTTCACGCGGCTCCCTTTTGCCACCGCCAAAATTATAGGTGATGCCGAGGGTGATGCATTGCACGGGCATGGTGAAGGATTGGGTGGACGTGAAGTCGGGCGTCTTGCTGTAGGATGTCCACACAAGGTCGCCGCCGTGTCCGAGGCCTGTGGTGCCGGTGAGGGCGATGTTCCAGCGGTCGTCCTTGAAACTGCGCGAGATGGATGCCGTCAGTTCGGTCATGCCTGACTCCCAACCCTGCAAGGTGTAGCTGCGGCTCATGTACTCCAGGTTGGTGGTGAACTTGAGTTGCCAGGGCAATGTCTGCTGCACGCCAATATTGCTACCGAGGCTCCAACCAGCCCCCCTCATTCCCCCCGACTGGGGGGAGGAAGCAAGTTCGGCGCTGCGATGATCTACGTACGAGAGTTCGGTGTTGAGCAAGAGCTTCGTGGTCTTTGTCATACCCCAACTCACGTACACGTTTGCCGATGTCTGATTGGTGTGCACGATGTTTCCGAAGGTGCGGTGAATCTTGCCCTCCTTTTGGAATGAGTACTGCATAATGCCGTCTTCGGTCAACTGGTGAGTTAGGGCAGCACGCATGGAGAGTCGTTGTAGGTTGAGCATGTACGACAGCGAGAGGTTGTGTGTGCGTTCAAGGTCAAGGTGCGGATTACCATACTCCAGCGTCAGAGGGTCGAAACGGTTGACAAAAGGATCGAGTTCCTCAATGCCCGGGCGGCGTACTCGCAGATTGTAGGTCATGCCTATTGTCTGGCTCTCGCTGAGCGATGCCGTGAGGCTGGCAGAAGGAACCAGCACGCCATTCTTCGTGTCAAATCCTGGAGCGCAATCATCCTTGTAGTGCGATGATTGCCACACGTGTTCATATCTAAGACCTGCCTTTGCCGACAGCCGGCCTCTCCCCCCGCCCTCCCCCATAGGGAGGGAGCTCTCTGCCTCGGCATAGAGTGCGCCCAGATGACGCTGCTGACGGAGACTCTTGCCGTTATTGATGTCAGCCGTGTATTTGGTTCCTGTGTTTATCTTCAACCACTTTGCCACAGGCAGCACGAAGTCTGCAAGCACATTATGGTTCTCCGAACGTTCGTTGCTCTCCTGGTCAATATCGAAGAATCCGAACTGCTCGGCCAATGCTTTGTCATCGTAGCCGTATCGGTTGATTATGCGGTTAGGGCTCAGCGAATACTGATAGGTAAACGTCATATTGCCTTCCTTCTCACGCCCAAAGAATCGCTGATAGTAAAGACTTCCGTCCATTGACCCCATACGCATCTTCGACTCGCTCAGCATCGTCAATGCCAAGCCATCGCCGTACTGTCCACCTTTATAATAATACGTAGGTGAACCCTTCTCGTTCATTGCCATGAGTGTACCTGAGAATGCCAGATGAACAGCCGAAACGGAATCCACCTGATAACCGATGTTTATTTCACCCATACCGAACGGCATGTGCTGGCGAGTGTCCATCTGAGATGATTCCGTGTAAGGGGTTCCTGAGAGGTGTTCCACCTTACTACTCACAGGACTATGCCCCTGATACTCATATTCACCCATCAGGCTCATGTCCACCGTCCACTTATCCTTGGCATAGTTCAGCATGAAGTCCTGTCCCCAGCGGCACGTTCCGATGGTGGTATGCGATGT
>JAZLIN010000067.1:0-30591 GCA_045617365.1 Prevotella sp. | reverse complement strand
GAAGTATCATCAGTCGTTCTCTACACTAAAGGTAGAGCGTCACAAGTGCCGAGCGATGCCCGCATAACTCCTTCTTCAACTAACAAACTGATCTCAGCTAAAACTCCAAAATCTGACAAAGCTAATTAATAGAACACCCCTAAAATGTTTTTTCCTTGGTACGCGTAAGGCGCGCGGACGCTAATATAATGCATCTGCATTGCGGTCTATATACTTTTGTCAATAGAGATTAGTGCTTGCAAAAAGAATCCGTCTCCAGGGCTACCCCGAAGACGGATTCTTTTATGGATATTTCAACTGTTCTGTTCGCTTTATTTGGCCTTTGGAAGCGTGAGGACTATCGTGCCTCCGGTCTGCTTGGTAGGATAGTAGAAGGCTGCATAGCGTGATCCCATGAAGAGGCGGCGGTAGTCAAAACGCATCTTGTAGTCGCCGCCGATGGCCTGCCATGTCTTTCCCTTGTCCAGACTGTAAGAGAAGGTAGCGATGTCCTTGCCAGGGGTGAAGTCTCCGTTCATCACCATGCGGATGTCCTTCAGGGCAGAGGTGCTGACGCTGATACGGGCGATTTCCTTTTTCTCTACACCAGTGATGGCCTTGGTATCGTCTGTGAGCGATACCTTCTCCTCTGTAAATACGAGATAAGTCTTTTTGCCATCCTTTACCAGAGACAACACACCTGAGTCACCGTTGAGGGCTGCCAGACCTGCGTGGTCACCGTCCTTCATGCCACGGGCATCAATCATGATGGTATCCGAACAGGTAGGTCCCCATGTGCGCCAAGTGATGGTGTTGCGTGCATCATATATGCTGTTGGCAATGACTGAGGTGCGGAGGGTTAGCTGGGATGGAGCAGGGAGCAGCTGATGCTGTGGATTATCCTGCAGGGCAGGCGAGATGTCTGCCTTGATGTAGTTGTGATTAAACTGGAAATCCTTGGTCATCGTAGTGCCCTGAGGCATGTGCTGAGTGGTAGTGGTAGGAGTGAAAGCCTCCGTGTCCAGATTCATGGTCTCAGGTATCTTACCGTCAGAGACCTTGCCCAGCATAGGCCATCCGTCGATCCACGAACATGGTTCGATGGTCAGCACACGACCTACGCCGCCGCGGTCCTGGAATATCACGCCGTACCACTCGCCGTGCTTGCCATCGACGATGGTGCCCTGACCAGCGAGAGGGAAGCCGCCGAAGTCGCTCTTGAGAATCACCTTGCTGTCGTATGGCCCTTCGATGTTCTTGCTGCGGTAACATATCTCCTGTCTGCCTGTGCGAGGCCATGATATGCAGAGCAGGTAGTACATGCCGTCATGCTTGATGACGCGGCTGCCCTCATGCAGGCCTTCAGGTTTGCATTTCAGTTCGAGTACCTTGTTCACGCCTCCCTTCTTTACGTCAGAGAGGTCAGGTTCCAGTTCCACGAGACGTATGTTGCCGCTGCCGGAGAATACATATACACGACCGTCATCGTCAAAGAATAGTGACGAGTCATGATATGCAGGGAGGCGACTATGGAGCTTCCACCCCTTGGCAGGGTCATCCGTCTTGAATACCATGGATTTGTGAGGATCGTCATTGGCAACGAAGAGAGCCCAGAAGGTACCGTTGTGGTAACGCAGCGTTGTGGCCCACTGTCCTCGTCCATATACCGTGCCCTCAGTGAGGTCATAGCGCGGTGTGTCCTTGATCTCATCGAAGAGGTATGACACCGTCTCCCAGTTTTGCAGGTCTTTGCTTCGCATGATAGGTCCTCCTGGGAAGAGGTGCATGGTGGTGGTGACGAGATAGTAGTAGTCATCTACGCGTATCACGTCCGGATCAGGTGTGTCTGTCCACAGGAAAGGGTTTTGTACTGTCTCTGCATTGGCAGCGGGTGCCATGCAGAGCATCAGCGAAGCAAATATGCTTGTTATGGTTTTACGTGTTGACATAGAAATTGTTGTTTGGTTGTTTAGTTGTTTAGTTGTTTGGTTGTTTGGTTGGAGCCTTGCGAAGAATCGCAAGGAACGCAACCACCAAACCACCAAACCACCACTAAACCGCTACTTGATATATACTTTCTTTACATCCATGCCTTTCTGGCGTATGATGTTGAGACCACGCTGCAGCTTAGGCAGGCGGTTGCCCAGGGCGTCATAGATCTCATAGTTGTCGCCACATGTCTCAGAGTTTACGATGGTGCTAACCATGGTATCTTCCTCTACGACCTTGTTGATGCGGCAGTCAGCGAGGAGGAACTCCGAGTAGCCTGTGCCGTTATTCTCAAAGCGGATGACATAGTCACCGGCAGTCTTGACCTCAAACTCCAGTTCGCGAACAGGAGACTTATCCAGATTGGTGGTGGTGACACCTGCAGCGTTAGGAGTAGCAGAGAAGTATGGCAGGCTGGCAATGACAACACCGTCAGTGGTAAGAATCTGTGCATTGCACTGTGGGGTGCCCTTCCATGCAGGCATGGCAAATGAGAGGCGGTACTTGCCAGGCTCAAGAGTCAGGCGGTTGTCTGGCTGCATGCCATAGTCAGCGCTATATACACGCCAGTAGAGAGCCTTGTTGTATTTGCCAGGGAATCCACCCATGATGCGTGGGCCGGATGAATAGCTGTTAGGGTATTCGTGTATGCCGCTGCCGTTAGCATTCTCAAGGGCGCGCCATCCCTTTGGCATATTGCCGGCGAGATAGTCGTTGATCTTGATGTCATAGACGGTGGTGGTGTCGAAGAAGATAGGTTCGAGGGTGACATTGTCGTCAGGCATGGTGAAGGCGCAGACTCCAGTCTCCTTGTTGAATGCTGTGAAGGTGATGTCACCATGTATGATGTTCCAGCCTACGAGTGCAAAGCCAGGCTTAGGCTTAGCGGTGAGAGTGACCTTGGTACCCTCTGCTGCAGAATCCTTATCTACATCTACAGTGCCGTCTTCGCTGTCGCGTACCGTAACAGCGTACTCCTCGGCAGGTATCTCGTCAGGAGTGATGATCATCTGGTCGAGGTATGCGTTCACGCCATTGGTATTATAGAGGTAGATGGTGTTGCTGCCTTCCTTGAGCGTAGCAGTGCATTTCGCCTTGCGCCAAACGTTGTTGCTGTTCATGACGAGGTTGAGGTTCTTGGACTGGGTAGCGGTATTGATGTTGCACTTCAGTGTGCCGCCGCTGTTGCCCATGGTAGAGTAGCGCAACTCGATGCGGTATGTGCCAGCCTTCTTGACATTGAACTTAGCCTTGAGAGCACCGTCCTTGTTGGTGCCGAGGATGATGAATCCGTTGCCGGCATGTCCACGTACGTTAGGATGCGAGACGTATGGGAATGTAGCGCAGGTAGAGATAGACTTGTAGTTCATGTCCTCAGCCTCGATGATGAGTTCTCCATTGAATGGTTCTGGCTGCTTAGGCATCTCCAGTGCTACAGGTGCTATAGCGTCTGTCTTGCGGTCGGTCTCAGCACCGGCGCACTTGACTACGAGATCCACCGGACCATTATGAGAAACGGTGAGAGTATAAGCCTGTGCAGCCTCATCCCATGCAGCAGTAGCCGATGCGGTAGCCTGCTGACGTCTCGTCATGGTGTATGATGGTGCTGTGGTAGCACCCTTGATGACGATGATGTCCTTGACGTTGGCGGTAGTGTCAGAGCGGTAGTTGTTGAGATAGAAGGTGATAGAGTCCGAATACTCGCGTACGATACCGCTACTGAGTTTGCCCCATGTCAGGTTAAGGCTCTTACAAGTGTTATACTGTAGAGGAATCTCTGCAGTAGCGGTAACCTTCTTGTTGAGGTAAGTGTATGGAGTGTAGGTCACGAGCTGATTCTTGTGACGAGCCACGAAGAGGTCACCTGTGCTGATCTCTGGGTATGCAGCATTGAACTTGCTGGTCTTGGTGGTCTGACTACCGAAGATGCTGCTACGCTTTGACTTGAGCACTACATTAGGAATAGCCTGTGACACCTCCTCGGTGATGTATGGTGCCATAGGGATGGTATTGTAACGACCGGTCTTCTTAAGGTACCAGAAATTGTCCATCCACTGACCGTTGCCGCGGTTGAATGGGTCCTGCTGCTTGTAGAGACCGTCGTAGGCATCGCCCCACATGGCATATTTATCCTCGTCACTGCCAGAGGTGACATCGTTGAGTATGATGAACTTGGTGTGATCTACCACCTCGTCGTGTGTAGGGATGTACATGGTACCGTCGATGATCTTGCGGTAAATGTCAAGCCAACCGTTGCGGAAGCCAGGGAAGATACCCCAGTTGCGCTGTGTGTACTGGCTGGCATCTCTGCTGTCAGAGAGGTTCTGGAAGTCTTCGGTCCATATCAGCTCAGGACCATCCCATACGGCACCGCCGTTCTGACATGTCTGCTCCATGACGGTACCGAATCCTGATGCTACAGGATATTTCTTGCCGTGCTTCTCGCCCAGGATTGCGTCCAGGGCACCGTTGTATCCGCAGTTGTCATAGCGCACGCCGTAGTTCTTGGCGAGACCTGCTACGAAAGGACCGAAGGATACACTCTCGTTGTTGTAGAAACAAGACGATGTGGTGTATTTGTAGAGCCACAGGATGGCCTCAGGATATTTCTTGCATGCCTCCAGGAGGTCAGCGTTACGCTTCATCATGCCCACAGGGTTGAGTGCGTGTGACCATATATTTCCGCAGAAACTGATGGTGAGGAAACCGCCGTACTTGTGGTGCATAGGCACGAGCTTAGCGAAGAGAGCGATACGGCTGGTCTGCGAACTGGAACTCTTGTCGCCTGGTTCGTCGAATCCCCAGAACTGCTCAGCGTAGTTCCATCCGAGGAAGTTAGGATAGCGCTTGAAGAAGTATTCGAATGTCTCGAGGTCATCGTCCATGATGTGGGTATGACCGCCGCTGGCTGGCTGGCAGGTGAACCACATGCCGTTGGCCTGGCAGACAGAAGCCCATGACTTGTAGGTGCGGATGGCACTCTGTGGGCGCTGATAGACGCCACGGTCTTTGTCGTATGCGCATGACATGGAGAGGTTCATACATACGTATGGTTTGATCTCGGCTGGTATGAGGTCGATGATCTTCTGTGGGTCGGCCTGATTCCATATATCTATATGGACGAGCCATAGTGGATGCTGAGAGTCGATAGGACGACGCTCCTGTGCATTGACAGTGGTGCTGCCGATGAAGAAGAGCATCACTGTCATGAGTAAAAGGGAATAGATATTTTTTTTCATATGTAAAGTGTTATTTCTTCTTGCGGAGGCTCTCCTTACCGAAGAGGTACTGTGGCTGATAGCCGCCGAAGTCAACGACAATCTTCTCCAGGATGATGCCTGGATCATCAGGAGTGAATGTAAGGGTGTGGTTGGCCTTGCTCATATCCACTTCGAGTTCGATGGTCTTCTCTATCACACGGCGTGCGATGGTAGGGTAGAACTTAGAGTAGATGTTCTCTGGAGCCTCATTCATGTCATGGTTGAAGTTGATGGTGACGGCAGCGCCACCGTCTATGGCAACCTTATATGTCAGACCACCCTTGTTGAGGTAGTCCAGCGTTGACTTGGTGATAACGTGTACCTTTACCTTGGTCTTGCCGGACTTGTTGCACTGACCGTTCTCAAATGCATATTCGAGTGATGCGCCCTTGATGTCGCCAGTATGAGGGAGGAGCATCATGGCGCCGAGAGTGCGACCCATACCAGGCACTTCAGTCCACTTGGCACTTGTGCCATCGGTCTTGTTGGCAAAGTGTTGAGCCTCCATAGCGAGGTAACCCTCTGCACCAATAGAATATATAGCGTTGGCAGCATCTTCACGATAGAGCTTAGGCAGTATGTCGTGACGGAAAGAGTCATTCCATGAGGTGTAGCCAATGTGCTTCTGTATCATCATGCCGTCCCACTTGCCTCCGGCAAGGTCTTTGTTGTACTGACGCATCAGTTCGGCATCACGCTTGAAATACTTCTCGCAGAGGTCTGCCCAGTCATTCATGGCAAGGTCGCCCTTGCTGTGCAGGTCGTTGTTCATGGCCTGTGCATAGTACATCTGATGCAGGTTGGCCATCAGCTGGATAGGGAAGAGGATGAGCTGGAAATATGCATCGCGGGCATCGGCGTCAAGGTTGGCATACTGTCTGAGGGCATCAATCTCGAGAGTCTGGTATTCGCTTACCACCTTCTGCCATTCTCCGCTCTGGAGGTTGTAAGTCTTGGCATCGAGCATCTCCGGAGTACAGCGGCCAGCCATCTTGCAGCAGAGGTCATAGATGCGTGCAGCCTCGTCAGCCTGCTGCTCGCCGAAGATAGAAGCGCAGAACTGACGTGTGTGAGGCAGGATGTCAACACTCTCTCCCGGTGTAGGAACGAATGGTGCAGCCTTCGGATTCCAAGCCAGATCGAGGAAGGTCTGTATCTGGTACTCCATAGGCTTGAGGTCGCCCACGTTGAGTACCCACAACTTGTTGATGCCATTGTCATAAGCGAGTTCCAACTGCTCCCACATATTCTGTGTCGGAGTCACGTTGAGGGTCTTGGAGTTACGAGGAGCACCTACATAATCCACATGGTAGTAAAGACCCCAGCCGCCCTTACGGTTGCGTTCCTTTGCTGTAGGTGTGCGGCGCACATTGCCCCAGTTGTCATCGCAGAGCAGGATGGTCACATCGTCAGGTACTCGCATGCCGTCGTCGTAGTAGTCGAGCACCTCTTTATACAATGCCCATACCTGTGGCACCTCCTTGGCTGGTTTACCATGAGCTTTGCTGATAAGCTTGCGCTGGTTGGCAACCACCTCTTCCAGAAGCTTGACGTTGCGCTCCTCACTCATAGCCATGTCACCGTCGCCACGCATGCCGATGGTAATGACATCCTCGGTGTGCTTGTTGCGGTCAACACCCTTGAACCAGAAGGCATCGAGCTCATCCTTGTTGGTGGCATAGTTCCACTGGTGCTTGTCCTTCTTGCGGCTTTCGAGAGTCTGGTCGTCAGCGTTAGGATTGTCAGAGTGGCGACTCCATTCCTGCTGTGAGCGAGCCATAGGTTCGTGGTGGCTGAGTCCCATCATGACGCCCATATCGTCAGCAGTCTTCATGTTGAGCGGGTCGTCGGCATAGAAAGCCCAGCCCCACATGGCAGGCCACATATAGTTACCTTTGAGACGCAGCACGAGTTCGAATACCTTTTCGTAGAAGTCGTGTCCGCCGTAGTTTGTGCCGAATGTGTTCTTTACCCATGTGGTGAGACATGGTGCTTCGTCGTTGAGGAAGATACCGCGATAGCGCACAGCTGGTTCGCCATCGGTATAGGTGCCGTTGCTGACATAAACAGCCTGTTGTTTCTTGACAGGAGCGTCCATCCAGTAGTACCATGGCGATACGCCCATCTGGCGTGAGAGTTCGTATATGCCATATACGGTACCACGGCGGTCACTACCTGCGATGACGAGATTGCCATCTACCATCGTGATGATGTATTTCTCTGTCTTGCCTTTGAGTTGTGCTCCGTCTATCTTCTTTGCCTTAACGAGAGCATCGATAGCCTTGCTGCTTCCCATTGTTCCGATGATGATCTTTGCATCACCTTCTGCCACTATCGTTGCCTTGGCATCACATACCCTGCCAAAGTCTGCTACGAGGTTCTTGGCTGCAATCTTTACTGCTGGGTTGTCATTGTCGGAAACGTTGAGTACCACGGTACCTTTGGCATCGCAGAGCTTCAGGTCTCCTCCGGTGAAGGAAACGAATTTGTCGGCTGCTGATGCAAATGAAGAGGCGAGCATGAGCAACGCCATAACGAGTTGTCTAGGTCTTCTCATTTGTATTTTGTTATTCGTTTATATTGCTTAGTGTTACATTTGTTATGCTGTCTTTTGTAACTTACATTTGCAAAGTTACTAATAATGTACTACTTATATATTATGAATTGTTACAATATCTTTTGCTCGTGTAACATAGGTACAGAAAGTTAAGGAGTTAAGACAATACTTGTGTCGATTATATGAAAGGGTTCTACTAGAAAGCTACATAATATATTGTAGAATATTGCTATCCGGTAAATACGTTTGTTTCATTTTCTATCAAAGTGTTTATATTGTAAGTAATCAAAATTATTGGGTCTGTTGCATAATATGACAGATACTGTTCCCTTGTAAAGTGGCGAATTGTCACCTGCGGAATGTCACCAGAATTGCAAAATGTCTTTTTGCAAAGTTAAAGTGCCCCTTTAACACTGCAAAAGGGGCCCTTTAACACCGCAAAAGGGGCCCTTTAACACTGCAAAAGGGGCACTTTAACATTTTCGCGAAAAGTCAAATCATACAACATAAGTAAGTAAGTGTGCAAAATTATTTATATAATCCTTGCATCCCCTACTGCGCATCTTCGACACCTGATAACAGTCGAGTAGGAGCCACTACACTTCTTTATATCAGGCACCGAATATGCATCACTATTGAACACAATCATTATAAAAATAATTTTGCACACCTACTTAATCAAAATTATTTTCATAATGATAAGCAAATGACTTGTTTTTATTTTGTGATATTATCTTGCACTGTCTTTGGCGCATCTTTGTCTTTCATTATCAGTCATGTAGCCCGTTACTGCATTTTGCACGTCTGCAAAAGCCCTTCTAATTCTCTAATTCTTGATAAAAAACTTTAACCGGACACCAATAAAAAAGAAAAATCCCTGAATGATACTTGACGTATCAATCAGGGATTAATCTATGGTTTATTCTTGAGGAGTGTGAACTCCTTTTGAATTCTTGTCACGTATGGTGATTACTTCACCTGAACACCAGCAGCGTTGAACTTCTTGCCGTCCTTCGAGATAACTACCTGACCGTTCTTGAATGCCTTGTAAACCTTCTGAAGTACCTTAGCTGTCTCAGCGTCCTTAACAGACTCTACAGATGTAGCTTCGTCAATGAGCTTCTGAATGTCCTTGGCAGCCTGCTCGTAGTTGAATCCAGGAACAGCACCTGTCATCAGCATGTTGAAGTTGTCGAGACCACCGTGAGTAGCCTTAAGGTTCATGTTGACACCGATAGTGAGTGAACCAAGAATGCCATCCTCACCAGCTGCAACAGTAACAGCATTGAATGTCTTGGTATTTGACTCGTGGTTGAAGTCACGGCTCTGCTTCTGATCACCATTCTCGTCAACGTAGCCATCGTATGTCTGTTTAACATCGCCTACATAAGCGAATGACTTAACCTCTTCGATAGAAGCGTCCTGACGAGATGTTGGGATACCGTCCTCACCCATCTGTACAGATACCTGATAGATAGCTACAGGGAGCTCTGCGAGAACCTGCTCAACATTGTATTCGTTGTCACCCCAACCAGCCTTAACACCGCAGTCTTCAACTGGTTTCTCATTTGTAGGCCATTTCTCTCCCCATGTTGTAGTCCATGCAGAACGTAAGCCACCTTGTGTGACCTTGATGTCCCAACCTGGGAATGCGTTTGTATCTGCAGATGTATCACCGCCCTTAACTGGCTGTGTGCAGTAGAAGTTAGCATTCTGGATGTAACCTACAGCGTCGAGAGTCTTAGCGTCCTCATTGCCCTCTGCGTCGAACTCAACGAATGGGTTGCCGGCAGCGATTGTCTCATAGACCTTCTGAGTGTAGATGAGACGGAGGAGACGAGCGAGCTTCTGGTTGTCATCTACTGCCATCTTGGCCTCTGCGATAACCTCTGCATAGTTGCCAGCCTCTTCACCCTGGAGTGCCTCGATGTTGCTTACAAGGTTGTTAATCTGCTTGGTCAGGAGACCTACGCAGGTGTTAACCATGTTGTTGTAGAGGTTGTAGTTGAACTGCAGTGACTGTGTCAGAGGTACGAGTTCTTCTGTCTCGATGTCTGAAGGATTAGTCTCAGCGTACTTGGTGTTGATATCAGAGAGTATCTGATAGCTCTCGAGAGCCTTGTACTTCTCTTCTGCATTCTCAACGATTCCTGCGATGTTGCCGATAACAGACTTGAAGTTTGTCAAGGCATCGCGGCGAGCCTTCATCTGAGAAGCCTTGTCATTGAGTTTGTCGATAGCAGCAAGGAATTCTGCCTCCTCGTGCATACCTGATGGCTTGTCGTACTTTGCAATAGCCTCAGAGAGAGCGTTCTTTGTGTTACCATCGAGCTCTTCTGCTGCAGAGCTTTCGAGTTCGAGCTTAGCATCTTCAACAGCCTCGCGGAGTTTGCCATACCACTTAGCAGCGTAAGAACCCTCCTTAGTGATAGTAAGACCACCCCATACGGTGTTGTGTGTACCCCATGCCTTGATGATGTACTTGCCACCAGCGCAGTTGAACTTCTCAGTTACCTTATCAGCCTGACCGTTACATGCACCACCGTTCTCGAAGTTTGCTTTGTTAACGTGCTCTGAGCTGAATACTACTGTACCATCAGTAGCGTCAAGAAGCTGCATGAATACCTTAGAAGTACCGTTAGCATTACCTGAAGGGTCGTTCCATGTACCTCCGTAGTAAACGATCTCGTAGCTGCCTGGTTCCATTTCGAAGCCACCCTCTACGCCGTTGCCATTACCGTACTCGATACGGTGTCCTGCGTTATCGTTAGAACCACACTCACGAGCGAAGAATGCTGAAGGCATCTTTGGAGAGAAGTTTCTCTCGAGCATACCTGATGTACCGTTACGGCCTGAACCAGGAGCCAGCTCGTTGTTGTCGTTATAGCAGAGCCATCCTGTGCCCTCTGCTGGCATGTTGCCACCTACGAAGTCGCTAGCGAGAACTACCTTCTCGTCTGATGTGTCACCCTCGGATACCTTATAGCTCTGTGCCTTTACACCTACGATGCGACAAGCGGTGAAACCACCTTCTGGCTCGTGAATCTTAACTACGATGTTCTGCTCCTTAGGGTTGTTGAACTGGATAGAAATAGGACCGAGAGCGTTAACAGAAGTAAACTGCTCAGCCTGTACGGTTGTGTTGCCACTGCCTGATGCAATCTCGTTGCCCTCGAGGTCCTCGATACGGAACTCAATGCGACGGCTTGGATTCTCATGACCTACACCGAGAACAGTGAACTCTATGTCACCTGCTGGGAGTGAGAGACGAGCGTCTTCCTTATCACCATACATCATATATGTATATCCGTCACGGTCGCAGAGGTAGAATGCGGTCTGTGCACCATCGGTACCTTGGATATTTTGGTTACGACATGCACTACCGTTATCCTCCTTTGGCTCACCACCGGTGAAGTTCTCACCGCCTACCATGATAGTCCAACCTGCTGGCTGACCGTTTGCTTCTCCTTCGAGGAGGTGTGTGAAGATATCTGTGTATGTTGTCTCAGCAAGTTTGATCTCGCCAGTCTCGAATGAAACTGTGATGTCATCACTTGGCATCTTCTTCTCAGAGTAAGCACCAGTGAGTACTACAGAGTACATGCCCTTCTTGAGTGGGGTGTTACCTGTGCGAACGAAAGTAATTTCGTCTGTGAGTTCTGGTGTGCCTGCCTTGATAGCGAGCTTTTCGTTTACGCCTGTGAGTGTAGCAACAGGAACGTCGATTGTACCGCCGTCACCATCGTCAGTCGCAACAGTGTAGATCTTGTGGTCAAGCTTGAGTGTGAACTCATTGACAGTCTCTGGCCATGCGAATGAATGATCTGCTGGTGTAGCGCTGATAAGCTTAGCTGGTTCCCATGCGAACGAAGAAATCTGGCCGAGGTCCTCATTGTATGAAGCGTCAAATGCCTCTGTGAAGTTTGCTACAGGACCTTCTGGAGCGAGTGCGCCATCATAAAGAACCTGTGACTCCTTAGCTTCTGGGTTCTTGAATGTTACCTCGATGTTAGCAGCTTTATCGATTTCTGTATCCTCAAGGAAGATATACATGAAGCCATCGTTGTGAAGCTCTACGCTCTCAACCTTAGCCTCTGCACCATTTACCTTAACTGCAGCTGTTCCCTCTGGCATGATAACACGACCGATAGAACTTGCATTTGCAAGGCTCTTGATGTTTGTGCCGAAACCGAAGTTAACGCGGATTGTATAACCACCTGCGGTGTAGTCAGCGATGTTAGACTCTACGAGGTCAATCTCATCGAGATAGAAGTCACCTGGGTTATAAACATTGAATGTAGCAAAGAATGTGTCTGCAAGTGGATCCTTGTCAGGGTTGTTCTTTGCGTATGTGTCCTTCTGGAGCTGTGCGCTTGCGAAGTGGAACATACGTGTGTATGTCTCGTAGTTGTCAGGGTTGAGGTATGACTCTGTGAAGCGGAACTCATTTCCCTTTGCGTCGAGCAATGGAATATCTGCGTTCTCACCACCCTGCATGAGAGCTACGTTGATCTTTGTTCTTGTTGCATTACCGTTGGCATCGGTGAAGGTGTTTGTACCCTTAACCTTGTAAGTGAGACGGTAGTTCTTGCCTTCCTGAAGTGGGAGGTTGCGGAACTTGATAGCGCGACGCCAGAAGTTGTTGTCGTTAGAAGGCTGGTCGAAGTTGAACATGTTCAAGCAACCGTCGCCCTTGAAAGCGCCAGCAGCAGGAACCTTGATCTCATCGCCTTCCTCTGTATTGATGAATTCGTAATAACCAACTTCTGAAGCGCCCTTTGTCTGAGCGGCATCAAAGCTCTCATGGAATACAGGAGTCTGTGCCTGTGCAGAAACACCACAGCCCATAGCCATGCTAAGTCCGAGTAATCCTTTAATTTTCATAAATTCGATTTGGTTTAATTAATATTGTTTAGTTTTCTTAATCTGAATTGCCCTAATAGTATAATGTGTAATACTTGCGCGGATTCCGCGTGTTTCAATTCGTTTGCAAATTTAGTCTTTTCCTAAAAAAAAAACTTCATAAAATGTTACATTTATATTTGTTGGTGTAACATTTTATGAAGTTTATAGGGTATATGTTATATTTCAGCAACAAGTTTGCCGTCTTCAACCTTGATTCGTGTCACTTTGAGGCTGCGCAGCCATGTAACGTCGTTAGAAGGAACACAGTCGTGGAAGAAAAGATACCACTGTCCGTCACGCTCCATGATACAGTGGTGAGTAGTCCATCCTACTACAGGCTGGAGCAGTTCGCCCTGGAATGTGAATGGTCCGTATGGGTTCTTGGCTGTAGCATAGCAGAGCAGGTGTGAGTCGCCGGTGCTGTATGAGAAATAGTATGTGTCGCCCATCTTGTGCATCCACGATGCCTCGAAGAAACGGTGTGGGTCATCAGCCTTGAGAGGGTTGCCCTCGCTGTCAACGATGATTACCGGACGTGGTGACTCTGCAAACTCCAGACAGTCGTCTGTCAATTTAGCAACGCGTGATGGAAGGGCGTCCTGACCGCCGCCTACCTGTGTGAGGTAATCTGCAGGAGCGTTGTCTGGTGTAGGTTCACCGTATGCCTTAATCTCGCGAGGGTTGAGTTTGTTGTCCTTGTACCACTGCAACTGTCCACCCCAGATGCCACCGAAATATACATATACCTCTCCGTCGTCATCCTTGAAGACGCAAGGATCGATACTATAGGAACCTACGATAGGTGCTGGCTGTGGAATGAATGGACCTTCCGGGTTCTCTGCTACTGCCACGCCGAGGTGGAAGAGACCGGTATAGTCCTTGGCTGAGAAGATAAGGTAGTATTTGCCGTTCTTCTCCACGATGTCGCTGTCCCACATCTGCTTTTCAGCCCATTTCACCTGATCTACGTCGAGTATTACGCCGCAGTCCTTCACTTCTCCATTCTCGATATCATCAACGCAGAGCACGTGGTAGTCGCGCATCTGGAAGTGACCTCCGTCATCATCAAAGCAATGCTCTGTATTGATGTCGTGCGAAGGGTAGATATATACTTTGCCGTTAAAGACATGTGCTGCAGGATCTGCCATATAGTCGGCAGGAAAAAGATAACGTGGTAATTCCATATTTTTATTGATTATTTGGTTGATTGTTTTTTTGTGTCTCTTTTGTAAAAATCCCTTTTTTGGGGGGGCTAGGATATAAAGTAGGGGAGGGTAGTTACCTGCTTTGTTGATGGTCTTGGTATTACAATTTGATTATTGGGATGATTTGGTTGGTGAGATTATAATACAAATTAGTGGATAAATACATCAACAGTATGGCAGCTATCCCTCCCGTCTTTTATTTCTTACGTGCCTTCTTTGCTTTGGTATCCTTGGCAGGAAGCATTTCCGGTGCAGCCATGCGGATGAGTTCTTCTACGAATGGCTTAGCCTTTCCGTCTGCATAGAATGCCAATGGATAGTCAGTGCGTCCCTCGATAGGCCAGTTGTTTTTCCACGATTCGCTATCAAGTACTCCCCAGAATGTCACACGCTTCATAACGTCAGCATGCTTGAGGTATATACCGAAGAGCTTGCAATAGAAATCGCTTTGCTCCTTGGCAACTTCCTGTGGCAGACCGTCCTTGTAAGGATCCACCTGCTTGCGGTACTCATAGTTCGTTTCGATGGATGCTCCCATTCCCTGTTCTGGCCATGGCAATACGCTGAGATCAAGTTCGGTGACCTGTACCTTGACACCTGTGGCTGCAAATGCTTCGATGCTTTTCTCATATTCATCCAGTGGGGTATCGAATGCTACGTGGCTCTGCATGCCTACTGCGTCAATGCGGCAACCTTTTGCTTTCAGATTCTTGATGAGTCGAACGACGGCATCGCGCTTTGCTGGCTTGTCCATGCTGAAGTCGTTATAGTATAGCTCTGCGTCAGGGTCTGCTTCGTGGGCAAACTTGAATGCCAGTTCGATGAACTCCTCTCCAAGTATGTTATAATACGGTGACTTGCGGAAGCTTCCGTCGTCTTCTATGGCTTCGTTGACAACGTCCCATCCGTGTACGCGTCCCTTGTAACGTCCCACGACGGTGTATATATGGTCGCGCATACGCTTGATAAGGAGTTCCTTACTCATAGGTACGCGGTACTTGCCCTGGAACATCCATGCTGGACACTGCGAATGCCATACAAGACAGTGGCCTACGATGAACATATTGTTCTGCTGACCGTAATCCACAAACTGGTCAGCCCACTTGAAATTGAATTGTCCCTCGGAAGGCTGCAGTTCCTCGCATTTCATGCAGTTTTCCGCTACTATAGTATTAAAATGTGTCTCTACAGCATTGAGAGCAGAGTGGATACGCTGGTCTATCTGCCAGGTATTGAGTGCGCCGCCTACTAGAAACTTATCTTTGTAGGCGTCCTTTAACCCCTGCGCATTGCCGTTGAGCAGTGCGCAGGAGAGCAGGAGTGATAAAATGGTCTTTTTATTTGTCATGATGAATCTTGTTTTGTGTGAAATGAATCCGTTAGGCTTTTGTTCTTTCGCTGATTTCCTTATTCATTTCATTAAGCTTCTCGTCTGTGAGAGGATACTTGTAGATGAGGTATCCGACTACGATGAGGAGGATTGCAGGAATGATTGTAGTAAACCACAGTATAGCTTCCTTTGAAGATTCTGAATAGTCTGCAAGTTTTGGATAGTATGCATTTACCGGTGCACTGATGAAGGATGCAAGGAACACTGTAATGAAAATGCATATCATAAGCTGCAGGCACTTGTTTGCTGCAAACTCCTTGAACATCTCAGCGTACGTTACAGGTTCTTCAGGTGTGGTTGCGATGCGCTCCTTACAGCCTTTGAAGCAATAGAATAGTAGGATGAAACCTGCGACAGCAAAGATGGATGTTACTGTAAACCACGCATTTGGAGCAGTAGGGAGTGCTGAAGCTTCGCTGGCAAGATTGAAACCTACCCAACCCATAACGAGAGGGGTAATGAAACCTGCAAGGGAGAAGCCTGCTTTGAAAGCTACGCCAGCAAGAGCATTGACGGTAGCTGCTGGACGATTGCCTGTGCGATACTCTGCCTCAGTGATCACCTCTGGTACAAGAGCCCACATGAGTGAACCTACCAAAAGACCTACACCAGTCATGACCTTGGCAGTCTGTACCAGTACGTTGAGTTCAGCAACGTCGAAGAACTTACCAATGATGTAGAGAATAACAAATCCTACAAATCCGATGCACAGAAGGAGGTAATAGAGACCTTTCTTGCCGAAGATGTTCTTCAATGCAGGCAGGGAAGGCAGGATGATGAAGGCAGGGATAGTACCGATAGCCATGAAGAGAGCCTGATTCCAGTTTACTGCCTCGTTGATAACCAATGCGAGTCCGATAGGGAAACCTGCCTGTACGATGATCTGGCCAATATTGGCGCATACCATACGTGTAGATGTGAGTTTGAGGACCTCGTCATTGTCGCGGGTCATACTTGCCATGATGGAACCGTATGGTATGTTTACTACCGAATAAATCATGCTGAGCAGTGTGTAACTGACTGTAGCATAAACAATCTTCATGGTAGTTGACCATTCAGCTACCTGAGGTAACATTAGCAGACATGCCGCCACTGTCAGAGGAATGCCGCCGTAGAGGAGGTAAGAACGATATTTGCCTAACTTAGGATTGTTGTTGTCAATGTAACGTCCTACTACTGGGCTCCAAATGCAGTCAAGGAGACGTACTCCAAGAATCAGACCGCTTACGAAAGCCGGGCTTATCTTCAATACCGTTGTGAGGTAGAGCATGAGGTAGCATGCAACTGTCTGGAAAATGAGGTTTTGTGCTAAGTCACCAGAACCGTAACCGATTCTCTGTAGCCAACTCAGTTTGTAAAAACCATTTGTTTCGTTTGTTGTCATTTTTGTAATTGTTTAGATTGTTATTTGTTTTATAATGCAAAATTACATAATATTATTTAATAATGTATAGCAATTTGTAATAAAAACTTTTCTTTGTGTAACATTTTCCATATAAAAGTTCAATACGTAACATATATGAAAAAACAAGAAACGATTTTTTATGTGTACTATAAAAAAAAGTTGTAACTTTGCATCAGAAATAAGAAATTAGTTTTTCATAAGGTTAGTAATGTTAATAAAGATCAGTTAGTAAGTGGGCGTCCAACGTACTCAATAGCGATTGAGGTTAGTTGGACGTTTTTTTTGTGCCTATACGCAGCATGACGGCTGTTTTTTAGACTTGTTCTACAAGAAAGTATGTGGGTAAGGTAAAATGATCTACACGAAATCTTGTAGGACCAAATATTGAAAGAAAACAAATACGCACCGCTTATGAGCGGTGCGTATTTGTTTCGGTAAAATATTTACGTCTTGTTTAGCCTGATTAGAATTCCTTTAGTATATCAAACGGTAGGGAACCGTCAGCGTTGCGTGGAACAAGGTAATCGGAAGGATTGAAGTTTTCTGCATTCCAGCGAGGTTTCTTTATTTTTTTCACCTTTACCATAGTCATTGTTTCTGCGGTCAGGTTTCCATCCAGTGTGCATGAGGCTGTGTCACAGTCTGTATAGTCTTGTCCTTTGCGTGTAGGGGCAAGAGAGACATTGTTTTTCATTATATGGCATTTGCCAGGTATGTCAACAGCCTCTTCCTTTGATTTGCGGCATATGAGAGTAAAGTTTCTTGGATTCTTTATAGATATATTATTGGTCATCTCTAGTCCACCAAGATGGTGGTTGGAGTATATACCACGGTTCTTGTTGCTATAAGCTATGCATCCAGTCACCACGTGGCATGGTACATTCTTCATATTCTTGATGAATCCCTTTACTTCACCCATGCCGTAGCCTCCTGCCTTGATACCTGTTCCATCGCCCGCATTGAGCAATGTTCCTGGGCGATAGCCATTATAGAAAGCCACGCAGTTTTCTATGCGTACCGGAGCTGCACAGTTGATGAGGTCAAATCCGTCATCACTGTTCCACCAAGCACGGCAGCCGCGGAACACATTTCCCACATATTCCTCTTTCCTAAGGTGTCCGCCAAATCCGTCTGTGTTGCCGCCATATACTCCTTCTGAGTAGTCGTCATAATTGTTGTAGGCATCACAATTCAGTATGAGGTTGTGGCTACCCTCGAGGAGATAGACGCCAATGGCCTGTCCGTCATGGAAAGACATGTTCTCGAGTACGCAGTGATTGGCTGGTTGCATTCTGACGCATTCGCTTTGCGCATGTCCTTTAATAAGTACTCTCAGCCCTACCACTTCCAGTTGCTTCATTACGATGTAGTCTGCAGTGATGAGGAATCCCGTGAGTCTGCATTCGCCTGGATTTACTCCGGACATGTCGAAGATTGCGCGTTCTGTCTGGTATCCTGTAAAGACGATAGGAGCCCCCTCTCGTCCAGACTTGTTTATATGATATACGATTTTGTATGGTTTTGTTTTGGGATCCTGTCCGGCTATCTCTTCGGTCTTTACGTGATATATGCCTTGGCGGAAGAATACGGTGTCACCAGGTTCAGCCAATTTCTGTGCGTGTCCGAAGGTGGCAAACGGTTTCTTTAATGTTCCCTCTGCACTGTCGTCGCCGGCAGGGGCAACGTAATACACTTTTGCATGCGTCGATGCAAAAATGGCTATGGTGCATAGTAATGTAAGTAAGAGTTTGAACTTCATTTCTGACTGTTTTGTTTAGTAGTAGTTAGTTGTAATATTGTGTGATTGTGTGATTATGTATACACAAGTTTCTGCAAAAGTATCAATAAATTTCGAGAAATGCAAGTATTGGTTTTATATTTTTAGTTAAAAGATTATAATTGCTAATTATAGTATCGTAAATTGTAATAGGATTGGAGTGGTGTGAAAAATGTAATAAAGGAACAAGATATTGGTACATAAAAGAACGAAACGTCCACACCTCACGGTGGGAACGTTCCAATCTCAATAGGTATTAGCTTTCTTTAAGGTAAAAAGATTGTATTCAGGATAACGTTTGCAAAGGTAATACTTTATTTTGAAACACACAAACATTTGAAAGTTTTTTTTGCTAAATATTCAAATATTTTTCCGTGAAATGTTCTTTTTAGGTAGTTTTCTTGTTAAAAATCGTATATTTTATGTAATGCACAGAAAATTTACTGTTACAAGACACAATTCAGTATAGTATATTCTTTTTTCTGTTGATTGCCTGATTATATACGTATTTTATATAAAAACACCTTATTTCTTTGTGTTTTTTTTCTTGATGCAGTACTTTACTCCAAAGAAAATAGCAGCAATAAGTACTATGGCGATGATGCCCCACTTGATATATTCGCTGTTTTGTTCTATGGTTTCATTAAGTTGTTCCTTTGGTACGAATGAATGGAGATACCATCCCAGTCCGCCGAGTATGACATTCCATGCACCAGCTCCAAGGGCGGTGAAGAGCATGAAGCGCCAGTAGTTCATCTTTGCTAGTCCGGCAGGGATAGAGATCAGGTGGCGTATGCCTGGTATAAGTCGTCCTGTGAGTGTGGCTGCAGCGCCATTGGTATCGAAATACTTCTCAGCCTTTTCTACCTTCTCCTGATTAAGGAGACACATCTTACCCCATTTACTATTGGCAAATGAATAGATAATAGGACGTCCGAGGTAATATGCCACGACATAGTTTATGCTGGCTCCGCACACTGCACCGATCGTGGCAAATAGCATTACTAGCCAGAAATTCATCTCTCCTGCTGCCGCCTCATAGGCAGCAGGTGCAACGACGAGTTCTGAAGGAACAGGTACCACAGTGCTCTCGAGAAGCATCAGGAAGAAGATTGTTCCGTAGTTGAGATTCTGTAAGAGATTTTGTAATATTGATGTAAACATAGTCTAGTATGTAGGTGGTATTGGAAAGTTTGGTGAATATTTTTGTGCTAATTCTTTGTATTCTTTGTATTCCTTATCGTTATGCATGGATTTGCAGCATGCAGCCATATATGGGAATATTTCCTGAGGAATGTCTTCGTATGTGCCGAGTTCGCGGAAAGGCGTGAGTATCGTATTAAAGAGCAGGTATGCCGAAGTGAATAATCCAAATTCATACAGGCAAATACCTACGCGTGACACTACGAGTATATCGTAGTCCACTAATTCCATGGCCTGCTTGAAGAAACTCATAGCTTGTTCTACATTGCGTTTCTCTAGCGATAAAGCACCAAGCGACAGATATGGCTGCGGTTCGTCTGGTACTATATCCTTCATTTTCTGGAATACCTCTATGGCTTCGTCTATCTTGTCAAGGTCATAGAGTATATTGCCATGCATGAATAATGCTTCTGGCATCTGTGGTGATATGGCTAGAGCAAACTCAATGCTTTGCTGGGCGCCATTGATGTCTGGTAACATCATCTGTGCTTCTGCAATCTCCATCCAAGCGTTGACATTATAAGCGTCAATGTCGAGTGCCTTGTTCAGACATTCTATTGCATCGGAAAAGCGTTTGAGATTGAGATGAATCCTTCCCCATGTCTCCCAGTATTCGAAGAGCATGTCCTCCGGTTCTTCTTGTTTCTTGAGCCATCGTTCTGCGAGTACATATAGTCCGTGGTCGCAGTATAGCATTGCGACATCAAGAGCAAAGCACAATTTGACGTCTCCGTTCTCTTCTTCATCGTCATCTTCCGCTGAGTCACACTCTTTGTTGTTTTTCTCCTGTCGTTTTGCGTATTCCTTTTCAAGTATAGCATCCACATTGATGGCTGTACCTTCTTCCACCATCATCAGTTCTGCTTTGACATATATATATTCCAATCGGTCTATGGTGCCTTCGCATTTCACTTTGTCGAAATACTCACGGGCACGAGTGATGTCCTGCAGGTCAATGAGGCATATACGTGCAAGGAATAGCAACGCCATAGAGTTGTCGGGATATATTTCCAGGCAGTAGAGGGCGACATCCTCTGATTGTTCCACTCGTCCCTGAATGTGGTAGTACTCTGCTATATCAATCAGATCGTCTGCATCAAAGTATGTAGAAGCACCCGAGTCCCTGGTGCTCTCATATTTTGAAAGCAATTCCTTGAACTCGGGTGTATTTGTGTATTTATGAAAGTCTGTCTGTGACAATTTGCTTACTTTCTTTTCTATTAATAATCGTTCATCAACTGTTAACTGATAACTGAAAACAGTTAAGCTTTAGGCTTCCAAGTGTCTTTCAGACCGACGGTCTTGTTGAATATCAGATGCTCAGGTGTTGAGTCGTAGTCAGGAGTGTAGTACCCAATGCGCTGGAACTGGAGATAATCCAGTGGCTTGCATGTAGCACACCATTTCTCTACGTATGCCTTCTTGATCTGCAGGCTGTCAGGATTGATGAACTTGCGCATGTCCTCAACGTCAATGCGGTTCTTACCCTGTTCCTTTGAGTATGCTGCCACTTCATCACGAGGATTCTCTACCATCCAGAGTCTGTCGTAATTGCGTACCTCTGCTTCGAGACAATGCTTGCAACTAACCCAGTGTATGGTCTTACCCTTGATTTTCATGTTGGCATTAGCCTCGCCTGTCTTTGTCTCAGGGATAACCTCTGCATATATCTCCACGATATTACCATTCTCATCCTTCTTGCAGCAGTTTTCTTCAGGACACCTTATTATATATGAGTTCTTCAGACGCACTTCCTTGCCAGGGCCAAGACGGAAGAACTTCTTAGGAGCATCCTCCATGAAGTCATCACGCTCAATCCACAGTTCGCGTGAGAACTCGATCTCGTGAGTGCCGTCAGCCTCGTTCTCTGGATTGTTCTGTGCCTGATATACCTCTACTGCATCCTCAGGGAAGTTGGTCAGTACAAGCTTGACAGGGTCAAGTACTGCGCTGACACGCTGGGCACGCTTGTTGAGATCATCGCGCACAGCACTCTCGAAGAGAGACATCTGATTAAGGGCATCAAATTTCGTGTATCCGATTTTGTCAATGAAAGCAAGAATGCCTTCCGGACTGTAGCCTCTGCGGCGGAATGCGCTGATAGTAGGCATACGAGGATCATCCCAGCCATTTACTATGCCTTCGTTGACAAGGATGAGAAGGTTACGCTTAGAGAGCAGGATATGAGTCAGGTTGAGCTTGTTGAATTCTGTCTGGCGAGGACGGTTGTCCTCCAAAGGCTTGTCATCACCTGCTACCTCCTTAGCCCAATCTACAAATAGGTCGTACAGTGGGCGGTGAGCCACGAACTCCAGTGTGCAGAGCGAGTGGGTCACACCCTCCCAGTAGTCACACTGACCATGTGTGTAGTCATACATAGGGTATGCATTCCACTTGTTGCCTGTACGCCAGTGAGGCATATTGAGTACACGGTACATGATAGGATCACGGAAGTGCATATTGTCACTAGCCATGTCAATCTTGGCACGCAGTACCATCTTGCCAGGCTCGATGTTTCCGCTGTTCATCTGCTCAAAGAGTGCAAGACTCTCTTCTATAGGACGGTCGCGGTATGGCGAGTTGGTACCAGGGGTTGTAGGAGTACCCTTTTGAGCTGCGATGTCCTCAGCCGACTGCTCATCCACGTAAGCCTTACCACGCTTGATGAGTTCAACTGCGAGGTCCCATAACTGCTGGAAATAGTCAGAGGCATAGAGAATGTTGCCCCACTTGAATCCAAGCCATTCGATATCGCGTTTGATAGCCTCTACGTATTCAGTATCCTCTTTCTGAGGATTGGTATCATCCATACGAAGGTTACAAACACCGTTGTACTTACGGGCCACACCGAAGTCCAGTGCGATAGCCTTGGCATGTCCAATGTGTAGATATCCGTTAGGCTCTGGAGGGAAGCGTGTCTGTACCTTACCGCCATTAAGACCATTCTCCAGGTCAGCCTCGATTTTCTGTTCTATGAAATTGAGAGACTTCTTTTCTTCTGTCTCATTAATATTACTCTCTGTCATACGATAAACTTATAAATGATACTGTGGCACCGACAAATCTTGTCAATGCCACAGCATTACTATTATGTTATTGTGAGAACTACAGTGGCTTACCATAGCTGATGCTGTTCTCACATTGTATAATACTTAGTCGCGTGGCTTGATGTTCATAGCCTGCAGTTGCTCTGAAACCTCAGCATTGATGCGCTGACCGAACTCCTGCATAGACATTACTGCCTGTTCACCGCCACCCTGCTGACGCATAGCGACGTTGCCCTCAGCTTCTTCCTTCTCACCTACGATTACCATGTAAGGTATGCGCTTGATCTCATTATCGCGAACCTTACGGCCAATCTTCACGTTGCGATTGTCCACGATAGCACGTACGCCAACGGTAGACAGATAGTCCTGTACCTTCTCTGCATAGTCATTGTATTTCTCTGAGATAGGGAGAATAGCAACCTGCTCAGGTGTGAGCCAGAGTGGGAAGTGACCTGCAGTATGCTCGATGAGCACAGCTGTAAAGCGCTCCATAGAACCAAATGGTGCTCGGTGAATCATCACTGGACGCTGCTTGGTATTGTCATCAGCGGTATATTCCAGTTCGAAACGCTGTGGGAGATTGTAATCTACCTGGATGGTACCCAGCTGCCAGCGACGACCGATAGCGTCCTTTACCATACAGTCAAGCTTTGGTCCATAGAATGCAGCCTCGCCAGTCTCCTTGCGGGCATTCAGACCACGCTCTGCACATGCGTCGATGATAGCCTGCTCTGCAGCATTCCACATCTCGTCTGTACCGATATACTTCTCTGTATTCTCAGGATCACGGAGAGAAATCTGGAACTCTACCTGATCATCCTTGAAACCGAAGATAGAGAATACTGCCTGGATGATATCGAGTACACGGAGGAACTCGCTCTTCACTTGGTCAGGACGACAGAAAATATGAGCGTCATCCTGTGTGAACGAACGTACACGTGTCAGTCCGTGGAGCTCACCAGACTGCTCGTAGCGATATACTGTACCGAACTCAGCGCAACGGAATGGGAGTTCGCGGTATGAACGTGGCTTTGAAGCGAACACCTCACAGTGGTGAGGGCAGTTCATTGGCTTGAGCATGTACTCCTCGTCCTCTTCAGGAGTGTGGATAGGCTGGAAAGAGTCCTTGCCGTAGTGGGCCCAGTGACCAGATGTGACGTAGAGGTTCTTGGAACCGATATGTGGAGTGATAACCTCCTGATAGCCAAAGCGCTTCTGTATGGTACGCAACATCTCCTGCAGACGCAGACGGAGGTCGGTGCCCTTTGGCAACCAGATAGGGAGACCCTTACCCACACGCTCAGAGAACATGAAGAGTTCCATTTCCTTACCGATCTTACGGTGGTCACGCTTCTTTGCCTCCTCCAGCATTACAAGGTACTCATCGAGCATCTTCTTCTTAGGGAAAGAGATGCCGTAGAGACGCTGCAGCTGAGCTTTGGTAGCATCGCCGCGCCAGAAAGCGCCTGCTATGCTGGTGAGCTTTACGGCCTTGATGATGCCAGTGCTTACGATGTGAGGACCCTTACAGAGGTCGGTGAATGCACCCTGTGTGTATGTAGTGATAGAACCATCCTCGAGATCCTGCTCGATGTGCTCTACCTTGTATGTCTGTCCTGCAGCCGCAAACTGGGCTACAGCGTCAGCCTTTGATACCTCCTCGCGAACTACCTCTTCGTTCTTGCGAGCCAGTTCCATCATCTTGTCCTCGATCTTCTTGAAGTCACCCTCCTTGATCATCTCACCGTTAGGCAGGAGGACGTCATAGAAGAATCCTGCTTCGATAGCAGGACCGAAACCGAACTGAATGCCAGGGTACAACTCCTGCAGTGCCTCTGCCAGAAGGTGGGCTGATGTATGCCAGAAGGCATGCTTACCCTCTTCGTCCTCAAAACGATAGAGAGCTATCTTAGCGTCCTCATTGATAGGACGGTTGATCTCTGTTGTCTCACCATTTACGCCACATGCAATGATATTGCGGGCGAGGGCAGGAGAAATGCTTTCTGCAATCTGCAGACCGGTTACGCCGTTTTCGTATTCACGGACAGAACCATCAGGAAAAGTTATCTTAACCATTGTTTTATATAGTATTATTTATTCAACTTTATCTTTTCTGTGACTACTCGTAATCTCGTATATTGAATTTACAAAATAGTAAAACATTCATTGTCGCACTAAATGATAAACATTCAAATGTTAGATTGTAAATAGTCAAATAGTATATAACTATAGTGCCTCATCATCGGGTTTCTTTACGGTCAGCGGTCTCTTAGGCAGTTTCTGGTGTTTCTTCTTTGCCAACCATTGAGCCTTACGCTTTTCGTATTCTTCCCTGTGATATTCGAGGTAATTGTCAGCCATCAGTTGTTTTTGAATTTACTGTAAAGCACACTCATTGACACATTCTTGTTAGTGCCATCACCCTTGACCAGTTTTGTGCTGCGCACCGTCATGTCCTGTGCTACTCTCGACAGCATCTTTGACGTACCCATCGTTGTATATGTTGCCTCAACTGGAATCATGTACAGTTTGTTCCAGTTAGGATTCTTGCTGGTCCAGTTGTTGTCACTCTTCATACCTTCTACCTTATTTTTATATAAGGTGTTGACGAGACTGGAAATATTGTCAAATATAAATCCGTTGCTCTTTGAAGAATATGAGGTCAGGTATGCACCTTTCAGAGTGGAGATGCTTCTCTTTGCGAAGAATGTATCTACACTGTCAGCCGGCAGGAGGAGGATGTTGGATGCTGCTGCCAGATTGTACTGACTTGTCGAAACGTTGTTCAGTGAAGAGATATACACTCTTGCAGAGGTCAGTGAGTCTGTCTCGTGCCCCTTCATTATGTCATCTATAGGCAGAGTGATTTCTGTATAGATGCCAGCAGGACTCTTCAGGTATGTGCAATCGTTGTTTGAGAGCAAATCGTTAATTTTGTTCTCGTCATTCTGTATGTAGGTATGCTGTATTACCTCAGGCGAACCAACGAATGGCGTGAAGCCTACGAGAACAGAGTCTGTTCCTGTGGAACTCTTAAGAGTGCGGTGATAATATACAAACAGGCGAGTCATAGAGATGTTGAGCATGCAACCCTTGCCGCCAGTGTGCTCTAGATAGAAACCTGGGCATATATTGTGCACAAACCTATAGTCAGTCTCGAAGTCCTTCTGCGTGCTTGGGGTGTAGTACTTGCGTAGCAGGTATGTACCAAAGTTGTTGTACTCCTTGCCATCCTTGTCGATGTACTTGTCGTTGAGAGCGATATCCAGCTGAGGGATATTGTCCTTGCGTGAAGATGCAGACTTTATCAGGTCTGTATGTGTGTAAGACACCTTCTTGTGTATGCTACCCGCGCCGGTGCGTATCATACCGTTCTCCATCGGATTGTACGTCGTAGGGTATGACTTGCTCTCCTCGTATGGTATGGCGAGCTCATGGCATGTAGTATTCATCAGAGCCAGAGTGTCACCGTAGTACTGAGGGAAATACACATACATTATACATGAGTCGGCTACGATGCTTTCATAAATGGGTGTAGTACCTTTGCCTTCGTAGTCAACTATAGAGTCCTGTGGGAAATCCTCTCCGTCAAACTGTCTCAGCTGTGTCATGAATCCAGCAGTGATGTTGGCACCGGTCTCTGGGTCTTGGATCTTTCCGAGGCATCCGTTGGATGAACGTGATACAGTTTCACTGGCCTTGACGGATTTTGTCTCAAGGAAAAACTCCTGTGCCACAACAGATAACTGTTCTGAGGTGTCGGTAAGCGAGAGTCCTATCTTATCTGTAGTGTCATCGCATGCTACAAGCATAGCCATTGTCACCAACAGAAAAATGATTTTCTTCATATGTTTCTTGGGATATTGCGGTGGACGTTGGTATTCTCCACCCTAAATAAGTTCTGTAATTATTCAAACAGGGAATCGTAGAACTTGACGTAAGCGTCAGCGAAATCTGCGTCAGTACATTCCAGAACCTTTGCACCGGAATTCTTAGCATAGGCCAAAGCATCAGCATTGATGTCACTTGAAGTGGAGATGATACCGTCGGAGTTGTCAATGGCAATCTTTGTCAGTTCTGCTGCGTCAAACTCATCATTGTATTTTGAGAGGCTGTCAAGTGTCACGTCATTGTATACCAGGCAATCCTTGATGTTCGACTCCAGTTTGCCTTCCGGAGCCTCATTGAATAACGATGTGACGATTTTGGCATTGCAGACAGCTGGTTCGTCCTTGTATGCCTGCTTGATATATAGAGGGAGGAAGGAAGTCATCCAGCCCTGGCAGTGAATGACATCAGGAGTCCATCTCAGTTTCTTGATAGTCTCGATGACACCGCGTGCAAAGAATGCAGCACGTTCGCCATTGTCAGCATATTCCTTGCCATCCTCATCCTTTACCTGTCCGCGGCGAGAGAAAAATTCTTCGTTGTCGATAAAGTACACCTGTACCTTTGTGCCTGCTATGCTTGCAACCTTGATGATTACAGGATGGTCAGTGTCGTCGATAGTTATATTCATACCAGAAAGGCGAATTACCTCGTGCAACTGGCCTCTGCGCTCATTGATGTTACCCCAACGTGGCATAAATGTACGGATCTCGCAACCTGCCTCCTGAACTTTCTGTGGTGCAGACTTACCCATCACTGATAGTTCGCTCTCTGCCACGTAAGGCATAATGTCATGATTGACAAAAAGTACTTTCTTCATTATAAAAATTGTTTATTTGCAAATATTTGGTGCAAAGTTACTAAAAAAAAATGATATTAGGAAGGCAAAAACGCTACAGGGTACTAAAAAAACTTAAATCATGCAGACTTTAGGCCATTTCATTTGGTAGAAAGAAAAACTTTTCATAATTTTACACTCAGATTTCAATGACCTGAACATAAACAGGAACCCTAAACAATATTTATAATAACACCTTAAAAAATTCCTAAACTATGAGAGTGTATCAAACAAATGAGATCAAGAACATAGCATTGCTCGGCAATGACGGTTCGGGTAAGACAACACTTACAGAGTCACTCCTCTATGAAGCTGGCATCATCAAACGTCGTGGCAGAATCACGCAGAAAAATACCGTCAGCGATTATTTTCCTGTAGAACAGGAATATGGTTATTCCGTATTCTCTACCGTTTACCATGTAGAGTGGAATGATAAGAAACTCAACATCATCGACTGTCCAGGTTCTGATGACTTCGTCGGCGCTGCACTTACCGCACTCGAGGTAACTGATACCGCCGTACTCCTGCTCAATGGTCAGTATGGACCAGAGGTGGGCACACAGAACCATTTCCGTTATACGGAGAAACTCAAGAAACCTGTTATCTTCCTTGTCAACCAACTTGATGCTGAGAAATGTGACTATAACAACACTCTCGAGCGACTGCAGGAGATTTATGGTTCAAAGGTTGTTCCTATTCAGTATCCTATCAATGAAGGTCCAGGATTCAATGCCCTCATCGACGTTCTTCTCATGAAGAAATACTCTTGGGGACCTGACGGCGGCGCTCCTACTATCGAAGACATACCTGCTGAGGAGAAGGATAAGGCTCTCGAATTGCACAAGGCACTCGTAGAGGCTGCAGCTGAGAATGACGAGGGACTTATGGAGAAATTCTTCGAGACTGAGGCCCTCAGTGAGGATGAGCTACGCGAAGGTATCCGAAAGGGTCTCGTGACTCGTTCTATCTTCCCAGTATTCTGCGTTTGTGCAGGCAAGGATATGGGCGTACGCCGTCTGATGGAGTTCCTGGGCAATGTGGTACCTCACGTTGACGAGATGCCTAAGGTACACAACACCCGCGGTGAGGAGATACCTGTCGATGCTAACGGACCAGAGTCGGTATATTTCTTCAAGACAGGCGTAGAACCACATATCGGTGAGGTGCAGTACTTCAAGGTGATGAGCGGTACCATCAAGGTGGGCGATGACCTTACCAATGCTGACCGTGGTTCGAAGGAGCGTATAGGTCAGATATTTGCGGCTGCTGGTGCTAACCGCATTCCTGTGGATCAGATGGTAGCCGGTGATATCGGTTGTACCGTCAAACTGAAGGATGTAAAGACTGGCAATACGCTTAACGGCAAGGACGCAGAGAATAGGTTTGACTTCGTGAAATATCCTAACCCTAAGTATTCACGTGCAATCAAGGCAGTGAAGGAGGGAGATACGGAGAAGATGATGGCTGCACTCACACGTATGCGCCAGGAGGATCCTACATGGGTGGTAGAGCAGTCTAAGGAATTGCGCCAGACCATCATCCGCGGACAGGGTGAGTTCCATCTGCGCACACTCAAGTGGCGCCTGGAGAACATTGACAAGATTCAGGTGGAATACTCTGAACCTCGCATTCCTTACCGTGAGACTATCACTAAGAGTGCGTCCGCAGAATATCGTCACAAGAAGCAGTCGGGTGGAGCAGGACAGTTTGGTGAGGTGCACCTTATCGTGGAGCCATACGCTGACGGTATGCCTGATCCTACCACATACAAGATTAACGGTCAGGAGTGTAAGATTAATGTCAAGAGCCGTGAGGAGGTTGACCTTGACTGGGGTGGCAAACTCGTATTCATCAATACCGTAGTGGGTGGTGCCATTGATATGCGCTTCATGCCTGCTATCCTCAAGGGCGTGATGGAGAAGATGGAGCGTGGTCCGCTGACTGGCAGCTATGCCCGTGATGTCCGCGTCATCGTTTATGATGGCAAGATGCATCCGGTTGACTCCAACGAACTCTCGTTCATGCTGGCTGCTCGCAATGCTTTCAGCGAGGCATTCCGTAATGCTACGCCAAAGATCCTCGAACCTATCTATGACCTCGAGGTCTATGTGCCTGTTGATCTCACCGGTGATGTTATGAGTGACCTTCAGGGTCGCCGTGCTCTCATCATGGGTATGGATATGGAGAACGGTTATCAGAAGCTTCAGGCTAAGATTCCTCTCAAGGAACTCTCTAACTATGCCATTGCTCTGAGTTCGCTCACAGGTGGCCGTGCATCATTCACCACCAAGTTTGCATCATACGAACTCATGCCTAACGACCTCCAGCAGGCTCTCATTGCTGAGCATACGGAGGAGGAATAGGTATTGACATATTGAATACTTTACATACACGTAGGTCTTTGCCCCTCCATGATACAAGTGGTATCATGGAGGGGCTTTTCCTGGTTGTTCTGCTTGAAACACGGAACTGTACTTTGTTGCTAACACGAATCTCACTATAAGCATAGTTTTAAAGTTTGAGATTTAATGCAAAGGTAGTAATTTTCGTGCAAAAACATGCGGAAACCAATTAAAAAATGGTTTCCGCTGGTTTGTTAACGATTTTTACCAAATACAGATAGTGATGTGGTTATTCAGCCCCCTATGATATGAACCAAAAAATCTTGCGCTCCGTAGGTACTTAGGCGTTTTGCGGAGTTAACCAATTGTAAAAAAAAGATCACAAATTATATCTAATAATCATTATTTCTGTGAATAAATGTTGGGGAATACTATAGGAACGAGCTATCTTCTTCTTTAACTTTGTGTCAGAGAAGTTTGCAAACAACTTGGAGGTTGTACCAAATGTAGCAAGTTCCAGCGTTTTCCAGGCTGGCGGATATTCAGACTTACCATACTTTGCATATGCTCTTTTATGAACTCATCCTTACTTCTACTCAATTCTTTCTCCAACACATCAAATCCGCAACTGCTCGGAGCCTGCAACTTTAGACAAGTGGTACATTTAAGGTAGGTTCTATTAATTCATAAATTCGAGTTGAAGCCGTTCCGTTAGAGTCAATCTTTCGGAATCAGTCCCTCAGCTGAGGGCTTTGGCTAGCGATTGCGTTCGTTTATCCACTCATTGACATGTTGTTTTTGACGAT
>JAZLIN010000066.1:0-12031 GCA_045617365.1 Prevotella sp. | reverse complement strand
CTGACCAACGGAGGGTCGATCAATATGCATACGATATGCCGGATGAGATGGTTCTTCAGCTCACTCACAAAGATGTAAACCTCGGATTCTTCAAGACTCGAAAGAAGGAAGTGCTAGCTTTGCGTGCAGGTGAGCAATTACGGTTTGACAACAATTATCTTTATTCACTAACGACAAATCTGCCCGTTGTACAGCTTTCTCAAAAGATGCAAGCGGATCTTCTCTCATGGGAAGAAAAAGGGTACATGGTGTCATCTTCTACCATTCGCTTCATCGTTGCCTGGCGTCCCAAAGATGCTCCAAAAGAAGAAAAGGAACACGCTGTTTTATTGTTAGATTTATGTTTGACTAAAAAAAGCTCTTAGATTGTTTTTTTTCGACCGTGATATATGAATTGCCTAGTTTTATCTTTATTTGCATAATAAAATATAATGGATTAGGCAAATAATTCGTTTATTTTCCTTTGCAAGCGTGCAGTTCTGACTATAAGCAGGTATCGGGTTGTGGCGAAGGGATGAGCACAATTCGAGTAAATTTTTACGCAAAATATTCGTTTGTTTTGTTGGAAATGTGTAATATCGCAGTGTCGCTAAACCTTGGAATGGTGTATATTATGGCTAATGATATATCTTGGAATGGTGTATATTGTAGTAAGTGACATGTCTCGGTTTGGTGTATAACTATATGATAATTATGCGTTTGTAGATGTATAAATACTTAAAAATTATCGACTTATGAGACGTAAGATATATAACCAACTACTGGAATGGAAAGAGAAGCGAAGCCATAAGGAGGCTTTGCTGATTGATGGCGCAAGACGTGTAGGTAAGAGTTGGATTGTGGAGGAGTTCGCGAGGAAGGAGTTCAAGTCGTATATTCTTATTGACTTTTCGGAGGCTTCAGACACCATGCTCGACGTGTTCCGCGCATACAGGGGCAAGTGGGATGAGTTTTTTATGCACCTTCAACTAGAGGCTGGCAAGAAACTTTATCCAGGCGAGTCGCTTATCGTGTTCGATGAAATTCAGAAATTTCCAGAGGCACGAGAGATTATAAAGTATCTTGTACAAGACGGACGTTATGCATACATCGAGACGGGTTCACTGATGAGCATCAATGCTAATGTTAAGGACATCAACATTCCAAGCGAGGAACATAGAATAGATATGCATCCGATGGATTTTGAAGAGTTCCTCTGGGCGTTGGGTGACGATATGATGATGGATTACGTGAGGGAGTGTTTTGCTAAAAGAAAGCCGTTGGGACAATCTCTTCACAGGAAGATGATGGATTGCTTGAGGCTATACATGATAGTGGGTGGTATGCCCCAGGCTGTGGCAGACTGGGTGGAGTCGAAGGATTTTGACGAAGTAGACAGAACGAAGCGCAACATTCTGGCACTATACCGTAGCGACATCAGTAAGTATGCAAAAGGACAAGAAGCAAGGGTGACAAAGATATTTGACACAATCCCATCACAACTGCAACGACATGAAAAGAAGTTTAAACTGTCTACATTAGGCAAGGGTACACGTGGAAGAAATGTTGAAACTGCATTCTTCTGGCTAGATGAATCGAGGGTGGTAAATACGTGTTTTGCTGCTTCGGAGCCAAGTGTAGGCTTGGAAATGAAAGTGGATGATGCTTCACGTAAGTTGTATATGGCCGACACGGGATTGCTGATCAGTCATGCGTTTACTGAGGCGGCAATCAAGGCAGAGGAATTGTATAGGAAGTTGATGCATGACAAGCTGGAGGTAAACAAAGGCATGCTGGTGGAGAATCTGGTTGCTCAGATGCTTAGGACTGCAGGACATAAGCTATATTTCTTCTCCTCTTACAGCAAGACGGAGACTGAAAATCGAATGGAGATTGATTTCCTTGTGCCGAAGGCCGTAATCAGCAATCGACACAACATCCATCCAATAGAAGTAAAGTCAAGCCCACGCTATAAACTAACTTCGATAGAACGCTTCGCGAAAAAATTTGACGGCTATGTAACAGAACCAATCGTGTTACATACGAGTGACGTTAAGGTGGAGGATGGCGTAATCTATCTGCCGCTGTATATGAGTGGGCTGCTGTAATATCAAACGAATATGGATTAGACAATGTGCAAGGCTGCGCTGTGCTTTAGTAATGTCCATTGTGCGGAAAGTTTTTGCCTTCTCTATAGTCAAATGTTTGTATACGGTATATTCTTGAAGCTTACGACTGTATTTTTTTACATATTTTTAGTATCTTGCATCCGAAGGTTGCGAGTCAATGACGTATATGCCAGAAAGGCTTACAACGTGCGGCATACCTTTGGTAAAAATATTTGTTGGATGACCTCATAGAATGAGGGAGAAAGGAGTATTATCATAATGGAAGTATATCACGCGTCAACTGTGGTCGTGGATGGTTCTGGATTTTATTTTACCGCTTTGCAAGGTCTGGCGGTAAAATATGGAACGCACTTCACCAATCGAGGCAAAGAAACTTCCATGAATATTTATGAACATTCTCAAACATTGTCTGTGCATTAGGTGCAAGTGTTACAACTATAAAACGAGATCTCTATGTCCTCCGAGATTTGAATCTCATCAAGTTGTAGGTAGTGATAAGACAGAACATTTGAAGGTAATTGACTAACGAAATAGGTAATTCATTATGACGAACGATAATAATAAAGGCTTCGTTTACATACTCACAAACCCTTCCTTTCGGGAGGATTGGGTGAAAATTGGTAAGAGTTCGCGTCCGGTGGATGTGCGCTCAAAAGAGCTGGACAATACGGCCGTTCCTCTTCCATTCGAGATTTATGCTACGTTGAAGACCTTGAAGTATGACAAGGTTGAGAAGCAGATTCACAAGCAGATAGACCGATTGACAGATCTTCGCATCCGTCAGAACCGTGAGTTCTTCAATATCGCGCCATCCGTTGCCCTTGACATTATGCGCGACATCGCAGACCTGCTGGATGATGCCGAACTTGCTGTTTACGTTGATGGCAAACCTGTCATCAGTAGGAGCAAGGAAGAGGATAAGAAGATAGAAGCAGACTGCAAAGAGAAGGAACGCCGATCACAGAAGCCAGCCTTTAAGTTCCACATGGTAGGCTTAAAAGTTGGCGATACCATTGTCTTCGATGAATTGAACTTGTCTGTCATCGTAGCATCAGACGATAAGGTTGAATACCAAGGTCGCCTTTGGTCGCTCTCTGCCTTCACACGTGAGTTCCTTCCAGAAGAGAAGCAGAACACATCGGGTGCTTATCAAGGTCCTAAGTACTTTAGTTATGAGGGGAAAACGTTGAGTGAGTTGAGGAAAGAGAAGGAATCAAAGTAATCAAAAATTCGCTAATCGATTATTGTCGTGCCACCGCCGCCAAACATGTCTTTCAAATCCAATCAGTCGTCCTCTGAGATAGGGGTGATATATTAAGCGAGCATAACTCATTGAGTTACACTCGCTTAATTATATTACACTATTTTTATTGGCGGAAAACTATTTAACCTCCTCAAAAATAAAGTATGTTGAATATCAATGTATTATGAAATTATGGTACAAATATGGAGCGTAAATGTTAATCTCCATACTACCGAAATGTTACTGATATTTGCCTATTCCGAATGCAAAGATACAAGTATCTATCAAAAAACCATAAGCCGCAAAAATTGATACCGGAAGAATATCAAGGCGCACCAAACTGCATCCCCTAATGAAAATTGTGCATCAACCCTACGTTTGGCAGAAAATGTATAAAATTGCAGCGTTGCTAAATCTTGGTATGGTGTATATTTCAGAGTGTGTTATATTTTGGGTGTATAATTGGCGGCAATTAAGACCGAGAATAACGGTACAAAGAAAAAGATGCTTGACAAACTTAATAGGTTCTGGCTGTGTGCGACAACGATTGATATATGAATTGCCTAATTGTATCTTGATTTGCACAACAAAATACAGCGATTAGGCAAATAGTTCATTCGTTAGGCAAATAATGATTAATTTTTCACTCGGAATATAGATACTGAAAGTTATGCATGTATATGAATACATAAATAAGCCGGAGGAGTTGTTGACTCCTGAGGTAGTGCAGATGCAGGGTACTTTGCACGAATGCAAGGGCAGGCAGTATCTGTACGTGGAGGCTAAGGCTGATGTGTTGACTCAGTTGCTGGATGTGGCTAAGATTCAGAGTACGGGCGCTTCGAACAGGATTGAGGGTATCTATACGAGCGATGAGCGACTGAGGGAACTGGTGCGTGAGAAGTCGGAACCGAGGAACCGTAGCGAAGAGGAGATTGCTGGCTACAGGGAGGTGCTGGCTGTGGTGCATGAGAATTATGAGTATATCACTCCTCGTGTGAACACACTACTGCAGATGCACAAGGATCTGTACGCCTTTAGTGGTATGTCTGTAGGCGGTAGACTTAAGACTTCGGACAACGTGATTTAACGTCGTCAAGCTCGGCAGCAAGACACGCTATCGCAAAAGCGACATCAACAATATCTTGCAAGGGGGCAATCCTCATTTGAAATGCAAGAAGTCATAACCCGTTTCTTTTAACATTCTACATATACACGCCCGATTCCGTCCCGTCCGAATAGACTATCCTGATGGCGTAGGTGTATTTCTTTCCGAGGAGAACATCCTTGTCATGATAACTGCGTTCAGAAGTCCTTGCCAATATTTGCATATGTCCGTTGTCTTCTGATCTGAAAACAATATACTCCGCAACACTTCGGCTGGATTCGACCGTCCATGTCACATTGTTGCCATCAACGGATTTTCGGGTTCTTATCTTCACTTTGTCAATCACGACGACATCGGAGTGGTAGAGTGTTGATGAAAGTCTTGATCTGTTGCCAGAACGGTCTTCGGCCATAATGGCATAGACGTAGTCCTGGCCCGGATTGGCTGCCTTGTCAATGTATGTCTTTTGCAAGTCAGAGAATACATAAATGGTGTCATACATTTCTGCTCTCGACTCCTTCCGAAGCAGATAATGCCTTGTCACGTCATCGCTGCTACTGCATATCCATTGCAAAGACGGATGACCTTGGGTCTCTTCGGCAAGCATCATAACTGGTGCCACGGGCGCAATAGTATCCGGACGCATGAGCATGAGCGTTTGCGATGGCTTTGAATGGTTGTCTCGCTTGTCAACGGCTCTCACCTGATAATATATCTCATGTGTGAGGGTATTGAGATTGACTTTATGTTTATACACTGTGTCGGTCAGTAGAGCGGATGTGAGAAGCGAGTATTCATCATCGTCTTTCATGTTTGCCGTATAAACTCGGTAACCAGCGAGGTCGGACTCGTTATTTGCCTTCCAGCAGATGGTGGCAATGCCCAAAGAGTCTATCTTACCATCCAGCGCAACAGGTGCTACAGGTGGAAAACTGTCAACCAGAGCCGCATAACTGACTGTTTGCATAAGATTCTCGCGTTCGCCGTTATACACCGACACCTTGTAATAGTTTGTCATGCCCGGCATAAGGTCAATATAACTCCTCTGCGCAGAATTGTTGCCTTCGAATATCTTTCGCAGTCTGCTCTTTGGCCCACTCTGTTTGTATATCCTGAAACCTTCGGCAGAGGCGTTCAGACTGTCCGGAAACGCCCATTCTATCTCTACCTTGTTGTTATCTACTGCTTCACAATGCATTATGTACGGAGTGACAGTCAGAGGCAATACACCATGTCCTTCATCCGCATCGGATGGAGCACTCTTGCGTCCAAAGCAGTCAATGCCATATATACGATATACAAAAGGGGTGGAATTGTCTGGCAGAGAGTCTCTCCGATAGAACATTGATGTTCTGCCATTCGAGGGCTCAAAACTGATGCTTGGGGTCTCCGACAATGCGACAAATGTCTTTCCTCCATCGGAAGAACGTTCAATGTCATACGATGTGTATGCACCACCTATGATTGTTGTGTTTACTGATATCTCAGCGACTCGATTGCCCCATTTCACAGAAGGCTTGGGGATGTTATACATCGGTGTGGGCGTAGACGCGTTAAGATAAACCATTGCTGTATCTTGGGGAATGGTATCGTTGACATAAACCTTGTAGAGATATTTCTCCCCTTTGACTATAGATCTGTCGGTATATGCAAGACCTGACAGCCAAGCCACATCCTTAGACATGTCTGCCGCATATAGAGCAAAAGAGAATTTCTGCTGTCTGCGCTGGTGAATCTGATATGCCACATGTGGCGTGAGAACTGCCCCCTGGGCGTCTTCACCATATATGCATTCCGCGGCAATAGCGGCATATTTATCATCCGAATATGGTTCCCAGTCCTCCAGCGGAGCTGGCTTGAACGCGCCGTCGAACACTCTGTGTTCGTTGGCAATATCCTCTCGCGACAGTATCTCGCCATCACGCATAATGGTGAATCGCTCGACAATGTATCCATTCGTAAGGCCTGAACGCCATGTGTCGTAATCGACCGGAGCCCAGCGCAAGTCAATAGTGCCCTCACCCACGCACCCCTGCATCTTTGTTTCATATCTTTGGGCCGAGACTGCACAGTCAAGAATCAGTAAAAATATCAATAATGTGTTCTTCATAGCTTTTTTTCCTCATCGGATTTACCACCCGACTTACGCTTAATGCTGTAGCCGAGCGACAGATTATATGTAATGTTTGCTGTATACTGTGTCCCCTTGTCGTTCGCATCACTGTTGAGCGCCGTTAGACTGCAGTTGAGCGAATGATATTTGAGAAACGAGTACGACAATGACAAACGGGCATTAATGATGCGATAGTCGGTTTGTGAATCTACCATACTGTAGTTCACCGAAACGTTTGTCTTCACTTTCTTAACTATCGGTATTCCTGCCGAAGCCGTCATCGTCAACACTCGGCTTTCTGTCTCTGGCGTCTTGTTTATATTGTAATTCACTCCCGTCGACCCAGATACCTTTGTCGGCGTATGGGTTACCTGATAGTTGGCATTGATGTTGTGAAGCCGGTTGTTTACAAAACGCTGACTGTTCTCTTGCTCATGCGACGCTTTCTGATATGTATAACTGCCACTTATATTCTGCTGCAACCTCTCCTTGTCACCAAATCGGTAGTTGCCATTGGCCGATGCGCTGAAATTGAGTTCTGTGAAACTGAGCGTATCCAGATTCTGATACTGCGTCGTCTGCGTCACCTGTTCCAGGATATCCTTGATGTGGACATACGACTGCACATTTGATACAGATCCTCCTAAAGATATACTTTCACTCGGAGTAGCATTGGCACTTACCGAATATATCAACTGCGAGTTGGTGTTCACCTCTTGCTTGTTCAGATTGTCCCTCTGCCATCCCACATTGGCATTCAGATTTACCTTCTGTACTATGTCAATGGCAAAATTTGCCATCACATTCTCAAAATTATTGGTGTTGTAGTACGACGCAAACGACCTGTACAATGGCGATACTCTTTCGTAGGTCACTCCTACTGACCCCGCGCCGAAAGACTGACTTATAGACACCTTGCCTGCCGTATGACGCGATATGTCGGTGTTCTCCTCGAAGAAACCGTTGGTGTGGCCAAGGGTGTCAGCCTTGCTGTTGGCATTGATGATGCTCATGGCTAGCTCGCCGTCAATGGTGGTTTGCTCAAAAGGTCTTACTGTCGCGCTTATACCACCCACAAGGTTACTCTGCGGTGCGATGTATGTGGTATCGATGCCTTCGGCAAACTTCAGCGAGTTGGCATCGTCCTTGCAGATTGACATGTTGGCGATGACTGTGAATTTTTCGCCTTTGTATCCTCCCATTATGCCGCCTCCCATGCGCTTGTATATTGGTTCGGTATTAATGCTGTCTCGTTCCACCGCCTTATTCAGCCTTCCAAAGAAAACAGCCGCCGTCCATGGCATGTCGTCTGGCGTCAGTTCCATGCCACCGCCCATAAAGTCGTGGCCCGCCATGGTGTAGGGGGAGAATGTCATCTGCGAGTAGCCTATGTGCAGCCTTACCCATTTGTAGGAGGGGGTGAGTGCAAAGCGGTTGAAGGGATATGTGACTGTTGAACTGAGCTTATTATTTGTATACGCAAAACTTATAGGCACACTCACCACTCCCAATACCGTCGTATTCAGACTGCCCGAGATATAATACGAATACCCCGGCACCTGCCTTGCACTGTCCTTCGGCCACGTAAAGATATTACTCCACGTCACACCACCACTCCATGACACCGGATCAGCCTTCGCCAGCTGCTCCACATCTTGAGCGTGTGCCGTTTGCACTATAGCAAATAATATTATCGATATGATATGTTTATACATAAATAGTCTTTAATATTCCGCTTGCATAATCCCCATTTAGTTGATTCTCTTTCACTAAACCGTCATCATATCCAAATGTCAAATAATAATTTTCTCTGTCTGCTGGCTCGATACGGACTATCGAAAACACACCTTTCTCTTGCGCAAACGCTACGGGTGGCGCAAGGAGGAATAAAAGCAATATGTGGAAAACGTTTTTCATTTCGATTCTACAACAGATAGCAATTATCTTTCATAATAGTGAACCGCTCGATGATATAGCCGTTGGACAAACCAGCTTGCCAGCTCTGCATATCCGTCGGCGCCCAACGCAGGGCCACTCCCTCATCTGTCACGCAGGCTTTGGCCTGGGTGTGAAATGGTTGGGCAGAAACTGATATCGCTATTGTTAATCCCAATAATATGGATAATATATGTTTCATATTCAATACTATGTCAGTTTGACTAGTTTGCTTACTATTGATCAACCATTTTCTACTTTTTATCATTTTTAATATCTTCGTAAGGTACCCCGTCCTTAAACCGTTCTATTTCTGTATGAGTAGGGAAGTAATTGTATATTTTGCAATTACTCGTATTATATTTCGAATATCGGATTAATACCGTATCTTTTACATGTAATTTTTTATTAATTTGCTTTTCACAATTCACATTCTTATTTATTGTAACATTCAAATGTGTTGTATAGCGACATTCAAACGAAGGCCCTCCCCTATAATTGAACACTTTATCCACAACACCAACTGTCACTATACTTCCATACGTTTTTAATTCTACATTTAGTCTTTTGTTATCTATATACGAAATTATGAAACTAAACAAACAGATAACAATTAATGAAATTAACAATGTTGGTACACTATCATTTTTGAAATTAATCTTTACCAATTGATTCACAAATACAGCCAAACAACAAAAGCATATCACGTTAGCTTCAGATCTGAATATAAAACACCCACATATTGATAACAAAATACCTACTACATAAATTACATTCCAATGCCATTTTCTAATCATCATCATTACTGTCCTCCATTAAATAATATCTAACAAAATTATTCGCATCATTAATTATTACACGACATTCTGCATCTAGCAACTGTTTTGTTACTGCATCAATAGCGATTACAACTCCATAATTATCGTCTGCGATTTTGTAGAAATATCTGACACCATTATCAATTCCATGATAATACCGCACCTTGTCAGTATAGTCAAATAAAAATTCCTTCGCTTTTTGACCATTAGGAATAATCTTATCAAACAATTTACCCTCAATAATCTTCTTCATTGCAACACTATATTGTTCTACAGTTGATCCTGAATGATGTAAATAAATAAGTAACCGGTCATAATCTTTGACACCACTAAATAGATCAATGATTTTTCCTACTTCTACATCGTCAAATTTTGATGCAATTTCAGTGAATCTCTGAAAATTGCGCGAAGATAATTTAGATAAGTCAAAGTGAGCCTTCTGAAGCAATTCAAATGCACGAGCGCCATCATAAGTCACGAGCATCTTATAAATATCATCCTTCCACTTAGCTCCGCGTGTTGTCACTTTTTCAACATCATACACACATTTAATTAGTTTTTCTCTTGTAGATTGTGACAAGCCAAACATATCAAAAACACGAACAAATTTTGTTGCACTGCTTCGTTTTAGCGAGTTGTAATATGTATTCATATTATCAGATTTATAGTAATCAAACGCGAATGAAATAAGACAATCTGTCACTATAAACTTTGCATTGTTTGGATCTTTAACAATTTCTCTTATATCTTTTAATTCAATTGCTTGTACACATGACAGAATTGATTGATTCATTTTCGAAAGGTGTGCGGCATTACGCAAACCTGCCACAATTACATCAAACGAGAAATCTGACATATCAATATCATTTTCTACAAGATTACTAACACAATAATACATAGCCGCTTCCACAGCAGCCCCTTCAACAAACCTACGAATTTCATCTTCGGTAAAAACCTCAGATGTTGCTTCAAGAGCTATTGGCAGTAGAATTTCTATTTCAGCTGGCAATAATGCCACATTCATCATTATTCCAAAAGCAAGATTGAATTCTTTCATCCACTGTGAATCTTCATTGACCCCTTCATAATGTATCATTGTACCACTCAGATATTTACAAGGGTCTGAAAGAATTATTCTATATAGATTTTTAGAAAACTTATTACTATCAGGATTGTTCAAGTTGCGTAATACCATTTCGTACTTTAAAACTAACTCTATACATGGCAAAAAAGGATATTTATCAATTAGAACATTTTCATGCAAAGCTATACCAGCTAGAGTTTCATTGTCGTTTAAATAAAAAAACCACTCCTCAAAAATATCATCAATGTACTTTTCGAAACCTCTTTTTGAAGAATTCCAAACATAGACTTCGTCAGCATTTGTATATCTTGCATTTAAGTCAATTCGATAATAATCACGATTTCCACTATCAATACTAGGAGATATCACATAACCATTGAATCTTCCATTTATTATCTCTGCCATATACTTTTTATCTCCTATAGTAAATCCATACAAAGCCATAGTTAACAAATCCGTCCCTGAATTTGATTCCGAAGGAACAAGAACATAGCATTGACTATCTTTGTTTAAATTGAGATAAATTGGACGACCTGATGGAGTTACAAATATTCCAGAAAAGTCTTCTTCTAAAGTAATCCATTCAGGCTTCCTTAACGAAGAAAAAGAACTTTCCGCCCCCTCTTCATCCTGCAGCCACTTAAATCTCACACTCTTTGGCAAATGCACATCCTGCCACTGCCAGTGGTTTAGTGTCTCGCCTCCAGCATAGTCCATCAGGTTGTCTGTCGAACGTTCGGGCGCAATGTAGTCTTCCCCTTCGGCAAAAGTGTGTTTCAGATGGAACGCTCCGTGACTGAGCTCGTGCGCTATCGTTCTGCTGTTGGTTAGCTCATTGTAGATGAAGCCGAACTGATAGCCTCGTGGCATATAGCCACTGACGATGTCGTTTGAGTCGTCTGCCTTCTTGGCTATGCAGTTCTTCACCATAAACAGATAGCACGTCTCACCGTCGATGGCTATCGTTTCTTTCAGCTTGCTGATCGCACTCTTCTGGTCGTCATTATATACTCCTATCATTCCACTGCCACCATGCACGAATTTATCACCTTTGGCATAAGTAATGTCTATGCGCTCTGCTACCGTAACCTCAAAGTCCACCATCAGCTTGGCAAACTTCTCGTCGAGCCCTTGCTTTATTTCACTTGCTTTTATCTCGCTCTTGTCGATGCCCACGGGCACAATGCATACTTTTCTCGTCACTTTGTCGTAGCTCATGGCGTTGACCTTGCCTACTATCTCGCCATTGTCGTTGTAGGCGTATATTGATGTCGTATCGCGGTCGCCACGGGCTGTCACTTCTATCAGGCCGTCCTTGCATATCACAGGAACGCCACGCTCGTTCTTGAAGGTGTATGTTTTATATGGCTCGGCTTTTAGCTTTATCTTGCCGTTGCTCTCCGCACAGGCATACGCAGGACGATAGTTGCCTTCACCAATGCCGGGGAAGCGCTTGGCGTAGCCTTGCGATGCAGAATGCATTTCATACGCATCGTAGGTATCGAAGAGGTTATCACCAGCGCCGTAGAACTTCACATTGCCACTCTTCGTCACCTTAGAGTCCTTCTCCTTGATGTTCTCACGCAGCAGCAGTTTGCTTCCGCCGCATGCCTTGTACTCCT
>JAZLIN010000065.1:0-54515 GCA_045617365.1 Prevotella sp. | reverse complement strand
AGGCTTGAGGTACTGACGTGGATCGAAGTGAGAAGGATTCTCAGCCATGTACTTGCGGATAGCAGCAGTCATTGCGAGACGTGAGTCAGAGTCGATGTTGATCTTGCAAACAGCAGACTCAGAAGCCTTGCGAAGCTGTTCTTCTGGGATACCGATAGCTGCATCGAGCTTACCACCGTACTGGTTGATTGTAGCAACTTCATCCTGTGGAACTGAAGAAGAACCATGGAGAACGATAGGGAAGCCAGGGAGCTTCTGCTCGATTTCAGCGAGGATGTCGAATGCGAGTGGTGGTGGAACAAGTACACCGTTCACGAGAGTACACTGTTCTGGAGTGAACTTGTGAGCACCGTGAGAAGTACCGATAGAGATAGCGAGAGAGTCACAACCTGTGCGTGTAGCGAAGTCGATAACCTCTTCTGGCTTTGTATATGTAGATTCAGCTGCTACAACGTCATCCTCAACACCAGCGAGGACACCGAGCTCAGCCTCTACAGTTACGTCGAACTGATGAGCGTAGTCAACTACCTTCTTTGCAAGAGCAACGTTCTCCTCGTATGGGAGGTGTGAACCGTCGATCATTACAGAAGAGAAACCGTTGTCGATACAGTCCTTACAGAGCTCGAAAGAATCTCCGTGGTCGAGGTGGAGAACGATTTCTGGAGCCTCGCAACCGAGCTCCTTAGCGTACTCTACAGCACCCTTAGCAAGGTTACGGAGGATAGTACCGTTAGCATAGTTGCGAGCACCCTTAGATACCTGCATGATAACTGGTGACTTTGTCTCTACTGCAGCCATAACGATAGCCTGCATCTGCTCCATTGTGTTGAAGTTGAAAGCTGGGATTGCGTAACCACCAGCAACGGCGCGCTTAAACATCTCACGGGTGTTTACAAGGCCGAGATCTTTGTAATTTACCATAGTCTATAAAAATGTTATATTCTGAATAGTTCTGTATTTACGTGTACAAAATTAACACTTTATTTTAACACACCCAAATTTTTAAAGCAAAATATCACCACAAGCGCCAAATTTCCTACATTTTGTAAACTGCGCTTTGCAGTCGTTTGGAATTTGGAGATTACCACATGGAAAAGCCGCCTGAAAGGCTGGACGAACTGCAACCGAGCATTACGACTTTGTTAAACTATCATAATTTATATGCGCACAGTACAGGAATTCAAGGAAAAAGATGTAATTTTGCAGACGGTTTGCCAAAACCTTTCACATCACTAATCGTTCTACTACTAAACAAACTACCTTAGACGTGAAACAATTACTGGATAATTATCCACCAATCACTTTGGCACAGATGAAGGAGGTACGGTTGCTCAACCGTATTGATACGAAGTATGTCACGACCCGCGAAAACCTGATGCGTTTTCTGGAATTGGCCAAGGACTCTTACTTCGTACAGGACTTTCACGGCCGTAGGATGATGCCTTACCACACCATCTATCTCGACACAACGGACTTGCAGATGTATATGGCACACCAGTCTGGCAGAAAACATCGTTACAAGGTAAGGATGCGCATGTACGAAAATGAGATGGAAGCCTTCGTAGAGGTCAAGAACAAAAGTAATCGGGGCAGAACAAAGAAAAAACGTACGGAGATCGAAGACTTGGTATATAGCAATGGTGAGACTACGGATTTCGTCAACCAACTCGTGCCATACGAGGCTACAGAGCTCATTCCTATTATAGAAAACCGCTTCAGACGCATCACCCTGGTGAACAAAGGGAAAACGGAACGACTGACGATAGATGTGGATCTCTCATTTCACAGCCTGCTGAATGACAATACGTGCGAAATGCCACAGCATGTCATCATAGAACTAAAACGTGACGGACTGGTCTCTTCACCTGCCACCGAACTGCTCAGGCAACTGAGAATAAAGAAATGCGGATTCAGCAAGATGGCTCTCGGTATGGCTATGACATCACCGGAACTGAAACAGAATCTCTTCAAACAGAGAATAAGAGAAATCAGAAAACTGGTAACCAAACAACTAAACAACTAAACAACAAAACAACAAGATATGGAAGAACTAGAATTTATGGAAACGCAGGTAGTGAATGCTGACTTCTGGCAGTTGCTGATACGTTTCGTTGTCAACTCAATCGTTGTGGGAGGTATCGTAGGATTCCTCTATTATCCACGTTGCCGCCGCAGAGACTACTCATTCACATTCATGCTCATCAGCATCAGTATATTCATGATGATATTCCTGCTAGGTAGCGTAAAGGTGAAAATAGGATTCGCTCTGGGACTGTTTGCCATATTCGGCATAATACGCTACAGAACGGAACAGATGCCGGTACGAGAGATGACATACCTGTTTGTCATCATCGCCATATCGGTCATCAATGCGCTGAGCACCTCGTTCTCATGGGCAGAACTCTTTGCTACCAATGCGCTGTTTATATTCAGCGTTGCCATAACGGAATGGAGCAAATGGCTGAGGCATGTGAGCACAAAGACTATAAAATATGACCGCATAGAACTTATAGTGCCTGAACGCAGACAGGAAATGCTGGAAGATCTCACTAAGCGTACGGGACTGAATATCATAAAAATAGAAATCGGCGACCTTGACTTCCTCAAGGATATGGCGATAATAAAGATTAGCTATGAACCTGAAAACAACGATATTAACACTGCTGACGGCGCTGACGTGCGCTAATGCCACGGCACAGAACAGTAGTGGTGCCGTATGGATGAGTGCCAGCGTGGACAAGAAGCTCTCACGCCTGCTTAGCGTAGAAGTGGAGGGGGAATACCGCACTAGCCAATGGCTCGCTGCCACTGACCGCATGAGCATCGGAGCATCGACTACCTATCGTCTGACAAAAGGACTGAAAGCGACCGGCGGATATGAATATCTACACGGCAGGGAACAGGGTGGCTACACCGAAAGCGGAAAATACTACAATAGCAGCTACTGGTATCCACGCCATAGAGTATATGCCGGATTAACAGGCAGCAAGAAGTGGGGACGCTGGCAAGTATCACTGCGCGAGAGATGGGTATATACCTATCGCCCTTCATTCATGCGCGACCGCATGGATATGAGGTCTGACCGTTCCACATACGGACAGGTAATACAGACGGAGAAAAAGGGCAAGGCGGAGAATGTACTGCGTAGCAAACTGCAGGCTGAATATAACATACAACATTGTCCTGTCACACCATTCGCTTCCGTCGAACTGTATAATGCCTGGTCTGTACAGAAGGTAAGATACAGTGCGGGTGCCGAATACAAGATCGACAAGCACAACTCCATGAAACTGTACTATCTCTTTCAGGACAGAAGAGGTAATGACTTGGACAGCGATTCGCCTGACCTGCACGTCATTGGTGTGCAATACAGTCATTCGCTATAAAATCAGTTGACAGTTAACAATTAACGGTGAACAGTGAGCAAATATGAAAAACTGGATTATAATTATTTCTGCCATGCTGATCGTCAATCTAACCAGCTGTGGCAATGACGATGATTTCCCTGGCATAACAAAGCCTGAAACCAGTGAGAATACTGACGGGGGCAACAACGGGGACAACAATGACAAGGGGGATGAGGTGCTGGATGACAATATCGTCATCAATGAGACGCCCCTCGCTGTGGAGACGGAATCGATACCTGCGGTGGAAACTGAGGGTTACAAGGATTTCGTGGAGAACTTCAAGTATGATGATGAGGAGAAGACATGGGACGGCACTGAGGACTGGACCGAAGGTGTAAAGGTCATGGAGATAGAGTTCAGTGACGACAAGGTGTCATACGAGTATTATAATAAGAAAGGTAATAGCAAACCTGTCAGCGCTGAGGATTTCGATATTGAGACCGACGGTGCACACATCACTATTCACGCATACACCAAATGCCACTATAAACTCAGCGGAAAGACAGCCAACGGCAGCATAAAGATATACAGCGACAAGAAGTTCATCCTGTCCCTCGAAGGTGCTGACATCACCAACCCTAAGGGATCGGCTATCAACATCCAGAAGGGTGCAGATGGTGGAAAGCGCTGTTTCCTGGTCATTGCTGACGGCACGAAGAATTATCTCCACGACGGTGCCACATACGCTGACGCACCAGAAGGTGAACAGGAGAAGGGTGTGATATTCTCCGAAGGAAAGATATGCATCAGTGGCAAAGGTTACCTTAACATCTGGGGCAATGGCAAGAATGGCATAGCATCGGATGACTACGTGTATCTCCATGCTGGTCCGCAGATCACCATTACTCCTGCACCAGGACATGACGGTATCAAGACTAACGATGGCATCACCATTGCAGGAGGAGTTGTCAACATTACATGCAACGGCTCTGCTGCCAAGGGTATCAACACAGAAGGAACTGTCAGCATCTCTGGCGGAAGAACAACCATCATCAACACCAGTAGCAATGTGGCTGAGGGTGACTCTTACAACATGCCTTACTGCATAAAGACTAATGCCACCGTTACCATGACTAACGGTACTCTATTACTCTCTGCCTCAAAGGAGGACGGCAACGGCATAAGGGCGGACATGGGCACTACCATCTCTGGCGGCACCGTCACCATGGTAGTCAAAGAAAAGGCTTTCACTGGACAGGTCAGAGCCGCTGAAGGTTCTGTCACCCTGAATGGGAAGAAATCTCACGAGATAAGTGCTTACACAAACTGACCCGCTCGGCATCCCGATAGTGTAACGCTTGCCAGAGCAAGAAAGGGCAGTAATGTACGCTTTTTTATCCTCAACAGAAATCACAGAAAACACAGAACGAATAATTTCTTTCCGTGTTATCTGTGATTTTTGTTGATACCCCATAGCGACAGTTTATCATCCGTACACCTCGAAATAATTTATGGTTCTACTAGAAAGGTTCTACAAGTTGTAGAACCTAATTTCTGATGAATATCTGTATAGTTTCTTTTCCAAAGTGCGTAGTATGCAGCTACATCAGCCTTTATTTGCTAGAATTTTTGTAAAATAGAATACCCCAACACGCATCGCTGCATATTGGGGTACTTCTTTCATAATCACATGAACTTTGCAATTTGTACTAACTAACAAATTAAATTTCTGGATTCACATCCAAAAAGATAATAATTACATTTCTTTTCTATAACATAACTTACTTTTTTCTGTATTCAGAACGAGTTGCCTCGTATGTGTCACTTATGATTTTGATATTGCAAAGTTACGAAATAAAATAAACACATAGTTGCCATTACGTAAAAAAGTGTTTACAATACGTCAAAATTGTACTTTTGTACAAGTTTTTGATACTTTTATATATGTTTTAAGTCAAAATTCGCCCATCCGCACACAAAATTACCCCATTATGCAAGGCATCACAATGCACAAAAACTTATCTTTATGTTACAAAAACCTTCCAAAATGTAAAATACTACAGGGGTTTACGTAAATAATCCGGATAAATAATACAAAAAATCATCAAACTGCAACCAACTATCATTTTCCCTTCACTCAAAAGACAATTTTATCAATAAAGATAATTTTTGTACGTCGATTATTCTTTATTCCAAATAATAATTTGTACCTTTGCAATTTGAAAAGGCAAACAAATTGATATACAAAAGCTAAAAATTGATTTCGGTAAAATAAATGTTAGGTACAATAGTCAACACATGCACAATACTTATCGGTGCAACCTTCGGTTCCATAGTGCGAGAGGGCATCGGCGAGAAATATAAAACAGCACTGTTCAATGCACTGGGACTGGCCTGCCTGGTACTGGGAGTGAACGCCGCACTGCCTAATATGGCAAAGAGTGAATACCCTGTGATGTTCATACTCAGCCTCGCAATAGGTGGCGTGATAGGTACCAGATTTGACCTCGCAGGACACATAGACCGTCTCAATGCGAAACTCAATGCAAGACAAGGCAACGAAAACAACAGCCTCAATGGGTTGGTCACCGGCGTACTCTTGTTCTGCATAGGCACATTCAGCATCGTCGGACCGGTATTATCAGCGCTGTCATCCTCACAGGGATGGGCATTGGGAGAGGCCGCAAACACCTTTCTCTATACCAACGCAACGCTGGACCTCGTAACCTCTGCGGTCCTTGCAGCATCATACGGATGGATCATGATACTAGCGGCACCGACTCTCTTCTGCTGGCAGGGCACATTCTATGCCATAGGATATTTCTGCGGCGACGGCATGCCGGAACCCATGCGCTGCGAACTGAGCATCGTGGGTGGAGTACTCATTGTCAGTTCGGGCCTAGCCATACTGGGCATCAAGGACTGCAAGACGGTCAATCTGCTGCCTTCGCTTCTGGTGCCTGTGGCATTCTATCTCATAAAGATGGCAATAGCATAACCCAAGAAAACAACTACTATATAATAATGTATATAAGTAGGTGTGCAAAATTATTTATATAATCCTTGCATCCCCTACTGCGCATCTTCGGCACCTGATAACAGTCGAGTAGGAGTCACTACACTCCTTTATATCAGGCATCAAATATGCATCACTATTGAACACAATCATTATAAAAATAACTTTGCACACCTACTTATGAAAAATCTATTTTCAATATTATTATCTACAGCGGCAATATCGCTTAGTGCTACAGCTCAGAACAATCAGGACAACGGCGTGAAGCCGTTGGACCGCGGCGTGATGGCGATACACCAAAGTTCAGGCAACCTCGTATCATGGCGAGCTCGCAAGAGCGACAATAACAATTTCAAATACAAACTGTTTCGTGGCAATGCCACCAATCAGCCAACCGCTGTCAACAGTGGCAACTATATCATGGGAAAGACAAATTTCCTTGATGAGAAAGCAACAGCCAACAGCGTATATAGACTGGAGGTATATGACGAGAACAACCAACTGGTGGAGACATCTCTCTCCGAACCTACATGGACGAACCAGACTAAGTACATCACCCTGGAAGGTGGAGCACCTGTTGACCCTACGTCAAACAAGGCAACATACACACCTAACGACGCTTCTTACTGCGATATGGATGGCGACGGTGAATATGAGATAATACTGAAATGGGCACCATCCAACGAGACTGATGCAGCCAACAGCGGCAATACATCTCCAGCATTCTATTCCTGCTACAAGCTTAACGGCAAGCGACTATGGATGCTTCACACCGGAGCAAACATGTTCAACTCTGCTCACAGCACGCAGTTCATAGCATGGGATATGGATGGCGACGGATATGGAGAGTTTATGGTCAAGACAGCACCTGGTGCCATTGACGCCAACGGCAAATATATCCTCATGGGCAGCGACAGTCCTACCGCCAACCTCAAGAGCAGCAAGGGCAAACAGGACAAGGGCGGCGAATACCTGACCATCTTCGACGGTCGCACCGGTGCCGAACTCAAGACCATAGCATACCACACGAAGTATGCCGACGAGACCACCAGTTTCTGGGGCGACTCCAACCAGAACCGTTCTGAGAGATACCTTGCAGCCATAGCATGGCTGGACGGTGAAGACGCCAACCCTTCCGCCATCTTCGCACGCGGTTACTATTCCGGTGCCAAGATCGGAGCATACGACTGGGACGGCAAGAACCTTACCATGCGATGGCTGCACCGCAGTTCAAGCGCCTCTGCCTCAACAGTGAAATATGCCAACGGCACCACCAAGTCACAGACTACCAGCGTATATGGCGAAGGCGCACACTGGATCGGCGTGGCAGACGTAAACGGCGATGGCAAACAGGAGATAACATACGGTTCAAGTGCACTGAAGCCTGACGGCACCGTGCTCTACCGCACTGGTATGGGACATGGTGATGCACTGCACATCGGCGACTTCGTACCTGCCAATCCCGGACTGGAGGTGTTCATGGCGCATGAGCATGCACCATACGGCGTGGATCTGCGCGATGGCACCACAGGCAAGATCCTGACACGCCAGACTGAATCAGGTGATACCGGACGTGGCATTATGGGTCTCTTCAACCCAGAGTCTGACAACGGACTCTTCCAAAGCAGCGCACGACTCACGGAGATGTATGATGCTGACGGCACACGACTCAGCACCAGCATATCGCACGGCGGCGGCGCAATGGTAAACTACCGCATCTACTGGACCGGAAACCTCAGCGATCAGTTCTTTGACAAATCTATCATCGAGGCATATAATCCGCAGAGCAAGTCACTTGACCGCATACTTGGCGTGGTAAATGGCGGCAATTATATCTATGGCAACCTCAATAACAGTTCGAAGAACAATGCCTGCGTAGTAGGAGACCTCCTCGGCGACTGGCGCGAAGAGATCGTGACATGGGAAGGTGATGACACCAATGGTTTCCGCCTCATCATCAACGCCACAAACTATCAGACGGACTACACCTTCCCTCACCTCATGGACGACTATGCCTACCGCGCACAAATCATCAACCAGAACTGTTGCTATAATCAGCCTGCTCACGTAAGCTACAACCCTCGCATAGAGAAATCCGTGACACGTAAACTCATGGAGATTGAACCGACCACAGAGGCGGGACAGACACTGGGCAAGTACTGGGATTGTTTCTATACCACATATCCAGTCATCATCCCTGAAGGCGTAAAGGTGTGGTCGTTAGGCAACAAGCAAGCAGCTGACCAGACAGTAGCACTCACAGAGTTCAAGGGCAAGACACTTCCTGCCAACTGCGGCATAATATATAACGCCACCACCCCAGAGGTGAAGTTTGTGCCTACATCCATACCAGGAAGCACCAAACCTTCCACCGCATATCTGAAAGGTCTCTACTGCGACAGCGTCGTAGAGAACACTGCTTTATATACTTATTACGAGTTCCGCAATGGTGACCGCGGCCTTGGTTTCTACAAGGTTGACGGCAATGTCATCCCTGGTCGCACCGGATATGCAGCATATCTCCTTGCCAAAGACGATTCATACGTACTGCCTGCATCCGTCAATCCTAACTACGATGTCGCAACAGGCGTCCATGAGGTGTCGACAGACAATGGTATGACAGACTCTGATGCCTCTACCCCACTCTACAACATGGCGGGCATTCAGGTAAAGACCTCACAACTTAACGGAGGCGTATATATAAAGAATGGTAAGAAGTTTGTAAAGTAAAAGCCCCCTCCCAGCCTCCCCCTAGGGGGAGGAGAGTTGGCCACCGTTTCTCTGTTTCTCCAACCGTTACCGTTCCTTGCAGTTTGGCTGCAAGGCTCCCCAAACCAAACAAAACAACCAATGAAAGGGTACCTGCAATCGCATCCACTACTGTTTATCATTATCATCATGATATGCGGAATGATAGCTGGACGCACTGCAGATACCCTTTTTCCTGTTACTGGAGACACCGTGGTGCCATGGGGCAGCGCTAAGATGCTTGCCATGCCAGCATGGTGGCGACTGCTACTCGTCACGCTACTCGTGCCTACGGTACTGATGAGGAGAAGTCATCTTGCCACAACGATGATAACAGGGGTAATATTCTCCCTCGGCGCCTTTCTCATGACAAACAGCGACAGATATCACACATCCCAATACGAAAACCACGCAGAGACGAGCGAACTTCGCGAGAAGATGTCTGCCATATATGCCCGTCACGGACTTGACGGTGATGCCCTCGCCGTAACCAATGCCATGACACTCGGAGAGAAAGGCGGCATATCGCGCAGTATGAAACAGATGTACTCGGACACCGGCGCCTCCCACATCTTTGCACTCTCCGGACTGCACCTCGGCATCATCTTCATGCTGCTGATGCAGATACTGAGACCTCTCCACTATCTGCTGTGGCAGTGGCGAGGCCGCTGGCTGCTACGCCTCATCCCGCTGACAGCGATATGGTGCTATGTCTCTCTCGTAGGTTTCCACGCCTCGGTAGTCCGCGCAGCCGTAATGCTTACTGTCTATGGAGTATGCAGCATGATGTCACGCAAGACGGACAGTATCAGCGTACTCTCCCTCACAGCCATACTACTCCTGGCATGGCATCCGCAGTGGCTCTACGACGTAGGATTCCAGATGTCATTTCTCGCCGTCATGGGCATTATCATCATATACCGCCCACTATTTCTTATGGTGAAGCCATCTGATTTTCTCTCCCGCAACCTTTACGGCACGGACATGTCCTGGTGGAAAAACCTGAACTGGTTCTTACGAAACAATATCATCACCCACTACCTATGGGGCCTATTCTGCGTATCCTTCTCCGCCCAGCTGATGGTCCTACCCCTCATAGCATATTACTTTGGCAGGATTCCGTGCTACGGTTTGCTGGCCAACTACATCGTCAGTCCCCTGGCAGTATTGATCATCCTCCTTGCCATCCTGCTTCTTATCACAAGACTGACAGTCATCGGCAATATTATCACGATTATCATTGACATACAAAACAAGTCCCTGAACTGGCTGTCATCCCTCCCCGGCGCCTGCATCAACGACGTAAACCCTTCCCTCTCCCAGACACTCCTGGTTTACATCATCATAGCATGCGCCATATCCATAGGCGCTATCATAAGGCGAACAAAATAAAAACCATGGAAAATGAAAAAACGTTTCACTAGTTTTCGCAACTGGTGAAACGTTTAAAGTATGTTTAACTGTAAATCTTTTCTAATCTGAAGAAAAGTCTCACGACTTCTCTAAGTTATTCAAGAGTTAAACAATCTTTTCTAACCTAATAACTAAAACCTAAATCTATTATATCTACTAACCTAAACAATTTTCTTGCTAATTGTTGAAAGAGTTTTCGTCCTTCAACACTGCAAAGATAGTAACTTTTTGGTGTGTGCGCAAACAATTTGCAATTTATCTTTCTCTTTTCTGTTATTTCTTGATTTTTATCAACTATTGTGGTCGTACACAACTGATTCTTCAATCAAAAAAGGCAATTAAATGTTTGGCGGTTTCAGAAAAAAGATTTAACTTTGCATTCAGAAAACAGAAACAAAGCGCACACAGCGTTACCCAACAAACCATTTAACGAGGCGAAAGCCATAACCCTAGTAAAACCAACATCGGAGGAATCAACAATGAAGAAAATCATCATCATAGCTCTTATAGCTTTGCTCAATGCAAGTTTCGCCTGTGCGAAGAGCCTTGTGCTGACTCTCTCTGATGGTAGCAGCGTTTACTATCAGTTGGGTGGCGACACAGAACCTGTGTTACGATTCTCCGCCTCTGGTGTTGTCATTGAGGCTGACAGCTATCAGTTTTCCGAATTTTCAAATTTCGTAATATCAGACAATGACAAGCCTACAGGTGTGGATGAGGTGGAGGTAAAGGCCCCATCATTCCAAGACGGCAAGATTGTCATCCCATCCGTTTACAAGAATATCCAGCTATATGACTGCAACGGAAGTCAGTGTCAGGCAGACGTGACAACAACAGACGAGTACTCGTCTCTTGACATGTCATCACTTTCCGCAGGCATATACATCGTCAAGGTGGGAAATAATTCATTCAAGATCTTATGCAAATAAGTTTCCGGGGTATCAGACAGTCCCGAAACTTATAATCTCTCAACAGGATACAACACATCTTTCATTCCTTAAATCTTTTTGAAAAACAACAAAGAAAAACGCTCCACTGGTTTTCACAACTGGTGGAGCGTTTAAAGTATGTTTAACTAATTACCTTTTCTAAGTAGAAGAACTGCCTCGCGGCATTTCTTTGTTATCCAAGAGCTAAACAATCTTTTTTAAACCTAATAACTAAAACCTAAATCTATTATATCTACTAACCTAAACAATATCTTTCCTAGTGTGTCTGTCGCTGCATCCGTCCTACTGCTCAGTGAGTAGTCATCTGCTACGTCAGCATTTCTGTTCTCTCTCTTTTGACCGTCCACCCAGGTAGGTAGTGGTCGTAAAGACCATCCCTTGCCCTTCGGACTGCATCAAATAAAAATTTTTGTTACCCTTTAACTAATCTTTTACTCTTCGTCTCACGACGTGTGCTAAACCTAAATCAATTATATATTTTCTACTAACCTAAACAATCTTTGTCAACTTTTTGATATCTCAGGAACTTCAATTTCCCTTTCGGAGAACCTTTGTTCCTTTTGACAATGCAAAGGTACTAACTTTCTACTGTGTGCGCAAACAATTTTGGAAAAACTTATCAAAATACTCCATATAATTGATATTAATCATCCATTGTGGGCGCACACACAATGAAAATCGCTCATTTCAGCCTCTTTTGTACTATAATTCATCCATCGCAAGTTTTTATCTCACGCAAAGGAACAAATCTCTTAGGGGAAAACTATATTTTTAAGGAAATTGTTGCATGATTCAGAAAAATCTTGTACCTTTGTGCCAAGTAAATAGTAAATAATATATATAAGGTGTATCCCACCACCACAAAACAACCAAACAACTATGGACAAGAAGAAGATATCTGCCTTAGCCTATTCATGCCTCCTATGCATCAGCAGCGTGACGGCGCAAGAAGATTTCTCCATTCGCATGCCTTTCTCAGTAAAAGTGCATCCGGGTGGCGAAGACGTAGAGGTATGTGTTACCATAGAATCAGAAAATCCCTTTACCGCATACGAACTGGACTTGCTATTGCCAGAGGGGGTAAACCTCGCCAAGGATGCTGAGGGACAGTACCGCATAGGCATGTGTACCGACAGCGGACTGTATCCTGCCGGCGGCACTCAGCATGTATTCAAATACAGTTACAATGAGGTAGAGAAGAATACGATAAGGATTTGCTGCTATTCACCTGACAATGCTGTGATAGGCTGCAATGGCAATCTGCTGAAATTTTATGTCAACAGTTCACCATACACCCAACCCTTCGTGCTCGATGTTCTGACGTCAAGCAATATACACGTAGTCAACACCGAGGCTACGCAGAAGAACCCATATACCTATTATACCCCACTGGTATCACTGGTCAATCCATATACAGTGCAGGTCAATATAGCCGAAGCCAACAAACTGGGCACTCTCGTGGTACCATTTGCAGTCAGCGAAATGCCTGCCGGTCTCAAGGCATATATAGTAGATCACACCGTCGACGGAACAGTATATCTGAAGGCATCCGCCACGATGGATGCATTCACCCCTTACATACTCTACGCAGAAAACGGCTACTCCGGTTCGCTGAGCGGCGAGGTACCCAAGGGCGTATGGACGGACTGTGCAGAGACATTGCCACTGATAGGCACGCTGAGACAGACAGACGTGACGGATGCCTTCGTATTGCAGGACAAGGGCAATGGCCCGGCATTCTACCGGGTACCGGAAGACAAGACTGTCAATATACCTGAGGGTCTATGCTATCTGTCGCTCAAGGACTTCACAGGCGACATGGCTACGCTATCATTTGAGGACGCTACAGGAGTAACCGTAACCGGTGACGAGCCGGCATCATCAGCAGCAGTGCTCTACACTGTCGAGGGCACAAGAGTGTCAAAAGGTGTCCCTGGACGTATGTATATATATAATGGTAAGAAGATAATCTATCAGGAGGGACAACGATGAGAATATATGTATCGATCATGATAATGCTCCTGTCATGCCTCACATCATGGGGACGACAGCTGGACCTGGGCGAGGCGATGTCACGTCTCGCTGACAGCATGCTCCCATCTCAGGCCAAGGGCAAAGGACCTGATTACCGTCTGGCACATACCTCCGTGCAGGATGGACAGAACGTGATGTATATAGTCAACCGCCAGGGTGGCGGAATACTCTTCCTTGCTGCCGACGACCATGCGCCGGCACTGTTGGGATATACTGACGAGGGTGCATACACTTCTGCCGAAGACCTGCCAGACAATATGCGCTCATGGCTGCAACAGTATGAACAGGGCATAGCCGCCGCCATAAGATATGACGTGCAGTTGCCAATGGCCGCATCAGCATCATCAGCATCTGTCGCACCAATGCTGACCAGCAAATGGGGACAGTGGGCTCCATACAACAAGCAGTGCGTGGTGGCTGGAGAGAAATGCAACTCTGGTTGCGTGGCGGTTGCCATGGCGCAGATCATGCGTTACCATCAGTGGCCGGTCACCGGTACGGGGGCGCACAGCTACAAGTGCAACGGAACTACGCTCACCCGTGACTTCAGTGCGCATACATACAAGTGGGATCTCATGCCGGATGAGTCATACGGTGCCAGCGCAGCACAGGAGGACGCCATCGCCGAACTGATCCACGACTGTGGCGTATCGGTGAATATGGCATATACCACATCGGCATCCTCTGCCTACACAGATATCACGGGCAGGGCGCTCTTCACATACTTCGGTTATGACAAGGGGTGCCACAATGTGTATCGCTGCTATGAGACAGACGAGGAGTGGCAGGCACTGCTACTCAGCGAACTGCAGGCTGGCCGTCCTGTGCTCTACGCCGGCAGCAGTGTGAAGGAGGGCGGACACGCCTTCGTATGCGATGGATATGACGGAAACAACGGTCTCTTTCATTTCAACTGGGGATGGAGCGGCAGCTACAATGGATATTTCTCCGTCTGCGGCACCAATCAACTCAATTGCTATCTGGGCTCTAACGCCACGAAGGGTGAGAATACAGATTACGCCTTCAGCGGTTCGCAGATGATATGCGTAGGCATACAGCCGGACAAGGGCAGCGCTATGGTCGATATGCTCTTCGGCATGATGGAGGGATTCAAACTCAGTGCACCGACCATGACACGCAGCCAGATAATGTACACCACGACACCAAAGATGCACGTAGTAAGCAATGAGACCTCTACATTCATATATGGCACCGAACTGGAAGACGGCATACACTCGTACATCTCCATACACGAGGACAAGCCGCTGACCTTTGAGCAAGGACTGTATTACTCTGTCTCGCGACTGCAGTTCTCCGGCAGGGATGTGCCTTTCACAGGTACGTATCGTGCGCACCCTGTAGTAAAGGATGCCACAAAGAATGATGCCAAGTGGACAAGGGTGCTGATGCCCGTGGGTTTCGAGGTCCCTACCGTCAACGTCACAGGCACCGATGCCACCCTCTATATCAACAGCGAGGTATATGCCGACAGTCCGTCAGACGCGGATCTGAAGCGCAACAGCGTGCATGTGTCGGACATAGCCATACATGTGGATATGCATACAGACTCCCGTCTTACCAACTCTGAGGTATATGGCATACTCTATACCGAGACAGGTGTCAGCATGGGATATTTCCTGCAGGAGGTGAATGCTGCCGCAGGCGAGGACATGCATCTCACCTTCACCAACGACCATCTGGTGCTCTATAGTGGATATGCCATAGAGGCCAACAAACGCTACAAGCTGGTGATGCGCCCCTACGGCGGCAAGGCTTATCCGCCATCAGGACTGGGACTGCTATACTTCAGCACCGTGCCTGACCTGCCTAAGCCACCGGCTCTCAAGGGCGATGTCAACGGAGACAATATAGTGAATGAGGCTGATGCCGAACTGCTCACTGATCTCTATGTGCATGGTGACCCGGAACAGCGACTTGACCCGGAGACATGTGATGTCAATGGCGACGGGGAGGTGAATACCACCGATGCTGTATGCATAATAAAGATAATACAGTCAAAGAAGCAGTAACGACTCCAAGAAAAGCTTCTACAAGAAAGAATGCAAGGTCGAAGAGTTTTTCGACGAAGTTTCCGACACTTGCTATAGGTAACGTCCAAGAATCAAAGTGGGGATTAAATAGCCTAGGCTATTTAATCCCCTTATTCATGTTTGTGTGTATGTGTTTGTGTCGGAGTGTTTGTGTTTGATCTAAAATGATCTTTGTATACTATAACATAACATGTGTTGTTGTCTTGTCAGATTGGCATTAGTGTCACGCATTTCATGCCAGATGTAACATTTTGCAAGATTATGCGACCATGTTCTTTACTTTATGTTACTTTCCAAATGCAAAGGTAATACATTTTGTTCAATTACGGCAATATTTTCCTTGTTTTATGTATAACAGAAAGATAATTTCTTATAATTTGTGACATAAAACAAGTTTTTATCTGTTTTTTGTAAGTAAAGCCACAGCACAGCCTTACAATCCGTAAGAATAGGCATTAAGAAAAATGGTCCTATGAGATTGAGTGTGGATACGAACGAAAGCCCCCGGATAGGCCGTGACATTGTCAACTTATTTTCGCGAAAATTGTTAAAGGGCCCCTTTTACAGTGTTAAAGTGCCCCTTTTGCAGTGTTAAAGGGGCACTTTAACTTTGCAAAAGGGGCACTTTTGCAATTCTGGAGGTTTCTTATCACAAATGTAGGTCGATATTCTATTTGATGGTCGAAGCATAGCTTCTCAAAATCTCAACTCAAAATCAAACCGAAAATCTTTACTAATTCAAGTTTCGCAAGTTCTTCGAACTCTTGAAACTTAAGGAGTTAAGGAGTCAAGAAGTTATCGCCCCTTCGTCGCTGAGAAGTTAAACACAATACTTAATACAGCGTAAAAAAACTAATGTCTTAACTTCTTTAACTTCTTAACTCCTTAACTTCTAAACAAGTGAAGCTTGCGAAACTTGAATTTACTAATTTTTCATCCGTACATGCCACAAAATTTGGTAGTTTGCAAAAATTACACTAACTTTGTAACCATAAAAACGAATAAGCACTATGAGATACCTTGATCCAAAGACAGATCTGACATTCAAAAGGGTATTTGGCGAACACAAAGACCTGATGATCAGTTTTCTTAACGCCATGCTCCCACTGGAGCACGGCAAGGACATTGTAAACCTGGAATACCTGGAACCAGAACTGGTGCCCAATAGCCCTACGAAGAAAGACAGCATCGTGGATGTGAGATGCACGGACACCGTCGGACGACAGTTTATCGTAGAGATGCAGATGTACTGGACCAACGCCTTCAAGAAACGTGCACTGCTTAACACCTGCAAGGCATACAGCATGCAGGCAGAAAAGGGAACTGTCTATTCAGAACTCAAAGCGGTATATACGCTCAGCCTCGTCAATGACATCGCCTTTCCCAACTCTGCGGATTTCTATCACGAATTTGTACCGACAGACAAGAATGATACTAAGAATCTCATAGGAGATTTTGAGATGATATTCGTAGAACTGCCCAAATTCGCCCCACAGACCAGAAACGAAAAAAGAATGCAGGTGCTATGGTTGCGTTTCCTCACTGAGATAAAGGACCAGACCACGGAGATAGCCCCAGAACTTCTTGCCGAGGAACACCTTGCGAAGGCCATTGACATACTGGAGGAATCCGCATACACCGACAGACAATTACTGGCATACGACAAATACTGGGACATGGTGAGCCGAGAGAAGACTGCCCTGGAGGAGAAATACTCATTAGGCATGAAGGAAGGCATGAAGGAAGGCATGAAACTGGGTATGGAACAGGGAATACTGTCAAGCGCTCGTGCATTCCTGGCAAACGGTGTACCTCGCGACATTGTGCAGCAAACCCTTAACCTCACAGACAGTCAGATGGCATTACTGTAGGTTCTCAATATACAATAAATACTAACTCAAACAATTTTCAACAAGCAAAACAAACAACGACAAATGAAAAAGGCATTATCTGCAGCACTGCTCATAGCCATGTCGCCTCTATGCACACTGATGGCACAGAAGACACAGAGTACAGAGCACGGTGTGTATTTCGAGACTAAGAACGGTGACGTAAAAGGCGAAGTAATGGTCTATTCACCAGAGATAGTACGCGTGATGAAATATCCTGGTAGCAACGCCGCTGCTCCGGAGAAGAAGAGCCTCTCCGTCATCATGCAGCCTGCCAAGGTACCTTTTACCGCAAAGGCAGGTGGCGCCAAGGCCTCGCTGAAGACCAGCGCACTTAACGTGGACATCGATGCCGCAACGGGTGCGGTACGTGTGGCAACAGCCAAGGGCAAGGTGCTGCTGGCAGAGAAGGGCAACGCTTCATTCACTGAGCGCACCACTGGCGCCGACAAGGGAGCATACGAAGTAGGACAGACATGGACCCTGAGCAAGGACGAATGCATCTACGGACTCGGAATACTGCAGGACGGAAAGATGAACCGCCGCAACACCGAGCGACACATGGTGCAGGGCAACACCGAGGACTTTGTAAACATAGTACACTCGTCAAAGGGCTACGGACTGTTCTGGGACAACTATTCGCCTACTGACTTTACCGATAATGCTGCGGGCATGAATTTCCGTTCGGAGGTAGGCGACATGACCGACTACTACGTGGTCTATGGCGGCAATGCCGACGGCGTGATATCACAGATGCGCACACTCACCGGCAAGGTTCCTATGGCTCCGATGTGGGCATACGGTTTCATGCAGAGCAGGGAGAGATACAAGAGCACGGATGAGCTCCTCGAGGTATTCCGTCGCTACCGCACCGCCAAGATACCGGTCGATTGCATGATACAGGACTGGCAGTACTGGGGCAGCAACTACACATGGAATGCGATGGAGTTCATCAGTGAGCAGTTCAGCAAAGCCGACAAGATGATTGATGAGGTGCACAAGGGCGGCGGCAAGGTGATGATCTCCGTATGGAGTTCCTTTGGCCCTATGACCAAGCAGTACAGGGAGATGGACCAGAAGGGCATGCTGTTTGATTTCAGCACATGGCCACAGAGCGGCATATCCCACGTATGGCCTCCGGTGATGGAATATCCATCTGGGGTAAGGGTATATGATGCCTACAACAGCGAGGCGCGTGACATGTACTGGAGATACCTCTCTGGACTGCACAAGATGGGACTTGACGGATGGTGGATGGACTCTACCGAGCCTGACCATCTGGATGCCAAGGACAGTGACCTGGAGACCAAGACAGCTATGGGATCATTCCGCAAGGTGCGCAACGCATACCCTCTCATGACTGTGGGCGGTGTGTATGACCACCAGCGCGCCACAGCCGACGACAAGCGTGTCTTCATACTCACCCGTTCGGTCTTTGCCGGTCAGCAGCGCACAGGTGCCAACACATGGAGCGGCGACACCAACAGCAGTTGGAAGACACTGCGCAACCAGGTGGTAGCCGGACTCAACTTCTCACTCACCGGCAATCCTAACTACAACAGCGACCTCGGCGGATTCTTCGCCAGTGCTTACGGCGGCAGGGACGGAGCTGACCGCGGCATGAACAACCCTCTCTTCCGCGAGCTCTACGTGAGATGGCTGCAGCAGGGTGTCTTCACTCCGATGATGCGCTCACACGGCGAGAGTTTCCCACGTGAGTTTTACTACTACGGGCGTGAAGGCCAGCCTGTATATGACGCACTCGTAGAGGCTGTACAGATGCGCTACCGCCTGTTGCCATACACCTACTCCACCGCCTATGAGGTCTCGCAGAAGGACGGTTCGTTCATGCGTGCCCTGATGATGGATTTCCCTGGCGACGCCAAGGTGATGGACATGGGAGAGGAGTTCATGTACGGCAGGGAGATGCTCGTAGCACCAGTGCTCCACGCCCAATATACCACTGAGGAGATACTGCGCATAAACAAATTCCGCGGCAAGGAGAATGACTATCTCAATACCGACTTCACCGCAGAAAAGAGCACTGAGGTATATCTGCCTAAGGGAACGAAGTGGTATGACTTCTGGACCAATGAGGCTTTCGCCGGAGGCAAGTCCATAACAAAGGCTACCCACCTCAACACCATACCTCTATACATAAAGGCTGGCAGCATCGTGCCATTGGCTCCGGTGATGCAGTACTCTAACGAGAAGCCATGGGACGACCTTGAAATTCGTGTGTATGCTGGTGCCGACGGTGAGTTTACTCTCTATGAAGACGAGGGTGACAACTACAACTACGAGAAGGGCAAATACACCACCATCACATTCCAGTGGAATGACAAGGCCAATACGCTCACCATCAGCGACAGGAAGGGGCAGTACCCTGGCATGCTGGAGAAGCGCACATTCAACGTCATCGTGATAAAGGACGGAAAGGCTGCTCCTGCAAAGGCTATAGAGTACAAAGGCAAAGCCATCACCCTGTAACGACACTTTAACAATATCAAAGGGACACTTTAACATTATTAAAGTGCCCCTTTATCTTTTCCGGGGGTATCTGACTGACATTCTTCTTTTATTCACAACAAAAGTGAAAACTATGGGCAATTATTTCGTTATATAAAAAATAATGTGTAACTTTGCAGAATGATTCCATAGATGAATGACGGTCATCAGTCGCCAACGACTGTATATGGTGAAAAATAACATATTACGTAAATGAAAGAATTCCTGCAGGTACTGAGGCGTTTTGTGCCTCCTTATAAGAAATATCTTGTGCTGTCAGTAGTGTTCAACATACTTTCGGCACTGCTCAATATATTTTCCTTCGCCACACTGGTGCCTATACTCCAGATACTCTTCAAGACTGGCGATGCCGGCAATGCCACCACACTGATGGCATGGGACTGGAGCAATGCCAAGGATGTGGTCAGCAACAATGCTGACTACTATGTCACGATGATGATAAATGACATGGGAGCTACCACCACACTGCTCATCATCGGCCTCTTCCTCGCCTTTGCCACATTCCTCAAGACGGGTGCCTACTTTCTCTCGTCTGCCACCATCATACCTATACGCACTGGTGTAGTGCGCGACATACGCAATCAGCTCTACCGCAAGATCACTTCGCTGCCGCTGAGTTTCTTCAGCGAGGAGCGCAAGGGCGACATCATAGCACGCATGTCAGGCGACGTGCAGGAGATAGAGTCGTCCATCATGTCGAGCCTCGACATGCTCTTCAAGAATCCTATACTCATCATTGCATACTTCTCCACACTGCTTGTCATCAGTTGGCAGCTCACCCTCTTCACCATCATCTTCGTACCTATAATGGGATGGGCAATAGGTGCCGTGGGCAAGAAACTGAAGGCTAAGTCCATTGCGGCACAGTCTCTGTGGAGCGACACCATGAGTCAGGTGGAAGAGACGCTGGGTGGTCTGCGCATCATCAAGGCTTTCTGCGCTGAGGAGAAGATGAACGAGCGCTTCGACAACATCAACAGCAGTTACCGCAACAGCATTCTCAGGGTGAACACCCGCCAGCAGATGGCACACCCTATGAGCGAGTTCCTCGGCACGCTGATGATAGTCATCGTACTCTGGTTCGGCGGTATATTGGTGCTCAACGACTATGCACTCAGCGGCCCTACCTTTATATATTATATGGTGATACTCTACTCCATCCTCCAGCCGCTGAAGGATTTCAGCAGGGCAGGATACAACATACCAAAGGGTCTTGCCTCCATGGAGCGCGTGGACAAGATACTCATGGCGGAGGACACCATACCTGAGAAGGCTGAGCCTAAGGGCATCGCCTCCTTTGAACATCAGATAGAGTTCCGCAACGTATCATTCGCCTACAACGATCTCAAGACGGGTGAACCACACTGGGTACTGAAGGACATAAACCTCGTCATACCTAAGGGTAAGACCATAGCTCTCGTGGGACAGTCGGGCTCGGGCAAATCAACACTCGTGGACCTCATACCACGCTACTATGATGTGCAGAAGGGCGAGGTGCTCATTGACGGTGTCAATGTGAAGGACCTCGGCATCCACGACCTGCGTCAGTTGATAGGCAACGTAAACCAGGAGGCAATCCTGTTCAATGACACCTTCCGCAACAACATCACCTTCGGTGTGGATTCGGCCACAGACGAACAGGTGGAGCAGGCTGCAAGGATAGCCAACGCACACCAGTTTATCACTGAGTCGGAGAACGGCTACGACACAATGATAGGCGACCGCGGCGGACGACTGTCAGGCGGTCAGCGACAGAGGGTGAGCATAGCACGCGCCATACTCAAGAATCCTCCTATCCTCATACTCGACGAGGCTACATCGGCACTCGACACCGAGTCGGAGCGACTGGTGCAGGATGCCCTTGAGAAACTGATGACTTCGCGTACCACCGTGGCCATAGCACACAGGCTCTCTACCATCAAGCATGCCAGCGAGATACACGTGCTGCATGAGGGCAGGATAGTGGAGAGCGGCACGCACGAGGAACTGCTCCAGAAAGACGGATACTACAAGAAACTGCATGATATGCAGAAGTAAAAAAACAGCCACCGTTCCTTGCGGTTCTCCGCAAGTCCCCACCCCCCAAAAAAGAAACAGATGAAACGCCTCTCCAACGCTATAGCCCTGCTCATCACAATCTTCGCCCTCTGGACGCTTACAGGCACAGTGGGCAAGATAGCATTCCTCGCATTCCATGCGTCTATCATAGACGGGATATGTGCAGCGGACTGGTGGGATGTGGTACGCCACGGACTGGTGCTTGACGTTGCCATCGCCGGCTATGTCACCATCATCCCGGGACTGTTGCTTATAGCATCGCTATGGCTAAGGCACAAGAACGTGGTGGAGTGGATATGGAAGGGCTATACGGCTGTCATCTCCTTTCTCACGGCATCGGCATACATAGCCAACATAGCGCTGTATGGTTACTGGGGGTTCCCACTGGACAATACTCCCCTACTCTACGTCAAGACATCGCCATCCGACGCTATGGCGAGTGTCACCACAGGTCAGATGATAGCTGCCGTAGTGACTATAGCACTGGTCACCATACTCATCTATTCGCTCTTCACCAGACTGGTAAGAATGGATACGGTTGATGAGAAAAGCAGGGGGACAAAGTCACTGGCGCTCCTCCTTCTGACAGGCACACTGATCATACCTATCCGCGGTGGATTTGGCACGGGCACCAATCATACGGGCACCGTGTATTATTCCACCAACATACGCCTATGCCATGCTGCCGTCAACCCTATCTTCTGCTTCATAGAGTCGGTGACACATGCTGAGAATATAGCTGACAGATACCGGTTCATGGACACTAAGGAGGCTGATGCCATATTCCATACCATGACCTGCACCTCACTGCGCACTGATAATACATTATCACTTCGCGGAGATGATCAGCCTAAGAATGTGGTGGTGATAATGCTTGAGGGATTCTCCAAATACATCATGACGGAGACGGGACACGTAAAGGACGTTACACCCAACCTTGACAGATATGCCGGCGAAGGATTATACTTCACCCGCTTCTACGCCAACAGTTTCCGCACTGACAGGGCCATCGTCTCCATACTCAGCGGACTGCCTGCGCAGCCTACAATGAGCGTGATGGACATACCTCACAAGAGTACGGCACTGACATCCATAGCTGCGGCAATGGGCAAGGATGGCTATGGTACCACTTTTTATTACGGAGGTGATACAAACTACAGCAACATGCAGTCATATCTCGTAGGCACAGGATTTCAGAATGTGGTATCTGACAAGGAATTCCCCAAAGAACTGCATACAGGCAAATGGGGTGTGGCAGACGGTCCGGTATATCAGAGGATGCTGAAGGATATGACCACTGCCGGCAAAGCTAAGAAGCATCTGCGCGTGGTAATGTCGGAGAGTAGTCACGAACCATTCGACGTGCCTTTCAAGAGTAACATCGAGGATCCCGTGCTCAACGCCTTCTACTATGCAGACAAATGCCTCGGAGAATTTGTTGAAGGCATGAAGAAACTCCCTGAGTGGGATAATACGCTCGTGCTCATAGTGCCAGACCATCTCGGTGCTTACCCTGAGAACATAGACAACTATGCCATGTGGCGCTACGAACTGCCGCTGATTATCCTCGGTGGCAAGGTGAAGGCACAGAGAGTGGAGACTATAGGTTGTCAGACGGACATTCCTGCCACTCTGCTCGGCATCCTCGGCATAGACCACGAGGAGTTTACTTTCTCCAAGGATATCCTTGACGCCCACGCTCCGCACTTCGCCTTCTTCACATTCCCTGACGCCATGGGAATGGTGTCTGAGGAGAATACGCTGATATACGACAATGCTCTGGACAAAACCGTACACAACGAAGGCAGCAGCAAAGGCGCCAACCTCAACAGGGTGCAGGCTTACCTGCAGAAACTTTATGACTACATAGCAGACTTATAATGATAACTTCCATACTGACACTCATATCACGATTACCGTTCAGGGGGCTCTATGTCATATCCGACATGGTGTATGTCATAGTATATCATATCCTGGGATACAGAAAGAAGATCGTAAGGAAAAATCTCCGCACATCATTTCCTGAGAAGACTGACGATGAGCTCCGCGCAATAGAGAAGAGATTCTACCATTGGTTCTGCGACTATTTCGTGGAGACGCTGAAACTCCTCTCCATCACTCCTGAAGAGATGAAGAGACACATAGAGTTTCGCAACGTGGACCAAATCATTGCCGCAAAGAAGGAAGGTCAGGGCATATCAGCATTTCTAGGCCATTACGGCAACTGGGAATGGCTGTCTGCAGCGGGACTATTCTGGCCAGTACCTGATGACGTCATGGGCCTCATCTATCATCCGCTGCGAAATGACACCTTTGACGAACTCATGATCAAGGCACGCTCATCATTAGGGGGCAAGTGCATTAACAAAAAGCATATACTTCGCGAACTCGTCACTCTTCGCCGTGAAAAGCGCAGTTATATGTTTGGCTACATCTTTGACCAGAGCCCTAAGTGGCAGAATATACACCTGTGGCTGGACTTTCTCAACCACAAGACGCCGGTGTTCACTGGAGCAGAACGTATAGCGAGAAAGATGAACGACCTCGTGGTATTCGTAAGCCTGGAACGCCCGGAAAGAGGACGCTATATAGCTGCTTATCATATCATCTCTGCCAATCCTAACGAGGAGGAAGAATATGCTATGACCAAGAAAGGCTTTGCCTTACTGGAAGAGGAAATACGCAGGAATCCTGAGTTCTATCTTTGGACTCACAACAGATGGAAACGTACCTACGAAGAGTTTTTGGCAGTTCATAATTCATAGTTCATAGTTCATAATTCATAGTTCATAGTTCATTGAAGAAATATTTAAGATTGCCACTGGTGGCATTGATATGCAATCTGTTGATTGTATTCTGCCTGTTTTCACTCACACGCCTTGTCTTCGTGTGGTGCAACTCATCATTGTATTCTGCCCACATGACGGCGGGTTACCTCTGCCAGCTGATGGTGGCAGGCCTGCGCTTTGACCTTACGGCCATACTCTACCTAAACTGCTGGATGATACTGCTGTTTCTCCTGCCTCTGCACTGGAAGGAGAATAACAAAAGGGTGTTCCTCATAAGCCGCATACTGTTTGCTGTCGTCAACTTCATCGGATTGGCAGCCAATCTCTGCGACTGCGCCTATTTTCCGTTTACGGGAAGGAGGACTACATGGAACGTGCTGCAGGAGTTCAGCAATGAGGGAAACTTCATCACCATCATCACCAACGAGGCACTGCCATACTGGTACCTCTTCATCGTGGCAGCACTGCTGGCATGGTTGCTATGGAAACTGTTCCGCACTCCGGAATACACCATGCAGTATAGCAAAGCCAACCTGTGGAAATACTATATCACACATACTGTAATGCTCGCCATTGCAGCCGGACTTACCGTTGCTGGCATGCGCGGAGGGTTCACCACGGCGGTACGCCCTATCACCATCTCCAATGCCAATCAGTATGTAGATCATGCTATAGATGCCGGAATAGTACTGAACACACCCTTCAGCATCATGCGCACCATAGGCAAGAAACCGTTTGTGGAGTGCCATTACCTCTCTGATGCTGAAGCTGAGAAACTGTATTCACCATTACACATCCCCGCAGACAGCGTACAGTTCAAGTCCATGAATGTCGTGGTATTCATCCTGGAGAGTTTCGGCAAACAGGCGATGGCACGTGGGTATATGCCATTCCTCTCAGAACTGTCACACAAGGGATTATCATTTGAATACAGCTACTCCAGCGGCAGGAAGAGCATTGACGGCATGCCTTCCGTACTGTCATCCATACCTAGTTTCGTAGAACCGTTCTTCCTTACTCCTGCCTCCATGAATGAGCTCTCAGGTATAGCAGGAGAATTGTCACGTCACAAGGGATATACATCTGCCTTCTTCCACGGAGCAGAGAATGGTTCCATGGGATTCGAGGCCTTTGCCAAGGCTACCGGTTTCCAGAAATACTACGGTATGACGGAGTACAACCAGGACCCACGCTATCATGGCGACAAAGACTTTGACGGTACATGGGCTATATGGGACGAGGAGTTCCTGCAGTTCTACTGCGACAAGATGAGCGAGATGAAACAACCATTCGTCACCTCTGTCTTCACAGCATCATCACATCCACCGTTCGCCATGCCAGAGAGATACAAGGAGCGTTTCCCTCAGACGGACCCGCGCATCTTCGCATGCATCAGTTACTCGGACAATGCCCTACGCCTGTTCTTCGAGAAAGCGAAGAAGCAGAAATGGTTCAATAACACCATATTCGTACTTACGGCTGACCACACCTCTGAGTCTGTTGACCCACAATACACTTCTGACCTCGGCAGATATAAGGTTCCGATCGTGATATATGCCCCTGCCATGCCCGAACTGTCAGGAGTGGACAAAGAGAGAATCATGAGTCAGACGGACATCATGCCAACGGTATTGGGACTGCTGGGGTACGACCATCCGTATGTAGCATTTGGACAGGATGTGCTCAATACCAAGCCCGAAGACACATACGCAGTAAACTATATTAACGGCAATGGTTACTATCAGTTTATGCAAGGCGACTGGATGCTCCAGTTTAATGGCGAGAAAGTGGCTCATGCCTACCGTTTCAAGGAAGACACCCTACAGACACGCGACATGAAAGCACAATGCCCGAAGATATACGAAAAGCGTCTGAAGAGCATCGTACAACAATACATGCACCGCATGAACCACAACGAACTCACAATAATTAGGAATTAGGAGTTAGGAATTAGGAATTAAGGATTAATTCAAAAAAATTCCCGTCTATACCAGGGGACATTGCATGTCCCCTACCACAAGCGAAAAAGACATGAAGCTACGCAAGAGAAACATACTGCTGACGGTCCTCGTGATTATCATAGGATTGAGCATCTGGACATACACCAGATGGGATGCATGGTTTGATAATCCCCCCGAACCGCCATACACTGCAGCGAAGACCCCTTCGCGCGTGCTGCTCACCTTCGGCAATGACGGCGAACTGTCCAGATTCGTATCATGGATGTGCGATGACAAGGTGGATACCGAGGCAATGCTTTTCCTCACAGACTCTATTGACACGGTAAAGATAAGAGCCGTCGGTGAAGTATTCGAGTCACGCTCGGGCAAGGCGGCATACTACCGCGCAGAGATGAAGGCCCTGAAGGCAGAACACTCATACAGCTATGCGGTAAAGACTAACGGCGTGATGTCCGACTGGTATCACTTCACTACCAGCAATCCGGAGGCGAAGACATTCTCTTTCCTGTTCATGGGTGACGTACAGGACACTATCAACGGCATAACAAACCGCCTGTTGCGACAGGCCATAGCAAGACACCCTGAGGTAGAGTTCGTGGCATTCGGCGGCGACCTGATAGAGCGCCCCATGGACAAATTCTATGCCGAGACATTCCGCAGCATCGACAGCGTATGCACAGCCATGCCTATAGTGAACATCACCGGCAACCATGACTATCTGAAGTACCTGAAGAGGAAATGCGAACGCAGGTTTGCCCTTACCTTCCCGTACTTCCTGAAGGGAATGGAGGAAAGGGATGACGAGAACCACCTCTTCTCTTTCTGCTATCATAACACGCAGTTATTTCTCCTTGACTCCAGCAGAGGATTCAACTATCTCTATCAGCAGCACTCATGGCTCAAGGAACAACTAAACTGCAGCAAGGCAGACCATAAGATAGTGATGATACACCACCCTCTCTATTCGGTAAAGAAAAAGAACAACAACCTGATACAGCGCTGGATATTCAATGAGACCATAAAAGATGCAGGTGTGAAACTAGTGCTGCAAGGACATGAACATGGATACACGCACTGCACTGCTGACGAGGAGCCACTGAAAGGCTACGAATGCCACAACCCACCACTCTACACCGTCAGCCACTGTTCGCCAAAGAACTACAACCTTAAGCCTGCGAAAAGATTCCACCCCGTGCTGAACGGCAGGTTCTACCAGATAGTAAGAGTGGAAAGCAAAGTCATCACCATGCTGGGATATAATGCCGACACAGGAGCGTGCATCGACAGCGTAAGGATTAAGATATAACGGTCATCAATCAGAATTAATATATTCAAGTTTCGCAAGCCCTACTTGAATTAATATATATATTATACTCAAAAAGAAATGCAATTACAGAAATACGCACAATGGTTTGTAGAAAAAAGGAAATGTATGTTTGCAATAATGGCAGTCATACTGCTTGTGTCATATATAACATACTTCTTTTATCTCGACACATTTGTTGACCATCCATACTATGTAGGATGTTCACGACTGATCGTTGAGGGGAAATACCCCTTTACAGACTACAATCCAGGCTATCCACCTTTGATTTTCTACATTGTTTCCCTAATCCTCCGCATTTGCCCCGATACCGTTTACACCCACCTCACGATATTATACACGTTCCTTGCAGCCGACACTTTCTTATTGTATAAACTACTCAGAAAGGCAAACGCATCGACTTCTCTCGCCATTATCTGCATTTTATATTTCTTATTTCTGGCTATCAAGTCTGATGCAACTGCTTACGTCCTCGAACCTTTCATACTGTTCTTTGGACTCAGTGCCATATTGGCCGTACAGAGTCCATACAAAAGAATGTTGTTCCTTTCCGGCATCCTTGCCATGTGTGCTACATGGTGCAAGCAGTATGGTATCGGCTTTATCTGCCTCTGTCTGCTTTATCCTGTGGTAAACCAACAGAGTAGTATCAAGCACAAGATAACAGCCCTCTCGTTAATTATACTTGGAACCATTGTTGCGTTCTTCGCTGTTTTCGGCATCTGCCAGTTGCATGGTGCAGAATTCTCCGATCTTAGTATGCTGTCAGGCAATGACTATGAGCGCAAAGGCTTTATGTCTTTGATAAATGGTTTCTTCAAGTTGTGCGCCAATGCCCACATCCTTTACGCTTGTCTCATTGTCATTCCATACATTTTCCGCACATTGACAAAAAAGCCTATGGCATGGGTATGCATTGCTGCTATCGTAGGTTTCTGGCTGCAATGCTATGTGCGTAACTTCCGCCACTACATGATTCTTGCCCTTCCATTCATAGTTCTCCTGATACCTATCATTCTCAACAGTATGAAAACACAAAAGGCAAAAACGATATTCCTGTCGCTTTTGTGTCTGTCGATGTTTGCTAAATCCATAGAGATCTGCTGCAAGGACATTAGCGCCATACGCAAGGATCTGCGAAGCAAAGAGATGAGAATAGCGCAAGAACTAGAAGATATTATACCTTACGGTACAGAAAACGTATTTGTATCTCTGGGTGCCATGCAATGCACTACCTACAATTACTACAAACCATCGCTACTCCAAAAGTATGGTTTATCGAACGGTTTTGTTGCTGATGCCGAGACTACAAACGAATATCTCAGAACTTGCAATTGGGCAGTCTTCTACAGTGAAGACCTGAAGGATACAACAACAATCAATGAAGAAAGTCTCATGATACTGGATTCCCTATACACTCTGACAAAAGAAGTCACTGTTGAGAAAGATCATCCAACACTTGTTTACAAAAGAAATCATCAAATCTCAAACGCAATAAAAAAGTAGGAGCAACGAAGGAAACTCTTTCTTCAGACCGCAGCTTTTGCAGACGTGCAAAATGCCGTCCTTCGTCTAAGCTTCAAAATATCCCAACAATCCGAATAAAATCGCAGCAAGTTGTTTTCTATCGTCTCTTGATTTTATCAGGCGGACAATAAACTCAAAACAAAATAACACGGAATATGGACATATCAATAATATCCCCAATATACAAAGGAGAGAAAATGCTTCACGAATTAGTATCTCGCATAGAAACTTCCGTAAGCACTATTTCTGATGATTATGAAATTATTCTCGTAAATGACCAATCACCCGATAACTCTTGGAAAGTCATAAAAAGTATCTGCTCAAAAGACAAGAAAGTAAAAGGTATCAATTTATCTCGTAATTTTGGTCAACACTATGCAATTACGGCAGGTCTTTCAAAGGCAGCAGGCGAATGGGTGGTTGTTATGGACTGTGACCTTCAGGATCGTCCGGAGGAAATCACAAACTTGTATAGCAAGGCTTTGGAGGGATACGATTCGGTATTTGCTCAGCGTATTGAACGCCAAGACACATTTTCCAAAAGATTGTCCTCTACACTTTTCTATATGGTTTTCTCATTTCTAACTGACAGTAAACAGGATAAATCTGTTGCAAACTTCGGTATATATAACAGGAAGGTGGTCAATGCCATACTTTCAATGGGCGATTCTATTCGGTATTTCCCTATTATGGCGCAGTGGGTGGGCTTCCGAAAATATTATCTTCCTGTTGTACATTCTGAGCGAGAAATGGGAAAATCATCCTATAGCCTTTTCAAGTTATTGAAGCTTGCCAGCGACAATATGATAGGTTTCTCAGACAAACCATTAAAACTGATGCTTAAGTTTGGATTTTCTATTGTAATCATATCAATAGCCGTGGCTATTTGGATTCTGTTCAAATGGGCAATGGGATGGATAGAAGTATCAGGTTTCACAACGACTGTAATATCTATTTGGTTGGCCGTAGGAATTATTACCATGATGCTCGGCGTTACAGGCATCTATATTGGAAAGATATATGACCGTGTAAAAGGAAGGCCTACTTTCATAATTGAAGATACAACTAATATTTAATAGATATATGATTACTATAGCTCAATGGGATACAGATAACCTCGGCCTAAAAATAGGTAATCTCACATTTGAGACAGAGATTTCTGCACAATCCATAAGTGAAGCACGATTGGAAGCAAAGGCGGAAGGCTATGATCTCCTTTATATAAAGGGAGTACATATTCCAACTGAGTTTCTTTGCGATAATCTGGCACTTATTGATGAGAAAACCATCTATATACAACAGAAGAAAGAATCGTTTAAATACAATTCTTGTACGGTAAGCGCGCTTAATACAAAATTATCAGAAGATCTCCTTCAACTAGCATACGAAAGCGGAAAATATTCCAGATATAATCTTGATAAGAACTTTCCACCATCTACATTTCCGACACTTTATAAACAATGGATTGTAAATTCGTTAAAAGGGGAGATAGCCGATGATGTTCTTGTAGTCCAGAAAGACGGAAAGAGCATAGGATTGCTTACATATCAAATGGTGAAAAACGTTTATGTAATAGGACTTGTTGCAATATCCCCCCAATATGCCGGTAAAGGCATAGGGACATGCCTGATGCAATCTTTTCTGTCTAATGTAAAAACAGGATCAGAGATAGAGGTTGCTACTCAGAGACAAAATTCCATTGCATGTCATTTTTACGAAAAAAACGGATTCAATGTGAAGAGTACAACAAATATTTATCATTTTTGGATAAAGTGAAAATTGCCGATATTAAAATATTTCTTTTATTACTGCTGACTTTCTTGATATACTCATGTTCCTGTATATTTTCGAAATTAGCATCTTTTCAAACATTAATGTCATTAGAATACATCCTATACATATGCTGCGTAATACTGGCTCTAGGCATTTATGCCATTTTATGGCAAAAACTTCTTTCCTTTATGCCTTTAAACAAAGCATTCCTGTGTAAAAGTATCACAATCCTGATAATACTTGCTGTATCAGCTCTCATGTTCAATGAAATTGTAACTCTCAACAACATTATTGGTGCAGGATTTATAATGTCAGGCTTAGCGGTATTGGTATGGAAGGAATAACGTTTTGGTATGCTTTGGTCGTGATTGGGATATTCCTTTCTGCATGTTCCCAATTGCTATTGAAAAAGATAGCAGACAAGAAACATAAATCGCTCATGCGAACTATGCTTAACTGGCGAGTGATTACAGCTTACGCGATCTTTTTCAGTTCGCTATTCATCAACATAACAGCTATGAGTAAAGGAGTTAATCTGAAGGACATGCCAATTTTGGAATCATTAGGATATCTTTTTGTTCCTTTGATGTCTTTCTTCGTACTAAAAGAAAGGATAACAAAATGGACATTAATATCCATGATGTTGATAATGTCAGGTATAATAATATTTTATATATAATGGCAAGATCGTTTGACTATAGGTTGTGCTCTACAGAATAAAATAATTGGCTGGATTAATAAATATATTCAACTCTCGCAAACTCAAGTTGAATCTGGAAGTCAAGGAATTCTCTGCTTGCAGAGATCTTCTAAGCAAGTTAAGCTTGCGAAACTTGAATAAATATAAATTTGATTACTTATAATATATGGACACCATACCTTTCAACAAACCATGCCTCACCGGTAAAGAGGCTCATTACATGTATCAGGCAGTATATACAGGCAAACTGTCAGGAAATGGTTATTTCACAAAGAAATGCCAGCAGTTCTTTGAAGACTGTTACGGTTTCAAAAAGTGCCTGCTAACCACATCGGGTACTGACGCACTTGAAATGTGCGCTATGCTTTGTGATCTGAAGCCTGGTGACGAGGTCATCGTACCTTCATACACTTTTGTTTCCACAGCTCTTGCATTTCTCCGTGAGAGTGCGAAAATAGTTTTTGCAGACTCAATGGATAGCAACCCAAACCTTGATGCGAAGAAACTTGAATCGCTCATTACTCCAAAGACAAAAGTCATAGTACCAGTGCATTATGCAGGTGTAGCATGCGATATGGACGTGATTATGGCTTTAGCAGAGAAACACAATCTAATCGTTGTTGAGGATGCTGCTCAAGCTGTCGACTCATTCTATAAAGGCAAACCCCTTGGAGGTGTAGGTCATCTTGGTGCATTCTCATTCCATGAGACAAAGAATATCACAGCTGGTGGAGAGGGTGGCATGCTGACCATCAATGATGAACGTTTCATCAGCCGTTCTGAAATACTTTGGGAAAAGGGGACCAACCGTGCAGAGTTCTTCCGTGGGGACGTAAACAAGTATGGATGGGTAGATATGGGATCCAGTTTCCTTCCTGCTGAGATAAATGCCGCCTTCCTTTGGGCACAACTTGAGAATCTTGGAAATATCCAGGACAAGCGTAAGAAACTATGGGAGCAGTACTTTGCCGGTCTCCAAGGATTAGCAGCCCAGGGACTCGTTCGCCTGCCTCAGATTCCAGGGTATGCAACGAACAATGCTCACATGTTCTATCTTGTTTGCCGCAACTTTAAAGAGAGAACCGGACTAATACAGTACCTTAAGGGGCATGGCATCACGGCACCATTCCACTATCTGTCGCTTCACAAGAGTGATTACTATGCACAGCACAGCGAAAGTGTCCCAGAGCTTCCTCTATGCGATATGTATGCAGATTGCCTTGTCCGCATGCCAATGTTCTATGAACTGGAACTCGAACAGGTTGACCATATTGTAGGATACATCAAAGAGTATTTCACCACGTTATAAATAAGGATGCAAAACTATATTTTCTGCTTATCCTACAAATTTATTTGCTCATTTGAACAAACTGTTGTGGTTTTGCAACCATGGCAATAGCATACGACGCTAAGTGACTATAAAAAATAACTTGGTACGATTTTACTCAGATTGTTGAGATCTTTTGGAGTTGAGACGAAGGACGGCATCTTGCACGTCTGCAAAAGCAGCTGGCTATGTGACTGAGGAAGGTTAAGCTCGGCGGCCGAAGGGAAAGCCAACAACTTCAAAATAGCCAACAAGATGAGTGAAAGCGTGCCAAGTTATCAAAGGAATTTTGTACCATGTTATTATTTTATCGTCTCTAAACGGTATTACCATAAGAAGACGGGACTGGGCAATTATAGCCGCACCCTCGTTACTGCCATATCTCAACAATATGATGATGTAGAGCCTATACTCTATGACCACCACGCAGAGATGAAGGCTCTGAAGTCAAACCTGCCATCATTACTTGTGATCTCCTCAAGGCCACAACCAAATGGTATGTTAATTTTTGTAAAATTACATACGCAATGCCATCGATATAGAAAAAATATTGTACCTTTGTAGAATATATATTATACAACAAGGAACGTGCACGTAACGACGTACATTTGCACTACGACGAAATTTCATCTATGAAGATTTGCCTTTTTTGCGAAAATCAATATGCGATAGGTATATTATCACCTTTACAGGAAGAAGCAGACCGTGAAGGTGGGAATGAGGTATTGTGGTATGTCCACAAGAAGAAGATAGAGGATTTTCCACTAAAAGAGTCTGTAAATTATACCAACGATATTCAGGTGGTAAAGGACTTTCATCCTGACGCCATATTCGTACCAGGCAATATCGTACCTTATTATCTATCTGGTGTAAAGGTAGCCATTTTCCATGGATATGCAGAGAAACGTGACCAGTTCGTTATCCGTAGATATTTTGATACATATTTCACGCAGGGACCATTCTATACCACCCGTTTCAAGGAACTATCCAAGAAATATGGTGATTTCGAAGTACTCGAAACGGGATGGACACGTCAGGACTGGGTCTTCCGCAACCTTCATGCGTATGACAACAGACGCACAGAATTGCTTAAGCAGTATGGCAAAAGTCATATCATGCTCTATGCTCCAACTTTCTCCAAATCCATGACCTCCCTGCCTTTCATGGAAGACGCATTACGTGATTTTGCAGAAAAGGAAGACGCATTGGTAATGATAAAGTTGCATCCATTGACCCCTCAGGAACTACAGGATAAATACAGGCAACTGGCACAGCAAGTGAACAATATCGTATTTGTGGACGACTATAGCGTAACACCTTACATATTAATGAGCGACTGTATGCTTAGCGACACATCCTCTACCATATACGAGGAACTATTGATGAACAAACCTGTGATAACGCTGCGTACCACCGTTGAACCTCACAAGATTTACTGGCGTGACATGCGTGAACCATCTGAACTCAGAGAAGCCTACCACGATGTCATGGCAGATGGAGGCAGATACACAGAATTGCGTAACGAGGTTATAAGGAACTACGACCCATACCTAGATGGCAAATGCGCTCACCGAATGCTTGAGGGCGTACGTGATTACATACGTCGCCATGGAGTGCCAGAAAAACGAAAACTTAACCTGTGGAGAAAATATACGAGTATTAAGACATTTGGATGGGTAAAATGAAAAAGGTAATAACATACGGAACGTACGACCTACTTCATCAAGGACACATAAACCTTTTGCGCAGAGCAAAAGCCCTTGGTGATTACCTCATCGTGGGAGTCACCAATGACAATTTCGATCGTGAGCGTGGCAAACTCAATGTCTGCAACAATGTCTTGGAAAGAGTTGAAGCAGTAAAGGCAACGGGACTAGCCGACAAGATTATCATAGAAGACTATATCGGTCAGAAGATAGACGACATACAGAAGTATGACGTTGACATATTTGCCATAGGCAGTGACTGGGAGGGAAAATTCGATTACCTTAACGAATACTGCAATGTGGTATATCTACCACGCACAGAAGGCATCTCATCAACGATGCTACGTGAGGAGAACCAAACGACTGTAAGAGTCGGAATCCTTGGCTGCGGACGTGTAGCGCAGCGATTCCCTACTGAGGCTGCCATTGTCAATGGCATAAACGTGTGTGCCGCCTATGATATTGACAATGCCATCTCCGAGAGCTATGCTAATAATCATGCAGGAATATCTGCAGCAAAGACTCTTGACGATTTCTTCCAAATGGTAGATGCCGTGTATGTCGCTACACCACATCTGGCACACTACGCCAATATCAAGCAGGCGCTGCTTGCAAAGAAACACGTATTGTGCGAAACACCAATGCTCCTTAATGGTGAAGAAGCCAAAGAACTCTATCTGTTTGCGGAGCAGCAGGGATGCATACTTATGGAAGCAAACAAGACGGCTTATTGTCCCGCATTCAATCATCTCATCGTGTTGGTAAAATCCGGAATGATAGGTGAGATTGTCGATATTGAGGCATCACTGTCGCAGTTACTCGACAAGAAGGGACGTGAGTTTGACGCCTCGCAGGCTGGCGGTGCATTATACGAAGAAGGTTCCTATCCTCTGTTACCGATATTCCGCCTTATGGGTACAGACTACGAGCGACTGAATCTGTACTCACGCATGGAGAATGGTGTTGATATCTTTACCCGCGGAGTATTCGTGTACCCCAATGCTACATGTTCGTTCAAGGTAGGACTCGGTGTAAAGACTGATGGCAGTCTGATTATCTCAGGCACAAAAGGCTATGCATACGTCCCTGCTCCATGGTGGAAGACCGACTACTTCGAGTTGCGTTACGAGAATCAGAATGACAACAAAAAGTTCTTCTATAAGTGGGACGGCTTCGGACTTCGATATGAGATAAGAGAATTTATTGCTTGTATTCTCAACAACCGTGTATCCTCTGCTCGTCTCAGAAGACACGAAAGCATACAAATGGCACACGTTATGCAGCAATTTAATGAACGTAAAAACTTCTGCGAAATATGATAAACTTTACAGTTGGTCCTGTACAGTCAAGTGATGCTGTAAGAGCAGTAGGTGCAAAACAGGTACCTTACTTCCGCACAGCAGAGTTCTCTGCAACGATGTTGGAGAACGAGGCTTTGGTAAAGAAGTTTGCCAAGGCAAGTGATGATTCGCGAGTCGTATTTATGACTTGTTCTGGTTCGGGTGGCATGGAGACTGCCATCATGAACTGTCTCAACAAGAATGACAAAGCACTTGTGGTCAATGGCGGCAGCTTTGGCGAACGTTTTGTCGAGCTACTCACCCTTCACGAGATACCCTTTACAGAGATAACCGTAGAACACGGCAAGGCTTTGACTGCCGAGCACCTTGCTCCTTACGAAGGACAGGGTTATACGGCTTTCCTGCTGCAGAAGCATGAGACATCGACAGGAGTGCATTTCGACATAGACCTTGTCAGTGACTTCTGCAAGCGCAATGGTCTGTTCCTCATCGTTGACACTATCAGCACATTCCTTTGCGACCCATTCGACATGGAGAAGCTCGGTGCAGGAGTGATGATAACGGGGTCACAGAAAGCACTTGCATGTCCTCCTGGCATTGCTGTCATGGTACTTGCTCCTGACGCTCTGAAGCGAATCGAAGAGAACAAGTGCTGCTGCCAATATCTTGACCTGAAACTGGCACTGAAGAACCAAGAACGCGGACAGACTCCTTGGACACCTGCTGTTGGAGTGCTGCTTCAGATCAATGTGCGCCTCAAGGAAATAGAGGCAAATGGTGGTGTTGATGCGGAAGTGGCTCGCTGTGCTTCCTTGGCGAAGTATTTCCGCGACAAGATTGTGGAAAACAACTTGCCTTTTGAGATTATCTCCGAATCATTGTCTAACGCTGTCACTCCTCTTCACCCTACCACCGCTTCTGCTTTCTACATCTTCCTCAAGATAAAGGACGAGTACGGAATGTGGATTTGCCCTAATGGTGGCAGCATGAAGGACACTGTGTTCCGTGTTGGTCACATCGGCTACCTGACCACGGAAGATTACGATAAACTTATTGCTGCCTTCATTGACCTGAGAGAGAAGGGGGTTATTTAGTGGTTTGGTAGTTTGGCGTATAGTCGTTTCCGACCAAATTGTACATTGTACATGGTAAATGGTACATGATATAATAACATGAAATGAAGAAATATTCATACAACATACGTGATTTCCAATTGCGCAGCGTCAGTTTGCTGGAAGCTATAGACAAGGTGTGTGAAGAGCATGGCTTGCGTTATTTCCTTGTAGATGGTTCACTGCTTGGTGCTGTTCGTCACAAGGGGTTTATTCCATGGGATGATGACATCGACATTGCTATGCCGAGAGAGGATTATGACAAGTTGATAGAGCATGGAGAGGAATGGATTCCGAAGCCATATAGCATCATAACGGCAGAGAAGAACATACAGTATCCTAAGTATTTTGCTAAGTTTGAAGACGAAAGCACCACTCTTGTTGAGAACTTTGCATTGGGATATGTTGGTGGTATCTATCTCGATGTGTTCCCATTGGATGCTGTGCCAGATAGCGAGTTTCTTCGCCGTTGGCATTACTTCCGCTTCAACCTTATGCGCCGTTTGCTTTACTTGGTATATCGCGATCCTTACAAACATGGGCATGGCATAGATTCCGTATTGATGAAGACTTTGCAGTCAATGCTTGACAAGAAGAGTTTGCACCGAATGTCGCACAACATACTTACAGAATATGCTGGCAAGAAGGATTGCAACTTCATCATGACTCATGACCAAGGTCTTTGCGCTCATCGCAAGGAAATATTCGACTGCGTTAAGCGTTATGAGTTTGAGGGCAAATCATTCATCGGTCCTGCTGATGCCGTTGCATTCCTTTCTGCATATTATGGAGAAAACTATATGCAGTTGCCTCCAGAGGAAAAGCGTCGTTCACACTACCATGACTATTGTGACATGAATAGCGGATATGTTGGTGTGGATATTGATGCACTCAAGCAAAAGTTTGAAGAAGAGCAAGAAGATAAATAAAATTCGTGTTTAGATGTATAAAGTAAAACTGACACCATACAGACAGGCTGAAGGCACTATCTTCCACCGTCAGACGAAAGACCATAAACTCATTTCGCTCGATGGTAGATACCACTTTTATGTTGACGAGCCATGTCCCGATCCAGATTTCTGGGTAGTGCAGGGCAAGGGAGTGCGTCAGGGAGAGACGTGCAATGTGGCTCCTGAAAACACTATCTTGCTGACTACAGAACCTCGTTCGGTATTGATATATCCGCAGAACTATATCGACCAGTTTGGCACAGTCTGTACATGCCAGGAGAAGACAAAGCACAGCAACGTGGTTCTTGCCCCTGCTATCTTGCCGTGGTTCATTGGGTATGAAATGGATGACGATGACAATGTGCTCAGTTGCATTCTTGATTACGACAAACTGAAGACAACGCCTACTCCTGCTAAGAAGAAGTTAATATCAGTAATCACAAGTAATAAGGCATTTACCCAGGGACATATTGACCGCCTTCATTTTGTTGAGAAACTCAAGGAACACTATGGTGACCAGCTTGACGTCTTCGGTCGTGGTTTTAATGCCTTTGGCGATAAGTGGGACGTTCTCTCGCAGTATAAATATCATATTGTGATTGAGAACTCCTCGCAGACGTATTATTGGACGGAGAAAATGAGCGACTGTCTCCTTGCCGAGACATTCCCCTTCTATTATGGATGCACCAACATGGCTGACTACATTCCTCAGAATGCATACCAGCCTATAGACATCCTGAACCCTGAGGAGGCAATCGCCATAATAGACAAGGCCATTGCAGAAAACCGCTACGAAACATCGCGTGATGCTCTTCATGAGGCCAAGCAGTTGATGCTCGATAAGTACAACATGTTTGAGTATATAGCCAGGCTTTGCGACAATCTCGATGCTTCACGCCCGAAAAAAGAAGTGACTATCCGTCCCTGCCGTTCAAGCGAGAACTGGATTAACTTCTGGCGATACAGTGTGGGCAGAAAGTGGTATGAACTAAAATGGAAGATGTTCAAATGAAGACCAAGGTTTATATTGCTCGCAAATATGAAGGCAATGCAAGCCTTGAAGCATTCATCAATGCTCTGCCGCAAAGCTTTGTCCAGGATGGAGAAATGCTTTGGAACGGTCGCAACAAGATAAAGTCTTTTGTCCTGGATGATGGCAAGGAAATCGTCGTCAAGCGTTTCAAACCGCTGAAAGCTATACAGAAACTTGGATATATCTTGCGTGACCATAAAGCGCACAAGGCTTTCGTAAATGGCAAAGAACTGATTAGTCGTGGTTTCGATACTCCTGCACCTGTAGCATGTGTTGAACATTACCGAGGAGGACTTATCGGAGATGCCTATTATATTTGCGAACGCAATGACATGCCTCCCATTGAGGATTTGCTCTGTCGTGATGACTGGGACGGAGAACTGGCAACAGCGTTTGCCCGTTTTGTCGCTTCTCTGCATAGGCATGGCATTCTGCATCATGACCTCAACGACACAAATGTGCGCTATGCTCGTAATGCCGATGGAGAATACATATTCTCGCTCATTGACATCAACAGAATGAATTTCTATGATACGATAGATGAAATTCCGATGAAGGAGCGCATAGAGAACATGACACGTTTCACAGGCAGGATTGCTCTGTTTGAGTATGTGGCAAAGGAGTATGCCAGAACATTTGGACTTGATGAAAACCTTTGGACAAAACAGGCGATGGAGCAGAAGAAACGTCATGACCGCAACTGGTATCGTCGCAAGAGACTCCTCCATCCATTGAGAAAAAGAAAATAATACACATATTATAATATATAATGGCAAAAACAGTATATCTTGGCATGATAGGTGATATCATGCATCCTGGTTACATCAACATCATCAACAAGGCTGCCGAATACGGTGACGTGATGATTGGGTTGTTCACCGATAAGGCAATAGCAAACCATCGCCGTCTGCCTTACCTCACTTGGGAACAGCGTAAGAATGTTGTTGAGAACTTAAAGAATGTGGCGAGTGTAGTTCCTCAAGACGACTGGAGCTATATCCCTAACCTCGAAAAGTATAAGCCAGACTATATCATCCATGGTGACGACTGGTTGGTAGGACCTGAGCGCTATCTTCGCGATGAGGTATTCAAGACTATGGCAAAACTTGGTGGTGAGGTTATTGAGATTCCTTATACCAAGGGCATCACAGCATCAGGCATTCAGCAGGAAATAGATGCTCTTGGGGTTACCCCTCAGATGCGTCTTTCGTCGTTGCGCCGATTGATAGCGGCAAAGCCTGTAGTGCGTATTCTTGAGTCGCACAATGGTCTTACTGGTCTTATCGCAGAGCATACAAGCGTGGAGGTTAATGGTCAGATTCGTGAGTTTGATGGCATGTGGGCATCGTCTCTCACCGACTCTACATCTAAGGGTAAGCCAGACATTGAGGCAGTTGACCTCACTACTCGTCTTCATGACCTCAACGATACTCTTGAAGTGACCACGAAGCCTGTCATCTTTGATGGCGATACAGGTGGCAAGGTGGAGCACTTTGGCTTTACTGTTCGTACTCTTGAGCGTCTTGGCATCTCGTGTGTCATCATTGAAGATAAGGTCGGGCTGAAGCAGAACTCTCTCTTTGGCACAGATGCTGTCCAGACGCAGGACACCATCGAAGGTTTCTGTACAAAGATTCGTGCTGGCAAGGAGGCTCAGATTACTCGCGACTTCATGATTGTAAGCCGCTGTGAATCTCTTATTGCAGGCAAGTCTGTTGACGATGCTCTTGAACGCTGTCATGCTTACGTTGAGGCTGGCACAGATGGCATCATGATTCACTCTAAAGAGAAGTCGGGCGAAGACATCAAGGAGTTCTGTACTCGTTTCCGTGAGAAGGATGACCATACTCCTATTATTGTTGTTCCTACCACTTACAATCAGTTTACGGAGGAAGAGCTTGCTTCATGGGGTATCAACGTAGTCATCTATGCCAACCACATGCTTCGCTCGGCATATCCTGCAATGGTGAAGTGTGCTGAGACCATCCTCCGTACAAGCCGTTCGTTAGAGGCTTCTGACCAGTATTGCATGCCTATCAAGCAGATTCTAAATCTTATTCCAGGAACAAAGAAAAAATAAATTATGGTGACTCCTAAGTTTTTTATTGATACGCTGAAGTCTTTTGGCATTGACTTCTTTGCTGGCGTGCCAGATTCCCTCCTTAAGAACATCTGTGCATATATTACGGACAATCTTCCTGCAGAGCAGAACATCATTGCTGCCAATGAAGGTGGTGCAATGGGTATTGCAGCTGGTTATCATCTTGCTACAGGCAAAGTGCCTGTGGTCTATATGCAGAACTCTGGTGAGGGCAATATCATCAATCCTCTTGCATCTCTCACAGACAAGGAAGTATATAACATCCCTGTTCTTCTCGTCATCGGATGGCGAGGACGTCCTGGTGTCAAGGATGAGCCTCAGCATGTGAAGCAAGGCAAGGTAACAACAGGACTTCTCAACACTATGGGCATCAATTATGCCATCTTGCCTAAGGACGAAGAGGGCGCTGCCAAGCAGATAAAGATTGCTGCCGACTTCATGAAGGCAACCAACGAATGCTATGCTCTCGTAATCGAAAAGGACACGTTTGAGGATTACAAACTTCAGAATGTGGAGAAGAATGACCTCACCATGAGCCGTGAAGAAGCTATACAGAAAGTTGCTGCCAGCATAGAGGATAATGCTTGCATCGTCTCTACTACAGGCATGATTTCGCGTGAACTCTTTGAAGCTCGCACTGCTTGGGGACAGGGGCATGAACGTGACTTCCTCACAGTGGGCAGTATGGGACACGCATCTCAGATTGCTCTCGGCATTGCACTCCAGAAGCCAGATCGCAGAGTCTATTGCTTTGATGGTGACGGTGCAAGCATAATGCACATGGGCAATATGGCTATCACAGCCAGCATGAAGTGCAAGAACTATGTCCATGTTGTGTTCAACAATGGTGCTCATGACTCTGTAGGTGGTCAGCCAACAGTAGGCTTGAAGATTGACCTGTGTGCTGTGGCAAAGGCTGTTGGCTATGTGGCAACATATTCCGTTGATACTCTTGAAGCGCTTGCCGGTACTCTTGCTGCCATCAAGTCTGTTGAAGGTCCTGTGCTTCTTCAGGTTTGTGTGAAGAAAGGCAACCGCAAGGATCTTGGTCGCCCAACAACAACTCCTATTCAGAACAAAGAGGCTCTTATGGAGTTCTTAAATAAGGATTTATGATGATTGAGCAAGCATTACATTCAACTTCCTCGCCTTTTACTGGTGGGGATAAGGGCAGAGGGACTATAAAGACTGCTGTGATAATGGCTGCAGGTCTTGGCACTCGCTTTGGTCAATATACCGAAAAGATACCAAAAGGTTTTATCCCTTTCAAGGGCAAACCAATGGTAGTGCGCAGTATAGAGACATTGATAGACTGTGGCATAGAGAAGATAATCATTGGCACAGGCTATAAGAAGGAGGCGTATGAGACTCTTATGGCCAAGTATCCGCAGATAGAGTGCATCTTCTCTCCACGATATGCTGAGACCAACAGCATGTACACATTATATAATAATAGAGAGGCGATAGGAGATGATGACTTTTTGTTGCTTGAGTCTGACCTTGTGTTTGAGCGCAGAGCCATCAGCGACCTTATCAATTGTGCGTTTGAGTCTGCCATGCTGATCACTCCTGTCACTAAGTTTCAGGATCAATACTATGTAGAGATGAACGACAAGTGCGAACTCATCAACTGCTCTACCGATAAGTCGCAGATCAATCCTTCGGGTGAACTTGTCGGCATCCACAAACTCAGCAGCGAGTTCTACAAGACTTGCATAGCAGAATACGAGAAGATAGTAAACGAAAAGCCTAAGCTTGGTTATGAGTATCAGCTTCTCGACATCTCTCAGCGCATCACTCCTATGAACGTGCTCCGCCTCGAAGGACTTCAGTGGTATGAGATAGATGACACTGAAGACCTTGCCTTTGCAGAAGAAAACATTAAAATAGATTGAACTATGCAACCAATAAAAAGAAACGTTTTGCTGAACCCGGGTCCAGCAACTACTACCGACACGGTAAAGATGGCGCAGGTCGTTCCTGACATCTGCCCAAGAGAGAAGGAATTTGCAGGACTCATGAAAGGACTGCGTTCTGACCTCCTGAAAGTTGTGCATGCTCCTGAAGATGCATACACATCTGTACTCTTCTGCGGTTCGGGCACTATCAACATAGACGTCTGCATCAACTCTCTCGTTCCTGAGGGAAAGAAGGTGCTTGTGGTCAATAATGGTGCTTACAACTCTCGTGCCGTAGAGGTTTGCCAGATGTACCACATTCCTCACATCGACCTCAAGTTCTCTGTCTATGAGCAGCCAAAGCTTGCTGAGGTAGAGAAGGCGCTCCAGGAAAATCCTGATGTGGCTGTAGTCTATTGCTGTCACCATGAGACAGGTACAGGCATCCTCAACCCAATCCGCGAGATAGGTGCTCTTGCTCATCAGTATGGCGCAATCTTCGTGAGCGACACTACATCTACGCTTGGCATGATACCGCTTGACGTTGTCAAGGACAATGTCGATTTCTGTATGGCATCTGCCCAGAAAGGACTCATGGCAATGTCTGGCCTTTCATTCATCATTGGCAAGACTGACATCATCAAGGCTTCGAAGGATTATCCTACTCGCTCATACTATTGCAACTTGTTCCTTCAGTACGATTATTTTGAGAAGACTGGCGAGATGCATTTCACTCCACCAGTACAGACCATCTATGCCACTATTCAGGCATTGAAAGAGTATTTCGAGGAAGGCGAAGAGGCTAAGTTTGCTCGTCACCGTGCTGTCTATGAAGTTATCCACAAGGGGCTTGACGAACTCGGACTTGAGACAGTGATAGACCGCAATATCGAGTCAGGGCTTGTTGTCTCTGTTAAGTACCCTGATACTCCAGGCTTCAGTTTTGAGAAGATTCACGATTATTGTTATGAGCGTGGATTCACTATCTATCCAGGCAAAATCAGCACAACCAATACCTTCCGACTCTGTTCGCTCGGAAAAATTTACCCTTCCGACATAGAGGACTTCATGGTGGTACTGAAAGAGGCATTGAACGCATAATTTGCAGAGCATTCGTTTCGTTGCAAACAATGTTTCGAGGCATTACAACATAAAGCAGAGCGGAGAACCGAGTGATTCGGTTCTCCGCTCTGCTTTATGTTGTGATTTGGTTCTGCTTTGCTTTGCCTTTCATGTGAATTTCCCTCTGCTCTATATGCCGATTTTGATTTCCCGTGAATCGTGTTAGGAGTGTGCCTTGTAATGCATTTGTAACACACGGTATGTTACAAATTGGGAATACGGCGTACTTATTACAAGTTTCAGGGCAAACGTTCTTGCGTTTTGCCAAACCGCTGGCATATACCACTTGCCATTTCTCCCCATTGTCCTTCACTGGAGTCTTGCCTGGAGTAGGGACAAGATAGTCGAAGAGTATTATCGCTTAAACCAAATGTTCTTTGTAGCTATGTTCTGTGTCGAAATGCATGCTTCCGTGTACAGAACTTTCTTGCAGAGGAGTCATATAGTTGTCTCCAAATTGCTGGCGGAGAATGTCGTGTGGACACTGGGGAATAGGCATCTTGATATGTTCAAACTCCACCCATTGAGGTTCACCGTAGAGACGCTTGCTGAGGATAGGATAATTGTGCTGGAAACTTATCTCGCACACATTGCCGTTCTCGCCATTCTTTACACTTCGCAGCACATTCTCGTATGCCTCGTATCTGCACTTATCGCTGAGGAATTTTGTCTTGTTGCGCAATGTCTGGTACAATCCGTCAGGCAGGGCATTAGTGAGTTTCGACACAAGTCTGAACTTCTGTCTTGCCAGTCCTTCTTTCTTGTAGTAGCGAGCGAAGGCTCTTGGGTTCATTGGCATGTTGTCAGAAGGGAATATATCAATGAAGATACCCTGGTTAAACTGTTTTACACATCCTTTTTCCTTCCATGACCAACATGCTGTCTCGCTGTTTCTCAGTTGAGCATGGCGGTGTGAATAGTGAGGGTCGGAATATACGTTCTGCAGAAAGTAAGGGTGGGAAAATTCGTTAGTCAAAGTCATGAGTTTGTCATAGTCTTCACGCATCATGGTCAGGTCGATGTCATCATCCCAAGGTATGTAACCCTTGTGGCGAATAGCTCCGAGCAGTGTGCCGCCTTCTGCATAGATGCGTAGCCCATGTCTGTTGCACACTTCAAACAATACTTGCAGCAAGTCAAGTTGCACAGCCCACACCTTCTTCATTTCTTCAGTTATGGTGTATCCAAGTTTTGTCTCTTCATTATAGAATTCCTTTGGTGGATTGTATGTTATCTTCATTTTCCTTTTTCTTGTTAAGGTAGATTCGATAATTTAGCTATCATAAACTGTTCGTCAAAGCATTTGTTCTGCCTTCATGAATGAAGTCTTGAAGTAGTAGCCTTCGGCAAGACGCTCGCTTATTTTTCTTGCATTGCTGCACATCTCGCCGTATTGCTCCGGGGTGATGCGCGACAGGCATTCTCCTATCTCTTTCAGCGAACTCACGGCAAAGCCCACCTTCTCCTGCAATACGAAAGGAGTAAGGGCGGCTTCCTTCCACATGATGACAGGTTTACCGCTTCGCAGGTAGAACGATGTCTTGTGCGGATTGTTCACCTTGAGATATACGCCCCAGTCACCGGCACATTCATCCACACTCGAGCCATCCCATACGAGGCCAAACTGACCTATTGACTCCTTGATGAAGTCATCCGACTTGATGAAACCGCACGGAGTGATGTTCTTCCAGTCCTTGGTAAACTCTTCGTCGAGTCCCCTGCCGTGTATATTGAAGTGCCATCCCTTGATGTGCTCGTCAAGGAGATACAGGAATGTGTTCTTGCGTTTTGCCAGACCGCCAGCATATACCACCTGCCATTCCTCGTCTTCCTTCTTCACGGGAGTATTGCCTGGAGTTGGGGCGAGATAGTCAAAGATGCCGAGGGTAACAATTGGTTTGGTGAATCCGTGCTGTTCCACAAACTTTTGCATGGCTTCGTTGTGAACTATCAGCACATCGGTATGCATCAGTCTGGTATTCTCCTGCTCCACGGTGAGTTTCTTTCTGCGGAAACTGCCCAGATCGTGAATGAGCGTAATGACCTTGCCTCCCTTCATGTGAGTGAGGTTGCACACCAGTTCATAATATTTCTTGAAGGGATACTGCACGAGCAACACGTCGCCCTTCTTTACTCTTGCCAGTAGAAGGAGTACGCTAACCAACTTACTGATGAAACGGGCCACGGCATTGTGCGACGATAGACTCCACGCCACATTCTTGAAACCTTCACGTTCCATTATAACGTCAATGTCTTCTTTTGCCTTATTGCCAGAAGGGATCCGTAGATATAGTTTGCTCATTGTCGTGCTTCAGATAAAATGCTCTTTATAACTATACAAGTTAAGTTACTAATCCTAGTTTAAGTAAAAATAATACGCAAATGCAAAAATACAAATAATTATTGGCATCTACAAGAAAAATCATTAAAAACTCAAGAAATGTACTGCTTTTTCATTCTTTCACTTCACAAAAGTAGAAACTACAACTTATCATAGTAATGCAATCGTTACGACAAAACCAAACAATCTGTGCGAAAAATCAGCGAATTTCTTTGCCATTTCGGAAATAATTACTACCTTTGCACCCGCTTTTGGTTCTCCAGGCTGCCAAACAGTCTGTGAGCTAAGAGGGAACGCAGTGGGAATCTGCGACATTACCCGATGCTGTATGTCCGTAATCGGCAACCGCATAGCGTCACTGGAACAACCTGCTCAAGGGATAACAACTTTTTTTAAGAGCCTCACCCAGCCTCCCCATAGGGAGGAACCATCAAGGGAGTCAAGGGGCAAGAGCAGTGAGAACCGGGAAGACCGTGTTGCTTAGGGACGAAGTCAGAAGACCTGCCAGGAGCGATTGTTTAACATATACTATTCCTGCGGGATTACAGGCGTATGAATTTACAGAAAGAAAAGTACATGATTAGAAAAATCTTGGTAGCTAATCGTGGTGAGATAGCAGTGCGCGTGATGCGTAGCTGCTACGAGATGGGCATTCGCTCCGTTGCGGTATATAGTACCGCCGACCGTCTCTCTCGTCATGTGCTCTTTGCCAATGAGGCAGAGTGCATCGGTGGCGCTGCAAGCAGCGACAGCTACCTGAACATTGATCGGATTCTGGAGGCTGCTCATAAGCACAAGGTGGATGCCATTCACCCGGGCTATGGTTTCCTCTCTGAGAACTCGGAGTTTGCCCGCCGCTGTGAGGCGGAGGGTTTCATCTTCATCGGTCCACGTCCGGAGACGATGGACGAGATGGGCGACAAGATCGCGGCTCGCAAGCGTATGATTGCGGCTGGCGTGCCCGTGGTGCCTGGCACAGAGAATCCGCTGAAGAGTGCGGAGGAAGCTGTGGAGGTGGCACGCAGCATCGGTTTCCCTGTGATGCTCAAGGCTTCAATGGGCGGCGGCGGCAAGGGCATGCGTCTCATACAGCGTGAGGAAGACGTGGTGGAGATGTATAACGCTGCCAAGAGCGAGGCGATGTCGGGCTTCGGCGATGACACCGTATATATAGAGAAATTCGTCGAGGAGCCTCATCATATCGAGTTCCAGATCCTCGGTGACAAGTTCGGCAACGTCATCCACCTCTATGACCGCGAGTGCTCCGTTCAGCGTCGCCACCAGAAGGTGGTGGAGGAGTCTCCATCCCCATTCATCAACGACGAACTGCGCCAGGAGATGGGCGCCAAGGCGGTGGCCGCTGCTGCTGCCGTGAACTATGAGGGTGCCGGTACTATCGAGTTCCTCGTGGATAAGTATCACAATTTCTATTTCCTTGAGATGAACACCCGTCTGCAGGTGGAGCATCCTATCACCGAAGAGGTGCTGGGCGTGGATCTCGTCAAGGAGCAGATACGCATAGCCGACGGTCAGCCGCTGCGCTACAAGCAGAGTGACCTGAAGCAGCACGGACATGCCATCGAGTGCCGTATATGCGCTGAGGACACGGAGCATAACTTCATGCCTTCGCCAGGACTCATACAGCAGTTGCAGGAGCCTCACGGCATCGGCGCGCGCATTGACTCGTATGTATATGAGGGCTATGAGATTCCTGTGCACTATGACCCTATGATCGGCAAACTCATTGTGTGGGCTACGACGCGCGAATATGCCATTGAGCGTATGCGACGCGTGCTCTACGAATACAAGATCACGGGTCTGACCACGAACATACGTTACCTGCGTCGTATCATCGACGTGCCTGATTTCAAGAACGGCAACTACAACACCTATTTCATTGAACGCAACGAGGAGCGTCTGCGTCCTCGCTCAGGATTCAAGAATGACTCTGAACCTATGGCGGTCATCGCTGCATACATGGACTATCTCATGAATGAGAACGAACAGGATGGTGAGAGCCAAGCAGGCAAGACTGCCATCAGCCGCTGGCGTGCCTTCGGTCTGCAAAAGGGCGTGCTGAGGGTGTAAGGTCTTTAGGTTAAAAGCCTTCAGGAAAAAGATCTTTAGGAAAAAGGTCCCCGTTCCTTGCAGCTTGGCTGCAAGGCCCACCAATCAACAAAAACAACAAAAATGGACATACAGGTAGGAAACAAGACATACGAAGTCACCTTGCTTAACAAGGATGGCAACAATGTAAGCATCGACATTGACGGAAAGGTATATGATGTCGACGTGGCTATGCTGCAGAACGGCACCTGCTCCATACTCTATGACGGTAACTCGTACAATGCGGAGTATGTGAAGGGCGAGGGCGGCAAGCACTATAGCGTGAACCTCAATTACTCCACATACCAGATAGATATGCTTGACTCTCAGGCGAAGTACATGAAGATGCGCAAGAAGAAGCATGACTCGGTGCAGGCTGACACCATCACGGCGCCTATGCCTTGCAAGATAGTCAAGATGTACTGTAAGCCGGGTGATGTGGTGAAGGCTGGCGATACGCTCTTCACTATGGAGGCTATGAAGATGCAGTCCAACTATAAGGTGGCTGCTGACTGCGAGGTGGCTGAGGTGCTGGCGCAGGACGGCGACACGGTACGCGCCGAACAGGTGCTTGTGAGGCTGAAGATAGCCCCCTAACCCCCTAAGGGGGAATCTGGGGAACAGGGTTCTGCAGAAAGATGTGGGGATGATGGTATCTAGTAAGGATATTGGTTAATGTTCATCCGCTTACACATCAAAATAATCAAAAGAAAATTAATGTCTAATTAATGGCAATTAATGTAAGAACAAAATCATGGCTAAATTAACAGCAAGAGAAAGAATAAATACTCTGCTTGACCAGAACACCTTCGTGGAGATGGACAAGCACGTGGTGCATCGTTGCACCGATTTCGGTATGGACCAGAAGCGCTTTGAGGGCGATGGTGTCATCTCCGGATATGGCAAGATTGACGGACGCATAGTCTTCGTCTATGCCTTTGATTTCAGCGTACTGGGCGGTTCGCTCAGTGCTGCCAACGCACAGAAGATAGCCAAGGTGCAGGACCTGGCTCTCAAGAACGGTGCGCCAATCATCGGTCTCAATGACTCGGGTGGCGCACGCATACAGGAGGGTGTGGAGTCGCTTACGGGCTTCGCCCACATCTTCCGCCGCAACGTGATGGCATCGGGCGTGATACCTCAGATCTCTGCCATCATGGGACCTTGCGCCGGCGGCTCGTGCTATTCGCCTGCGCTCACAGACTTTATACTGATGGTGAAGGAGCAGAGCCAGATGTTTGTCACCGGACCTAACGTGGTGAAGGCTGTGACCAACGAGGATGTGGACAAGGAGACCCTCGGCGGTGCCATGACCCACAACTCGGTATCGGGTGTGAGCCACTTCATCTGCGCAGACGATGAGGAGACCCTCATGACCATACGCGAACTCATCGGTTTCATTCCTTCCAACAATATGGAGGATGCTCCTATACACCCTGTCACAGACGAGGTGAACCGCATCTGCCACGAACTGGACAATGTGGTGCCGGTGGATCCTAACGTGCCTTACGATATACACAACATCATCGAACCTATCTGCGACCAGCAGTATTTCTTTGAGGTACAGCCTGAGTTTGCCAAGAACATCGTAGTGGGTTTCGGACGTATGGCAGGTCGCACCGTGGGTTTTGTGGCTAACCAGCCTAACTTCCTCGCTGGTGCGCTGGACATCGATGCCTCTGACAAGGCTGCGCGCTTCATACGTTTCTGCGACTGTTTCAACATCCCTCTCGTGGCTATTGAGGACGTACCGGGATTCCTCCCTGGCGTACAGCAGGAGCACAACGGCATCATACGCCATGGCGCCAAGATTGTGTATGCCTTTGCCGAGGCTACCGTGCCTAAGGTGACTCTCATCACTCGCAAGGCATACGGTGGCGCATACATCGTGATGAACTCTAAGTGCATCGGTGCTGACGTGAACCTCGCCTACCCTACCGCAGAAATCGCCGTGATGGGTGCCGAGGGTGCATGCAACATTCTCTACCGCAAGGCTTCGCCTGAGGAGCGCGCAGAGAAGACCCGGGAATACCGCGAGAAGTTTGCCAATCCGCTGCCTGCCGCTCAGTTGGGTTACATCGATGAGATCATCAGCCCTTGCGACACTCGCACACGCCTCATCCAGGCTCTGGAGATGTGCCGTAACAAGAACCAGAGCAATCCGCCTAAGAAGCACGGCAACATGCCGCTGTAGTGCAACAAACAGAAATCACTTTGTAAGCGAAAACGTCTTCTTGCTTACAAAGTGATTTCTTTTTTTGTAGGAACATCATATTAACACGTTTTAGTTAAAAATGCATATAAATCACACATTTTGACTTCAAAGTTGACGGTATTTGCCGAAAAATGTTTACCTTTGCGCTCAAAGAGCGAGATAATCTCACAAAAGAACAAATAACAATATCGTATGACATCAGTAAGAAGTAACCCGACTACCAGTGCTCAGTTTGCAGAACTATTGAGCGGATGGAACAGAGAGACGGCTTATCTTTCTGTTGGCAATTTCAACAACCGTTATTTCAACGAGATAGTTGAAATGAAGGAGGATGCCGTGCCTTATATCTACGAGGAACTGAAGAAAGGTCCCACGCTGCTTGTCAATGCCCTCGACCGCATTTATCCCGGCAAGGTAAAGTGCGATGGCTATGTGCCACTAACAACCGTTTGCAACGTATGGTTAAATATTCTGAGCAAGATTGTAGAACGTTAATTGGTTGGTTTCCCAACCTTCAGTGTGATGCAAACTTTGAGATAACCAGCAACTGTCTTTAACGGAAATAACTTGACAACTTTTTTAGGTCAAAAAGTTGTCAAGTTATTTCCGTTAAAGACAGTCAAATTATACAACATAGCCATTATAAAATATCAAACGATTAACCATCAATTAATTAATAAAAAATTCGACCTGTACGGATGAAACGAATTATATTATATTATATAAGGAAACAAATTGTAATGAGTTAAATACTTTTTCAAGTGGACTCATATATATTTCTAGCAGAAAGGAATAACAACCAAACATATACCCAATAATGATACTTTCTGACTGCATGGGAAAGAAAAACAATATTAAAGTTTGGTAGTTTGAATAACTATTATTAACTTTGCAACGTTTATAATACTATTAACCAAACTACTAATACTGATTCTTTATAACGATGAAAAGATTTATCTATTCTATCGCACTCTCTGCAATGACATTGGGAATGGCTGCCCAGCAGACCACTAACAATGGTGTGCCATACCTACTATCACAGTCTGTGGATATGAGCCAGCAGTTTGCTGACCCTACCAATACAGTGTTCTGTGCCGACTCACTCGTTTCATTCGATATCAATAACGGCATCGGCAAACTGCAGTGGAGCCGCCACGAGATGCATGCACGTCAGGCTTTCAATGCCAACGGCTACTGGATCACACCGCTGCAGAACCTCGACTTCCCTGGTCCTGCATACGACCAGAGCCCGCAGTTGCAGTTTAACATCGAACCTATCAATGACCGCACCCTGCGCATCAGGATATACACCAGCCCTATCATACCTAAGGATGATCCCGACGAACTGATGCTCGTCAGCCAGCCTATGGTAAACCGCGGGGCATGGAAGGCTACGAAGACTGCCAACGGCATTGTATATACCTCGGCTCAGGGTAGCCTGGAGATACAGAACTACCCTTGGCGCATGGTGCTGCGCGACAAGAACGGCAAGGAACTTACACGCACGCGCCACCTCTCGGACAATGACTCTACACAGGTGAAGACACAGCCGTTTATGTTCATAAAGCGTGGATCAGACAACTCACGCAGCATAGAACCTGTCTTCAGCCTCAAGCCGGGCGAGAGGATATACGGTTGCGGTGAATCGGCTACCAGCCTCAACAAGGCCGGTCAGAAGCTCAACCTCTTCGTCACCGACCCTCAGGGACCTGAGACACCTGACATGTACAAGCCTATACCGTTCTATTTCTCTGACAGAGGATACGGCGTATTCATGCACACATCAGCTCCTGTAACCGTAGATTTCGGCAATACATACATCGGTTCCACACGCCTGTATATGGCTGACGAGGTGGCTGACCTCTTCGTGATGCTCGGTTCGCCTAAGGAGATACTGGGCGAATACACCTCACTCGTGGGCAGACCAGAGATGCCACCACTGTGGAGCTTCGGTCTCTGGCAGAGCCGCATATCTTACTTTACTGAGGACGAGGGACGCAGCGTGGCCAAGCAGTTGCGCGACAACAAGATACCTTGCGACGTGATACACTTTGACACCGGATGGTTTGAGACGGACTGGCAGTGCGACTATCAGTTCAGCCATAACTTCAAGGACGCCACCAAGATGCTCTCGGACCTGAAGAAGGATGGTTTCCATACGTGTCTGTGGCAGTTGCCTTACTTCACGCCTAAGAACCGTTACTTCAACTACCTCGTGGAGAACGGCATGGCTGTAAAGAACCAGCGTGGTGAATTGCCTTACGAGGATGCGGTGCTGGATTTCTCCAATCCTAAGACCGTGAGCTGGTACCAGCAGCAGTTGGCTGGGCTCCTAAAGCAGGGTGTGGGCGTCATCAAGGTTGACTTCGGCGAGGCTGCACCTTATAATAATGGTCTCTATGCCAGCGGCAAGACGGGTCTCTATGAGCACAACCTCTACCCTCTGCGCTACAACAAGGCGGCATACGACATCATCAAGCAGACGAACAACGGCGAGGGCATCATCTGGGCTCGCTCGGCATGGGCTGGCAGCCAGCGTTACCCACTGCACTGGGGCGGCGATGCTGCCACCACAAACACCGGTCTGCTGGGTTCCATCCGCGAAGGTCTGTCGTTCGGTCTCTCGGGATTCTGCTTCTGGAGCAACGACATCGGCGGTTTCGTGACCAAGAGCCCTGAGAATCTCTACCGCCGCTGGATGCCATACGGCATGCTCACCAGCCATAGCCGCGTGCATGGCGTGGAGACAGAACCATGGCTGTACGACAAGGATTTCGTGGCATATTTCCGTGAGTGTTCAGAACTGAAATACCGTCTCATGCCATACGTCTATGAGGAGGCGAAGAAGTGCGTGGCTACTGGTCTGCCTATGCAGCGCGCACTGCTGCTGGACTACCCTGACGATCCCGGTGCATGGATGATAGAGGACGAGTACCTCTTCGGTGAGAGCATCCTCGTGGCTCCGATGCTGGAGGATGGCAACAGCCGCAACGTATATCTCCCTGGCAAGGGTTCATGGGTGGACTATCAGACGGGCAAGACCTACTCTGCCGGTTGGCACCATATCACCTGTGGCAAGCTCCCTATCATCATGCTCGTGAAGAAGGGTGCTACCATCAAGACTGCCCCTGTGGCACAGAGCACTCAGTGGATAGACTGGAACAAGGTGCAGGAGAAGAAATACTAACCTGAGC
>JAZLIN010000064.1:0-30370 GCA_045617365.1 Prevotella sp. | reverse complement strand
AGGTTCCACCTCTTCCCATTCCGAACAGAGAAGTTAAGCTCACTTGCGCCGATGGTACTGCAATGCAATGCGGGAGAGTAGGAGGCCGCCTTCTTTAAATCTTGAGAGTCTCAGGTAGAAATACTTGAGACTCTCTTTTTTTTCTTTGTGGGCTAGATGGGCTAGATTTTCAAGAGTGTCTAGTTACTCTAGTGGTTATAGATATTCTAGCGATTCCACAGTTTCTAGAGCTTCTAGTGATTATATATATATTATTTTACGAATTGCTTATATACTTGAGCTTTTTGATTTTTTTGGGCGTAAAATCGGCATAAAACATATGTTTCGCCTTTTTTGTGTCGGTAGTGGATAATACACCTGCCAGGTGTGAAAAAATCTCTTGATTACGGGCTTTTGGCGGTTATTGCTACGTCCTGTATGGTCTTGTTTATATGATTATGGGGATAAACACTGTAATGGTGTTTATCCCCTTGTAAAAATGTTATTTATTAATGAATAGTGTTGTTACTTGATTTTGAATATTACTTCCTTTACGTAGCGAACGTAGTATGAACTAGACGATGACGATGTTCCGAAACCACTTGTAGCCCATTTAAATGTTGTAGTTCCGTCGTCGCAAAGGAATGTACCGTTTGATGCAAGTGCGTCTGTGCAGTTTGCCTTAATAGAGTTAGAGAAATCAGCCCATTTACTATTCCACTGAGAACGGATGATGGTAATCTGCTCAGATGTCGGAATAGTCCATCCCATAAGGCCTCCTTCGGAATATGCTTCGGCATTTGATATTGCACTGCTAGCTTTGACGCTGGAAGCCTGCTTGGTGCTGAGTAACAGTCCGTAATTGTCTTCTACCCATGCCACGTAATGGCCGTCAACAACTTCGCCGGGAGCTGGGATAGATGCTACGCTCAGTACTGTGATATCTTCATCAACGTCTGGGTCATCCTGAGGGTCTTCTCCTGGATTAACAGAAGGGGTTTCCCCTGGTGCATTGGTAAATGTGAATGAAGGGTTTACTGAGGCACTCCATAATCCCAGAGAGAGGTTCATGATAGCATTGGCAGTAGGAACTACATAGTTGTATGTACCAGAGAAGTGGTAAGGAGTTCCAGCCTTCAGTCCATGCTCGTATGTGGTATTGAAGATCTTGGTGTCCTCGTCGTCTGTGACATAGAGCACGATATTTGTCTTCTCAACGTTTGTTGGAAGTGTATATACAGTGTTTGTCTTCCATACTCCGGTAATTTCAGTCTTTGTACACTGGAGCATGGTGCTTGTGTTACCACTTACAGCACCTTTATTGTCGATAGAGTTATAAAGGTTTGTTATCTCAATGGTAATATTCGTTACGTCCTCAGGTATCTGAGTAAGTGTAAAGTCAACTGCAGCGACTGCGTAGTCAAGGGTCATGTTGAGATTCACATCCTTGGACTTTACTGCTACCTCCTGTGTCGCAATGGCCAACGGTGTTGCCGATTGTCCCTTAGAGAAGTCAGTGCTTCCGCTTACAGCAGTGATGGTGTAATTTCCTTTCTTTAATTCTAGAGTTGGCTTTGCATTGTCTGATTCGATTGTCTTGCTTGCTACTTCCACACCGTATGTATCGTATGCGTGAAGTGTTACAGGATATGTCAATGTCTCATTACCATCTCCTGCATTCATCAGTATGCTTACTACTGATGGGGAATTTGAAAAATCACTCTGATCATAATGTTCAGAGGAACATGCTACCATAGATGCTACAGTAGCTGTTGCTAACGTTAAGTCCTTAAGCTTCATAATTATATTACTTTTTATAAGATGCATTCTTCTTTCGTGTTTTATGGTTAAGCCCCCGACACCATTTTATAATGCCGGGAGCTTATGTCTTAAGGTCTTGATGAAATTGCTCATCTCTCTGTTACTATCAATTATTAACAGAACCACCCATGATATCGAGAAGTTCGGATGTAATAGCCTGCTGACGGCTCTTGTTGTACTGTAGATTGAGTACCCTGAGGAGTTCGTCGGCATTATCGGTAGCGGTCTGCATAGCAACCATACGTGCTGCATGTTCTGATGCGTTGCTGTCCAGCAATGCTGTATAGACCATGAGATTCACGTATCTTGGTACGAGCTGCGAGAGAACGGTCTGCATGTCAGGCTCCACGATGAAGTTATCGTTGAGAGCGTTTGCCTTTTCGTTCTCGTACTGCTTTTCCCTTTGGTTCTTCTGTAGATATTTCATCGCCTCCTCGGTGGCGATTGTTGACTTGAGATCACGTTCGTGGTCATAATCCATAGCCTCCTCAATGTGTATTGGCAGCAGACGCTTGTTTTGCAGTATCTGCGAACCTGCACTCTTGAAGTGGTGGTAAATCATTTCCACACGATCAATCTTACCGTTATCGAATTCATCCTGTAGTTCTCTGCCAATAGCCATGCATTCGATGCTGTTAGGTTTATCAGCCAAAGACATAAAGTTGCCGGCAGACTGTATTCCTGCCTTAGCTACCTTCTCGGCAACTTTTCTGCCGATAGGGTAAACGACAACATTTACACCTTTTGCCTGGTATTCCTGTGCTCTGTTCAACAGCATCTTGATTACGTTGGCATTGAATCCGCCACAAAGAGAACTGTTAGAACTGAACGCCAAAATGGCTACTGTTTTTACGGGACGTGCCTGGGTGATACTGCCTTTGGCATCAACGTCTGAAGCAAGGAATGTCTTGAGGATATGCTCTAGCATACTCTCGTATGGAAGCATATTCTCTATCATCACCTGCGCATGGTGCAACTTGGAAGAAGCCACCATCTTCATAGCACTTGTGATTTTGCGAGTGCTCTGAACTGACGTGATGCGATTTTTTATTTCTTTGAGTGATGCCATAGGCTAAAAGTATTACTTGTATGAAGCGGCAACGTCGGCCATAGTGTTGGTGATTACTTCGATTGCGGCATCGTCAATATTACCAGAACCCAGTTTGTCGATTACATCCTGATGCTTAGCCCTCATTGCTTCGAGGAAGGCATCCTGGCATTCTCTGACGCTTGTTACTGGTACAGGAGCCATAAGCCCCTTTGTTCCGCAATAGAGAATAGCAATCTGCTCGCCTACAGGCATAGGAGAATACTGAGGCTGTATGAGCAGCTGGTTATTCTTACGTCCGCGATCAAGTGTCATCGCTGTTACGGCATCCATATCGCTAGAGAACTTAGAGAAACTCTCGAGCTCGCGATACTGAGCCTGATCGATCTTCAGCGTACCTGCCACCTTCTTCATAGACTTGATCTGTGCCGAACCACCTACACGTGATACAGAGATACCGACGTTGATGGCTGGGCGGAAACCTTGGTTGAAGAGATCTGACTCAAGGTATATCTGTCCGTCAGTAATAGAGATTACGTTGGTAGGGATATATGCTGATACGTCACCAGCCTGAGTCTCGATGATAGGCAATGCTGTGAGCGAACCACCACCCTTGACATGTCCTTTGAGACATGCAGGCAAATCATTCATCTGCTCAGCAACCTCCTGCTGTTCGTTAATCTTAGCAGCACGCTCGAGGAGTCGGGAGTGCAGGTAGAATACGTCACCAGGGTACGCCTCACGTCCAGAAGGACGACGAAGGATCAGTGAAACCTCACGATATGCTACAGCCTGCTTTGACAGGTCATCGTAGATAACGAGGGCATGCTCGCCACGATCTCTGAAATACTCACCGATAGCAGCGCCTGCGAATGGAGCATAATACTGCATGGCAGCAGGATCAGCAGCCGTAGCAGCAACGATGATGGTATAAGGCAGTGCACCGCGTTCCTTCAGGTTAGTCACGAGTGCTGCTACGGTAGAAGCCTTCTGACCGATAGCTACATAGATACAGTAAACAGGTTTGCCTGCATCATAGAAAGCCTTCTGATTGATGATGGTATCGATAGCGATTGCTGTCTTACCAGTCTGTCGGTCACCGATGATGAGCTCACGCTGTCCGCGGCCGATAGGAATCATGGAGTCAACCGCTTTGATACCAGTCTGGAGAGGTTCCTTTACTGGCTGACGGTAGATAACACCTGGTGCCTTACGGTCGAGCGGCATTTCGAATGAATTGGTGAGGTCAATGTCCCCGGCGCCGTCGATTGCCTGTCCGAGTGGATTGATGACGCGTCCGAGCATATTGTCGTTAACGCGGATAGATGCAATGCGTTTTGTACGCTTTACCACCTGTCCTTCCTTGATACCGCTTGTAGGTCCCAGAAGCACACAACCCACGTTGTCTTCCTCAAGGTTCATCACGATAGCCATGGTGCCATTTTCGAACTCAAGAAGTTCGTTGGCCTCTGCATTACGCAGACCATAGATTCGTGCTACACCATCGCTGACGGTCAGTACGGTACCAACCTCATCAAAGTCAGCTGACGAGGTGACACCCTTCAACTGATCGAGCAGTACCTGGGAGACTTCACTTGGTTTGATTTTATCTGACATTTTTGTAATTCAAATATTAAAAAGTTTCAATGCTGCAACCTCATTACTTCAGTTGCTTGAGAATATTATTGAACTGTGATTTCACGCTGGTGTCCATACGATATGTGTCATATTCCAGGACGAACCCTCCGATGATGTCTGGATCTACGGCAGTGGTGAACTCAACGGTTCCGTTAGTGCGACTCTCTACCATCTGTCTCATCTTCTGCTCCACGGCAGGTGTGACAGGAACGGCAGTAGTGAGTTTACCGCGGGTGATATTCTTCTGCTGACGGTAAAGGGTAATGTATGAATTAGCGATAAACTGCGCCATGTTCTCACGTCCCTCCTGTAATACGAGGTCTATGAGTCTCTCTGTGACAGGATTCATGTTACTACCGCAGGCAGCAATGAGAATCGCCTTTTTCTTGTCACGAGCAACCATTGGGTTGTCTATCGTACGGCGGAGTTCAGGTACAGCGATGTAGTTGTCGGCCAGACACTGCATATCCTGATACACCTGGTCTTCCACCTTGGACTCTGCGCAGCATTTGAGCAGTGCCCTGGCATACCTTACCGATATTACTCCTATATCCATACTATTAATGTTTTGAGTTTGACGTCTTGGAAAGGATGGCTTTGCGGCTGCTACCTGTGAGGTGCATCCGTCAATGCCATCTTTTTATCCGTGCCGTTTATTTTTCAACAGAAGCTTCATCCAGCAGTTTGTCAATCAATTGCATCTGAGCGTCATCTGAGCTCAGGTTCTGACGAACCACCTTCTCTGCAATCTGTACGGAGAGCTCAGCTACCTGAGTGCGTATCTCACGGATAGCAGCAGATTTCTCTGCTTCGATCTGTGCCTTGGCATCAGCAAGCAACTTATTTGCTTGTGCTCGAGCGTCACCTTCAGCCTTTGCAACGATAGCGTCGTGAGTCTCCTTAGCTTCCTTGAGCATTTCGGACTGCTTCTCACGAGCTTCCTGTATCAGTGCTTCGCCTTCTTTCTGAATGTTGGCAAGTTTCTCTGTAGCCTCATGCGCTTTTTTCAGACTTTCGTCGATGTATGCCTTGCGTTCGTTAACCATCTTAACGATAACAGGGAATCCAGCTTTCCAGAGTATGCCCAGCACACAAAGGAATACGACAGCCATCCAGAAAAACAGACCAAAATCTGGCGTTATTAATGACATATTAAACTGGTTTATGCTTAATAATTTATGTTCTCTTACCTCCGGCATTGATTATGGGATTGCCGAGGGTGAGTTCCGGTATCTTATACGAAGAGTGCGAGGATAGAGATAATCAGTGTGAAGAAGGTTGCACCCTCAACAAGAGCTGCAGCAACAATCATAGAAGACTGAAGCTTAGACTGCATTTCTGGCTGACGAGCCATTGCGTCCATTGCCTGACCACCGATCTTACCGATACCGATACCAGCACCGATAACTGCGAGACCACCACCAATTGTTGCACCCAGAGTACCGAGCTCTGATGCGAGTAAAGCTGCTAAACTAATCATAGTTGTAAAAATTTAAAGGTTTATAATTTAATGTTTTTATTGTTTTTGTTTTAGGATTTATTCTTCTGCGTGAGAGTGACTCATATTTATGTATATGGCACTGAGCAGTGTGAATACCATTGCCTGAATGTAGCACACCAGAAGTTCGAGGAACATCATGAAGATACTCATCAGAACGCTGACCGGTGTTATGATGCCACCGAGGAGGTTGCCCATGAATCCGCCAAGACCGAACATGATGAATATCATACATGAGAGGGAGATGGCTATAGCGTGACCTGCGAGCATGTTAGCAAAGAGTCGTACCATGAGCACTATAGGCTTGATGAATACACCGAACAGTTCGATTACCGGCATCAGAGGTACAGGGCATTTGAGCCATGTTGGCACCTCAGGCCAGAATATTTCTCTCCAGTAGTGTCCATTGCCAGTCACGTTAGTGATGAGGAATGTGCACAGTGCGAGGAAACATGTTATCGAGATATTACCCGTAATGTTACCACCTCCAGGAGGGAAAGGAACCACACCCATCAGGTTGGCGAAGAAGATGAAGAAGAAGCAAGTGAGCAGATACGGAGCATACTTGTCAGCCTTCTCACCGAGTACAGACTTCACGATGTCTTCATATACAGACATGATAAACATGTGCATGAGTCCTGTGAAACCGCCAGGGGCAGGATCGCTGATCTTGTGCTTCTTGCACCATCTTGCAGGTATGAGGATGCAGATTACGAGAAGGATGGCATCGATAAAGAGAATACATACCTGCTTGGTAATGGAAATGTCCACGAGGACAGGCTGCAGGGAATCGCCCACCTTTTCTACTATCTGTCCTTTCTCATCTTCAGCCCCTTTGATATAGAAACCTTCAGGACCTTCACGGAGGAGTTCCGCATTAGGTTCGTGTTCAAACTGCGAACTGCACATAAAGTGCATTCCGCTGTGCTCACTGTAGAATATCATAGGCAGTGGAATAACCACCGCATGATCATTTATATCAGTGACATGCCATTGGTATGCATCCTGCACGTGGCCGAACAATATCTCCTTAAGGCTTATACCCCCCTCTTCGCCCCCATGCTCTTCAGCGGCACAGGCTGTTCCTGTGGCAAACGCCAAGGTCAGCAAGAGTATTATGGATTTGAGATATTTCATTGGTTATTGTTTTTGTTAAGTTGTTGCGAAGAACAGTAGAAATATGCTGTATCTATAATCAGCATCAGGAAATATGCTGCGAGGAATACTGCGGTGAACACCTTGACGGTGTGCATGTCATCATGTATGAGTAGCATGGCGCAGGCGAATACTATCACGCACCCTACCAGTCTCACGGCAGTGGAAGCGAAGAATACCTTTGGCAATACCGCAGGATTTGATTTCTTTATACTGTTCCACACTAAGATGGTACCACCTGTGATGATGGCATGTATCAGCACCGTTAATATAATAAGTATAGTTATCATTGAGTATTATCGCAACAGATTCCTTTGTTTATTCTCGTTCTACGCAGAGACTTACGTTGTTCTTGAGTACCTCTACGAATCCTCCAACAATGACGATTTTGGTACGACCTTCCTTGGTAGCGTATTCTACGCAGCCTTTCTGCAGTGCTGAAACGATAGGAGCGTGGTTGTTAAGTATCTCAAACTCACCCATTACGCCAGGCACCTTGACCATTTCAGCCTCACCTTCGTAGAGGATTTTCTCTGGGGAAACGATTTTTAACTGTAACATAGGCTAAGTGAAGATGTTTAAGCCTGAGCCTGAGCAAGAAGTTTCTTACCCTTCTCGATAGCCTGTTCTATAGTACCTACATTGAGGAATGCCTGCTCTGGCAGGTCATCGAGCTTACCGTCAAGAATCATGTTGAATCCCTTGATGGTGTCTTCGATGGAAACCATCTCGCCAGGAACGCCAGTGAACTGCTCTGCCACAGCGAAAGGCTGTGAGAGGAAGCGCTGTACACGACGTGCACGGTTTACGGTGAGCTTATCCTCATCAGAGAGCTCGTCCATACCGAGGATGGCGATGATGTCCTGCAGTTCCTTGTACTTCTGGAGTATCTGCTTTACTCGCTGAGCGCACTCATAGTGCTCCTTGCCTACAACCAATGGATCAAGGATACGTGATGTGGATCCCAGTGGGTCAACGGCAGGGTAGATACCGAGCTGTGCGATGTTACGAGAAAGTTCGGTAGTAGCATCGAGGTGTGTGAATGTAGTAGCTGGAGCAGGGTCAGTCAAGTCATCGGCAGGTACGTATACAGCCTGTACCGAAGTGATGGAACCAGTCTTTGTAGAAGTGATACGCTCCTGCATGCTACCCATCTCCGAAGCCAGTGTCGGCTGATAACCTACGGCAGAAGGCATACGTCCCAGCAGAGCCGATACCTCAGAGCCTGCCTGTGTGAAACGGAAGATGTTGTCGATGAAGAAAAGGATATCACCGCCTTGATCACGGAATTCCTCAGCTACGGTAAGACCCGAGAGAGCTACAGAAGCACGTGCGCCAGGTGGCTCATTCATCTGTCCATATACCAGTGTGGCCTGAGACTTCTTAAGTTCTTCAGGGTCAACGAGCGAAAGATCCCATTTACCCTCGGCCATAGCTTCCTTGAACTTGTCACCATATTTAATAACACCAGACTCAATCATCTCACGGATGAGGTCGTTACCCTCACGAGTACGCTCTCCAACACCAGCAAATACAGAGAAACCATTGTTTCCGCCCTTTGCGATATTGTTGATGAGCTCCATGATGAGCACGGTCTTACCTACGCCGGCACCGCCGAAGAGTCCGATCTTACCACCCTTGAGGTAAGGCTCCAGCAAGTCGATGACCTTAATACCTGTAGCGAGCATCTCCTTGGATGTTGAAAGTTCTTCGTACTTAGGAGCCTCACGGTGTATAGGATAAGGATTGTCCTTAGCGAGAGGTTTCATACCGTCGATAGGCTGACCTATAACGTTCAGCATACGACCCTTCATCTGCTCACCCGAAGGCATACTGATAGGAGCACCTGTAGGGATGACTTCAAGACCACGCTGCAGACCGTCGGTATTGTCCATGGCAACAGTGCGGACAGTGTCTTCGCCAATGTGCTGCTGTACCTCTATTACAAGGTCGCGACCGTCGGAGCGCTTAACGATAAGTGCATCGTGAATTTTAGGTAACACTTTCTCTGCGTCCTGTCCCTTTGTGTCGAAGAAGACGTCAACGACAGGACCGATAATTTGTGAAATGTGTCCAGTGATTTGTGACATAATATTATGTTTTTAAAGTTATTGCTAAAATCTTGTTAGAGTTAGTGTCTGGTTCTCGTTATTTATTAGAAAGAATCTGCTTGCAAAAGTAACAAAAAGTTTCGGATAATACAAATTATTTATGCAAAAAAGTTATTTTTCGATGGAAATTCTTGCAGATTACAACATTTCTGTGTATCTTTGCAATCTAAATAATGGGCGTTTCTCATTGCAGGGACATGTATTTCCAACAGGTAAAAATCATTTGCTGAGTATGACCTATATTATTACAGCCATATTGATAGTCAGCCTTCTGTTCATTGCGACAGAGCGTCAGACAGGAGTAAGCAAAGCGGCAGTCGCTATGTTTGCCTGTACTTTGGGCTGGGTACTTTATATAGGTTGGGGTACGGATTTTGTTATGAGCCAGCACCATGGTGGCTATATGGCTTTTCTTAATGGAATACAGCCTAACAGCATTGTCGTAAAAGAATATATCGCACGTGACATTTTCGTACCATACGTAGGTCATGCGGCTGAGATTGTTCTTTTCCTGCTTGCCACCATGACCATTGTGGACGTTCTTGCTACCAATGGATGTTTTGATTTCCTGACGTTGTGGATACGTACGAGAAACAGTAGATTGCTGATGTGGAAACTTACTGCGTTCGCCTTCTTTGTGTCGATCAACCTGGATAATATCTCCGCCATCGTTCTCATGCTGACTGTCACAAATCAGATACTGCCAAAGAGCAATGATCGCAAGATTTACGGTTCGTTGGTATTCCTTGCCGTCATTTTTGGTGGCGCATTGTCGGTGATAGGTGATCCTACAGGTTTGGTATTGTGGACCAAGGGTGCCATAACGGCAACAGACTATTCGCTTTCGATGCTGTTGCCATGTCTTGTGGCGTGGGTGGTGCCTACATATATCATAGGCCGTCGTCTTCCAGAGACCATAGTGATAGAGCAGATGCCTTTGCCTTATCGTGGCAATGATACCAACCTCAATGTCTGGCAGCGCATTATCGTCTTCTGTGTAGGAATAGGCGGACTGTGGTTCATACCGACATTCCATGATATCACCAAACTTCCTCCGTTCATCGGTGCCCTCTGCGTGCTCAGTGTGCTGTGGATAGTCAATGAGGTTTTCAACCGAAAACTCAACAGCGTATCACTTCGTCACAGGTCTGCGCAGATGCAGCAGATGCAGCATAACTCTATTCAGCAGATACTTTATATAATAGGTGTTATACTTGCCTTGGGAGTGGTTACGGAGACAGGCGCTATGAAATGGTTTGCAGACCAGCTTGTATCCGTCACCAGCAATGTATGGATTGTCGGTGCAGTGGTAGCGATAATAAGTATGGTGCTTGACAGTTTCGCGTCATGTATCACCATGGTGTCGTTCCACGATGTGTCAGCAGTAGATTCCTACTATGCAACAGGAGGAGCATACTGGAAGGTCCTGTCGTTCTGTACCGCAATGGGTGGCAGCATATTCGCTATAGGCTCATTCAGTGGCATAGTGATGATGAGGATGCAGGACGTGACATTGAAATGGTATTCAAAGCATGTGATGCCGGTAGTTCTCATGTCAGGAATACTTGCATTCGTAATAATATGCTTGCAATTGACAATGTAAGAAACAACACAAATACATAGAAAAAGATTTATTCACTAACGACGTTATTAGCAATTATGGCAAAAATCAACACAATTGGAATACTCACATCTGGTGGTGATGCTCCAGGAATGAATGCTGCAATCAGAGCAGTGACACGTGCAGGAATCTGCAATGGATTTAAGATTAAAGGAATATATCGCGGATGGGAAGGACTCATCAACGGTTATATAGAGGACTTTACTACGGAGAATGTCTCAGGTATCATCACCCGTGGTGGTACTATTCTCAAGACAGCACGTTCCAAGGAGTTCATGACTCCGGAAGGTCGTCAGAAGGCATACGAAACACTTCAGGCACACGGCATAGACGCCCTCGTAGTAATAGGAGGTAATGGTTCTCTCACGGGTGCCAAATTGTTTGCTCAGGAGCATGACGTATGTTGCATAGGTCTGCCAGGCACTATCGACAATGACCTCTATGGTACAGATGCTACCATCGGTTACGATACAACGATGAATACCATCATGGACTGCGTCGATCGTATTCGCGATACTGCCCAGAGCCATGAGCGTATCTTCTTCATAGAGGTGATGGGACGTGATGCCGGTTTCCTGGCACAGAATTCCGCCATTGCATGTGGTGCAGAGGCTGCCATCATACCAGAGAACGAGACTGACGAAGACCAGTTGGCAGAGTTTATGAAGCGAGGTATACGTAAGTCTAAGAAGTCTTGTATCGTGATAGTGTCAGAATCGCCTAAGTGCGGCGCTATGTACTATGCAGAGCGTGTCAAGAACGAGTTCCCTGGCTATGACGTACGAGTATCTATCCTCGGACATCTCCAGCGTGGCGGTTCGCCAACAGCCCGTGACCGTATCCTTGCCAGCCGTACAGGTGTAGGAGCTATTGAGGCAATCATGCAGGGTCAGCGCAATGTCATGATCGGCCTTCGCAATAACGAGGTGGTATATGTACCATTCTCAGAGGCTATCCGTTCGGATAAGCCAATGGATAAGAAACTGTTTACAGTTCTCAACGAATTATCAATATAAATGGTTCTCGCTGAAACCTTCGTCGAGTTCCATCAATGTTTAACCTGGTGAAGGGTATTCGTACCCGCATCTAATAATCGATTCTATTATGAAGAAAAAAGTTCTATCATTAATTGCTATGCTGGTAGCGTTGACTGCCGGTGCAGCAGACTATGCTTCTTATTATGACAATCTGCCTGTCGAAGTTCAGAAGGCATCTCCAGTCATAATACAGGACAAGCGTGTGAACGTACAGGAAGGTGGAGCAGTCGGCGATGGCTATATGGATTGTACTTATGCTATTCAGCGTGCCATTGATCAGGTTTCAGAGAGTGGTGGTGGCCATGTCATCATCCCTGCAGGTGTATGGATTACAGCGCCTCTTCGCTTGAAGGCAGGTGTTGATCTTCATCTTGAGAAAAACTGCATATTGCAGCTGACCCCAGACCGTACCCGTCATATCGACCCTAATACATCAAAGCCAGTGCCAGGCATTTACGCAGAGAATTGTCTTAATGTCTCTATCACGGGTGAAGGCACCATTGATGGCAATGGTGACATGTGGCGTGCTATCAAGCGTGTCAATGCTTCTAAGCAGGAGATAGATCGTCTGTCTCGTCTTGGCGGAACATTCTCTCCAAAGGGCGACATCTGGTATCCATACAATATCAGACACTTTGAGAATATTGGCGGTAATATGGAGTTTGTTGACAAAAACCGTTCGCACCTCATTCGTTTCAATAAATGTGGCAAGGTTCTCATACAGGGAGTGAAGATAGAAAACTCGCCAAAGTTCCATATCGCCCTTGCAGACTGCGAAGATGTAGTGGTTGACGGTACCAATATCCAGAGCCCATGGAATGCCAGCCAGACCATTGGTATTGATGTGAACTGCTGTCAGCGCGTCCTCCTTGTCAACAATGTGTTGGCTTGCGGTGATGTTGCATTCGACCTCAAGGCAGGAACAGCCAAGACTGCTGCCAGCCATAAGCCATGTGAGGATATTGTCATAGCCTATAATCAGGTTGACTATTCTACAGGTGGTTTCGTAATCGGAACAGAGTTTGCAGCCGGTGTCAACCGTGTCGTAGTACACGACAACTCCTTTGCAAAGACCAATGTAGGTCTTCGCTTCAAGAGTTCTGTTGGCCGTGGTGGCAAGACAAACCAGATTTACTGCTACAATATCTACATGACAGATATCAAGGAAGAAGCAATCCTTCTTGAGGCAGAATACTTCAACTTCGCAGGTTCAGAGGTTGCTGGTACTGCTCAGGGTAAGGAGTGGTCTCCAGAGTTCCGTGATATCCACATCAACAATGTTGTCTGCAGCGGTTGCCGTAAGGGCATACGCGCAGAGGGTGTAGCAGGTTCTGTACGTGATGTAGAGATTTCCAATAGTTCTCTCTTCTGTCAGAATACGACATCAGAGATTGCCTCAGAGTGTCGTGTCAACCTCAAGAACGTAAAGTTCAATACCTATAAGAAGTAGTAATCACTCTGTAGGAGTTGCGCCGCAGAGACATATTCTTACCATATAGAAAAACAAAGGTGGGTAGTTCCTTTTCTTCCCACCTTTGTTTCTTGTGTTTAGGAGATCTATATTTTTATAACTATATGAAAAAATTATTAGCAATTACTTTAGCGTTTTTCGCTTGTATGGCATTAAGTGCCAAGGATTATTCAACCTATTATCAGAACCTCCCTATCGAACTGCAGCAGGTCACAGCACCTACCGTTCCCGACCTTCGTGTCAGCATTGATACATGCGGTGCCGTAGGCGACGGACGTACAGACTGCACAGAGGCATTCCAGAAGACCATAGACCGCTTGGCAAAGAAGGGTGGTGGCCATGTTGACGTCCCAGCTGGTATCTGGGTCATTGCGCCTATCAAACTGAAGTCGTGCATAGACCTGCATCTCGCCAAGAATGCTATACTGCAGCTCACTCCAGAGCGTGGCAAGCATATCCAGAAGGCAGGTGCAAAGCCACGTCCTGGTATCTCCGCTTCTGACTGCCATGATATCTCTATCACGGGTTCAGGCATCATAGATGGCAATGGAGAGTTCTGGCGCGCCGTAAAACGAGGTAAACAGAGTGATGTAGAGTGGAACCAGTACAAGAGCACAGGCGGTACTGTAAACGAGAAGGGCGACCTGTGGTATCCTTTCAATCTGAAGAACGATTCCAATATCGCCGCTACCATGGAGGAGCAGGAGAAGATGCGTGTCAATATGGTACGTTTTACCAACTGTGAGCGCGTCTTGCTTCAGGGCGTTACACTCCAGAACTCCCCAAAGTTCCACTACAGTCCTACAGACTGTGTCGATGTTATCATCGATGGTATCACCGTGCGTTGCCCATGGAATGCGCAGAATGGCGATGCTATTGATATTGGTACCAGTCAGCGTGTCCTCATCGTTGACAATGTCATAGATTGTGGTGATGATGGTATATGTATGAAGGGCGGTGTAGGTGATGCCTCCATTAACCGCATGGCGTGTCAGGATATCCTCATCCGCAATAATACCGTGTTCCATGCGCATGGCGGTTTCGTAATCGGTTCAGAGTTCTCTGCCGGTATGCACAAGATCGTGGTTTGTGACAATACATTCTCAGGTACCGATACAGGTCTTCGATTCAAGAGTGCAGTAGGTCGTGGAGGTCAGACCAGCGACATCTATTGTTACAATATCATGATGACAGATATCAAGGATCAGGCCATCGTCTTCGAGACCTCATACGCCGACAAGGCTGTGTCAGGTACCACAGGTCCTGGCGAAGGTGTCAAGTGGATGCCGGAGTTCAAGGATATACATATCTCCAATGTCATCTGCGAGCGATGCAAGATAGCCCTCAAGGCAAAGGGCAGCAAGGAGATGATACACGACATCAGCATAGCCAACAGCACATTCTATTACACCTCCAAGGATATGGATCTGGATGAGGAAATAGATATAACCGTGGATGGCGTGTCTATATCAGAGTGGGGAAAATAAATAACGGCAAAATGATATACATCAAGCAAATGCGAGGCGACCAGTAATAGGTTGCCTCGCATTTGCGTATTTCGTGATATATTAGTAATTTTGTATTCATCTATCGCAAGTCGTCATCTCACGCGAAGGCGCAAAGTCCTTTGCGAGCTTTGCGCCTTTGCGTGAAACACATGCAAGCGAACGTTTACAGACTAAACAAGTTATGAACTTGCAAAACTTGAATTTTGTATTAACAGAAAGGGCGTTTCTATAATAGCAACTATACAAACTAACGGCATACGAAAGATTTACCGATATACATAAACCAATAAATATTTACATCATTGAAACACTTTTTGATTTGTACACTCGTACTACTAACACTTTGTACCATGACTTATGGACAGAAGAAATTCTCCAAGGTTACACCCGAAGATTTCAAGACACCGGCGGAGGCTGTAGATACCTCTGTTGCAGCAGTTTGTATTTATGACATAGGAAACTCCAACTTCAGAGCGACCTCTTCTCACTTCTTTATTGATACAGAGGTGAAGGTGCGTATGCATATCCTCACAGAGCGCGGCAGGGAGTATGCCAACAAGTCAATATCCTATTACTCCAGTTCAAAGAAATCGCATGATGACAATGAGCATGTCACCAATGTCAGTGCCGCCTCATATAACCTGGTAGATGGTAAGGTGGTCAAAACCTCCATGTCTGGCAAATATGAGTTTGATGAGCAGGTTGATGATAATGTGCGTCGCCATAAGTTCACTATACCAGAGGTTAAGGTCGGTTCCATTATCGAATATAAATATATAGTGACCAGTCCACGTAGTACAGAAATCCCTACATGGGTGATGCAGCGTGACATACCCGTGAGATACAGTTACTATGCCCTCACCATGCCACAGTGGTACAATATTAATCTGGAGGGTCACGGATACACCGCTGTCAAATATAACAAGAGAAATACTACTGTGACCTTTGCTACAGCTAACAATACCGATATGGTCAAGGCCTGGACATACGAGATAGAGGCAGAAAATCTCAGGGCGTTCAAGCATGAGAACCACGCCTTCTGTCCATCCGACTATATACAGCGAATGGATTTTGAACTCATCGGTCTCACCATACCAGGACAGTTGTATAAGTCATACACGCAGACCTGGGATAATGTGCGTGAATATTTCACCGAGAACTATGCATACCAGCAGCACCTGAAGATGAAGAATCCATACGCTGCCGACATGGCATCGCTGCAGCTTGACGGTAAGACCGCCGTGCAGAAGGCTTCACGCCTCTTCGCATTCCTCAAGAGTAAACTCAAGTGGGATGAGTCATACAGGATAGTGAGCAAAGACCCATGGAAGGCCGTGAAGAGCGGCAAGGGTTCCAATGCCGACCTGAACTTCATCTACATGGCTATGCTCAGGGATGCAGGCATCAAGGCCAGTCCTATGTTTATCTCCTTCCGTACGGACGGTCGCCTGCCTATGACTCATGTCAGCATAGATAAACTCAATACTTTTGTTGTAGCCTTCCAGGGCGACGATGGTTCGTTGATCTTTGCAGACTGTTCCTCGGACTACGGTGATATAAATATCCTGCCAGTAAACCTCATGTCAGAAGGTGTGCTCTATGATACCTCGCTGAAAGCAGGTTCGCCATCCCAGCCTACACGAGGAGAGATATACGACCTCTCCAATATCATGGGCAATACCATGAAGGTCGTGGCTAATGCTGTGGTACAGCCGGACGGTACCATAATCGGACAACGTATGGCGACACGCAGCGGTGTTAATGCCATGCTCTATAAGACAGCATATAGCGAGAAGGAAGACAGCCTCTCGTTTATAGCCGACAAGGAAAAGCACATGGACTGCAAACTGACGACCTTCAAGGTGAAGAATGGTGAGGGCATTGGTCGCATAACAGAGGAGCGCGTGCGATTCTCAAAGGAATTGATGACCGACGGTGACAGGATATATGTCAATCCTATCATCTTCCCTGACGTGACTACCAATCCGTTTACCAGTACCGAACGAGTACTCCCGATAGAGTTCGCCACTATCAATAATGATGACATCAGCGTCTCTATCGTACTGCCAGAGGGCTATGAGATAGAGGAGATGCCAAAGGATATCGTCATACAGTTGGATAATTACCTCGCAGCTTCAATAAAGTTTGAGTTGAAAGACCGTAATCTTGTGACCAAGTACAATATGCAGACCGGTACTACATTCATCCCTGCAGAGAACTATGAGCGACTCAGAGACTTCTGGTCAGAATTGGTCAAGATGAACAATATGATGATAAGTATAAAGAAGAAATAAGTCAATGAAATATATACTGTCAGTCATGATGCTGTCATTGTTCTCCATGCTCGCTGGTGCACAGAAGACAGCATGGACAGCATCTGACATAGCCGACTCCCTCAGGAAAGAGGCATACTCCGTGGTGCGTGATTATCAGACGGCGGTCACGGCGCCCTCTATGACGCAGATGAGCATGCATTGCCGCAAGGTAGTCACCGTACTTAACAAGAAGGGTGACAGACATGCCATGTGGTCATGCAGCACCAGCAGGTTCTCCCAGTTGGTATCGTTCAGCGGTAAGGTGTATGATGCCAGCGGAAAGGTGATACAGAAACTGAAGCGCAGTGACCTGCATACCACGCAGTATTCAGAGCATCTGGCCACGGATGTGCAGTATCATTATGTGCAGTCGCCAGTGACCGATTACCCTTATACAGTGGAGTATGAGTGGGAGGAAAAGAGCAACGATGGATATACGGAGTACGACTACTTCTTGCCCTTGAAGCATGAGCATCAGTCCCTAGAGAATGCCTCGTTCACTCTCACGGTGCCGGCGGCTACAGAGATACGCCAACTGTGTTTGCCGCACGCGTGGCCGCAGGAAAAGAAGACCTCGGTAACTGACGATGTCTATGTATGGAGTGTGCCGGCTATGAAGTGTATGGTATATGATGAATATGAAGATCATCCCATGTACTTTATGCCCTCTATCATTGCTATGCCTATGAATTACCGTTTTGGTGCCTCGACAGGTACACAGGACAGTTGGGAGAGCAAGGGTAAGTGGTATGCACAGCTGGCAGAGGGTAGGGACGTACTTCTGCCGCAAGACAGAGAGAAGGTACATGAACTGATCTCTGCGTGTACCACCGATTATGACAAGATACTAGCGTTGTACAGATACCTGGGCGAGAAGACACGCTATGTCAGCATACAGTTGGGTATAGGCGGTTGGCAACCTATGTCGGCAGAAGAGGTCGGTCGTACGGGTTTCGGTGACTGTAAGGCTCTGGCCAACTATATGCAGGCCTTGCTAAAAGAGGCAGGCATCACGTCATACCAGACTATCATCAGTACGGAATACAAGGACTTGCTCGATGGATTTCCTAATATGCACCAGACCGACCACGTCATCCTCACCATACCCCGGGCAGATGGTAGCAGCTTAGTGGTGGAATGCACCAATCCGCATCTGCCATTGGGATATATTCCGGGCAGTTATGCCGGACACGAGGCGCTTCAGATAAAGGAAGACAATAGCACGCTGACACGCATACGCGATTATTCTGCTGAGGATAATTATGAGGATATGAAGGCTGATATAGCCTTGTCTCCTGATGGCAAGGCTGATATATCATATTCATGCGATCATTACGGAGCACGATATGGTTTGGTGCGCTCGCTCGTTGATCAGGACGATAAAGAGCGGCGTGACAGACTCAGAAGATGGATAAACCTTGCCGACCCTGTGGTTGGCAATGTTAAGGTGGATGAGCAGAAGAATGATGCACCACATATCAATGTGCAATTTGATGCCAAGGCATCGTATGGTAAGGTCGTAGGCAGTAAAATCTTCGTGCCATGTTGTCCGTTTCATGCGGTGTCCGTTCCGCGATTCCGGGCTGACAGGCAGCGCCCTATAGTGTTGGAGAGCGCGTATGCCCTGAATGACGAGATACGCATAGCCATCCCTGAGGGATATACCTATACCGCAGGTGAGATGCGTGATAGTGTGGTGACGGATTTTGGTAGTTGCACTATTCACGTAAGGCAAGAAGGTCGTACGGTGATAGTGACCGGAAAGTCAGTGGCTGTTAAGGGACATTTTGATATAAGCCGGAAGGAAGAGTTTGTGGCTTACCGTGAGAAACTCTCCAAGATGTCGCGCAGACAGATAGTCCTCGACAGGATGTAAGGTAATCTTTTCTGCAGATTACTTAAAAGTAAAGAAGGAGTGGAAACCAGTAACATTGAAGAGTTGTATGATGTCTGTGTTTCCACCCTTTATAATGATCTCGCCACCTTGCTCTATGGTATATTTCTTCAGTGAGAGAAACATACGTAGTCCAGAGTAGGAAACCGATTCCAGTTTGGTGCAGTCAAGTATAATCTCCTTGTCTGCATTCTTTTTGAGAAGGTCTATTTCTTTGCCGTGATTGGTGATTACCTCATTCGTGAGTTTTCCCGTTAGCCGGCTTATTACTTGGTTGTCGTTCAGTTCTGTTTCTATATTCATTTTTTAGGTGGTATGGACTTGTTCTTATGGCAAAGTTACCTAAAAAATGGCAAACCACAAAAGTAATTTTGCTTTTTTCACATTTAATTTTCAGATGTTGCACACACGAAAGTTGAGTGTGCAAAAGTCGGCATCGTACTTGCTCAGATACGTCTCAAGTGTGCATTGACGAGGTATCTGTCCATACCGTGGAGTGGCGGTCTGTCTTAGATTATCTTCTTCATCTACCCAAATAATCATGCATGTTTTTAATAAATAATTGAACTGTGCGATTGATTCTTTATGAGATAAGTTAAGATTCTTATGGGAGGCTGTTCAGACCGCAATGTGAATAATACCTCTGCATTGCGGTCTGAACAGTACTCCAGCAATGTTATCATTGTGTCTCAAATGTAAATCGCAGATTTCACGACAGAGAGTGCTCGGAGATATACTGCAGTGTCACCTCTTTGTATGAGTCGGATACAGGGATAAAGGTGTCACCGAACACAATGCGCATGCGGTCGATGGAGTCTGCAAGTGGCATGTGTACAATGAAGGAACGGTGTACTCTGAGAAATTCCGGCGATGGTAGTTTGTCGTCAAGTGTCTTGATATTCATGAGGCACATGGTGTGCTGCCCATTGCGCAGGACGAATTTTACATAGTCCTTTACTCCCTCGATGTAGAGAATGTCATCCAGGAAGAGGCGTATGAGTTTGTAGTCGCTCTTTACGTATATAAATCTTTCTTGTGTGACTGACTCCTGCAGAGCCTTTGCCTCCATAGTCTTTTTCAGCCCCTTGTCAGCAGCCTTTAGAAAAGCTTCGTATGTTATGGGTTTGATGATATAGTCTATGGTGTTGACCTTATAGCTCTCCACAGCATACTGATTGAATGCCGTGGTGAAGACGATCATTGTCTCAGGCGGCAGAATCGTGGCCAGTTCTATGCCAGAGAGTTCAGGCATCTGGATGTCGAGGAATATCAAATCCACAGGTGATGTTCGCAAGTCCTTCATAGCTTCCACGGCGCTATTGTAAGTGCCTGTGAGCTCTATGAAAGGTGTCTTGAGTGCATACGATTTGAGCAGTTCTGCTGCTAGAGGTTCGTCATCAATTATTGCACATGTCATAGTTTTATAGTAATTTCAGAATAGTAAATGTTATCTTTTAAACCTTTGCTCCACGAGTATTTGTCGGGATATATCATATTAAGTCTTTCCTGTACGTTAGCCAGTCCGATGCCGTGTCCCGAGTGGTCATTGTGTTGCTTGGGATGGTTTGAGTTTGTGATGCGGCATATTATGCTTTGGTTGTCTTCGTAGAGTGAGATAGTGATATGGCATTTCTTTGCAGGTGCTATGCCGTGCTTGAAAGCATTCTCCACGAGAGAGATGAAGAGCAATGGTGCCACCTTCGTCTGTGAGTTTTCGTTGACGTTGATGTATGTCTCCACGTTGACATTGCTGGTGAGTCTCAGTTTCATGAGATCCACATAGCTGCTGATGAAGTTAGCCTCAGAGGAGAGCAGTACCATCTCTTCCTGGTTGTCATAGAGCATATGGCGCAGCATGTTTGAGAGTTGCAGCACAGCATTCTGTGTGCGTTCCATTGATATGCAGGTGAGGGCATATATGTTATTGAGCGTGTTGAGCAGGAAATGCGGACTAATCTGATTGCGCAGAGAGCGCAGTTCTGCATCGCGTTTTGCCATTTCTGCATCGCGCAGTGCTATCTCAGCACGTATCTGCTCTTTCTTCATGGCGGCCAGGTGTTTTCGTGTCTTCATGCTGTAGCCCAGCGAACATGCCAGTGTGAGACACACGACATCACGGCATGCCAGGTACAGGAGGATGTAACTCATGTCCTGCTGTCGCATCAATGGGTATCTCTGCATGAAGTCCCATCTGTGCCATAGCAGTATGACAAGTGTTGTAGTCACGATGATTAGGACGTTGATGCCCATGATGTATTTTCTGCGTTGATGTATCACACCTTGTGGCACGATCCATAGGTAGTTGGCCCAGAATGCTATTGTCATCATGATAGGTATCACGCTCTTGGTGAGATATGTTTTGCAGGTGAGTTCGTCATCTGGTCCGAAGAACATTATTGGCATAAAGAGCATGAGTATAATGCTTGCTATGATGGTTTTCTTGTTCATGTGGTATAGATTGTCGGGGGTGATTTTGCAATTATAATACAAAGTTATATAAAAAAAGTGATACAGTGAAATTCTGTCTTAGTTAATTCCGCTGTATCACTTGTTTTAACCTTATTTTACTCATTGGCATCGATATATTGTCGATGAATCTTTGCTTTTTACATTTGTTTAGTTGTTTAGTTGTTTGGTTGTTGCGTGCGGACGTTAAACGTCCTTTTTATATGAATGGGAATGGGGGGGGGGCGAATTAACCAAACCACTCAACCACCAAACCACTAATCCCTGTAGATGGTATGGTCTTCGATGCCCGCATCGTGCATGGCTTCGATACGCTCAGTGCATGTGCCGCATTTGCCACAGTGATATTCGCCGCCCTTATAGCACGACCATGTGAGGGTGTAATCGATGCCGAGCTCTTTACCACGGCGTGCAATGTCCGTCTTTGTGATATTGGTATATGGGGCAATGATGGAGAGTCCCTCGTATGTACCCTCGCTGATAGCCTTGCTCATGGCATCTACAAATCCTGGGCGACAGTCAGGGTAAATGGCATGATCGCCACCATGATTAGCCATCATCAGGTGCTTCAGTCCGTTGCTCTCTGCTATGCCGGCAGCGATAGCTAGCATGATGCCATTGCGGAAAGGTACCACGGTAGATTTCATGTTGTCATCATCGTAGTTGCCTTCGGGAATGTCCTCGCCACCTATTAGTAGAGAGGACTTGAAGTATTTCTGCATGAACTCCAGCGGAATGATGAGATGTTTGATGCCGAGAGTCTCGCAGTGTTGTGCAGCAAAGGCAAGTTCTTTCTTGTTATGCTTACTGCCGTAGTCGAAACTAACTGCCAGTGCTATGCGTTCCTGGTAGTCATAGAGTAGGGTAGTGGAGTCCATTCCACCGGAGAGTATGATGACGGAATCTTTCATGTTATATATATTAATAAATCAAGAGTTTCGCAAGTTCTTCGAACTTTGGAAACAGAAGAAGTTCTTTGCCAGCAAAGTGGTAAACCGAGCGAAGATATTACCGAAATAAAGAATCAGAGCATTTGTCTTGACTCCTTAACTTCTTAACTCCTTAACTCCCAAGCAAGCCTATCGCTTCTCCTCCCCCAAGGGGGAGGCTGGGAGGGGGCTTTAGTTATGGAAATCCCAGCTCAGTCCGAATCTCATGATGCGGTCATTGAGAGGATGGTGCGGTACCATGAAGTAGTTTTTGGTGCCGGAACCGGCATTGATATGACTGTACATTATGAAGAAGCGGCACTTCTTGAGATTGAAATTGGCATAGATATCCACGATAGGGTAGTTGCCAATCTTTGTCTTCACGGCACTGTTCTCCTGTACTGCATACTGACCTATCTGCGGACAGTATTCCGGTGCATAGTATGATGTGAAGTATCTCGCGTCAGCACCGAAGTGTACAGCTAGCACACGGGCAATCTTGAAGTCCAGATAGAGGTTGGACCATACATTGAGGTCAGGCACAGGCAGTATGTCGCCGGCTGTGCTCTTCTGGAAGGTGATACGGTTTTCCCATCTCAGTGGTCCGAGGGCAAAGTCCTGTCCCAGTGTAGCGGTGATGAGGCTGATATTCTGCGACGTCTGTCGTGGAGCGGCTGTATATCCGGATATTACGGTGCCGTTGCGGTTGTATGACTCTGCGAGATATATGTATTTGTTGAGATTGTCATAGCACACGCGCAGTGAAGTCTTGGTGCGTGACAGATTTACATTGCCTTCTAGGTGAGTGTGCATCTGTTTGTCAAAATCACTGTTGTCCCACGAGAAGAACTTAGAGTGGTAGTTCTTGAAGAATGTGGTAGGGGCAGTGAGGTGATAGAAAGCCTTCAACCCTACTTTCAGGGAATCCTTCTTGAATGCAGGCACGCTGAGGGTACCTTCTCCATCGAGCAGTATCTCTCCGAAGTTTTCCCCAGTGAAGCAGAACTCGCCCTGCGCCTTGTAGTTGAGCAATGTGCCAGTACTCTTGATGAGTTGAGCGCCAGCATAGAGGTTGTGCTCAGTAGATGTATGGTATCCATATTCGTCAGCAGGCAGAGTGTATCTCTTCAACTGGTGTGCAAGATATACCTTAGCTCCCATAGGTACATATTTGTTGAATCCCTCGAGCAGTCCGATGGCTAAGGTGTTCTTCATGTAGAAGTACTTAGTCTGGTCATGCAGGGAGTCTCCCGGACATCTGTCCAGTGGTACGGCGTATCTGTTGAGGAAGAAGTCTGCTTGATTCTTATATGCCGTATAGATACGTTCATAGTTGCTCAGTTGGAGGGTGTGTATGAAACTGGTCACTGGAACATATTCCTCCTTGTACCATGCTGTGTCTTGTGGCAGAGAGTCCTTTTGTATGGCGAGCAGAGAGTCAGCCATGTGCTTGTTCTCCTCGTTGATACTCTTCTTTATATTATTGAGAGAGTCCACGGTCAGCGTACCTACGATCTTGGCATCTGTAGGTCGTCCGCTGAATCCTTCCTTCGGCTTGTTAGCCTTGCGGTTCTCGTTTTCCTTCTTTTCAGTTTCTGTCTTCTTCTCCGCTTCTGCCTTCTCCTTCTGCATCTTCAGCGCTTGGCGTTTTGCTTCCTTCTCCTGTTCGGTCATAGGGACCTTGCGGTAGAATCCCACGTTGTAGCGGTGAGAGAGAAAAGCATGAAATCCATCGTTGCGGTTCCAGTTGCTGGACAGCTGCACAGGAATCTCATTGGTATTGAATATCTGTGTCTGCGCTTCCGGGTGGGTGATAAATTCATCGTTGGTGATGCCTCCGTTCTCCGCCGTCTTCATGTGGTCAAACGAGAGGATGGCATGCGCCTGATAGCGTGGCCCGAGGTAAGAACCCCACATGGTGTAATCAAAGAGAGCCGTGTTCTGGTTCTGGTAGTATCCACGTCCATAGAGGTAGTCGAATTTGAATCCGAAGCCCGCCTGCTTGTTGATGTTATTGGCAAAGAGCACCTTGAGGTGATCCTCGCCATCCGTCTTGTCACCGCAGGAATAGTAGGAGAGGTTGGTGAGCGGAGACAGCGTATTGGTAAATCTCAGTTCGGATGGCTGGGTGATGAAGTAGCCGTAAGGCTCCGTGAACTCAAACTCAGGTAGGAGGTTGCGGTCCGTAGCTATGCGGTTGATGCGTGGCGCACCCAGGTTTCCTGTATAGTTGTATTCGCCGTATGTGCCTGATGTGAAACCTGAGTTCATGAACAGGTGCATTACGGTGTCCCTCTTCTGAGGTATGATGTCGCCAAACTTGCTGTCAACGGTCCATACATATATGCCTTTCGGCACCTCTTTGTGGTTTGTCTTTAGCGAGTCTGCCGCTCGGTTTGGATTGAATGTCTGGTCCTCCTGTGTAAAACCATTCACGGTGCTATCGTCCATTTGGGCGAAAGCACCTATGAATAATGTGGAGAATAATATAAGTGTGAGAAGTCTCTTCATTTCTTGTAGCGTAAGACGCATTCTGCCATTTTCATGCAAATGGCGATAACAGCCACGATGGCCCCCATCTGTATAATCTTACCATCGCCTACCCATCCGCTGTACATTACGGCACCTGCTATGCCGAGCAGCATAAAGAGAATGTTGAGCACCTGGCGTATCTTGAATACTACGTCGTGTGGCTCCTGTGGCTTGGTATGTCTGTGTGGGCGTACCGCCAGCTGTTCTTCGTTATTATTGTTGTCCTGTTCCATAGTGTGAATGGGCTATTATTTCAGTGCATTCTCCAGTAAGGTGAAGATCTCGTCCTTGCGGTCGATGGTATGCATACGGAATTTTGTCACGCCACCTTTCTGGAATCCGTCGCCGCGCTTGTTGAGTGCATTGGCGTCTGTCAGCATATCTTCTGCAGGAAACTGGCCTCCGCCACGGTCTTCCTCATAGATGTAACTCATATTGCGCATGGTGACAAGGCATTTGCCGTCAGAACATTGCAGGATGAGCTGATAGTTGAACTTGGTCTGGTCAAGTGACAGCGCCTTGTTCTGGAATGTCATAATCTCCTGAATGCGTGCGCCGATGGTGCGTGCAGACTCATCGACGATAGATACATTGCTCAGTTCGGTCTGCTCCTTGCTCTTGCAGAATGCCTGCATATATACCAGCATACGGTCGTATATCTCCTTTGCGGAGAGTCCGTTTGCCTCGATGGTCTTCTCCCATGTGACCTTGCCGTTAACCTCAGGGCATGCACCAGCGAGGTACTTGGCTGGTATTTCCTTCTTCTTTCTTTCGAAGAGAGCCTTACGAGGGGCTGCATCATCCTTCCTTACCAACTGACCGTTGGCATCCAGAGTATAAGAGTCCTGATTCTTTGGCTTTATTATCTGTGCCTGTGCAGACATACCAAGTGCGAGCAGGCATAGTCCAGTTATGATTTTCTTCATTGTCTTACTTTTTTCTCAATTTCAACCTCCGATATACATATAATAGATATATGCCAATATAAGGCTCAGTACAATGCCTATTACGGTGCGTATGAGGCATCCTACGAAGCGCTTGATCAGATATATAGCTGTTATTATTGCTATGATGGCAATGATGTAGTGAGTGTATTCTGTCATTTTGCGCGGTCCTTGTTTATTACTTCCTTGAACTGTGGTGGTATAGGGGTGGAGAACTCCATAGGACGACGTGTCACCGGATGGTAGAAACACAGCACGTATGCGTGTAGGCAGAGGCGGTGCAGCGGACTGTCACCGTTGCCATATTTCACATCGCCACATACTGGGTGTCCCATGTCGGCAGAGTGCACGCGAATCTGGTTCTTGCGTCCTGTCTCTAGCTTGAACTCTACGAGCGAGTGCTCGGTGCTACGGTCAAGCACGTAGAAATGTGTCACGGCATACTTACCGCCATTGTCTGTAGGCGAAGAGTAGGTGATGTATGCCTTGTTGTCCTTGAGCCAGTTGGCTATGGTGCCAGTCTGCTCCTCCATTTCTCCCGATGTCAGAGCTACATAGCGTCTGTCGAAGACGATGTCATGCCACTCGTGTTCGAGAATCTGTTCCGTCTCCATATCCTTGGCATATATCATCAGTCCTGAAGTATCACGGTCTAGACGATGCACCACATGGGCGCGACACTTCTGGCGCGTCTTCTTGAAATATTCATCAAGGACGGTTTTCACGTTAAGTGTGGAGTGACCTGCCGCCATGGATAGTATGCCCGGCTTTTTCTCTATTACGATGATGTACTGGTCTTCATAGACTATGGTCACGAATTTACTCTTGAAGGTGTCGTTGCGCTTGGAGTTGCTGACGCTCACTTTGGTGCCAGGAGTAAGAGGGTAGTCGTACTGGGTCACTACCTTGCCGTTGACCTTGATACCACGTCCCTGCAGCGTATCCTTGATTTTGTTACGACTGCCAGGAAGCGTAGCAAGGAGGTACTCCAAAAGGGGTACCTCCCGATCTACTGTATAATGTTTATATTCTCTGAGTCTCGGATTATACATATATTATGTATGATGTTTATTTCTCATATGTAGCGAAGACCTCGCTTACGGTGTTGACCTCAAGCATTGACACACCGGCAGATTTGTCGGCGATACCTATGTTCATGTGTCCTGAAAGGTATGTCACCTTGTCTTCTTCCTTTACCATGCCCTGGTTGTGGAGTTTCTTGACAGTGTTATAGAACATCTTGTCGAGTTCGTCCTTCTTAGGATAAGTAGCGAATACACCGTATGAGAGGGCTAGCCATCTCTGCAGCTTCTCCTTCTTGCAGATAGCCACGATAGGGTTTGGTCCACGATATGCAGCCAGTGTGCGTGCGTCATGACCAGTGCCTGAGTCTGTGAGGATGCACTTTACACCAAGCTTTGATGTGGTCTCGATAGCAGCGCGGCAGAGGAAGTCGCGGAGGTTGGTGTCGGCACCATCTACGTCAACCTTTGGCAGGTGCAGACGACGGTCAGCCTCGGCCTGTTCTGCAATTCTTGCCATAGTCTTTACCGCCTCGATAGGGTATGCGCCGCTGGCAGTCTCACCAGAGAGCATGAGGGCGTCAGTATTGTGGAACACTGCGCTTGCGATATCGCTAACCTCGGCACGTGTAGGACGAGGATTCTTTATCATGGTGTGGAGCATCTGTGTTGCCACGATGACAGGTTTCTTGCGGAATACGCACTTCTTGATGATGAGGCGCTGTATGCCTGGAATCTTCTCTGCTGGAATCTCGATGCCGAGGTCACCGCGAGCAACCATGATGCCGTAGCAGTGGTCGAGGATCTCGTCAATGTTATCTACGCCCTCTTGATTCTCGATCTTTGAGATGATTTTTATGTCAGAGTTGTGCTCGTCCAGTATCTTCTGTACCTCGATGAGGTCTTCCTTTGAGCGTACGAAAGAGTGTGCGATGAAGTCTATATCCTCTTCTATGGCGAGGAGTATGTTGCGCTTGTCCTTCTCTGTGAGTGCAGGGAGGTCAATGTGTTCGCCTGGTACGTTGACAGATTTGTGCGAACCGAGTTCGCCATCGTTGGTCACCTCTACCGTAAGCTTCTGACCATCGTTCTCAACTACCAGCATGTCAAGTTCTCCGTCATCAAACAGGATCTCGTCTCCTAACTTCACGTCCTTGCAGATGTCTGCATAAGAGAGACAGATACAGTCGTGTGTAGTATCTTGGTCAGGATTACCGATGATTGTAGTCTTTTCTCCAGCCTTGAAAGGTATCTTGCCTTCTGTGCCGGTAGTACGCACTTCCGGACCTTTGGTATCGATGAGAATACCGAGGTGAGGAGATACAGCACGCACGTTGTTGATAATCTGCTTCAGACCTTCAGGAGTGGCATGAGCGGTATTCATACGTATTACGTTTACTCCAGCCTCATAGAGTTGCTTGATGAAATCCACTTCGCATCTGAGGTCGCTGACTGATGCTACAATCTTTGTTTGTTTCATTGTGTTGTTTATTTCGGGTTTCTTTGACAGTTATTATTTTTCTACAAAAGTACGTTTTTTTCTTGAAAACACCAAATTAATTATTAAAATATGATAATAATTTAAGAAAAGTAAGAGTTTTTTATACAAATATTTTGTCAATTCGAATTATAATATTAATTTTGCAATTGTAAAGTGGAGATTGCAATTCGGACAAAATATCTTACTCATATCTGTAAGGTCATGCATGCATCTCACTTATCTTAAAAACGTTAAGCCGAACTTCAACCTATGATATTTGGTAACTATGACCATTAAATCGTTAGGCAGGGGTTAATATAACCTCTACAGAGGCATACTATGAGCAAAAATAATATTACACATACGGGTGTTGTTGATGGAATCTCAGGAAACATTGTGCATGTGCGTATAGTGCAGGCTAGTGCTTGTAGCAGTTGCAAGGTGGCTTCGCATTGCACGGCATCTGAGAGCAAAGAGAAAATTGTCGATGTGAGATGTGACACACCATCACGTTTCGCGATAGGACAGGAGGTGACTGTTGAGGCTTCTTCAGGTGTAGGCTTCTCGGCAGTTGTCATCGCCTTCGTGGTACCTGTGGTCGCAATAATGATGACGGTGGTGTTTGCCTTGCAGTGTGGCGTGTCAGAACAGAAGGCTGCAGTGGGGGGACTTGCCATCCTCATACCTTATTATATAATATTATACATGTTCCGTGCTCGTCTTGAGAGGATAATTACATTCCGGATATCTTGACGTAGTAGATACAACTAGCAAAAAACTAACACATATAAACTAACACATTATGATCTTTATTTTATCAGCAGTGGCAACTCTTGGCATCATTGCACTTATAGCATCAGCGGTGCTCTATGCATGTTCCAGGAAGTTCGCTGTAGAAGAAGACCCGCGAGTGGGAAAGATAGCAGAGATATTGCCACAGGCTAACTGTGGTGGCTGTGGCTTTCCTGGTTGTTCGGGTCTGGCATCAGCCCTCGTGAAGGCGGCCGATGCAGGTTCGATCGAAGGTTTGAACTGTCCTGTGGGTGGCGCAGAGGTGATGTCTCAGGCGGCTGCCATTCTCGGTATGACCGTAGAGGAGAGTGCACCTAAGGTTGCAGTCGTTAAGTGCAATGGTTGCTTTGCCAATCGTCCTCGTATATGTGAGTATGACGGACTGCGCACATGTACAGCAATGAATTCTACTGGTGCTGGCGACACTGCCTGCGGCTATGGTTGTCTGGGATGCGGTGACTGCGTAAGTGTCTGTGCATTCGATGCCATCGCTATCAATCCAGAGACTGGTCTGCCAGAGGTGGACGAGTCTAAGTGTACCTCTTGTGGTGCTTGTGCCAAGGCATGCCCTCGTAATGTAATAGAAATACGTCTCAAGGGTAAAGTCATCAAGGAGCAGGCTCGCCGCGTCTATGTAGCGTGTATCAACAAAGACAAGGGACCTGTGGCAAACAAAGCCTGCAAGGTTAGTTGCATAGGATGCGGAAAGTGTCAGAAAGTATGTAAGTTCGATGCTATCACCGTTGCGGGCAACGTGGCATACATCGACGAGACAAAGTGCAAGGCGTGCGGCCTCTGTGTACGTTCATGTCCTAAGAATGCTATCGTAGCAACATGGAACATCCCGGTGCCAGCAGCTGAAAAAGAACCAAACAAGGAGGCATAAGCAATGAAGATAAAGACATTTAGAATAGGCGGCGTACATCCGGAAGAGAATAAACTCAGCAATGACGCTGTGACACAGCCTGCACCACTTCCTAAGCAGGCTATATTTCCCATGAGCCAGCATATCGGTGCTCCTGCCAAACCAATCGTTCAGAAGGGCGACAAGGTGAAGGTAGGTACCATGATAGCAGAGGCTGGTGGCTTTGTCAGCGCACCGATCTATT
>JAZLIN010000063.1:0-3616 GCA_045617365.1 Prevotella sp. | reverse complement strand
CATCTTTTGGCTTTTATCTGGCTCATTTTGAACTCCGCTTTGCGCCTGAGCACCTACGGAGCGCAAGAAGTATCATCAGTCGTTCTCTACACTAAAGGTAGAGCGTCACAAGTGCCGAGCGATGCCCGCATAACTCCTTCTTCAACTTTCAAAATGATCTCAGCTAAAATTCCAAAATCAGACAAAGCTAATTAATAGAACACCCCATAAATAATTTTGCACACCTACTTATGATGGATGGTGATAGAAAGTTAGTGCAAAAATAACATAAAAAAAAGAATTGTGCAAGAATTATGGCAGAATATTTGGTTGATTTCAAAAAAAACACTATCTTTGTAGCCTAATAACTTACTTCCGCGGGATAAGATAGCTCCTGCCAAGAGTTTTAAACAATCATCACATGCAGCAGATGGAAGCACATGACCTCATCTGCATGGATATATTACGTAAAACAGACAAAAATGGTTTCAGTTGACGGATTGGCCGTGGAATTTGGCGGCGATACTCTATTCAGTAATATCAGTTTCTCAATCAATGACAGTGACCGCATAGCGCTCATGGGTAAGAATGGCGCCGGCAAATCTACGCTATTGAAGATTCTCGCTGGTGTGCGCAAGCCTACCCGTGGCAGCGTGTCGGCACCTAAGGACACGGTGATAGCCTATCTGCCACAGCACCTGATGACGGAAGACGGACGTACGGTGTTCGAGGAGACGTCGCAGGCCTTTGCCCATCTGCGTGAGATGGAGGCGGAGATAGAAGACATCAACAATCAGTTGGCTACGCGTACGGACTATGAGAGTGACGAATACCTGGGGCTGATAGACAAGGTAGCGGCCATGAGCGAGAAATTCTATGCCATAGACATGACGCACTTTGAGGAGGATGTGGAGAAGACGCTGCTGGGTCTGGGATTCGAACGCTCGGACTTTGACCGTCAGACCTCGGAGTTCTCAGGCGGATGGCGCATGCGCATAGAACTGGCAAAGCTGTTGCTGAAGAATCCTGACGTACTATTGCTCGATGAGCCTACCAACCACCTTGACATTGAATCCATAGGATGGCTGGAGGATTTCCTGATACAGAATGGCAAGGCAGTGGTGGTGATATCGCATGACCGTAAGTTCGTGGATAATATCACGACACGTACCATAGAAGTCACCATGGGCAGGATATATGACTACAAGGTGCCTTACTCACAGTATCTGGAACTTCGTGCGGAGCGACGTGCACAGCAGCAGAAGCAGTATGACGAGCAGCAGAAGATGATACAGGAGACGAAGGACTTCATAGAGCGATTCAAAGGCACATACTCCAAGACATATCAGGTGCAGAGTAAGGTTAAGATGCTGGAGAAACTGGAACTGGTGGAGGTGGATGAGGAGGATACCTCACGCCTGCGACTGAAATTCCCACCGGCACCGCGCTCAGGTGCTTATCCTGTCATTATGGATGGGGTGGGCAAGACATTCCCTTCGCGTGAGAACCCAGAGGTGGAGAAGACAATATTCCAGAACTGTTCGCTGACGATAGAGCGAGGTGACAAGGTTGCCTTTGTGGGACGAAACGGTGAGGGTAAGTCAACGCTCGTGAAGTGCATCATGGGCGAACTGCAGCATGAGGGGACCATACAGTTGGGACACAATGTGCAGATAGGTTATTTCGCACAGAATCAGGCAGCGCTGCTCGATGAGAGCATCTCGGTATATGACACTATAGACGAGATAGCCAAGGGCGAGATAAGAAAGAAAATCACCGATCTCCTCGGAGCATTCATGTTTGGTGGAGACGCCTCTACCAAGAAGGTAAAGGTGCTTAGCGGCGGCGAGAAGACACGTCTCGCCATACTAAAACTGCTCCTTGAACCTGTCAATCTACTGATACTCGATGAGCCTACCAACCATCTGGACATCAAGACCAAGGACGTGCTGAAGCAGGCGCTGCAGGATTTTGACGGTACATTGATATGCGTGTCACATGACCGTGACTTCCTCGACGGACTCTGTACGAAGGTATATGAGTTTGGTAACCAGAAGGTACGTGAGCATCTCTGCGGCGTGTATGAATTCCTCGAAACCAAGAAGATGGAGAGTCTCCAGGAGTTGGAGCGAAAGGGGGCTTAGCCACGCAAAGGCGCAAAGCCCGCAAAGTGCTACGACCCTCCGCGAACTTTGCGACTTTGCGTGAGATAAAAACTTGCGAAAGATAAATAAGAAAAGAAAATAAACAACGCATAGTATGATGGACGTGCTTGATTATATATCGGTATTCACTTACGGGGCATATTTCTTCACGGCGTTTATGTTTGGAATGCATTTCACGTTTGATATAATGAATCTGCGTGGCAATTCCTCCGGTTCGCCGCTTGAGAAGATGTGTGGCATAAGTATGCTGTTCGATTCCTTAATCGTTCTGGGATCCATGGTCTTGGGAATCTATTGTCCCGAGAATTATGGCTATCTCAAAGGGCTTACGGAGGCATGCGATATCGTCGTGGCGTATATGGTGCTCCTCACGGGTGAAGTGTTGCTGCTGGATGGATGGCCTACCAAGCGACTCGTCCTGACACAGATAGTGCCAGTGTCAGTATTGTTCTTGTTGCAGGCTACGGTTGGTCCGCAAAGTATGAATATCCCTGCTTACTGTATGCTTGTAGTGGTTGCCATGGTGTATATCCGGCAGATAATCCTAATGAGAAAGCATGATAGAGGTATCAAAGACTACTATTCAGATATACAGGGACGCACCATGAGGTGGTATATCAATATCACTCGACTTGGTGTGCTGGAGTCTGTGCTCTGGCTATTGTTCTACGTGCTGGGCATTACAGGCTCTTTGGGTATCATAGTGTATAATCTTTATATGATTGTATTCTGGATTATCGCTTCACGTTTTGTACTGCATCAGTCGGCAGTAGCGCGGTTCAGGGAAATAAGAAGGATGAAGAGCCGCCAGAATAGGTATATAGAGAATGTGGTACAGGAAAGGGAAGAACTAGCCGGTCAGCAACGGGATTCTGATATATCAACCGCTGCCCTCGTCGCCTTGGTGGAAGATGAGTCAAACTATGGTAATCAGAATGAATCGGTTCTGGAGAATGAAGAGATAGATGATTCTGAGGATACAGAGAAGTATGAGCAATGCCAGCAGGTGCAGCATGTCATGGAGACGGAGAAACTCTATCTCAATCCCGAACTGGATGTCAGTATGTTGGCGCATCGCATCAATACCAATCGCACGTATCTGTCGCAATATATTAATAAGGTGTTGGATACTACGTTCTATGACTTTGTCAATGGCTATCGCATGAAGGAGGCAGAGAAACTCCTTAAGGACTCTGAGACCAAGATAGAGCATATAGCCTATGCCTGCGGATTCAGTTCGGCGGCATCCTTCATCCGTGTGTTCCGCCGCTATCATGGCTGCACACCTGCCAAGTGGCGCGAAGGCGGTAAGAGTACAGCGGCGTAAGAGGAGTTTGGTTGTTTAGATGTTTGGGGATGTTTTGCGAAATTTCGTTCTGCGGTACTCACAAATACCCCACCCCCCCAACCACTAAACTACCCCACCACCAAATAACCCAATCACCAAACAACCAAACAACCAAACAACCAAG
>JAZLIN010000062.1:0-11400 GCA_045617365.1 Prevotella sp. | reverse complement strand
AGAAGGAGTTATGCGGGCATCGCTCGGCACTTGTGACGCTCTACCTTTAGTGTAGAGAACGACTGATGATACTTCTTGCGCTCCGTAGGTGCTCAGGCGCAAAGCGGAGTTCAAAATGAGCCAGATAAAAGCCAAAAGATGCCAAAAGGACACTCAAACGAAAATGTAAAATTAACCGGGGTAATTAATAGAACACCCCTTCATAGTTATTTGAAAGCTCATCAAGCTTTGCAAGTCACAGTTCATAATTCCTCATTCATAATTTCTCTTTCCTCATGCAAGACTGGTTTCTTTCTCTCGATTCTACCATGCAGGTATTCTGGGGCTGCGCTATAGTCAGTTCCGCAGTATTTGCCATACAGGCTATTCTTACCTTTATAGGTATGGATGTCCATGACGCAATGGACTTGGATTTTAGTGATGGTGACACTATGGACACAGGTGGTGCCATGAGCCTCTTCTCTATCCGTTCCATCGTCAATTTCTTCGTAGGATTCGGATGGGCAGGAGTATGTTTCGCACAAGATGTCAAGAGTAAATTCCTGCTCTATCTCATAGCTCTCATCGTGGGACTCCTCTTCTCTGCCATGTATATCTTCCTCTGGCGCAAACTTAAGAAACTGGAGCGCAACGGGGCATACAAGATTACGGACAGCCTGGGCAAACAGTGTGACGTGTATCTCCGCATCCCTGCTGCCGGTGAGGGAAAAGGCAAGGTGCAGGTGAGCATCAACGGCAGCATACACGAACTGGATGCTGTCTCTACCGGTGAGGCCCTGCCTAGCGGCATACGTGTGAAGGTAGTCGGCGTTGACGGCAATGTGCTCAGTGTGGAAAAAGCGTAATATTTATTAACTCTTAAACAATACATTCACATTATGGATGAACTTTCAATTTTTGCAGTGGCAGCTGTAGTCATAGTGGTACTCGTGCTTGCTCTTATCAACAGGTATCGTCGTTGCCCTTCAGACAAGATTCTCGTAATCTACGGAAGCAGTGGTAGTAACAAATCTGCAAAGTGCGTACATGGTGGCGGTGCCTTCGTGCTCCCTATCATTCAGGACTATGCATATCTTTCGCTGACACCAATCAGCATAGATGCAAACCTTACCAATGCACTTTCAAGGCAGAATATACGTGTTGACGTGCCTTGTCGATTCACCGTTGGTATCTCTACCGACGAAGAGAGCATGACGGCAGCGGCTGAGCGACTGCTCGGACTGTCGGCTACGCAGATTCAGGAGTTGGCACGTGATATCCTCTTCGGACAGTTACGTCTCGTTATCGCTACCATGTCCATCGAGGAGTTGAACTCTGACCGTGATAAGTTCCTTGAGGCTATCTCAAGCAATGTCGAGGTGGAACTGAAGAAGATCGGTCTCCGTCTCATCAACGTCAACGTAACCGATATCAACGATGAGTCAGGATATATCGAGGCTCTCGGTCAGGAGGCTGCTGCAAAGGCTATCAACGAGGCCAAGGTACGTGTTGCCGAGCAGGAGAAGATAGGTGAAATCGGTAAGGCAGAGGCAAACCGTGAGACTCGTATCCGTACAGCAGAAGCTAACGCACAGGCTGTACAGGGTGAGAACGAGGCAAAGGTACAGATTGCGAACTCTGACGCTGATCGTCGTGAGCGTGAGGCAGAGGCACAGCGTAAGGCTGTTGCAGCAGAGAAGGTGGCTCAGGCAAAGGCCCTGGAAGAGGCTTACTCTGCTGAGAAAGAGGCAGAGCTTGCACGTGCTGACCGCGAGCGTGCCACACAGGCTGCCAACGTACTCGTATCACAGGAGATTGAGAAGAAACGTAAGATTATTGAGGCTGAGGCTGAGGCTGAGAAGATTCGTGTCAATGCCAAGGGTGAGGCTGATGCTTCATTCGCTAAGATGGAGGCAGAGGCACGCGGTCTCTTCGAGATACTCAACAAGCAGGCTCAGGGTTACGACAAGATGATACAGGCTGCTGGCGGTGATGCCACAAAGGCATATACACTCCTCCTCCTTGAGAAACTACCAGAACTTGTGAAGACTCAGGTGGAGGCTGTCAAGGGTATCAATATCGATAAGGTAACGGTATGGGATTCTGGTGCATCAGCAGATGGCAAGGGTTCTACAGCAGGCTTCGTCAGCGGACTCATGAAGAGCGTTCCACCTCTCAACGAACTCTTCGATCAGGCTGGACTCTCACTCCCTGAGTTCCTCGCAAAGAAGAACGAGATTCAGACTGCCGCTGAGCCACAATCAGAAGAATAAAACAACAATGTTCCATGTTGTATCTCTGCATGGAACTATACATTAACAACAACCAAACAAAACAAACAATGAAGAAAATTCGCGCTGCCGTAGTAGGTTACGGCAACATTGGTAAATTTGCCATTGAAGCACTCGAGGCTGCTGAAGACTTCGAGATTGCAGGTGTAGTACGTCGTAATGGTGCAGAGAACAAGCCTCTTGAGCTCACTCCATACGAGGTCGTTAAGGACATCGCAGAACTCAAGGATGTAGATGTAGCTATCCTTGCCACTCCTACACGTTCATGTCAGGAGTATGCAGAGAAGATTCTCGCTATGGGTATCAACACTGTTGACTCTTTCGATATTCACACTTCTATCATCGACTATCGTCGTGCTCTCATGCCTATCTGTAAGGCAAACAATACCGTTGCTGTCATCGCTGCTGGTTGGGATCCAGGTTCTGACTCTGTAGTGCGCACACTCATGCAGTCACTTGCTCCTAAGGGCCTCTCATACACTAACTTCGGTCCTGGTCGTTCTATGGGTCACTCAGTATGCGTACGCTCTAAGGAGGGTGTTAAGGATGCTCTCTCAATGACTATCCCAGTAGGCGAGGGTATTCACCGCCGCATGGTATATGTAGAGCTCGAAGAGGGTGCTAACCTCGAGGAGGTGACAAAGGCTATCAAGGCTGACCCTTACTTCGCAAGCGATGAGACTCACGTATTCCAGGTAGAGTCTGTTGACGCTCTCAACGACGTTGGTCACGGTGTGAACCTCACTCGTAAGGGTGTATCTGGCAAGAGCCACAACCAACTCTTCGAGTTCAATATGAAGATCAACAACCCTGCTCTCACAGCTCAGGTGCTCGTTAACTGTGCTCGTGCTACCTTCAAGCAGCAGCCTGCTTGCTACACAATGGTAGAGATCCCTGTTATCGACTATCTCCCAGGCGATCGTGAGGATCTCATCTCTCACCTCGTGTAAGAGTCGTAGGATATGGTAGGGGCGATTTCCTTTTGATGTCCATACCATATATAATATATAACAGCCATTCCCGACATTATGTTCAGGGAATGGCTGTTTTTTTGTGGTTATATCTCTCCTTCCAGTTTGATAAGCTGCTCAGTGATGCTCTCCAGTTGTATGCGTATGGACACCACCTGCATACGCAGGTTCTGGAGAGTATTGTTGGTGGTGACCCGCTTGGGATACTCATCAAACGAAGAGCACCCGACGTAGCGTGAGAGGATGTCCAGCGTGTTTCGGCTGACGCTGTACTCCTTGTCATGCAGGTACCCCAGCATACGCTTCAGTGTAGAGGCACTGACGTTGCAGTGCGTCTTGGCGAAGATGACCTCCGAAAGGCGTACAAAGTCCTTTGGTGTATGTGGTGTAAAGCCGCTTAATGAGCATACATCCTTTTTGAGTTCATCGATGCGGCGTTTTACGGTCTCGTCTTTTTTCATAGGATAAATGGTTGTTTTGAGTGGCAAAGGTATGTCTTTTCTTCATAATGACAAAATTCCTTTTGTTCCTATTTGTTCCAGTAAGGGAAAATACTTGGAATGCTATCAGATATTCTGAGGAATTATGTGTTTCTGTATAAGAAATTCTTATTTTTATTTTGCCGTATCAAAGTTTTTTAATAATTTTGCATGACTATTGAAGCACGTCCGTTGCAGGACTGTAAAACGGATTCGTTATAGAAATGATATAGACCATCTACTTATGCCAAATTCTTACTTCATACTTACCTCGGCAAATAATGTGTCACCGGAGAATAATAAACTCGGTGATGGCGCGACGTGTATCGTGGAGCAGAGTTGGGATGACGGCAGACGCGTGTTCGTCAAGCATCTGAAACCGGAGTATCGCGGGCAGAAGGTCTATGAGACGGCATTTCGCAAGGAGTATGAGATAGGCAGTCGATTGGACTCGCCGTTTCTGCCTCGCTATATACGCATGGATGAAGATGGCAGCATCTATGAGGAGTTTGTGGATGGCATGACCCTTGATCGTGTGTTGGTGGAGGATCCTGATTATTTTCGTGAGGAGAGGCATCTGAGGCGATTCCTCTCGGAATTGCTTCAGGGACTGGAATATCTGCATTCTCGGCAGATACTGCACCTTGACCTGAAACCACAGAATGTGATGCTCACGCGTCTGGGACATAATGTTAAGATAGTGGATTTAGGGTTTGCATATTCAGACTCGTTTGTTTCCTCCGTCGGCGCCACAAGGGAGTTTGCCGCTCCGGAGTTCCTTGACGGCTCCATGTTGCCCGATACGTTTATGGATATCTATAGCGTCGGCTGCCTGCTACGGTATATTGCCGATACTTTAGGGTTCTGTCTTCCGATGCTTTTGCAAGAGATACAGGACCGCTGTCTGATGCAGGATCCGGCGGAGAGGTACCAGACGGTTGACGAAATTCTGCCTCTGCTGGATAGAGTGGGGCAGCAGTCCTCGGGTTCATCGCTGCCGGTCAGTGAGGGAGAGGACGTGAGGCGTTCGTCTTACCGAAAGATGGTGATGATGGCGGTGATAGGCTGCCTTGCTGTTGCGGTGGTTTGTGGCGTGTGGTTTATGAACAGAGTGCCTCAGTCATTTCCGCTTAGTGAGATACTCATGTGCCGCACCCTGAGTAGTGATAGCCTGACGGTGGAGATTACGCACGACACGACGGAAGTCTATAGGATGGAGGATGGAGAGATGGACGTTACCATACCACAGACGGTAACCGGCAATGGCTATACGTTTACGGTGACGCAGATAGACTCATGCACCTTCCGAAACTGCAAACCGCTTATCGCGATAGTGCTTCCGCAGACCTTGCGTAGCATAGGCAACCGTGCTTTTGAAAACTGTGACAGCCTCTCGCATATCAACATACCGGACAGCGTGACGCATATCGGTGAGGCAGCGTTCATAGGGTGTAAGATCTTGCGTTCAGTCCGCCTGCCTCAGAATCTGGATGTGCTGGACAAATACATGTTCTCGGCATGTTTCAAACTAAAGGAGGTAGAGGTGCCGCGTATGGTACGCGAACTGCGACGTGATGCCTTTGGCGACTGTCGCTCGCTGGAGAATGTCATCCTGCCCGAGGGATTGCAGGTGATAGACCGTGGAGTGTTCTGGAACTGCTTCTCGCTGAAGGCTATTACAATACCGAGCACCGTAACACGCTTTGGAGATTTCGTATTCTGGAACTGCCGGTCTCTAAAAGATGTATATATGCTCAATCCTGAACCGCCGCACATAACGGACATCTTCCACAACCTCACGCTGCGGATCCATGTGCCTGCTGCCTCCGTGGGGAAATACAGGAGCCAACAATACTGGAGGGACCAGGAGATAGTGGCAATAACGCCTTGAGATATAAAGAAAGTGAGTTCCCCATACCCGATATTGTAACCCCCGTTTTATTACGATGGAAATAAGGAAAGAAATACGTGATGCTCTGAAGGAGCATGTGAAGAACGTCAGCGGACTGGCGTTGCAGGTGCGAAGTGACTTTGACATACTCAGCATGAAGATGAAGAGTATGACCGATGTGTCATTGTCTTCCACTACCCTGCGTCGCTTCTTCGGTTATCAGGAGACCTTGGAGGAACTGGGCTATAGCATCGGCACGCTTAATGCCATCTGTCAGTATGTGGGCTACAGGAATGTGGAAGCCTTCGAAAAGTCATTGACAGCAGGGGAGGGGAGTGCGTCCGATTTCATAGAGTGCCTGCAGCAGTTGGTAAGCAAGGAACTGGAGCGCGGCATGAGGATCCGTGTGGCGTGGGCACCGGACCGCAACATGGTGGTGCGCTATGAGGGAGCAGGTGAGGTGTTCATGGTGGAGGAGTGCGTAAATGGCAAACTGATGGCTGGCGATACCTTCCATGCCCATCAGTTCGTACAGGGCGAACCGCTGTATTGCAAGTTTGTGCTCCGCAAAGGCATGGCTCCCATTGACTATGTCTGTGGACGCAACGGTGGCATTCGCTTCACGCTACTTGACTGAAATCTCCTGTCCTAAGTGCATATTATGTATTCAAGTTTCGCAAGCTTCACTTGTTTAGAAGTTAAGGAGTTAAGAAGTTAAAGAAGTTAAGACATTAGTTTTTTACGCTGTATTAAGTATTGTCTTTAACTTCTCAGCGACGAAGGAGCGATAACTTCTTCGCTCGGCGCTTGCGACGCTCTGCTTGCAGAGAACTCCTTAACTCCTTAAGTTTCAAGAGTTCGAAGAACTTGCGAAACTTGAATTATGTATTTTCCAGGGCAAAGGTAATAAGTTTTGTTCATAAGGCGGACATCCTGTATGGCATTATACTTATCACCTGCGTAAGTGCTGCTGATAGATGGGGATGCAAAAAAACAATCTTTACACTAATCTGTATTCTGCCTATACTTGCCCAAAACCATGATTCCTGTTTAATTTCTTTCCCCAAATAGAGTGCGGACAATGTCTTATACGGAAATAACTTGACAACTTTTTGACCTAAAAAAGTTGTCAAGTTATTTCCGTATAAGACAAGAAGAACAGAGTCAGATAGACACTTTCGATGAGAACTGACGGTAAAGTGTCATGATATCTGTCATGCATCGGAGAGGCAAAGTGGTACAAAGAGGATATTGACCTGATTTGAACCAAAAATTGAACTCGTTTGCATTTGGTTATATCAAAAAAACAGCTTACCTTTGTCCCTGAAATCTAAACAAGGGAAAACTTTCCCAACAAAAACAGTCATAATTTCCGTATAACCCCAAAACCGTATAACCCCAAAACCGTATATTGAAAAAATATTGAATTTTTTCGGAGAGTTGACTATATTAGTATCGTAATCAAAAAACAATATATAAGTAGGTGTGCAAAATTATTTATATAATCCTTGCATCCCCTACAGCGCATCTTCGACACCTGATAACAGTCGAGTAGGAGCCACTACTGCATTTTGCCCTTCGACAAAAGCCCTTTATATCAGGCACCGAATATGCATCACTATTGAACACAATCATTATAAAAATAATTTTGCACACCTACTTATGAAGAAACTACTATACATACATGGCTATAACGGTTCGCCAGAAGGCAGTAGCTGTCAGTTGTTCAGAAAACACATGCCGCAGGATGAGTGGCAGGTGATAGGCATGGACTACAATCAGGAGGACTGTGCCGTGGCGCTGCAGCAGATACGTGAGACGATAGAGCGCGAGGGCATCGACCTGGTGGCAGGTTCTTCGCTCGGCGGATTCCTCGCATTGCTGACGACAGGCATACAACGCATTGTGATAAACCCATGCTATCTGCCATCGGTGGAACTGCCTAAGCTCGGTCCGCATAATGGGTTGCCTGCTCCATCAAAGGAGATGATAGCTACTTACGCTGCCTTTGAACCGCAGCTGAAGACATTCGATTTTGATGAACGCAAACTCATTACTGGATATTTTGCAGAGCATGATGAACTGTTGGGCAGTCGTTATTCTGAGATGTTCATCTATGATATCGCTGCTTTGCGAGAGATTCCTGGCGGGCACCATCTCTGCGAAGAAGCGGTGAAAATCATTTGCTATGAATTTACTCCAAAATATCAGTATCTGAAGCGTGCACACAAGGCATCGTTCAAGAACGAGGAGAGCATTCTTCGCTCAAAGGTATGCGGCTGCTTCTCTTGTCGCACTACGTTCCCTCCAAGTGAGGTGGCGCTGATACCTGAGATGGACGGCAAGCGGACGGCATGGTGTCCGAACTGTAACACCGATGCTGTGCTGGGTGATGCGTCAGGCTATCCTATCACTCCAGAGTTCCTGAAGGAGATGTACGATGAATGGTTCGGATATTAATCTCCAGTCGTATAAAGCTAGAAAAAGTGTAGTATCTGATTCGTAAAAAGAGATATACTGTGAAAAAAAGTTGATTGGTAATAAAGTAGAAAACCGTCCGAAATGTTGAATTTTGGATGCAACGTAACTATATTAACGTGAGTTTACATGATGGATTTAACAAATATTTCAAACATTGTAGGTCATACAAAACCGATAGAGATGCCTGTCAGCGAGTTGCTAACGGGAGGTTATAAATTCTCAATTCCTTCTTATCAGCGTGGTTATCGTTGGGAGTCATCAGAGGTGGGCATAAAAGATGATGATGTCAAACAGGTGGATGACCTGCTTAATGACCTGACGGCATTTGCTAAGGCCAATGCCAATAAAAAAGCAAATTACTATCTGCAACCATTGATGGTAAAGCCTAAGCTGGAACAAGGTGCTTATGAGTGGGATGTGCTGGACGGACAACAGCGCTTAACGACATTGCTTCTAATTCTGCGTTGTCTCAATGAAAAGCTTTACAGCAATGCGCCACTCCCATTGTATTGCATACGATATGAGAACCGAAAACAGTTGGACTTCGGCAAGATAACCTATGACCCAACATCACCCGATTATGATTATCCTACCCCAACAGATAATCTTGACAGTTATTTTGTTAGAAAAGCGAAAGATAGAATAGAGCGCTGGTATAACGATGAAGTAAGGAATGATCCTTCTCTGCAGGATAAAATCAAGGAAATGCTTTTCTATCCTGACAAATCACGAACTGGTGTATCTTCTGCTCCTTCTTTACGTGCCATGTTCATCTGGTACAATGTGGAGCCGATCTGTAATACTGTTCCAACTCTAACAGGTAACCGACTTCATGATATTGAGATATTCAATCGCTTGAATCGAGGCAAGATAAGTCTGACTGACTCAGAACTTATCAAGGCCCTTTTCCTTTTGTGTATCAAGCCTTTCTCTTCCTCAGCCAGTTCGCTCATGAATCCTGAAACTTTAGTCAGGAGATGGGATGAAATGGGCAAAAAACTTCAAAACGATGAGTTCTGGAAGATGATTGCACCAAAAGACAAGGAATACAGTAATCGCATGGACTTATTGTTTGATTTCATCCGTGATTGCTTGGGTGGCAAAGATCAGACTTCCTATCGTTTTTATTACGAGAAGATGCGCTCATTGCTAACAACTCCAGACATCCAACAGGTTGAATATCTATGGAATGAGATAAAGAGATTCTTCGATATGTTATGCAAATGGCATGAGAATGTTCAGATGCATAACTATATTGGTTTCCTAGTTGATAACGGCGTAAGTATATCGTCTATTTATGAGAATATCTCAAAAGGGGTGAATATGCCTGAACTCATTAAGAATAATATTGGGCTCACTGATATTAATGACATAGAAACACTCAATTATCAAGATCGTAATGACTTTGTCAAGATTCGTAAGATTCTCCTTCTCTTTAATGTCCTTACTTGCAATAAATTCGGACAGAAATTCCCGTTTAATCTATATCGAGATAACTCTTACGATGTAGAGCATGTTAACTCACAAACAGATAATCCAATTGAAAAAATTGGAGAAAAACGTGAGTGGGTAATTGAGCATGCCTTTGCATGTTTGAGATTTGATCGTACAGAACAGAATGCAAATGGATTTACGCAAACAGCCGTAGAAGCCCGTGACCTGATTGTTGAAGGAATACAATTGCTGAAACACTTCAGAGACAATGCAGACAGGGATCCTGGCGAGAAATTCAAGCCTTACAGAATTAAAGTAGAGAACTATTATGCATGTGGTAGCAGTTCTGTCTCAATGACAAACAAAGATTCAATAGGCAACCTGACATTGCTAAACTCTTCTATCAACAGAGAATACAAGAATGCGTTGTTTCCAAAGAAACTGAGGACACTAAAACGTAGTGATCAGGAAGGTGTCTACATTCCACTGTGTACCAAATACATGTTCCTGAAGTATTATACCAATCCGCAAGTTAATGTGTCAGCATTCAATATGATGCGCTGGAAGGATGATGATCAGAAAGAATATATTAAGGCAATCAAAGATACAATCAATACATTATATTAACTATGGCTCAATACAATTTATATAATCTCTTGCACAGACAATTCCAATGGACAATGATGTTACCTGACGGAAGTGTCAAAAATGGCAGTGGTGTCAGAAACATTCCAATAAGCATCCCTAAAATCCAGCGTGATTATGCAGAAGGACGAGAAACGGATGCAATCGAGCGTAAAAGGCATAATTTGCTCAGTGATATGCTTGATGTAGTATATGGCATAAGGCAAGATTTATCATTCGATTTTGTGTATGGATATATTATGTCCAAAGGTAATATCGTTGCAGGGGACGCATGGCGTAACCAGCAGACCTGTCCAGACGCTACCTTTGAACCACTGGATGGGCAGCAGCGACTTACTACACTATTCTTGTTATATTGGATATTTGGACGAGAGACCGACTTGAAGGATCAGAATGGCCACTCACTTTTCATCTATAAAACCAGGGATACAAGCGAAGAATTCCTCAATTGGTTGGTGAATCAGGACGCTCGTACCATAATCAAAAGATGGAAGTCGGAAGTAGATAGTGTCAAAAAACAGAATAATTTCAACGAAAGTCACTGGAAGACGGCAAAGAATGCAAAGGGCATTGTTGATCCCATTGAGAACAGGCTGCGTTTCCCTATTGCTCCCGTTCCTTCTTTATTCACTTTTATGCAATCTATCGATTCATTTAAGTGGGATTGGCATGATGACCCGAATATCCATTCCATGATTACTGTTTTAGAATCGACTGTTAATATTATCAATGAGCGTAACTTGGATTATAATGATGGTATTAGCCAAAACGCTAATCTCGACAATATTTCTTTTATGCTCCTTGACAATCTGGTGTGTGACGGTGATCAGTTGTTCGAGAAAATGAATGCCCGTGGTAAGGCACTAACAAGTTTTGAAATCCTCAAATCATCGCTTGAGGAAGAGATGGAGCAACAGGGATTGCCAACATCCAATGCAACATTTGTCAATAATTGGCAAAATGCTATGGATGGTGATTGGATTGATTATTGTTGGGATAATTCCAACATTACCGCAAATCCGCAACTCAAGACGGTTAGGTCTGTCGAAGAGAAACTTGAGCGATTACTCGTTCGAATGGTTGGTAAATCTTTCTTTGCCACGGTTATCACAGGCACTCCTGTATCTCCAAATTCAGACTCGAAGGATTTTGCTGCCTTGTTCAGCGATTCTATTTCAAAAAGAGGTGCCATAAATGAAGTAATTGACAGATATTTGGAATACGCACGA
>JAZLIN010000061.1:0-26133 GCA_045617365.1 Prevotella sp. | reverse complement strand
CTGCGTGATGAAGTATAGCATGACTACAACATATAGGTATAAAAAAACTACAGCGACTATCAACTCCTACATGAAGTGATAGCCGCTGTAACTATAATAAATACGAGCATTCTTACAAGGTGTACTTGTACGAATGCTTACTTTTCGCCCACACTCATTCTTGTAAAACCTATAAAAAAACAAATACGCACCAATACTCATAAATCAGCTCACAAATATATCATTGAAAATTTGTGAAAAGAATTTATGCGTATTGGTGCGTATTTGTTTCCTTAAGTAAGAATTAAATTTCCATCCGCAGTACAGGCTGCAGAAATTGCAAATGTACTACTTACAGTGGATATTCGTCAAAAGCGTAAAGCACGGTGGAGAGATAACGCTCACCAGTATCAGGCAGCAAGGTAACGATTCTCTTGCCCTTGTTCTCCGGACGCTTAGCCAGCAATGCTGCTGCAAATGCTGCTGCGCCAGAAGAGATACCTACGAGCAGACCTTCCTGCTGTGCCAGTTCACGACCTGTGCGGATGGCATCATCGTTGTCAATGTCTATCACCTCATCAACGACAGTTGCATCGTATGTATTTGGCACGAAACCAGCACCGATGCCCTGTATCTTATGTGGACCACTTGGCTGACCGTTGAGAACAGCGGATGTGGAAGGTTCTACGGCATACACCTTAATATCTGGATTCTGTGCCTTGAGGTACTTTGCAATGCCACTGATGGTACCGCCTGTACCTACACCTGCCACGAAGATGTCAATATTGCCCTCTGTCTGTGCCCAAATCTCCGGACCAGTCGTAGCGAAATGCTTGGCAGGGTTGGCAGGATTTTCAAACTGCTGAAGGATCACGCTTCCCGGTATGCTTGCCTTCAGTTCTTCTGCTGCACGAATGGCACCAGCCATGCCCTCACGACCACTTGTCAGTCTCACCTCTGCACCGTATGCCTTAACGAGATTGCGACGCTCCACGCTCATGGTCTCCGGCATGGTGAGGATAAGGTGATAGCCTTTCACTGCACTCACCAGCGCAAGTCCCACACCAGTGTTACCCGATGTTGGTTCGATGATAGTAGCGCCAGGCTGCAGGATGCCCTTCTGCTCAGCATCCTCTATCATCGCCAGTGCGATACGATCCTTCACGCTGCCGCCAGGATTAAAATATTCTACCTTTGCAATAATAGGACTATCAATACCCTGTTTTGCAGAAAAACTGTTAAGTGCGAGCAGCGGAGTATTACCCACGAGCTCTGTAAGTGATTGAGCTATTGCCATGATTTATACTGTTTTAAAAGTTAACGGTGCACGAGTGCGCACAAAAGAAATAGCGAATATCAGCAAAGTCGGCCAATAGTCGCTTGCATATTTCTGAGTGCAAAATTACACATTTTTTTTATAATAACGCATAACATACGTTTGTTATTTTCTTTTTCACGCTAATTTTACGTTGCGAAAACTTTTCAAACTGCAATAATTCACAGCATTGCTTATTTTTTTCGGACCGCAATGCGGATGTATTATTCGCATTTCGGTCTGAATAACTGTCAAGAAAAAGATTGACAATGAAAGCCCAAGAAAGTATAAAGGGGGCTGCCAGAACAAAAATAACTGATGCCTTTTGCGGGGCATCAGTTATTTATTTGCAAATCAGATGAAATATCATTCTGGTAGAATGATGGTGTCACCCTTTATTTCTTCTTGATGAGGACCTGCCAGTGTCCTTCTGGTTGTTGAATCTCTGAAAGAACAGTGTGACCTTCAAGACGAACGGAACCTGGTACGTTTTCTATCGGTTTGCCATCATCAAGGAGGATCTCCAGAATGTCGCCGCTATTCAATGATGCCAGTTCGAGCTTCGTGCGGACGAAGTTCATCGGGCAAAGGACGCCGCGGAGGTCCTTGGAGCGGGTGATTGCTATACCCGACGGAGAACCGTCGGGAACGGTGGTGGCTGCTGGCGCCTTGTCAGCAGGCGCTTGCTTGCTGGTTGCTGCTTCCTTCGGAGCGTTTTTGCCATTCAAAGACTCCCCCTTAGGGGGCTGGGGGGCTTGTGTCGCCTTAAACTGCAGGGCGTCATCCATGTTGGCGTAGAGGTCGTTGACGACGGCGGCAAGGGCGTTTGCCTTGTCGGTGTCGTAGGTTCCCTGTTCGCCGTTGGCTTTTGCCTGGTCTATCAGCGCCTTGAAGGACGCATCGACGTAGCCCGTGTTGATGAAGTGTTCGGTGAAAGCATCGAATACACCATTAGCATCCTGTGGGTCGAGACCACGGGTGACAAGAAGCATACGGCTGGCATGGAAGATGACGGCATAGTTGTCCTTACCCTGTGCTTCCTTTATAGCCTCCTGATCAACGGTAATCATATCAAAGAGACCTGCTGAGCATTCAGGTTTTCCACGCTTGGTGACATTGAAGACATCATCACTGCCCCAGTCGAAGTAGTAGTTCTTGTCTTCGCTGAAGAGAGGTACGTCGGCATACTCTGCCACGAGAGCGGCAGCCTTCTCTTTTCCTAAAGGAGAACGAAGCCACTGTCCGAAAGAGAGAGCCTTGCTGTTGTCTGGGAAGAGAGCCTCTGCTAACTGTGTAGTTTCCAAGAAACTGCGAACGAGACGCTCTACGAACTCCGGAACCTTGTATGCACTGACGACACCGATGGAGGTTGCAAGCGATGGTGACTGTGCATAGCTGGCACCGACATACACCTGATAGGCAGGATAGACATGGTCGGTGTGCAAGACCTTGCCCACGAAACCGAGGTCAGTCCATAAAGGCTGGCCGCAAAGGTTAGGGCAGCCGGAGATATTGATGCGTGCATCATCAAGGTATGAAAGCGAGAGGTCGCTGTCCTCCAGACGCTTGCGGATAGCACCTGCGAGTCCCTTAGACAGACAGATGCCCAGTCGGCAGGTGTCTGCACCGGTACAAGAGACGATATTGTTGAGAACAGCAGGCTTGGCGTAGTCTTCGGTGTAGGCACTGAGCAGCTTCTCCAGTTCAGGCAGTGCCTCGACAGGGATATTGCGGAGGCGGATATTCTGGCGTGTAGTGAAGCGGACGGTGTGCTTGCCATACTTAGCTACAAAGGCAAGGATGCCTTTGAGGTGGTTGACCTTCTCTTCGTTATCGAGCCAGATGTTTCCCCAAAGGAGAGGGAGGATAACGGTGGCGTCGGTAGGTTTGCTGTGAGGGTAATCCTCAGGATGAACGTCCAGTTGCTTGCCTGTAGCCTTTGCTTTCTCGAAGTATTCATTGATGAGACGGAAGGTTTCCTCCTGTCCCAGCTTATAGAAGATAAAGCGAATACGTGCCTTATACTTGTCCTTTCGGTTGCCATGAGCATTGAAGAAGTCCTTCAGAGCCTTTACGAGGGCATACAGGTCTTCGGCTGGCATGAACTCCTTCCATAGCCATCCCACGGAAGGTTTGCTGCCTGCACCGCCACCGATATAGACCTTGAAGCCACGCTTGCCATCTTTAATCTTCGCGATGAGACCTACGTCATTGATGTTGGCGTAGTCCTCGAAGTGCTCGTCAGACGAGAAGGCGATTTTCATCTTGCGGGGCATGAGGTAAGAGTCAGCCTCTGGCACAACCTCGTTGGTGAGGGCCATGGCGTAAGGGGTGGTGTCGAAGGTCTCGCTGTAGCCCGATGTTGAAACATCGGGAACGGTGGCTGTTTTGCCTGAAGCAGAAGCTTCGGGGGCGGTGGTTGAAGGGGCGATGCCGGAGAACTCGCTGACGAGGATGTTGCGGACGGTGTTACCGCCACCACCCTTTGTGGCAAGACCGGCAGACTGCAGTTCTTCGAGCACATCCTGTACATTCTCCAGTTGGAGGTTGAGGATCTGTATCTCGGCACGGGTAGTTACGTGAAGGAGGTTGGAGCCGTTGCGTTTGGCAATTTCAATGACGCTAAGCAGTTGCTCAGGTGTAATGAAACCACCAGTGGCACGTATGCGAGCCATATATACCTCGTCTTTGCGTTGTTCATATACGCCCATTGGCACACGGAATGCCTTGAACTCTACCGGACTGACAGAATGGTTCTGATAACCTGTAGCGAGTGTTCCGAATTTCTCTATGTCGTTTGATAATGTATCGGGAAGCTTATAATTTGAGTTCATAGTTCATAATTCTTAGTTCATAGTCTTTATTTGTTCATAGTTCAAGCGCCAGCCCAACTATGAACTATGCACTATGAACTATGCACTGAAACGTTATCTTTTATGCAGGCCGCACTCCTTGTGTTCTGGATCTTCCCACCACCAACGACCGGCGCGGATGTCTTCGCCTGGTTCTATGGCGCGGGTGCATGGCTGGCAACCGATGGATGGAAATCCCTTGTCGTGAAGCTTGTTATAAGGGACACGGTTGGCCTTGATGTACTGCCACACGTCTTCCTCTGACCAATGTGCGAGGGGATTGACCTTGATGAGACCGTTGTTGGCATCCCATTCCACTACATTGATATTACTGCGTGTGACAGCCTGTGCACTGCGCAGTCCGCAGATCCACACGTCAACGGTGGAAAGGGCACGGAGTAATGGCTCTATCTTACGACAATGGCAACATGCCTTGCGCAGTTCTATGCTCTGGTAGAAGGCATTGACGCCATGCTCGCGGACGTACTTCTCCACGCCGTTGTGGTCTGGTGAATAGACCTCGATATGGAGGTCGTATTTGTCGTTGGTGCGGTCAATGAGCTGGTAGCACTCAGGGAACAGGCGGCCGGTGTCTATGGTGAAGACGCGGGGAGAACCAGAAGCGGACGCTTCAGGAACGGTGACGGTTTTCGCTACTTTTGCTAACATTGCCGTGAGCACCTGGTCTTCAAGGCCGAGGCTGGAGGCAAGGGCTACGCGGTTGCCGTATTCTTTGAGAAAGAACGTCAGGACTTCTTCGGGGGAAGAGTCCTTGAAGCGTTCGTTTAGTTGTATTGCGAGTTCTTTGTTTGTCATGATGGGGAGGGTTTAGACCGAAGTTGAAACTTCGGGAACGGTGGCGGTTTGAGCCCTGCAGCGGAACTGCAGGGAACGGTGGCTATTCAACTATCATGCCGGCGCCTACGGTTTCGTTTGTGCCTTCATCAATGAAGATGAGAGAGCCCGTGGTGCGGTTGTTGGCATAGAGGTCGTAGGCGAGAGGCTTTGAGACCTTGAGAGTAACCTTGGCGATATCGTTCATATTGATCTTCTGGTCATCGTGGATATTCTCAAGGGTGTTGATGTTTACCTTGTAATCCACTGCCGTCACGATGCCCTGCAGTTCGTCAGTGGTATGACGGATGACGTACTTCTGACGCAACTGGAGCGGACGGTGGTTGAGCCAGCAAACGAGGAGTTCCACCTGTTGTCCTACATGAGGAACCTCGCTGCTCTTTACAATCTGTGAGCCACGGCTGACATCTACATCATCAGCCAACGAGATGCTGACGCTCTGAGGTGCCTGGGCACTCTCCACCTGCTTTATTCCTTCATCAATGCGAGAGACCGTTGACTCTGTGTATGATGGCAGGACTGTAACCTTGTCACCTACCTTGATAGTACCGCTGGCAATACGACCAGCGTAAGCTCTATAGTCCGGCCATTCGGCTGTCTGAGGACGCACTACATACTGCACAGGGAAACGGAAAGGCAGTTCCTCAACCCCTTCCTTCAATGGTACTTGCTCAAGCAGATGCAAGAGAGTCTCACCCTTATACCAAGGGGTATTGTCTGATGGATTGACCACATTGTCACCCTTCAGAGCAGAGATAGGTATGAAATAGACGTGCTTCAGGTTGAGAAGTTCTGCAATGTGGGCGTACTCCTCTTTTATATTATTATACACCTCTTCAGAGAAATCAACGAGGTCCATCTTGTTTATAGCAACGATGACGTAGTCTATCTTCAGGAGCGATGCTATGTATGAATGACGTTTGGTCTGTTCGATGATGCCGTTGCGGGCATCGACAAGGATGATGGCAGCATCTGCGGTTGAGGCACCCGTCACCATGTTGCGGGTATATTCAATGTGTCCTGGAGTGTCTGCGATGATGAACTTACGCTTAGGGGTAGCGAAGTAGCGGTAAGCCACGTCGATAGTGATACCCTGTTCGCGCTCAGCACGGAGTCCATCGGTAAGGAGAGCCAGGTTTACTTCTGCATTGCCAAGTCGCTCTGATGCGGCTTCCACTGCCTCCAGCTGATCCTCAAAGATTGATTTCGAGTCATAGAGCAAGCGGCCTATGAGGGTTGATTTTCCATCATCTACGCTTCCTGCGGTGGTGAAGCGGAGAAGTTCCATGTCGAGGTAGCCTTTACCTGTCTGTATTTTGTTGTCTGTTGTATTACTCATTGTTAATTCCTTTCTTTGTTATGCCCGATAGAGAAGCATCGGGAACGGTGGTTGTTTATGCCCGATGGAAAACCGTCGGGAACGGTGGCTCTGCAGCGGAACTGCAAGGAACGGTAGCTAACTATGAACTGTGAATTATGAACTAGAAGTATCCCGCCTTCTTGCGGTCTTCCATTGCGGCTTCGGAACGCTTATCATCGGCTCTGCCACCACGCTCCGTTACACGGCTGGATGCTATCTCGTCAATGATGTCCTCAATGCTGTTGGCAGTTGAGAGGGTGAGACCGGTACACGTTATATCGCCGATTGTGCGGCAACGGACGCGCTTGGTAACGACCTTCTCATCAGGCTTCAACTGCATGAAAGGATAGTGGGCAAGCCATACGCCGTCGCGCTCGAAGACTTCGCGCTCGTGGGTATAGTAGAGAGATGGCAGAGGAATATTCTCCTGAAGGATATACTGCCAGACGTCCATCTCTGTCCAGTTTGAGATAGGGAACACGCGGAAGTGCTCACCAAGGTTTTTCTTACCGTTGAAGATGTTCCATAGTTCTGGACGCTGATTCTTTGGGTCCCACTGTCCGAACTCATCACGGTGACTGAAGAAACGCTCCTTGGCACGTGCTTTCTCTTCGTCACGACGTGCGCCGCCCAGTGCAGCATCAAACTTATATTTCTCCAGGGTGTCAAGGAGGGTAACCGTCTGGAGCTTGTTGCGGGAAGCGTTGTAGCCCTTTTCCTCTACTACGCGGCCCTCATCGATGCTCTGCTGTACACTGCCGACGATGAGCTTTACGCCCAGTCGCTTCACCAGATCATCACGGAAGTCGATGGTTTCTGTGAAGTTATGTCCTGTGTCGATGTGCAGGAATGGGAATGGTATAGGTGCTGGATAGAAAGCCTTATACGCAAGGTGCGCCATGACGATAGAGTCCTTACCACCCGAGAAGAGCAATACTGGTTTCTCAAACTGTGAAGCAATCTCGCGGATGACATAGATAGCCTCAGACTCTAGTTCTTTTAAGTGTGTGATCTTTTGTGACATTTGTTAATTCCTTTCTTTATTGTGCCCGAAGTTGAAACTTCGGGAACGGTGACTTTTGTTTTCCGAGTGCAAAATTACTGCTATTTCCTTACATGGGGAATAGCAGTAACAAGGCATTCTTATAACATAAGTATGTGATACATCACACCAAATGGAGGTTTCCCATTTGGGGACTTCTATATTTTATTCTTACTGAAATAACGCATGATGAAGCGTCCTGACAGACTGAGAATGAGGATGATAATTGTCAGCACTACCGCGGCAGCGTATGCACGGTTCTGTACCTCTATCTGAGGAGCCGAGAGTTGGAAAAATACTGATAGCGGGAGCGTTGCTGCCTTGTCGGTAAGGCTTTCTGGAATATAATCCGTGAATCCTGCCGTGAACATCACACCAGCAGCGTCACCCATTGCACGACCTATAGAGAGAAGCGTTGCCGTGGCAATGGCAGGAGCAATTTGTCGCATCACCACACCGATGGTCTCGATTTTTGTTGCACCAAGGGAATAGGCTGCCTCAAGAAGGTCCTTGGGGATTGTTCGTGCTACCTCATCCATACTCCTTATCATAATAGGTATAATAAGGAGCGACTCTACGATGATACCGCCAAGCAACGAGGCACGTATGCCCATGATGATCATCAGCGTAAAGGCGAAGGCACCATACACTATGCTTGGCACACCGAAGAGCACATCGTATGCCAGTCGTGCTATGTAGCCATAGCGTGAGTCTGCTTTCAGATAGACGTTAAGGTAGAACACCACGGGTATGCTGACCGTCAATCCCACCACCGTGGCACCAAGTACGATATACACCGAACCAACGATGGCATTGAGGAAACCGCCTTCGCCACCGATATAGAATCCAGCGCCAGGTATGGTGCTTACCATATCCCATGTCAGGACAGGCAAACCCTTGGAGAATATACTCCACAGCACACTCAACACCAACCCTGCAACAAACAGCAGGGAACCGTACATTAGCACTTTGAATATCTTTTCCTCTAAGTATTTCATTCTGTCTTGATGGTTTTAAGGTACAGACGTGCACCGAGGTTAAACACTACAACGATAAAGAACAATAAGAATGCGGCGAACATCAATGCCGATTCGTATAGCGGCAGAGAGAGCATCTCGCCGTAGTTGTTGGCTATCAAAGCTGGTATAGGATAGCAGGCATCAAGCAATGAGCCAGGAATGATGATCAGATTACCGCAGACCATGAGCACCGCTATCGTCTCACCCAACGCTCTGCTGATAGCGAGTACGGTGGAAGCGATGATGCCAGCCACCCCCTTTCGCATCACAACGTGCTTTGTTGTCTGCCAACGCGTAGCGCCAAGTGCAAGTGATGCCTCGCGAAGTTCGACGCTTACATTGCCGAATATCTCCATAAACAAGCTAACTAACAGTGGCAATATCATTACGCTCAGCACTACCGCACCCGACAGCAGCGTATAGCCTGATGTGGCAGTGCCTACCGCCGGACCAACGATGTCGCTTACTATTGGAACAATTACCAATGTGCCCCACACGCCGAAGATCACCGATGGCAATGAGGCGAGGATGTCGAGCAATGGGTAAACATACCTGCGCACCTTGCTGCGACAGTACTCCGTCAGCAATACAGCCATCAACAACGATGTTGGCAGGGCTATCGCCGTAGCTACGGCAGTAACGTAGAACGTGCCGGCAATGAAGGCAAGGAAACCGAATTGATTCTTCGTCGGTTTCCATTCCGATGCCGTCAGCAAGTCCCATAACGAGTGTTCCTGAAGTATATCAGAAGACTTCAGCCACAATCCTATCGCCATTGCCACCACCAGTACCATTGATACCAGTGTAAACAATGTCATTATTGCGCCAGCAGTCTTATCTTTTGCTATTCTGTATGTCATAACTATGAACTGTGAACTATGAACTATAAACTAGAAGAACCTCCTCCACCAAGGTTGCTTCTCTACCTTGACGAGAGGTTCTGATGCCTCGCCGCTGATGAGGATGATATGGTCGGTGTATGCGAAGTCAAGGGTTGTCCATGACTCCGGCAGGTGTGCCACCTTACGGCTGAATATACTATTACCCGCAACAACAGAGATCTTTCCCCATTTCACCTCGCGCGGAGAGACCTTGTACTCCTGTCGATAACTGTTTGGCACGGGTTCGCCCTGGCGGATGACGCTATAGTTGCCGGCCCCGCAAAGCGTTCCGTATTTCTTTACCGCGAGGAACAGTGCCTGCAGGGCATTCGACTTCAGATAGTCTGCACCATCCATGAACATCACCCACTCGCCGGTGGTATTCTCTAGTCCGATGCGTCGGGCCTCGTTGAGCGACACCTCCTTCTCCAGACGAATGTAGCGCATGCGCCTGTCTATGAGGTATGAACGCACCTGATATTCACTTGCATCGGTGGATGCGTTATCAATGATGACACACTCCCATTGCTGGGCTGTCTGTGCCACCAGTGATTGCAGGGCTGAGACTATCGTCTGCTCCTGATTGTGTAATGTAACAATAACGCTAATCATAATGTTTAATCCTTTCTTTGACTTCCGAGTGCAAAATTACTACCTTTTTATTAAATGTATAATCGCAACTTTTGGGCATGCGTATCACATACCTTTGTTATTGCTCACCTTGTATTATATGCGTACCTTTGCACTCACAAATCAGAGACATGCACCAGCTACGCTGACGTTCATTATTTGTTCGTGCGCGCCCGTGCACTCAGAAAAAGAAAAGGAATTACAAACTTAGAACCCGTTCACCCACCAGCGGTTTACCTTGAGCAGTCAAAGGTATAAAAAGACTCCCCCTTAGGGGGTTGGGGGGCTTCTATGGCAGAATTTAATCCAACACAGAAATTTGACAAGATTGAGCACGAGGGAATAGAAGTGCGCAATCTTAACATTCACATCGGGCAGGCACACATATTAAAGGATGTGAACGTCCATATACCAAAGAACAAAATCACCTGCATCATCGGTCCATCGGGATGCGGCAAGAGCACTCTTCTCCGTACCTTCAACCGCATCATTGATACTACAGAAGGAGTGAAGATTGACGGTGACATACTGCTTGGCGATCGCAACATAGTAAAGTCACATGGCGCAGACCTCATAGAACTGCGCCGCCACATCGGGCTCGTGCCACAGCGTCCATGCCCACTGCCTATGTCCATCTACGACAACATAGCATACGGTTGTCGTATTCATGGCATACGCGGTAAGGAGAAACTCAATGCCGTAGTGGAGCATTACCTTCGCAGCATCGGACTATGGGATGAGGTGAAGCAACGACTCTCATCACCGGCAGCACGACTCTCTGGCGGACAGCAGCAGCGACTTTGTCTGGCGCGTTCACTCGCAGTAGAGCCAACGGTACTGCTTGCCGATGAGAGTACTTCTGCCCTCGACCCTATATCATCGAAGAAGGTAGAGCAACTCTTCGTTGACCTGAAACGAGATTATACCATCGTGATGGTGACTCACACGCTGCAGCAGGCTCAGCGCGTTGCCGACCATGTCATCTTCATGTACCTCGGCGAAGTAATCGAGCAAGGTTCTGCACGTGAGGTCTTCAATTCTCCTCAGAACGAACTCACCAGAAGATACCTTGACGGAGCGTTTAGTTAAAGCCCCCCTCTACCCCCCCAAGGGGGGAAGTTGCGTGGCTGCAACTTTCGCCATATAATCTCACGCGAAGGCGTGATATAAACTTAAACAAACAAATAATCCGCTCGCTTCTCCTCCCCCCTGGGGGAGGTCGGGAGGGGGCTTCGATAATGAAAAAACAGACAATAGCAACCAGCACCAAATACCAGAAGCCTGATGCCTACGGTGCGCTCAGTATGCCGGTGTATCACTGCGCCAGCTACGAGTTTGAATCGGCAAAGGCAATGAGTGACGTATTCTGCGGACGTGTTCTCGATCCGGAATACTCGCGAGTGATGAACCCTACTGTTACCTTCTTTGAGGAACGAGTAAAATCCCTGACCGATGCAGCCAATGTCTTCGCATTCAACTGTGGTATGGCAGCCATCAGCAATGCACTTTTTGCCGTAGCAAAGGCAGGCAAGAACATCGTGACTTCCAATCACCTTTTCGGCAATACCGTATCATTCCTGCGCAACACGCTGGGAGGTCTCGGTGTGGAGGCACGTGAAGTGAATCTCCTTGACCTCGATGCCGTACGCAATGCCATCGACGAGAACACATGCTGCATCTTCCTTGAGATAATAACAAACCCACAGATGGAGGTAGCGGATATCAGGGCTTTGGCAGAAATAGCTCATTCCCCCTCCCTCAATGGGAGGGACGGGGTGGGTCTCCCCCTCATTGCCGACACCACGCTGATACCATTCACCGAATTTGATGGCAAGGCGCTTGGCATGGACGTTCAGGTGGTCAGCAGCACGAAATATATCTCTGGGGGTGCAACAAGCCTTGGCGGACTTGTCATCGACTACGGCACATTCCCCATCTTCAACCGCCGCATACGCTACGAACTGCTGTTCAATCTCGGTGCATACATGACGCCTCATGCCGCCTATATGCAGACCGTCGGACTGGAAACACTCGACGCACGCTACCGTGTTCAGGCTGCTAATGCCTTGGAACTGGCAACACGTCTGCAAAAGGTGCCGCAGATAAAGCGCGTGAATTATCCTGGACTGCCAGACAATCCATTCCACGAAAGGGCTGTAAGCCAATACCAACCATGGGGTTGGGGCACTCCCCCTACGGGGAGCGGGGAGGGGGCGCCTCTCGGTGCGATGCTTACCATTGACCTTGAAGACAAAGCCGCCGCCATACGCTTCATCAACAAGTTGCAGGTAATACACCGTGCGAGCAACCTTTTCGACAACCGCTCGCTGGCAATACATACCGCCTCCACCATTTTCGGTCCCTTCTCGGGTTCCCAGCGCCGCGCTATGGATGTGCGTGACACCACCATACGCCTCTCCATCGGACTGGAACATGTCGATGACATCTATGAAGACATCCTTCAGGCGGTACAGGAGTGACGCAGTATATCCTGAGAAGTTTGTACCTTTGCTACCGCATTACGCAAACTGCATTACGCAAACTGCATAATAACAACATTCAAGGTATGCACAAAATGGAGAATCCCTCCCTTACATACGGAACAAAGAACATCCGCAAACATCAGATTCTCAGAGTCTCAAGGACTCGCCATAAGAACTGATGTTTGCGGATGTAATATGTTCGTTTTAGTTGGTGAAGTGACTGCACACATGGTGCATCGTCCTCGTGATTGCTATTTGTTATGTTTGTTTCGTAGCGTCAATGCTGTGGCAAAGATAATATGTTTGGTTTTAATTGTTTGAGATAATGTTATTTCTTCAATAATTCTACAACTTGATGTGGAGTGATGACATGTGGAGTTGCAGGGAAATGCTTGAGATTGCCGGTAACGAGGAAAGAATCTTCAACAGATAGTGAAACCTCATAAAAGACTCTGTCCTTCTCGTCTATCATCGTCTCAGAATATGCAAAGCGGTCAGAACTGATGCCATTCTCAACGACAAGAGATAATAGTGCTACAATAATTTCTTGACTCAGTTTGAACTTTGGACGTGACAAGACCTCTTTGTATTCTGCGATTATTTCATCGTTGTACAAAGGAGTTATCTCCCCGCTGTCAATAAAGTCGTAGACAAGACGAGTTGGCGACTCCGGGTTCTTTGTAATCAGAGCTGACACGAATACGTTGGTGTCAATTACTGCATACATAATTGACTCCTTTCCTGACGTGCAGTTTTAATCTCTGCATTTATTTCGTCAAGAGTCCACTCATGATCCATGGAAGACTCTTGCTGGGCGCGTTCAAACAGTTCACGAAACGTGGGCGCGTTGCTTCCTTTGAGCTTTCTGTTGCGAATACAGTAGCCCATTTTTTCCAGCAGTCGAGCAACAAACTGAGCATCAGACTTGGGTACGCTTACTATAATATCTTCCATTTTTGTTTGGGTTTATTTGTTTGACATTAAGTTTTCTATTCTGTTACAAGCTGATATGGTCTGCAAACATTGTTTGACTTCTATGACATAGGATATCAATTCTCCTAAAGTGCGAAATTACAAAATAATTTCCATATAACCAAAGTATAACTCTTTCAAAACGTATTTTTTATAAAAAATTATGATTTGTGTTTCTATTGTAATCAATTGTTGTCCGTACACCCTTAGGGTGCACAACCGTACAGCATAGGGTGTACAGTCGTACAGTAAGGGGTGCACGGTCGTACAGCATAGGGTGTACAGTTCATTCTAATGTTTGAACAACTCAAAAAGTCCGATAAGCAAATTGCCTATCGGACTTTTTTATTTCTATACTGTCGGCGACCTTTCCCCTCCCTCACAGGGAGGGCCGGGGTGGATCTCTATTTCAGCTTCTTCAGAGCTGCATCAAGCTTATCCTGTGGAATAGTGATGTAACCAACGCCGGCATTGGCTTTCTGACCTTCCGTAAGCACGTATTTCAGGAAAGCGACAACAACAGGGTCGGTAGGGATGCCCTTTGTTACGAGGTAGAGGTCACGTGCTGGTGGTGAAGGATATTTGCCGTCAGCAATAGCCTTTGTCAACTGATCCTTTGTAGCGTAGAAGTCTTCGTCGGGATCTATCTGACCGTTGCCGTTTACGTCGATAGGCAGAACGCGGATGCCAGGCAAAGGCTTCAGGGTGTTATTGTCGTAGGCATAGCCTATGTTGTTAAGACCGATGGAGTTGACATTCTTCTGTACGGCGGTAGCAACACCAGGGTCACCGTTAACACCTTCGCCGAGCAGATCCTCCTGACTTTTTCCGAGCCACTTTGCCCATGTCTCTGCTGCACCACAGGCATCGCTACGGGTGAAGACGTTGATGGCAGTAGCATCAGAAGTGCCGAGAAGCTGTCCCCATGTCTTAATGGTACCGTTGATCCAGATGTCAGTGGCAGCCTGCTGCGTGATGCCGTGCTTCACGAGAGCAGCATACTGTGGGTTCTTCTCATTGATTGTTGGCACAACAGCATCCTTTGCCACTGGGAATCCCACTGCACCGTTGGCAGCCTCAGCGTCGCTGATCTCACGGCTGACCATGCCGAAATCTACCTGTCCGGCGAGAGCGTCGGTCATGCCCTTGCCTGCACCGCCACCGTCAATTTCAATCTTTACACCAGGGTGAAGCTTCTGGAAATCCTCCGCCCACTGTACAGCCAATGGATAAAGGGCAAAGGCTCCTGAGAGGGAGATGCGGCCTTCGAGTTCTTCGCCGTCAGCCTGTGAGTTACTGTTCTTGCTACCGCAAGAGTTGAATGTCAATCCGAGAGTGAGCAATGCCGCTGCGAATAATACTGATAAGATGTTTTCTTTAGTCTGCTTTTTCATTGTCGTTGTTCCTTTCTTTTTTATTTGCCCGAAGAAGAATCTTCGGGAACGGTGGTTAATCTATTCTCCCTCACAGGGTGGGTCTTATTCTCCCTCCCTCACAGGGTGGGTCGGGGTGGGTCTTTAGAATGCTACCAGGAGTTGAGTCTCTATGAGGTTCTTGTTCTTTTTCTCGCTGTTGGTGTATTTAGTGAATGTATAGCCCAACTGAGTGCGGATGTATTTATTTGCCTGCCAGTTAAGACCTATCTGATAGTCGCTCTGGTTGTCTCGTTTGCTATCGGTGTCCTTCTGATAATAACCGTATGAGAGAACTGGCTGAAGACCGTATGCAAGCTTATAGCCTGCGGTGGCATATACACCTTGGTGTGATCTGTCACCAGTCTTGCCATGAAGGTATTCCGAACGCAGGAAGAGGTTATTCTCCTTGAATGTGAAACCTGCTGATGTACGATCACGGCGTACGGTCTTTCCTGTCTCACCATAATGACCGATGTAGTGACCTACGGACAATGTCAGTGACTTGACGGGTGTTACGTAAAGCAGTCCTGCCACATCCTTCTGTGTGTTGTTGTCCTTGAGGTTGATGCCGTTGCCGTTATATACTCCTAACTTATAGGAGATAACATCAAATCCTTGCTTGTGAATGAAGCTACCATATATTCTCGCACCAACATCGCGAGAGTTTGCGCTGAGCCCGCTTTCATCACTGTAACCGTTAAGCTTGTTTACTACAGTAGGATTCTCTATCGTCAACCATGATGTCGGTCCGTCGAGAGTCTCCTGTGAGTATGCCACCTTAAATTCACCAATCTGGAAATTTATCTCCTTACTCAGTTTTATTCTCAGGTAGGCATCAAGCAACTTTACCGTTGCAGCAGAATTGGCTTTGCCACCTCCGTATTCCGCTTGTACCTTATAGTCAAGTTTGCTACCGAAGTCGCCCGATACAGCCAGTCGTGCCCTGCGTATGTCAAAGCCGTTGCTATCATCACTGCTGTCATAGCTATATCTACCGTTGACGAGGCCTGAAACCTTTGGAGTGGATGGTTTGACACTCTCAAGGAAATTGTCCGTCTTATTATCCTGAGCGCTCACCGTGCCTGCTGAAAGTATCAGTGCTGCGGCTGCAAAAGTCTTTGTCCATTTCTTCATCTTCTTTTTACCTTTTAATGTAACAGGGCGTGTCGGGCGCCCGTCTCTGATTTCTGAGTGCAAAGGTACGGAGTTTTTCCTACGTGGGTAATAGCACGTGGAGGGTAATCATATAACAAAGAATGGTGAGACCAAAACAAAAGTGCCACACTATCAAGAAGTTGACAGTGTGGCACTTTGTAATAAACTTTTAACTCAACTTTCGTAAGTTATAATCTCACGCAAAGGCGCAAAGTCCGCGAAGGGCCTTTGCGTGATTAGATATAGAACTCACTTTCATCCACGAGTCCAGCACGGATAGCGTACTTCATGGCATCGTGGGCACAGTTGACATTGAGCTTACGGAAGATATTCTTACGATGAGAGTTGATGGTGTGAATAGACGAGAAGCGCTCAGCTGCAATCTCCTTTGTCGTCTTGCCCTGGGCAATGGACTTCAATACTTCACGTTCCGTCTGAGTGAGATCATCCTTATGATGCTCTTCCTTGGCAGCCTTCATGAAGAGAATCTCCGTGGCATGCTGGGCGATATATCGTTCGCCCCGAACGACAAAGCGAAGGGACTCGCGGAGAATGTCGAGTGACGCATCCTTGTAGGCAACGCCTATGCGCTGCGAATTAAAGAGCACGTTGCGCAGGAAGTCTGCCGTAAGGTCTTCTGACAACAAAAGAAACGAAGCATGCTTGTTACCCTCGCTGAGGTTTATGAGTTGCTCGGCACTGGTAAAATCGAAGAGGGTATAGTCCAATATTACCGCCGTAGGTTGTTTGTCGGTGAGCATCTTGCCTAACTCGTAGCTGCGAGTGGCATAGACAATCTCAGGAACGAGATCCCCGTACTGCGGTAATGAGCGTATTATTGTTTCAACGGCAAGCGCCGTAAGAGCCTGATTGTCGGCTATAATGATTCGTTGTGCATCCATATTCTATATAAATAACGCATTATAATGTTAGATATTTCCTTTCTAATGATCTTTTTATATGAAAGCCCAAAATGCCCAACAGCCGAGCATGGCTGTTGGGCGAAAGGAATTAAACTATTACAGGGAAGCGGGTTACTTCCCCTTTTTCTATTCTGAACGCATTAAGGACAGGTTCGCCATCAGCGGCGTACGGCAGTCCGGAAACGTCAGGTGATAGTGACAGTATGAGATAGAGTGCTTTGGGGTCAAATGCCAATCGTTTATCTTCCTCCGACGGACGACTTGGCGATGCTGGATGGCTATGCCAGTTGCCAATGACCTTCAGATTGTTCTGTCGCGCATATTTGATAGCTGCGAACTGCTCCTTGGGATCGAGCGAGAAATGTTCGGCAGCATGATCTATGTTTGTTAGGGGATAGTTGTAGGTGATAAGAAGAGCCCCACCCCTACCCTCCCCATCAGGAGAGGGAGTCTCAACGCCCAAAGCATAGCCGCAACTTTCTATCGGCGCATCTTTCTGTGCCTGAGAGACGATGGATTGCCATGCTTCCTTGGTGATGTGGATGACCTTATCGCCTTCCTTCCATCCGTATGTCTGTTCTCCTATTGTCATAATAAGCCCCCTATGTCCCCCTAAGGGGGATTTTTTTAATATGAATAATTATGTGATCGAAGTTACCATTTAAGTCTCCTCCCCGGGGAGGTTGGGTGGCGCTAATGGTTCTTTAAGTCACATGTTGCTTGTTCGTAATCGATGAGTTCCGTGATTGTAGGGTTATCGCCACAGAGCTTACAGTTGTGGTTATGGCGTGTGCTAATCTTGCGGAAGTCCATAGTCTTGGCATTGAAGGTAAGCAGCTTGTTGGTAAGCAATTCGCCCACACCGGTGATGTATTTCAGTGTCTCAGCTGCCTGTATGGTGCCTAACATTCCTGCTATCGCACCGAGCACTCCAGCCTGCGAACAGGTAGGAACGGCATTTGGTGGTGGTGGTGCTCCGAACACGCAACGATAACAAGCCGAACCTGGCACGTGGGTGAAGGTCTGACCTTCAAAGCGCAGTATGCCACCGTGGCTGAAAGGCTTGCCAGCCATGACACAGGCATCGTTGATAAGGAACTTGACTGGGAAGTTGTCTGTACCGTCAACGATGAAGTCGTAATCCTTGATGATGTCAAGGGCATTGTTTGCCATCAGCAGATCCTGTATGGCATTGACCTTTACGTTAGGATTGATGGCAAGCATCTTTTCCTTGGCTGACAGTACCTTTGGAGTGTCAACATCCTTTGTGAAGTGAATTACCTGGCGCTGCAGATTACTGAGATCTACTACATCGCCGTCTATAATGCCTATGGTACCCACGCCAGCAGCTGCAAGATACAGCGACACTGGTGCACCGAGACCTCCGGCACCTACTACGAGCACTTTGGCTTCATTTATCTTTTCCTGTCCTTCTACGCCAACGTCCTGCAAGAGGATATGACGGCTATAGCGGAGCAGTTCTTCTTCTGTAAAATCGTACATGATAATTTAGTTCATAGTTAATAATTCATAGTTCATAGTCTTTACTAGTTCATAGTTCATAGTTGTTTTTTCATTGTTTACTGTTCAAGCGCCAGCCCAACTATGAACTATGCACTATGAACTGTGAACTACCCCTGTCCTCCTCCCATGAAATATAAGAAATCTACTGTATCGCCTTCGTTGATCTGCTGACTGTCGAAGTCTTCGCGCTCAACGAACTCTTCGTTTACCTGCACGCTGACCATCTCTGGCTGGAACACGTCGTTAGCCTTGATAAGTTCTGACACAGTGAGGGGCAACTGCACCTCCTGATCTTCTCCGTTTACAATGATTTTTGCCATAGTTCTTTTTCCTTTCTTTTATTGATGCCCGAAGTAAAAACTTCGGGAACGGTGGTTGGTATTACTAAAACCGAAAAACCTGATAACCGAAAAACCGAATTACAAGTTCTTGTCTATAGTATCTGTTATTTTGAGTTTGTTGACGGCTCCGCTGAGGCGGTCCACCACTTCTCCGTTCTTCAGGAAGAGAATGGTAGGGATATTGCGTATGCCGAAGCGTTCTGTCAGTGCTTCGTTGTTCTCCGCATTGTATTTGCCTACGATGGCTTTGCCCTCATATTCCTCTGCTACCTGTGCTATGATAGGTGCCAGTCGCTGACATGGTCCGCACCAAGTAGCCCAAAAGTCTATCACTATCAGTCCGTCGTGACTGAGTATCTCTTCGTAGTTGTCGTCTGTAATCTTCATTTGAAGCCCCCTCCAACCTCCCCGAGGGGAGGCTTTTTTATACCATTGACTGCTCAAGATAAGCCGCTGAAGGGTGAACGGATTCTAAGTTATAATTCCTTTTTTATTTCTGAGTGCACGAGTGCGCACGATAGAAATAGTGAGTGTCAGCAAAGCTGGCTCACGGTCGCTTGCGAATTTCTGAGTGCAAAGGTACTCACTTTTTACAACATGGGTAATCGCACCTTGTGGGCATTCGTATCACATACGTTTGGTATAGTTCATAGTGCATAGTTGGGCTGCGCTTTGATTGGGCTGAAAAAACTATGAACTATGAACTGTGAACTGCCTTGCTATCTCTACTATCTCATTGAGTCTCTCCTCCGTATGCTGAATGGAAACGAAGTTGCTCTCATATTGAGAAGGGGAGAGATAGATGCCGTGCTGAAGCATGTGTCGCCAGAAACGGGCGAAGACCTCTGTGTCGCTCTGCTGTACATCACGGAAGTTATGGACAGGTTTGCCGCCAGTAAAGAAAGGAGTGAACATATTGCCGACATGATTTATTATCACACCCTTTGGCTCAAGTACCGCTGAAAGCTTTGCTATGAAGCGCTCTGCCTTGGCGTTCAGTTCTTCATATAGAGAAGGTGCACTCAATACATCAAGCGTTGTAAGTCCTGCCGTCATGGCGATAGGATTGCCAGACAGTGTGCCAGCCTGATAGACAGGACCGTTTGGGGCGAGCAACTGCATAATATCGCGTCTGCCACCGAAGGCAGCGGCAGGGAAACCTCCACCCACGATCTTACCAACGGTAGTGAGGTCAGGCGTAATGCCGAAGTAACTTTGTGCACCACCAAGGGTTAACCGGAATCCCGTTATCACCTCATCGAAGAGTAATAGCGAACCGTCCTCCTGTGTTATCTCACGCAGGAACTGCAGGAACCCATCCTGCTCAGGCACCACACCCATATTGGCAGGTACTGGTTCCACTATCACCGCTGCTATCTTACCCTTGTATTCACGGAAGAGCTGGCGCACAGCGTCCTTGTCATTGAATGGTGCAACGAGGGTGTATTGCACGAAACCGTCCGGTACTCCTGCGGAACTGCTGATACCAAGGGTAGCGACTCCCGAACCGGCAGATACCAGCAGATGGTCGGCATGACCATGATAACATCCCTCAAATTTCAGTATGTAGTCGCGGTGCGTATAGCCTCGTGCCAGACGTATGGCTGACATCACCGCTTCTGTGCCGGAGTTGACGAAGCGCACCTGCTGCATAGACGGAATGAGTTCACTGACTCTTTTTGCTAACGCTGTCTCAACGAGAGTCGGAATACCGTAACTCGTGCCACGGAGTACTGCCTCCTGCACCGCCGACAACACCTGCGGATGACTATGCCCTGCAATGAACACACCCCATGACAGACAGAAGTCGGTGTACGTGTTGCCGTCAATATCGGTGAGTGTCACACCCTCCGCATGGTCAATGAACAGCGGTGTCTCGCCCACTGCCCTCAATGCTCTGACTGGAGAGTTCACTCCGCCTGGTATATATTGCTGCGCCTCCTCGAAGGCTTTGATGGATCTTGGTCTTATATTCATATCGGTTATATAAAATTTACTAGCAAATTTGTCGTAATAGTTATGCTTTTGCAGAAAATTTGCTAGCAAATTTATTGCAAAAGTTATGGTTTTGTAGCGTGATGATTAAACTTTCCGTTCGTGATAGCATCTGCGTTTCTCCTGCCAACGCATTAATTCTGCGATTTCTTCCTCTATAATCTCCTCGCACTTCCTGACCTCCGCCTGACGTTTATCAAGGTTCTGCTGCGCAAGAGTTTCAATTTCTTCCAGCTGATAGAGCTTGACAAGCGAAGCGGTTTCAATCGATGTCTTTACATTCTCATCCACATCAGCCGGCGAGGCGAGGTCGAAGATCAGTACTTTGCGTCTTATGTCCTCCGTTTTTATTATGGCGTGTGGTGCTGATGTGGCGGTAATCACCACGTCGGAGAGTGCAAGCAGTTTTTTCTTCTCTGTCAACGGCATAGCCTCTGCACCGTATTTCTCAGCCAATGCTTCTGCTTTCTCAAAGCTGCGGTTGGCAAGAATGATGTTCGTTGCACCACGTGCCGAAAGGAAATTCAGCACCGACTCAGTGAGTTCGTTAACGCCAATGATGCTTACAACCTTACCCGTAAGGTCTGGCATCTCACGGCAGAGCAGGTCAACAGTAACCTGACTGTACGACACTGCACCACGAGAAATCCCCGTTTCGGTTCGCACACGGTGCCCAACGTGCAAGGCATACTGAAAAAGGCGGTTGATGCTCGGTGACAGTTTTTCCTTTTCTGCCGCCTCCTGATAACAACTCTTGAGCTGACCGAGTATGGCTTTCTCGCCAAGCAAAGGCGATTCCAGTCCTGCTGCCACGCGAAAGAGGTGGCGCGCAGTGTCTGCTGGTATGTCACCATCACCCCAATAGGTCTCTGTGCGATAACAGGTGGTGAGTGTAACGCTGCCCTTGCGTTGCAGGAAATTTGCTATGTCGTCTCGTGTCTGTATGCTGAGATGAACGTTCTTGGCATTGCTTGAAACAGCCACCAGCAGGTCACCATCCTTATATATGGCAGGCGAGGTGAAGTCGCAAAGTCCCGGGTTGTCACATACGCTGGCGAGGACATGCCGCTCTTCTGCGTCACGCTTGATTTGAGCATTTAGCTCGTGATTCTCAGTGCATATATACACCAAAAGTGCTCCATCAAGGTCTGACGGTTCGTATGCCTTCTTCACAAGTGTGAAAGGCAAGTCAGAGAATCCCTCCTGAAACACTGGTGAGATAACTGTTGCCTCGTCCGTGAAGCGGTGCAGTATGGTAGCCTTGTGCAATCCTACCCTTCCACCTCCTATGATAAGAATCCTACGATCAGTGATGTTTATGTTTATTGGAAGAAAAGTCATATTTAGTTCATAATTCATAGTTCATAGTTCATAGTTTTTGTTAGTTCAAAGTGCATAGTTCATAGTTGTTTTTAGTGTATAGTTCAAGCGCCAGCCCAACTATGAACTATGAACTATGAACTATGAACTGCTTTGCGTAATATGAAATGATGTACTTAGCACCTGCCCTCCTGATAGCAGTGAGACTCTCGTGAAAGATACGGTGCTCATCGAAAAAGCCTTGCTGTGCGGCATTCATGAGCATGGAATATTCACCACTTACCTGATAGGCAACAAGCGGATGCTTTGGGAACTCCGTTGCAGCACGATAGATAATGTCCAGATACGCAAGGGCAGGCTTTACCATTATCCAGTCGGTGCCTTCCTCTATGTCTGCCTGTATTTCCTGCAGAGCCTGGTCTTTCGTGCGATAGTCCATCTGATATGTCTTGCGGTCACCAAAAGATGGTGCCGAGTCGGCTGCATCGCGGAACGGACCATAGTATGCAGAGGCATACTTTGCCGAATAGGCAAGAATCCTGACATGCTTCGTGCGCTCATCGCTGTCAAGACGTGTGCGAAGGGCTTCTATCTGACCATCCATCATTGCCGATGGCGCAACGAAATCGGCTCCTGCAAGGGCATGTTGATAAGCCATTTCGGCAAGCAAAGGAAGGGTGGAGTCATTCTCTACATCAATGATCTGCAACTGTTTGTCACCAAAGCTGTGCGTTACCTCCTTTAGAAGTCCGCAATGTCCGTGACTGGTATATTCACACAGACAGATATCTGTGAAAACAATGACCTTACTACCAAAGCGAGCCTTTATTGCCCGTACTGCTTCACTGATAATGTTGTCAGGCTTATATCCTGCACTACCACGCTCATCCTTTTCTTCCTGTGGGATTACTCCGAAGAGCAGTACTTTGTTGATGCCGAGAGACAGCGTGTCTTCAATGTCATCCAGAAGTGCAGGGATGGTGAATCTATATACTCCTGGCATAGAAGGAATCTCGACTTTAGCATAGTTTCCGTCTCCCTCCCCTTGGGGGGAGGGCTGGGGTGGGGCCACGAAATATGGATATATGAAATCGGCTGCCTCGATGGGTGACACGTCTGCATACTGATCGCGTACGGCTTGTGTTAGTCTATATTGTCTGAATCGCTTCATAGGTTGTCTTTCCTTTCGCTATTAATAGTAAATGATTGGGGATCTTTGTGCCATAGAGAGTTTTGAAAGCCTCTACTGTCGAGGGCGATGTGAACACCACCTTATCGACTTTGCTGAGGTCAAGTCGCACAGCATCGGGATTTGGTCGGTTGGTATAGACGGCAATGTCCGTAACTTTATGTCCCATCGTTGCCAATCCCTCACTCAATGCCTTTAGTCCTTTGTCCGAACGTGGCAGAAGTATTCTCTGTGGTGGCTGGTTGCTGAAATATTGCAGCAACCCATCTGCTGACTGCGTAGGTGATTCGAAATCGGGAGTGATGCCTTTCACTTCGAGTTCCTTGGATGTTACAGGACCAACGCTTGCGACCTTTGCATTGCCAACTACCCCATCAAAAAATCTCACGCCATATCTCGATGTAAACACAATCCAGTCAGTGCCTCTCGCATCAACAGTGGCATTAGTCGGCGTTATTGTTATCAGTGGCGTTGCAGATTGCGTTCCAGTATCGTACGTTATCTGCCTATGTTCCTGTGCAGCAAACCTCACGACCTCGCCAACAATGATGAGCACTGGGGTTGCCTTGAAACATGCGTAGCACAGTTCCTGTAGCGTAGAATATACAGCACGCTGCGTAGGCAATGACACATTTGTCACCAAAGCTACGGGAGTATTGCCTTCTCTGCCTTGCTTCAGGAGTGCTTCTGCAATGCAGGCTACGTTTGAACCACCCATATAGTATAATAAGGTGTCGGCATCAGGTGTCAGAGTTGTGCTGTTGTGCCCAAGTACCATGGCAACACTGCGAGCCAGTCCGCGGTGAGTGAGAGGTATCTGCAATAGCGAGGCAAGGGCATTGCCACTGCTTATGCCTGGCACTACACAGACCTTCACCATGCGTTCACGAAGATAGTCAATCTCCTCCCTGCCGTGAGAGAAAAGCATCGGGTCACCGCCCTTCAACCTTACCACCTCCTTGCCTTCAATGGCAGAGCGGTAAAGCAATTCGTTAATGTCGTCCTGATGATGGCTATGCTTGCCCGAACGCTTGCCTACATACACTTTCTCTGCCCTGAACTGCCCAAGAAACGACTCGTTTGTCAGATCGTCATAATAGATGACATCTGCCGCCTCCAACGCCTTGTGTCCCTTGATGGTAAGCAGTTCGGGATCTCCTGGACCGAAACCCACGAGCGTCACCATACCATAGCTTCTGCGAATGTCAAGAGGAAGGAACAGTTCTTTTAGCCATTCCGCCGCATCAGCGCTTGCAGTAACGGCGAGGTTGCCTTGCAGCGGATGAGTCTTGAAAGGCAAGGTCTCAGTGGCAAGATGTCTCAACCCTAATCTGTCTAATGCACATGTAGCAACGATCAACGCATCAATAGTTTTGGCAGATGCCTCTTCTCCCTCCTTCACAGGGAGGGTCGGGGTGGGTCTCAGCTGCTCTATACGCTCTTCTATCGTTCCGCGTATAGGTACTACCTGCAAGTCAGGACGTACAGCAAGAAGCTCCGCTTTGCGCTGCGCAGAACTAGTGCCCACCTTACTCCCTGCTGGCAACGTCGCAAGAGTTTGTCCATCGTGGGCTACCAGCGAGTCACTCTTGTCTCCGCCTGCTGTCAGTGCCAGGATCCTGATGCCCTGTGGCAAAGGATAAGGCAAATCTTTAGCGGAATGAATAGCTATGTCTGCCTTGCCATTGATGAGAGCCTCATCAAGTTCGCGTGTAAAGAAATCTGGTGATACACTACTGTCCATGAGCGACACATCCTTATGTCGGTCACCATACGAGGTTGTCTTGATTACCTCGTATTCAATATCGGGAGGCAAGGCACGCAGCACTTCCTCCACTTGCAGCAATGCCAATGCACTCTGCCGTGAAATAATTCTAATACTTTTACCCATTTCGTTGCTCTAATAGTTTAATTCAAGTGACAAAGCTGCGAAGCAGGGCTCGCACGTAGCAAGCAGTGAGTGTCGGCGCAGCCGGCTCACGGTGCTTTTGCAGCTTGCAAGTGCAAAATTACTCACATTATGCAACATGGGCAATGACAAAAAAAAGCTACCCATATCACATACGTATGTGATACAGCCCTCATATATCCCTTTGAAAATTTTTACTAGCAAATTTTGTGCAGTCAGATAGCATCTGTTTAACGAACCCAGCCTTTTGACTACGTTACAGTTCGCTTTTCCATTTGTTGGTTGCACATCTTTACCGCCTGTGCGGTTGAAATAGCATTGGTGAGCACGTCAAATCGTGACTTTTTGATTAATTTTATACAAATTAATCAAGTGTAGAGGTAAAACATGCTCAAATTTCAAGTTTTTTTATTACCTTCGCGCATAGAATGCGCCCACCGCTCCGCAAGGCTTAAAACTGCAAGAGCCGCACCAGTGCGTATTGCTGGAGACATTTTTAGAAAATAACAACGTTTACAAATGAAAATATTTTATCTAATTCTTTTTATCATCTGTTCATTACGCACTAATGCACAGGTCTCTGTGAGTTTGAGCAAGTTAAACAATACATCATGGAAGGTGATTGGAAGCTCAGACAATAATTCGATATATACTTTTTCCAATAACCATATCAAATGGTATCGTTCTTCTGAAAGTGGCAAGAAATTATTATTTACTTACAAATATTATCTTACCAAAACAATTCCTACAAAATATGATAGTAGGAAGATAGGAAATTCAAGTGGATGTTACATCGTCAAATATAATCCAAAAATGGATGAGTATATATATTATGAAATGGTTAAAAAATAACTTCCGACAAAATCTCATGCGCTCGCGCATTTGATGATATAGTTCCACTTGGGCAGTTCTTTATCAAATACGATAAGTCTGTCCCTATTCGATTCGTAAGATTCTTCAATGGGTCTTTTCGT
>JAZLIN010000060.1:0-9039 GCA_045617365.1 Prevotella sp. | reverse complement strand
TTCCCTTATTGAACGATGTACAAGCCTCAGTACTGCTAGAGGATCCAGCACTTGCTCCACCTGCGATTGCGTCTGAAGTCTGTTCTGGTAAGTGTGTGCCCCCAGGTGTGACCGCACTCTGCAGGGTTCCGTCTGTTTTCGTGTACGACACGCTGAGACCGTCCTCATAGTCGGAAATCCAATCAGGATAGCCGTCTCCATTAAGGTCCATATAGGCGGTACGACCATTCTGCGTAGTGTGGGAATAGGTCCCGCTTAACCCGAACCCACACTTAAGACCACCACTCAAAACACCGGATATGGCGAATGACTTGTTTTGAAGACTTGGAGCTGGCATTACACCCGTTTTCATCTCCTCCTCTGTCGGATAAACAGGAATAAGGGATTTGACGTCTATAAATGATTTACCAAGTCTAGAACAGTTTTGTGAGATGCTTGAAACCAATATTGTATCTGGATTGTCAGATAAATTGATTGTCGAGAAATATACTCGTTCTTTCGCATCATAATGCATTGGAGCCAATAAATTTGTATTGGCGGAACCTAGAAATTTCAATTGTTCGGAAGGGTTGTCTTTTCTAGATGTATCGGACTGCAAAGCCTCGACAATACTAGTATTATCTTTCAGCACATTATAAGAGCCTCCCAATGCCTTAATATCTATGGTCTCACTGACTGAATGACCATACTGGCCATTTGGTGTCTTCACGTCTCCTTTGTATGCGAACTGACCCCAACCACGGTAAAGAAGGCCTAACTGTTGGTCTGATTCACTATAAACGCTCCATATTGATGATTCAATCTCTTGAACCTTAACAGGAACCTTCTTCTGTTCGTTAGTCTGTTCATCGGTAACAATCTGGTTCATCCATAATTCCAAGACGACATTATCATTGTAATCAAGTGGTGTGTCTGAATAAGTTACAAGGCGGACCTGCTTCCCTGCCCAATTTGAGATATCAAGAAAACTGCTGTCACTGACAGGAGTCAAATTTGACCTGTTCCCTTCCTCAATCAAGAATGATTTGCAGCCGTTCGCTTCTGGTGAGGAAACAGTTTTAAGCACCACTCTATACTCTTCTTCGTGCCCATCATCACCAACATATTCTTCAACAAAACCTACAACTACGGGATTTTCTATCTTCACCAGTTTATTGTACATAGGACGAGATGGAGAAACAAACAACGTGTCATCTGCTGACAATGTATCCTTCTCCAAATGAGCAGATAAAACTGGTGTCCAAGAAACTGCATGATCATTGAATGGAATTTCTGACTTGATAGAGAAATCGAAAACAAGAGATTTATCTGTATCCTCATTTGCATACTCCTTCTCATCGAAGAATGATCCATCATCTACCAAATCATCTTTCCCCACTGTAACGGACCAAGTGTCCTTAACCGTATCCCCAATTTTTACCTGTACTTCAAAAGTGACATCCGCCAAAGTTTTCTCCTGTTTACTGTAACCGAATCCCTTCAATAACTTTAGATAGCCCTTACCCGGACATGCCACTGTTGAGCTTATTCCAGGAATATAGTCCTTTCCCGCATTGTAAGAAGTCAGATCAAGTCCCTTTTCGTCAATCGTCGGGATGGTAGCGAAAGACTCCTCACTGTAAGTAATTTCTGGAATCCATACAGTTCGGTCTGCTACACCGTTATCCACAGAATTCGTTCTAAACAAAATATAGTCACCTGCTTTGACTGGTATATCATTAATAGAAAACTCTTTACTTTCATTCAGCACCTTCAAAGAACCATTTGCAAGATTCTTTTCCTGATGCTGGATGAAGTAATTGACGCCATCCACAGACTGACTTCGCAAAGAGATGGCACCTGTAATATTGACTGTACCGTTGACAGGAGCTCTCCATACTCTTACGGCATCGTGCATTGGAAACTTATTTTCCAACGAATCACGAATCGGTAACGTATCGACATCAGCATTAAAACCGTCTGATTTTGGAATAACGGCACCAGACATCAAACCCAGTTCGTTATCAGTCTCACTTGAAAAGAGAGAAAAAACAGGGATACCGTCCTCCAAATGGTTGAAATATACGATTCCACGGCTTACGATATCCATGAGACCGTCATTGTTCACGTCATAGAAGAAACTTTTCGTATTAGAGTTTTCCCATGTTTGGGAGAAGGTTGCACCTACACTGGCAAATCCCAAGCCCGCTCCCACATCCTCATTCAGGGAATGCGAATACGAGTTGTTCTCTGTAAAGTTTTGAGGAGCGCCCTTTAAAGGAAGACTAGGGCCGAATGAATTTCCACCATAAACAGCAGGCTCATAATAAAGGCTACTACCTTTCTTATAGACCTTGTCAGGAAGGCCATCACCGTTGATATCTGTTAGAGATATTTTACTTTCACTGGTGTTCTCGCTATAATTGTATGAGACACCTCCATAAACAGGACCAACACCTGCATTACAGCCACCTCCATTTGAATTGCCAAAAGTGGTCTTCCCTCCGTTAATCATGGAAAGGTCACTGCATTCAGAGCTACTCGTATATCCTGTGACATCCCCAAAAGGTGACGGGTTTGACCCGACTTCGTCATGATAGTCAAGCGTGTGGGTACTGAATACAGTCTTATTAGCTCCTATTTGGGTTATTTTTTCAAGAAGGTCAGTGTAGAACTTACCCTGCTTGTAAGCGAAAGTGTACCCTCTCAGGAACTTCCCCTCGAAGTATATGCTGACACTGTCGAGCAGGGCGTTGTTGGATACCAGGAAGCCGTAGCGGGCGTCATTCCTCGATATGCCCTTGGGCTCCTTCCTGTTGACAAGGCGGACCACGGTGTGCGGGGCATCATTGGCGTTACCCGCCAGGACGCTGTCCAGATACAGCGCATTCGCTGTTATTTGAACAGTGCCATATGAACCAACCGGTTCCTTATCCTCCCTGTACTTGTATTCCACATAATCACCGTGGATCTCCTCTATTCGGGTCAGGTGCCATTCCGCTGCAACAGTGTCCGAGGTCATCTGGTAGTTCCCCAGAACCACGCCAGTAAGGACGGAGTCCCTCTTCCCTTGCTCATTCACATAGTATTTCCACTGGCCGTAACTGTATCTCGTCCCTTTACGGTCTATCACCTCCCAGCGGTAACCGCCATGTCTGCTGCCGTAACGCAGGATCGTCGAGAACGCTCCCTCCCTTCTCGGATGGTAGGTCGTGACCTTCTCGTCCCCGGTTCCCTCTTCACGTCCCTTGACCAGCATCTCGCCGTCCAGCAGGTAGGTCTCAGTGCCGTCATAGCGAGGCACTCCCCAGCGGGTGTCAACGGTGATAGCCGAGGTGGAGAGGTTCCAGCCCTCGCCCAGCCATCCGCTACCAGCGTCACTGCTGTAATTGATAGTGAGGTTGGGCGACATCCCGTTACGGGCTGGAGGCATCTCCAATGCGTAGCTCAGATTTGCCGAGCCCCTGCTGTTAGGTTGCGGAGCCTCTATCATCTGCACTTTGGCGGTCGGGTCCGCCGCCTTCAGCTCGCTCATCATCGTCGGTGCGAATCCCTGTGTCTCCGGTGACTCGGGCACCTGGATGACGCCGTTGATCATGTCCGTGAAATGCGTGGTGTGGGAAACCACGACGCGGTTACGCCTGTCCACGGAATCCCTCTCAAGGGCAATCCAGTGGCCTTCCGCCTCATCATAGTAATAAGTACGTATGTCATCCTCCGTGTACCCGCTCGGTATTTTGGTGCGGTCATAGCCCAGCACCACCTTGGCGCCATCGCCCTGGAAGTGTTCCCCGTGCGGAAGGAAGCGGTAGCCCGGCACGCTGTCAGTCACATTGGTCAGGCCGCGGTCAAGCTTGGGCAGAACGCCTTCGTCTATATCGGTAACGCTCACGCGAAGCTCGCCCTTCACTACACCGCTGCCCACCGATAGGCGGGCTGTCATATGGCACAGCGTGTCCGGAGAGGACGGACTCAGCGTCTTCTCTGTTGGCACACCCCATGAGGGATATGCCAACAGCAACATTAGGCTTACAACAAGACTTCTAAAATAAGGCATACACAAATTCTTAACTTTGATGCATATAACATATAATCAGTGTTTGATTATATGATCATTGAACTGACAAATTTAACGATATTATTATGGATAACTTGCATAAACACAATCAAAATTGTCACATTAACACCCATTTGTGATTGAGATTTCAGTTCGTACAGGAGATGGTGTCTGCTCCTGCTCGACAACCTCAACAGAGATCAGTTTTGGTTTTGCCTGCAACGTAAGCCAATCAACATATTCCGCTATCGGCACACCCGATTGCTTGCTGATTTTGGAGATGGTCATCCTTTCTCTGCCCTTGTCAGTTTTTACTATATATACTCTTATTGTCAGTTTATCCCCAATACGGGATATATTTTCTGTTTCTTGGACTTTTTTCCTCTGGATTTGCATCCTTAATGACACCAGCGTCAATTGAGTCTTTGAGCAATCTGGAAATCATAGGATAGTTCTTGTCGTCTATCCTAAATCTTTCGCGTAAACTTTGATTGCTGGTAACGTCGTTAGATACATACTTCAAACAGGCATGTTGATAGCAGGCTTGGATACGTTCGTTTTTATCCATCTGCGACCACGTTTTATAAGACTCCATTGTTACAGAAGTACGATTTTCTGATACTTTGATGCGAATAGGAGGGAGTTGGTATGTTTCAACCAATGCGATGACCTTATCCAATCCACTGCCTTTTTCCTCGCAGAAGCCCATGCGTCTCATCACATCAGCCAGGGCCTCATTTCTTGATTGATACTCATCGATAAAACGATCAGCATTGACCAATGGAATTCCTGGGTTTGACAATTCGATTCTGTCCGAATAGATTTCAACCATAGGAGTACCGAGTTCGCTGAAATCCTGATGTATAACCATATTGCCCATCAATTCACGAATTGCCAACTTTGGATACATGGAAACATTCTCACGTAACATCTCACCGATTACTTCGTTTGCAGGTAATTGACCATTTATCCAATCCACAGCATTATCCATACATATAGCATATCCAGATGTAAATTGCTGCTCGCGGATGGTTTCAAGTTTATTCTTACCTTTATAGACAATCACACGCACACCTTTTCTGCTAAGCACTCCAAAGTTCCTGAGATCCTTTGCAAGAAGTAGAGCACCTAACTGCGTTATGCTCCATCCAAGTTCTTCATGCTTGATAAAATGTTCTTGTTCCAATCGCTCAATTATACCTTCCTGTGTCTGAGGAAGAGGGATCTTCATTAGGTTGAAATAGGTTTCTACACTGATAAGATTTATTACTTCTTGAGATGACAGCATTTCCTTCGCCATCAAACCTGCAAGATTTCGGTTTGCTGCTTTCTTCCATATTTTAGCTTCCTTGTCTGGATATGCTTGCAAACGCTTGGTAAGACTGCCAACACGAATATATTCTACATTGAGAAACGATACAGGTCTTGATGTGGCTGCTGGAATACGGAAGAGCGAGATGTGCTTGTTTTCTGGTGTATCAAACTCAAATATCTCATAATCCACCTTCGGATTCAAACGATTCAACAGCCATAGCTCCAATTCCTCATTACCTTTCTTTGCTAACTTTGCATGAAAATTGGTCCCCTTCATCTCATGGGTACCATCCTCAATGCCAAACACCAAATATCCGAATGATTTATCCAATAAGCATGCGCTATTAGATAAAGCAGATAGACGTTCTCCTATTTCTTCTTCAGAATGAAAATTTGGTAAGCATCCATCTTGAAGATAATACGTATTGAACACCGTGTAGACGTAGTTCACGTATTTGATATGTTCATGACAAAGATTAGGGACAAGCTGAGTTTTGCATTTTGCTTACGATTGTTGTGAACATTTGAGGATTAAAAGTATTATAATGCCAACTACGTTTACAAAAAATAAAAACGCTGTAGAGGTTTTTCTGCAGCGTTTTTATTTTTTGTAAACGGCTCTCACAGCTAGTCCCGTACATCTGTAAACATCGTAACTTCGTGTTTCAAATGATCAAATTTATGAACTATAGCTAAATCTATCATTTCTCATTATAGTAACTTCCTATTTCTATATCAAGATAATTATAGAAAACGTTGTCCTTCTTGTATGCATTAATGAAAATCATAATCTTTCCATCTTGGAACAGATTTCCTGCTATAGGAGACAGATATTCAATATGATCGTTTTCCAAGTATGGTGAAAAATAAGACATGACTACCTGTTCTGTTTTAAGCATGTCTTGACGGTCATGAGCAATTTTCGTAAATCTTACCTTTTTTAATCTCCCCCTTTTATCGAACGAGAAACTAACGTCATCCCAATTAATAATGAAATTTGGCTTTAAATCATCTTGCATTTTTGTCACTTGCTCCCGCCTAGTTTTTCCCAATTTCAGTCCTAAATATTCAGGAGAAATAGCAAGATCTGTCGCAAAACCAGCCCTACGTTCAGAATCCGCACCGCGAATAATCTGAATGTCCATGAGGTCGTTCCAAATTGAGTCTGTTGCGGTTTTCGGAAGCTCCACTATCCAACCCTTTTCAGTTAAGCCATATGCTTTAATCTCTACATAAGTTTCAACAAATCCTTTCACATAATCCCGAAAAACATCGGCCCTTTTTTGTGCCAGTTTAAGGCTTGAGGACGGGCTGTATCTGGCATTTCTAGCCAATATCAGAATCTCGTCACCATTATACAGGTCAGCTTCTTCCAAAAATTCTTTGACAGTGAGCAGTTGAATCGAGTCTCTGACATTACAGTATATCTGTAAAGTCAGCGGCTTTTCCTCTGGTTCTTTCGAGTAAGAAGGAACAGAGAATAGTGCGGTAAGCAATATGTAAAGAATTAGTATTCGCACGTAACCATCAAATATGCCAATCACATAAGTAAATATGTAAACGTCTAATTTATTAATTATATCTGCAAATATAGCCTAAAAACGCTATAAAACAATAAAATCAGCCCGAAGGTTGATTCTAAACCATTCTAAATCTCATTGAATCTGTCTGGTGTCAGTTTTTCGTAGTCTCCATAGTCATTGGTTAAGGCCTCCAAGACCTTGACGAAATAGTCCCTTGGAGACACGCCGTTTAACTTGCATGTCTCCACCAAAGTGTAAAATCTTGCGGCTATCATCACCCCTTCCTCGCTGGTGAATCCCTTGCAGGCGCTTCTGCCTACCGTAAACGGACGGATTGACCGTTCAGATAACGAGTTGTCAATATCGTAGTTGCCATCCTCTATATATTTCTGAAGGCCGTCCCAGCCATTCAGCATATACTTTAGCGCCTTTTTCATCAGTTCGGAGTAGTGGTATTCTTCGGGATTGTCCCACAGGTCTTGAGCCTTCTCATAAAGTTCCCTCATTATTGTTTTGACGTCCTCCCTGTTTCGCCGCTCCTTTATTTGTTCAGGTGTCATGTTCAGGTTCCTAATCTCACGCTCAACTCCGTACAGTATGCCGATTTGTTCGAGGAACCAGAACGCCTCTGCGTCTTTTGCGATGATGCTTGAAAACAAGAACTTCGCCCTCGTGTGCGCCCAGCAGAGCAGGTGGACGATTCTCGACTGTTCGCTGTCGAAACACTTGTAAGCATTATAGGCGTCTGAATGTACGGCAGACACCCTGTATCCCGCTATGAAGTCCGTCATCGGTCGTCGTGCGCGACTGTCGTTCTCGTCGTTGTCATACAGGTAGTAAACCGTTTTGGTCTTCTTGTTGACCAGTACCCAGATGTACTTCTTCATGTACTTGCCGTTCTTATGTTCCTCTGACTTGATTCTCACACGGCACCAGGTCTCGTCGATGTGAAGGACAGCTCCTTCGTCAAGTAGTTTCTTCTTAAGGCATACCTCGACGCTTCCAAGCATGTCGTGGGCTGAGGTTATCCAGTTGTGCAGGCTCTGCTGGCACATGTGCATCCCGTCGCTTTCAAGTGATTTGAGGACTCTTCTGACTGGCATGTTGAGGTTGTACCTCATGTCGAGCACCGACGCCATGAAGCGCGGCGTACAGTTGGTGTCGGGGAAGGGCTTGTAGGATTCAGGCGTGAACGCCTCCTTACCTTTCTCAGGCTTGAAGAAGTCATGTTCCCTACCATCCTCATCAACCAAGACTGCCACTTTGAACACCATCTTCCTCACGTAGCAGACCCTGTCATAAACTTCGATATTCTTGAACTCCTTGAAGGTCATGCCTTCCGGATAGTCTTCCTGCGTGTTGTATTCCTCCACAATGTCGGCCTTCATCTGCTTGTAGGTCTTAGGACGTTCTTTTGGTGGTCTTTGCGGGTAGAGTTTGGGAACAGACTGTTCTGGCACTTCTTGTTCGGTAACCTGTGAGGTCTGTTCGGTCACAGGATCGTTCTTCTCTCCAGTAAACTCAATCTCCTCCTTGTCCCTGCCTTCTGTTGACTTGCTGGCAGATGATTGTTTTTGGCTTGTTGTGGCGAACTTCTCCCGCTTAAGCAGAGCATTCTCTTCCCGTAAACGACGAATCTCCTCATCCTGTGAGTTAATTGTTTGGTGGGCAGCAGACAAGTCTTTCTGGTATTGGTGGATTTTTGTTTTCATCGTTGCTATCTTGCCAGACTTACGATCCACCTGCTTTTTCAACTGCTTATTCTCATTTTCAAGGCGGCTTAATTTGTCGGAAGACAAAGAGGCGCTGTCGCCTTTATCCGTTTCTGCGGACTTTAGCAACTGCGCCTCTTTTATCATTTCCTCGTCTTCTGTCAACGCCTTTTTCATTATATAAAATTAATAAAAAAGACGGATATATGCAAGTTTTCTTACTGATAATCAGTGTTGTAATTATATTTTTATTTCCCTTCTTGCCGTGCATTCCATAAGCGCCTGTAACTTGGAAAGACTGAGCTGATAAGACGTTTTCCCTTCCTCTGAAGGCTTCGGAACCAGAAATTGGAATCCGTGTTCATAGGCCTTCATAAACACCGTGTAGGAGTGGTTTTCGTATCTGACCAGCTTGACCTTGTCACGCTTCTTCGACATGGTTATAAACACGTCG
>JAZLIN010000059.1:0-6259 GCA_045617365.1 Prevotella sp. | reverse complement strand
TTGACTCTAACGGAACGGCTTCAACTCGAATTTATGAATTAATAGAACCTACCATAAGTGAAAAGTGGTTCTATTAGAGAGTGTGTAATTTAGTAAGGAAGTGCCAGGAGTATAGAAGTGATAAGTGATAAGTTAAAGTGAAAAGATATAAAGTGGTAAAGTTTCGCTGCCAACACAGATGCATTTGAAAACTTAAAAACTTTAACTTATCACTTATCATTTCTATACTTCTGGCACTCCCATACTTGCAACTCCCTCCCTGCAGGGAGGGCCGGGGTGGGTCTCTAGTGTTGGTCTCTCTGCTTACCATCCCAGCAGATTCCATCCTGCGGCAGTGTACCACTGTGTGTTACGCAGTGAGGTGTTTACATTGAATCTCCTGAATGAGTAGATGTTTTCATATATCTTCTGCGGTATGGCAATGCTGATGCCGCAGTATGTGTCGCTATTGACGTTGAAGGACTGGAAGCCTTCGCTGTCTATAAATGCTGAGCTCCAGTCGAAGAGTCCGGTCGCACTGATGTCCTGCGGCATGGCAGAGTAGATGATGACCTGCTGTAGGGCAGGGAGAAAGACATTGCGGTATGTCTCCTCGGACAGCAGTCCTGTCTGCATCTGCCGCAGCATGACATTGCGTATGTCATGATATACCGGAATGGTAGTGCGCTCCTGGTTGACGAAGTAATATATGCACGACTGAGTCGATAGTTCGATGGGGGTGGCGGACTGGCTGTTGCGTGAGATCTCCGCAAAGGCTGTGCGTGTGGCATCGGCAAGAGCCTGCATGCCGCTTGTCCTAATAGCCGTGAGACAGGTACCGCCGAAATTCTTGTCTTCAGCATAGCGGATGTAGTCTTTTACTATCTGCTCAGGTGCCTGGTCCATAGGTAGGCACATGCTCGCTATGAGTTTATCGTATGAGGTGCCCGCATCAGGTATCTCAGCAGGAGATGCTATGACATAGTCAGTGACATGGCGCAGCGCATAGGCCATCTCGACAGACTGCATGCAGCAGAAGTCGAAGAGTATATATGAGAAATGCAGTGGCATACCGTCACGGTCGGTCAGCGATTGCATCACCCGTGTCAGTTCGGAGTCATTGATCCATTTGGTCAATGAGCCGCTCTGTCCGCCGTTGGTGTCAGCGCCGTATGACAAGGTATGCATGCTTCGCTCAGCAGGTATGGTGTCACTGGTGTTAACGATGCCAGTGCCGTGGCCTGAGAGAAGAAGAGCATATTCACTGGCAGGGTATTCGCTGGCTATCCACTGCATGATATGCTGCATGGTGTCAGGATTGGTGCAGTAGAACTCGTCGTTGTATTCCCTGAGCATAGTCTTCTTGCCTTTGGAGAGTTTGGCTATGTAGGGACGGCCGTAGCCCAGGTCGGCAAAGACGATGAGGTTACAGTCAGCAGGCAACTGCTTGGATCCCGTCACCATCTCGCCAATGTCGGAAGTCAGGTACTGGCTGAGGTTGTTGTCGCCCGACATATAGGCAATGATGGTGCGGCGGGCAGGAATCCTAGTTCCTTCGTCTGTTGAGGCATCATCTTCGGCACATGACAGGCAGAGAGTGATGACCGTCATGATGAATAGTGAGAGTCGTAGCATTCTTGTTGTCATAGGAGGATAGTGGATTTTTTTATTCGTTGATGGCGCCGCAGTGTGGGCATTCGCCCTTCTCGGCAATTCGCTTACCGCATTTGCCGCATATGAAGAGGCACTTCCTGATGCCACGGTATTTCTTGATGGCAAACCAGCAGTATGCTATCAGCAGCGGATAACCTATATAATATAAGGTGCTGACGGAGAATATGAGATACAGCACGGCGCATACGCCTACCAGACCGGAGAGATAGAGTATGGAGTCCTCGGTGTTGAGGTGATGGCGCGTGTCCTCCACTGCTGCTATGCCAATGATGAGCATGGCCCATACGGAGGATATGAAGATGGACAGTATGAGGGGCAGTGAGAACGGATTGAGCGTAGGGTGGTAATAGAAATGCCTCCATGTCTCAGGGCCGAACATCTGCAGCGATGCGTAGAATGTGGCAGAGCATGCCACGGTGATGCACAGCAGGGTGGGGTAGAAGGAAGGAATGTCACGCAGGTGTACCAGGGGTGCATTGCGTCGGTTGACGGTACGCATGATATAGGCTATGCCTATGAGGGCGACGATGACGAGGGCAATGATAAGGTGTGTATCGCTGAAGAACATAATGAACTGCGAGATGGGGTCGGTAGGCATTACGGCCGGGAGCAGTTCGGTCTCGTGTATCCATCCTATCCGTCCTTCGTCGCTTATCATCTGCAGCCATACGGAGTCGATGCTGTCCTGTGGCACGGTGCGTATGTCAAGTACGGCGATATGCTGGCTGTGCTTGACAGAGAACGTGTCTGTGCTGAGTTGTGACACATGTTCCTCGGGTTGCTGCACGATGAGATGCAGTGAGTCATTGCGCACGATGAAGTTATACCCTACGCTGTAATGGTGCGCAGAGTAGAACGAGACGGAGTCGGTATCAGCGATGCAACTGGCATCGGGTAGTGCATCATGCTCTTCCTCCTGATGACCATTGTAACAGGAGGTGAGGCTGACGAACAGGCATGAGAAAAGGAGGAGAAGGAGTTTATAGTTCATAGTTCATAGTTCATATTTTCCATGTAGCCGAGCTACATGGAACGGGAACCATTCAGTCCCATATCAATTCTCCCTCCCTAACAGGGAGGGCCGGGGTGGGTCTCTGTTGTGGGTCTCTTGGGTCTTTTCTATCTCACCTCCATCTCGCACTTCTTGCAGTTGAAGTGTAGCTGGAATGTCTTGCCATCATCCAGGCGAATGGAGAGAGGTTCGCGCCATGGAGCCTTGCGACCGGTCTTGGTGCAGTAGCCCAACTCATTGCGCAGACAGTAGCGGCACTGCATGAGGATAGGTGTCCTAGCATGACTGTCATCACCGGCAGGTCGCTCATACGAGTCAGCCTGTATGCCGATGCTGTCATAGAAACAGCGGGCTTCTGTATTGGCTGCGTTATATAGATACGGCATGTCATAGCCAGGAGCATTCTCATGTGATGGTGCCGTGATGGCATATCCCTCATCATGTGTGGTGCCTCTGTTGGATAAACACTCCACAGCCTCACGGCGAAGTTGCGCCAGCAGACTGCTAGGGATGAATGGCTGGTCAATGTCGCTATCCACGGACAGGGAGGTGCAGAGGTATGGAGTGCCACCCAGTTTGGTGAGTTGGCGATGGATGTTCTCATCCTGAGGCTTCTGCGCAGCCTGTATGTCGCATGTCACAGAGGCTGTTGCGGCATTGCCATGCTCATCAGTCATGGTGAGATTGATAGCATCAGCAGCAATGTGTAGCGACATGGTGATATCAATCTTGCGCTCTGCCGATGGTTTGGCAAGCAGTGACAGGAAGGCATGGTCCAGGTTGCGGTACAGCATGGTGCCAGGTTTGAGTTCGCGAGGCATCTGCAGAGGAAAGAGGCGGTTGCCCTCTGCGCGGTTGACACGGAATCCTATGAGTTGTCGGTTATGGTTAAAGAAGCAGAGACCGTCTCCATTGCTGAAGGCTGCGGTGGAAGCAACATTGAAAGAGTTGCCTCTCATCTCCTTCACCTTGCCTACAGGTTCGCCGATAGCCTTCGGGGTATCAAACGATACCAGTCCGCGCTGTCTGCCGTCTGCGAAATAGGTGGTGAATCCGCGGTTGAAACTCTTTCGGATGTCTGGAGCGAAGGTGTAGGTGCATCGTCCCATGGATGCGCGGCTGTAACGTTCTGGGTGCTTGCGGCAGATCTCATTGAGGCGTTCGCTGTATGCCGCGGTGACATTCTTGACATAGTCAGCGTCCTTCAGACGCCCCTCAATCTTGAATGATACGGCACCGGCATCGGCAAGACGTTCAAGATTGTCAATCTGTGCCATGTCGCGCAGTGAGAGCAGGTGTATTCCCTCTTCGAGAGTGTTGCCGTCGGCATCGATGAGAGAGAACGGCATTCTGCAGAACTGTGCGCACTCGCCTCTGTTGGCGGAGCGGCCGAAGCAATGGTGCGAGGCATAGCACTGTCCCGAATAACTGACGCAGAGAGCTCCGTGAACGAAGGCCTCCAGTTCTACGTCAGGCACAGTATGGTGTATGTCGCTGATCTCGCTGATGGAGAGTTCGCGTGCCAGCACTACACGCTTGATACCCATAGCGGAAAGCCATGCCACTTTCTCTGCCGTGCGATTGTCAGTCTGTGTGCTGGCATGTATTCTCAGACCTGGCACTGCCTGGCGCAGAGTGGCGAGCAGTCCCATATCCTGCAGCAGGATGGCATCGACACCGATGTCCTTCAGTTGTTGGCAGAGGGAGATGGTGTCTTGCAGTTCGTCGTCATAGATGATGGTATTGACGGTGACATATACCTTGGCATCGTATTGATGGGCGTAGGTGCACAGTTCGGCTATGTCCTCCACGCTGTTGCCGGCAGAGGCGCGTGCGCCGAATCGTGGTGCGCCTATATACACAGCGTCTGCACCATGGTCTATGGCGCTGATACCGCATTCCTTATTCTTGGCAGGAGAAAGAAGTTCGAGCTGAGTCATTTAGATATGTCTTATTTTGTTGCGTATGATGATGACATTCATCACAGTGACGAGTATGAAAAGTCCTAAGCCTAACGTGATGGCTGGCATGATGCTGCCGCTGCTGATTTCAGGGAAGAGGTTTTGCACGATACCCATGTAGTAGCTGCGCAGGAAGGTGACGGTGACGATGGCGATGACCAGTACTACGACATTGAGAATGGCTGTCAGCATCTGGTAAGGCATGGCAACCTTGGCTGATGGGTAGCCTATGAGGAGAAGGTTCTGCAGTTTCTCCGTGTTCTTTTGCACTAGCAGGTATATGCTGAGCATTAGGATATAGAAACTGAGTATGCTGATGATGAGGCCTATGACCATCACGAGACTTACGATCATGCGCAGGAAATATGTGGTCTTCTCTGCATCCAGTTTGTCGCTCTCGATGTCAAGTCCCTGTTCGTCGAGGTAGGACGTGATGGTCTCGTCGGCAGGGTTGGTGACTTCCATGAGCAGTCGGGTAGGGGTGATGTCCTCCTCGGGGGCATACTCATTGTTGCTCCAGTCCATGAAGGCCTGTGGTACGAGGATGGTGCTGAGGCTGCTGGAGAAAGCCACGACCTTGCCCGTGTATTCCTCCTGCTTGCCGTTGCCACGTATGAGGATGTTGAGTTCAATCATGCCCATGAGGTTTTCGGAAATCTGTGGCAGCGAATGGCTGTGTGCGAAACCGAAGTTATACATATTTATATATGTACGCGGGAGGATGATAGGCACGGTCTTCTCTCCCGGTGTGTAATGCCAGTCGCGCAGGTTGATGTCAACAAACTCGTCAGGCACGCTTTCGAAGAACATTTCAGTGTTGAGAATCTGCTGACCGTTGACGCCCATGTGTGCATCGCACTTGTAGTTGGTAGATGTGAAGGCGCCAATCTTCTTGACGAAGGACTGCGACTTGAGTTCGGTAATGTCCTTGTCAGAGAAAGTGGTGGAGCGTCCGGAGAACGTGGTGCCGGTGCCGATGTGCTTGGTGACCATGAGATAGTCAGCCTTCATAAACGAGTCACCGGAGGTGAAGACGGGCAGCACGTCGCAGTAGAACTGGTAACCAGCCAGTACGATGATCATGCCGAAGAGGTTGGCAAACAGGAATCCGCAGAATTGCCCGATGCTGATATGTTGGCGGAGTAGTTTCCAGAGAAGTTTCATAGGTTGTCACTAATTATTGATTGTTGTTCTACAAGATTTTATGTGGATCATTTTAGTACGGAAATGGCATAAGTATAGAAGTTATAAGTTAAAAGCGAAAGTTTTAAAGTGAGAAGTTGCGCGGCAAACTTGATAACTTGCAAACTCAACTTTTCACTATTAACTTCTATACTTATGGCACTTCCTTACAAAACACTCACACTATTTCTAATAGAACCTTATTTATAGGCTGTTTACATGATTTTACAATTTGTATGTATGGTCATACGGCAGCACCATGTGTTTGCCGATGGATGTCACGATGACGCATGCCTCCTGACGGTGAGCTTCCTCCATCATGATGTCAGCCATGATCTGAGAGTTGCGGTCGTCAAGATGCGAGATAGGTTCATCGACGATGAGAACGTCAAACGGCTGTACGAGTGCTCGCATCATAGCGACACGCTGCTGCTGGCCGAAGGACATGTGA
>JAZLIN010000058.1:0-19335 GCA_045617365.1 Prevotella sp. | reverse complement strand
CAACTGCTCACGGTAGCGGTTGATGTTATCATTGGTAGTCTTCTCAGGGTGCTGTCCTGTCTGTATGGCATACTGCTCTGCAGGCAGTCCGTATGCGTCATAGCCCATAGGGTTGAGGACGTTGAATCCCTTGAGACGCTTATAGCGTGCATAGATGTCGCTGGCTATGTAGCCAAGTGGATGTCCTACGTGCAGACCCGCTCCCGATGGGTAAGGGAACATATTGAGTACGTAGAATTTCTTCTTGTCAGCATCTTCGCTGACTTTGTAGGTCTGCTGCTCCTTCCAGTAGCTGAACCATTTCTTTTCGATGTCTCTGAAATTGTATTCCATCTTATGTATGTTGTTTTTATTGTTTTCCGTTGGGGGTAATCGAGTTGTCGAATTATCGATTTATCGATTATTCGAATTATCGAGAATTCGATGTTTCGGTTATTCGGGTTCTCGATGTTTCGTGTCTTGATGTTACTTTGCTCCCACTATCTTCTTTATCTCGCTGAGTTTATTGAGAGCTTCGAGCGGTGTCAGACTGTTGATGTCCAGTCCCAGAATCTCGTCTCTCACCTGTACCAGTACAGGGTCGTCAAGCTGGAAGAACGACAGTTGGCTGCTGCTCGCCTGCTGCATGTTTGACAAGGTCTCACGAGTGTCCTTCTTTCCTGCAGCGCCTACCTGCGAAGCTTCCTTCTCCAGTGCTGCGAGCACCTCGTTGGCACGGCGCACTATGCCCGGCGGCATACCCGCCAACTGTGCCACATGGATACCGAATGAATGTTCGCTGCCGCCTGCTACGAGTTTGCGGAGGAATATCACCTTGCCGTTTATCTCCTTCACCGACACGTTGAAGTTCTTGATGCGCGGATAGTTGTTCGTAAGTTCGTTGAGCTCGTGGTAGTGCGTAGCGAAGAGCGTCCTGGCATTGGCCCCTTTATGCTCATGCAGATACTCCACTATAGCCCATGCTATCGAGATACCGTCGTAGGTAGAGGTACCGCGACCGAGTTCGTCGAAGAGCACGAGCGAGCGGTCTGATACGTTGTTGAGAATGTTTGACGCCTCCGTCATCTCCACCATAAACGTTGACTCGCCCGTAGAGAGGCTGTCGCTGGCTCCCACACGAGTGAAGATCTTATCTACCAGTCCTATGCGTGCGCTGTCGGCCGGTACGTAGCATCCTATCTGTGCCAGCAACACTATCAGTGCTGTCTGTCTGAGGAGTGCCGACTTACCTGCCATGTTAGGACCTGTGATGACGATGATCTGCTGATCCTTGTTGTCAAGATATACGTCGTTAGGGATATACTGTTCTCCAACAGGCATATTGCTCTCTATGACAGGGTGACGTCCCTGCTTGATATCGAGCACATTGCTCTCGTCTATTACCGGGCGTACATAGCGGTGTGCCACGGCAGTCTTGGCAAACGACAGCAGACAGTCGAGTTCTGCTATCTGTATGGCATCCTTCTGTAACTGTTCTATGAACTGCTGCAGGTAGGCTACCAGTTCGGCATATAGCTTAGTCTCCAGTCCGAGGATCTTATCCTCAGCACCCAGTATCTTCTCCTCATATTCCTTCAGTTCCTGAGTGATGTATCGCTCTGCCTGCGCAAGAGTCTGCTTGCGTACCCATTCCTGCGGTACATAGTCCTTGAATGTATTACGTACTTCGAGGTAATAGCCGAAGACGTTGTTGTAGCCGATCTTCAACGATGTAATGCCTGTCTTCTCTATCTCTCGCTGCTGCATCTGCAACAGGTAGTCCTTGCCGGAATAGGCTATGCGTCGCAGGTCGTCGAGTTCGTTGCTCACACCGTTGCGTATCACGTTGCCCTTGCCCACGAGTGCCGGTGGATCAGGTTCCAGCCATGTCTCTATATGAGTGCGCAGGTCATCGAGGGTATCAAGTGCCTCCCCTACCCTTCTCAGCACCTCTGTATCCGACTGCATGCCTACCACCTTGATAGGTTTGATGGCAGTGAGTGCATGCTTCAGTTGCATCACCTCTCGTGGCGACACACGACCTGTAGCTACACGCGAGACGATACGTTCCATATCACCGATGCGGTGCAGTTCGTCTTCTATCACGTCGCGCGAGTCAGGATGGCGGAAGAAGTAATCCACCACGTCAAGGCGGTCGTTGATTCGCTTCTGTTCGCGCAAAGGGAATACGAGCCAGCGGCGCAGCATACGTGCTCCCATAGGCGACACGGTATTGTCAATGACATCAATGAGTGCAGAGCCGCCCACATGCAATGGGGCATTGAGTTCGAGGTTGCGCACGGTAAAGCTGTCGAGCCTGACATATCGCTCTGCCTCTATGCGCTGTATCTTGTTGATGTGCGCTATCTGCGTGTGCTGCGTCATCTCCAGATACTGCAGTATGGCACCTGCCGCCACGAGTCCTTCCTTGAGGTTATCCACACCGAAGCCCTTCATGTTCTTCACCTTGAAGTGCTTGTGCAGTTTCTGCGTAGCCGTCTGCTCACTGAATACCCAGTCATCCATTTCATAGATGCAGAGAGTGCTGCCGAACATCTGTTCAAACGACAGTTTCTTGCCTCGCTCTATAAGAATCTCCTTTGGCTGGAAGTTGGCTATCATCTTGTCTATGTACTCATGGTTGCCCTGATCTACAAGATACTCGCCGGTAGATATATCGAGCAAAGAGAAGCCGAAGGATCCCTTACCATAGTGTACGGCACAGAGGAAGTTGTTCTCCTTGTAGTTCAATACATTGTCCTGCATGGCTACGCCCGGAGTCACCAGTTCGGTGATGCCGCGCTTCACGAGTTTCTTTGTGAGTTTAGGATCTTCCAACTGGTCGCAGATAGCGACGCGTCTGCCAGCGCGTATTAGTTTCGGCAGATATGTATCGAGAGCATGGTGTGGGAATCCAGCCATGGCATCACCCTGGCTGGCACCATTGTTTCTCTTAGTCAGCGTAATGCCGAGTATGCGTGATGCGTCAATGGCATCGTCACAGTATGTCTCATAGAAGTCACCGCATCTGAACAGCAGCAGAGCGTCCGGATGCTTGGCCTTCAGGTCGAAAAACTGTTTCATCATCGGCGTCAGTTCGCCGTCTTTCTTTGCCATTATATTATTCTCGTGGAGATTTGATTTAATGAATGATATTATTTACACTCTCTAAACTCATTATTTGTCAAGCCTAATTGTGTGCAAAGTTACTAAAAAAAAATGACTTATTCACTTTTTTCGTGAATTATTTTGCTTTTACTATAAACGAAAATGGCTCAGAGTCAACATGTGACGACTCTGAGCCTATGAACATGATACGAATTCTTGTAGTAAGACGAGAAAACATAGCTACTTTCATCATTTGAAATAATAGCCTATTGATATTGAGTAATTGTTTTTGTGGACTTTATATGAGGTATCCTTTGCGATATTTGTTAGCCCCAAGGATGCCTTAAAATAAAATGTAAAGTCCTTCACGCTTATGCCTGTACCAATGTTCCATGCTGTATTGAAACGTTTGTATTTTATGCCAGAGTAACTATTGGTGTACATATCAAGGTTTGATATATCATCTGTACCTTTATATTGAAAGACTTTTAGTCTATTATCCAATCCATAAAACAACTGTGGACCTGTAATAAAATGCAAACCGAGTTTTGTGAATTCTATCTCGTAGTCACAAAGTAATGGCACGGACAAATTCCATTCGCTAAACTCATGGTCTAGCATTTCCACATCCAAATCTTTGGTGAAATAATACAAATCATTAAACTTCCATGTATGATGGTCGATCTCTAAACCTGATATTATGGAAATGTTATTTATCAAGTCAGCTGTGTAAGTTACTCCTAATTGTTCACCAATACCCATTTTGTAATTCAACAAAAATGATGTTGTTGGATAAGTAAAATTAATACCACCATTTATGTTCCAATGTTTCTGTGCAAAGGTGTTACAACAAATAAAGAAACATAACAAGGATAATACTGTTCTAATAATCATCTTGTTAACAGAGAATATTGCCATTCGAGATCATTTGGGTTTCTTGGATAATAAAGATTGTAACTTATTCCACTGAGGTCACTTATAATATGATGTACTTTTGTCACCATACGTACTGAGTTTCCATTTATAGAATTAGCATATCCTATATGCGAACTATTATTGGGATCAATACCACAATTCGGAGAATCTTCTGCAATAAAATATACCGTAGAGTTTAATCCTTGAATAATTATATCTTGGTAACAAGTGAAACTTTCAATTACATATGTTTGATTAGGGATACCTAACTTGAGAGCCAATTCCGAACCTGGATTTGCTCTTCGGCTACCACTAGAACTCATGCTGGAATAACCATGAATAGTGATAGGTGTTAGGACTGTAGAACGAGTTACCACCCCACATGGAGAACTTTTCCAATTTTTAAATGCTTCATTTCCAATCGAAAACAAACTGTCGATCGTAATAATGTCAAGAGAATCATTTGTTAGATTAACACTAGAGTTCTCCTCATTGAAAAAATCACCCGCATCGGAAGAACATGAAGACGTCACACCTCCGATAAACACTAGTAATGTGACACAGAAAAAATAATAAATTATTTTCATTTTATTGGTTATTTGATATTGATCTTAATATTGTATGACAGAGAACATAGGTTCTGCTATTTAGTGACATCTTATACTTTCAGAACACCACCTTAGCTGATGACGCGGAATGAGTCAATGATACCGATGACCTTATCGTAATCGTCTGTAACGATGAGAGCGTGGATGTTATGCTGCCTCATCATCTTGTCCACCTCGGTGTGGTTGGCATCATGGCGTATGGTCTTAGGATTGCGAGTCATGATGTCAGAGACATTGAGGTCAAACATTTTCTTCTCGTATTTCAGTACAGCACGACGTATGTCACCATCGGTTATGATGCCCTCCAGCTTATTGTCACTGTCCATTACGATAGCAAGTCCCAGTTTGCCTTTGCTGACGATGGTGATGGCATCCATCAGACGTGTATCACTGCTGACCATAGGGAGATCCTCTGTCACCATGTAGTCACGCGCCCTTGAGAGGAGTCGCTTGCCGAGCGTACCACCTGGATGATTCTGCGCAAAGTCCTTTGCCTTGAAATGCCTGAGGTGTACGAGTGCGCATGCCAGAGCGTCACCCATCGCCATGCAGGTAGTAGTCGATGACGTTGGCGCGAGATTAAGAGGGTCAGCCTCGTGATCGACACGGATATTAAGGTGACAAGCGGAGTAGCGTGCCAGAAGAGAGTCCTGATTGCCGGACATACCGATAATGGATATATTACGCTCTAATAGCAGTGGCAGGAAGCGCAGCAACTCATCAGTATAACCGCTGTAGCTGATGGCGAGCACCACGTCTCCCTCTGCCACCATACCCAGGTCGCCATGATATGCGTCGAGCGGATGGAGGAAGAATGACGGTGTGCCGAGCGAAGCTAAGGTTGAGGCTATCTTTTCACCCACATGACCACTCTTGCCTACGCCCGTGACAATGACCTTTCCCGGACAGTTGTATATCAGACGTACTGCCTGGCTAAAGTTATAGTCGAGCATCGGGATAAGGTCTAGTATGGCCTGTGCTTCATCCTTGAAGCATTGTATTGCGTAATCTTTTATATCCTTCGTTGTCATATTGAGATGCAAAATTACTCAAAAGAAATGAGAGCGCCAAACTTTTTGCTCTTTATTTTTGGTTATGTGAATATCTTTTTATAATTTTGCATCTTGATGGATAAGATACTGACTATTATCATTCCGACATACAATATGGAGCGCTATCTGCATCGCTGTCTATCGTCTTTGCTAATAGGTGGTGAAGACCAGGGAGCGATGGAGGTTCTTGTGGTCAATGATGGCAGCAAGGACGCTTCGCTCAGCATAGCAAGAGAGTACGAGGAGAAATACCCTGAGACGTTCAGAGTAATAGACAAAGAGAACGGCAACTATGGTTCGTGCATCAACCGCGGTCTGACAGAGGCTACTGGCAGGTATATCAAGGTGCTGGACGCTGATGACAGCTATAATACGGAGCATCTGCACACGCTTGTCAGTGCTCTGCGTGAGCAGGACGTGGATATGTTTCTCACAGACTATGTCATAGTCAACGAGGACGATGTGCAGACAGGTAGTTTTGCCCGACAGATACCTGAACGCCGCATCATGGATGGTGAGGAGTTATTCGCCATGACTGCCGGCACGATTATCCGTATGCACGAGATAACATATCGCACTGAGAATCTGCGCCGTATGGGCTACCGCCAGACGGAGGGCATATCATATACCGACATGGAGTGGACGTTTGCTCCGCTCTCCACGGTGAATAGCGTCTATTGCCTGCATATACCGGTATATAGATACCTGGTGGGCAGAGCAGGACAGACAGTGGATCCGAAGGTGGCTGCGAGGTCGCAGTCGCAGGCAGAGAAGACGATGTTCGTGCAGGTGGAGACATTCAGCAGGATGGATGGCCTTGCGCCTAATCTGCGCCGTCATCTGCTGGGACATATCACGCTCAATATGAAACTGACGTACAGGGCTTATCTCGTCACGGCATACGGACAGCTGGAGAGGGCTGGCGTGCTGGCTCTCGACAAGAGACTAAAAGAGGTATGCCCTGAACTGTATGACATTATGGACAGTCAGTATGTGCATCCACGCATTCCGCTTCGCTTCATAAAAGACTGGCGCACAAACGGTTGCAGGGAGACATGGGCACTGAGAGTGTACAGGTCTGTGATATTCCCTATACTAAGAAAACTCAATATAGGATAGCATAATATGAATTTACAGGAAGAAACACGTTGCGGTTACACCATCTCTGCCCAGATGAAAGAGGCATGGGCTGTACAGATAGAACTGGTACAGAAACTGCTGGAGGTGTGTGACAAATACGGTCTTAAAGTGTATGCAGAAGGCGGTACGCTGTTAGGTTGTGTACGCCATAAGGGCTATATACCTTGGGATGATGACATCGACGTGATAATGTTTCGCGATGATTATGAGAAACTCCTTGACGTAGCAGAGAAGGAATTTACGCATCCTTACTTCATGCAGAGCCTTCGCACGGAGAAGAACTACCCTAACGGTCATGCACAGTTGCGCAAGGACGGCACGGCAGCCATACCTCGTGAGGATCCGTTTATGAGTGGTCATCAGGGTATCTTTATCGATGTTATACTCTATGATGCTGTACCGGAAGTTGATAATCCAGAGTTTCAGCGCCGCCTGCGCATAGCCGACAAGATGCACGAGGACCTGACGATGGCTGCAAGGATGGAATGGTGCTTTATGCGCCCGAGAAAACTGTTCAAATGTCTCAGGGCTTGGTATAGGGTAAAGCGCAAGGGATATAATAACATGTTCAGGGAGATGGAGGATCTCTTCCGCCATGCAGACTATGCGGAGTGTCCTAACTATGCACCGCCATGCTTCCTGCGCACAGTATTCCATACTCACCTGAAGAAGAAGGAATGGTATGAGGGTGACGTAGTGATGCTACCTTTTGAGGATATTATGCTTCCTGCTCCACCCAAGTATGAGGAAGTGCTCATCAAGGAGTTTGGCAAGGACTATATGACCCCGCGTCAGATACCTGCCACCCACAATGGCTTCTCTGTGCTGGATGCACACCGTTCGTACAAGGATGTGGTGCCAGCCCTTCGCCGCCAGTACTGGAAAGGGTACCCAAGGTATCTGATAGAGAATCTGTTTCCATTTTTGAAGAAGAGTCCCAAGAACAAATAAAGGGGGGATTTTTCGATCTGAAGTTATCGGAGAATAGGTATCTTTTATAGTAAGAAAGTGCCATAAGTATAGAAGTTATAAGTTTTGAGTTAAAGTGGTCAAGTGGTTAAGTTTGCCGCGCAATCGCTTTTCACGTATAACTTCCATACTTATGGCACTTCCTTACTAATAATTCCCCCTTAGGGGGTTAGGGGGCTGCCCTTACTGTCTGACGGCGGTATATCCGCAGCGCTGGCAGAGAGGTTCCACGGCTTTATGCATAGTAAAACCATTGTATATCACCTGAGCCCTGTCAGAGTGCAGTATCTCGTCCAATGACTGACTGTGGATATTGCCCAACGCCATATCGCCATCGTGATCCAGACAGCATGGCACTACGGTGCCGTCAACCAGTATGCCTACCTGATTGCGCAAAGCGTAGCAGAAGAGTTTATCGGTGCATACATCCTTGCTCTCCTCCGGCCACTCGAACATGTCTCCATATTCCAGGTAGAGATTCTTTGTGAGCATATAGCCGTCATAGCGTTCTGACCATGGACGTGGTATGTATGAGGCTATGATATCCTTTATATGTTCGTTTTCGGTATTATATCCCCCGCCGTTCCATAGCCTCAACACCACGATGGTGCCCAATTGGGCAGCCTTGATAGCGTACTCCATCACCTGCTGCATATACTGCTCAGGATTATCCTTGCCGTTGCCCTCATGTGCATGCAGAGACACCTGCAGTTTATAGGGCACAGCATTAAGTACATCATCACGTCCGGCAAAGCGTGTACCGTTGGTGGTGACGATAGGCAGCATGCCTTTCTCCTTGGCTATGTGTACAAACCGTGCGAGCGAACCATTCAGGAATGGCTCGCCCATAAGGTGGAGGTATAGAAATCTGATGTTTCCCTGGAGTTTATCCGTAATATCATTGTATTCCTCTATCGTCATCATCCGCTTCTCCCTTTTGTTCTTAGGGCAGAAGATGCAGTCGAGATTACATATATTGGTAGTCTCCAGATAGCATTTGTTTATCACTTTGTTAGTTTCTGTATCAGTGCAGTGATCTCACCGACATTGTTAGGAATGCCATTCTTCATAAAATGGTCAACGACAGCATTAATCTTATTCTGATCAATATTCTGCAGCATCTGTGCCACCTGAGGATTTTTCATCAGTTCGCCTAACACGTTGCCACCATTACCGCCGATAGCCTTCTGTATCTGTTCCATTACGTTGCCGCCATTAGCGCCTGCAAGCTGTTGTAGTTGATCTAAGAGTCCCATAGTTTTAGTTTTTTATTGAAAAATTATAGATAGTATATTGTGAATAGTAGTATATCCGTTTGCAAATATACTAATTTTTTATTACATAACAGCATATTTTGCAGAAAAATCATTCTGGTATAGACAAAATAAAGGCGGACAATGGTCATAGCAACCATTGTCCGCCTATTTTATTATTCTCAATTTTGAATTTCTAATTCTTAATTTTGAATTTACTTCACCTCCCAGATATCATTGGTCTCAAGGAGCTCAGCGAAGTTGTGATACTTCTTAGCAGCCTTAACCTCTTCTATCTGTGCGCTTACAGCGTCGTCGTATGTAGGAGCGTCCACGTCGCGGATTACACCGAGAGCTACAGGGAATCCGTCGCCGTTGCCCATGAGAGCGAGTTTGAGCTGGAGAGTGTTATCCTCGCAGTGTGCATCGTGCACGAGGATATCCTTCTCAGTGATACCATTCTCACCAATCTTGACAATCTTGAGACCGAAGCCTTCCTGTACGAGACCAAACTCACGATCCTTACCGAAGATCAATGGTTTACCGTGCTCTACATAGATAGCGTTCTCAGCACGACCAGCCTTGTTATATACTGCATCGTGACAACCATTGTTGAATATGACACAGTTCTGGAGAACCTCTGTTACGCTTGCGCCCTTGTGAGCATTAGCAGCCTTGAGCACCTCTACGGTGTGAGGGCCGTCAGTAGCGACGGTACGAGCGAAGAAGTGTCCGCGAGCGCCGAAGCAGAGCTCTGCTGGACGGAATGGATCCTCTACTGTTCCGAAAGGACTTGACTTAGACACGAATCCACGTGGTGAGGTAGGAGAATACTGACCCTTGGTAAGACCGTAGATACGGTTGTTGAGAAGGATCATGTTGAGGTTGATGTTACGACGGTTAGCGTGAATGAAGTGGTTACCACCGATAGCGAGTCCGTCACCATCACCTGAGATCTGCCATACAGTAAGGTTAGGGTTAGCAACCTTTGCACCTGTAGCGATGGCAGCAGCACGTCCGTGTATAGTGTTCATGCCGTAAGTAGCCATATAGTGAGGCAGACGGCTTGAGCAACCGATACCAGAGATAACAGCTGTATTCCATGGCTCTACGCCGATTTCTGCACATGCTTTGTGTAAGCTGGCAAGGAAGAAATGGTCACCGCATCCTGGACACCAGCGTGGCTGACCTTTTTTATAATCGTTTGCTGTAAATTCCATTGTATGATATTTTTTTTGCTAGAGTGGCTAGATTTTTTTCTAGAAGTTCTAGATTTTCTAGGTGTTCTAGGTGTTCTAGAGTGTCTAGTTTCTCTAGATTATTATTAAAGTTTATTGAAAGCCTCTACGAGCTCGTTGACTACGAAAGGCTGACCCTTTACCTGGTTGAACTGTGCTGGTACGAATCCGTCCACCTTCATGCGGAGGTAACCTGCGAGCTGACCCATGTTCTGCTCTGCTACTACTACCTTTGGATACTTCTTGAGAACCTCGGCAGTGTTCTTTGGCAGTGGGTTGATGTAACGGAACTGTGTCATGGCAACCTTCTTGCCCTGAGCACGCATCTCGTCCATGGCAGCACGGAGGTGACCGTATGTAGAACCGAAGCCTACGATGAGGAGTTCTGCATCATCTACGTCACCGATAACCTCGAGGTCTGGCACCTGGATATTGTCGATTTTAGCCTGACGCTTGCGAGTCATAAGGTCGTGGTTGTCTGGAGCAGTAGAGATAGCACCAGTCTTGTCGTCCTTCTCGAGTCCACCGAGGATGTGCTCGAATCCCTGACGTCCAGGAACAGCCCAGTAACGTGTACCGTTCTCTGCACGCATATAAGGAGTCCATGTACCCTTCATCTCTTCTGGTACATATGGAGGGTTGATAGCATCCATCTTTGTAAGGTCAGGGAGTTTGAATGCTCCAGAACCATTAGCGATGTATGCGTCAGTGAGGAGCACTACAGGAGTCATGTGCTCGAGAGCCATCTTAGCAGCATCGTATGCTGCATAGAAACAGTCTGTAGGACTTGTAGCGGCGATTACAGGCAGTGGGCTCTCACCGTTACGGCCATAGAGACACTGCAGGAGATCAGTCTGCTCAGACTTGGTAGGAAGTCCTGTAGCAGGACCGCCACGCTGTACGTCGAGTACTACGAGTGGGAGCTCCATGATAACGGCGAGGTTCATAGCCTCAGACTTGAGACAGATACCAGGACCTGAAGTAGATGTTACAGCGAGTGCACCGGCAAATGCAGCACCTACAGAAGATGCGCAGCCAGCGATCTCATCCTCGCACTGTACTGTTGTCACACCGAGTGACTTGTGCTTGGAAAGTTCATGGAGAACATCTGTAGCAGGTGTGATAGGATACGAACCGAGGTAGAGCTTAAGGCCAGACTTCTCTGCTGCAGCGATGAAACCGTAGGCAGTAGCCTTGTTACCTGTAATATCCATATAGCGTCCAGGAGTCTTCTCCTTTGACTCGATGCGATATACGTTAGTAGCTGAAGAGTGAGTGTTGTGACCGTAGTCATAACCTGCCTGGATAACCTTGATGTTAGCCTCAGCAACACCTGGCTTCTTGGCAAACTTCTCCTTGAGGAAGTTGGCTACGAGATCGAGGTCACGGCTGAAGAGCCAGCATACAAGACCGAGCGCAAACATATTGCGGCACTTGAGCATAGCCTTATTGTCCATGCCTGTATCCTTCAGGGCATCCTTCACCATAGTAGTGATAGGGCACTGGATTACGCGGTCTGGATCGATGCCCATCTCACCGAGATAGTCTGTGGTCTGGAACTGAGCCTTGTCTAGATCGCTCTGGGCGAAGCTGTCAGTGTCGATGATGATGGTAGCATCCTTCTTGGCATACTTGTACTGTGTCTTGAGGGCAGCAGCGTTCATAGCAACGAGAACGTCGCACTCATCACCAGGAGTGAATACCTGCTTGGCACCGATGTGCACCTGGAAACCTGACACGCCAGTCAGCGAACCTTGTGGGGCGCGGATGTCTGCAGGATAATCTGGGAATGTGGAAATACTGTTACCCACGGTAGCAGATACCGTAGAGAAGATGTTTCCGGCGAGCTGCATACCGTCGCCAGAGTCACCAGAGAAACGAACCACTACCTGGTCCAACTCCTTAATATCTAATTCTTCTGCCATAACTGTTATTTTGTTTGTTATACTGTATGTCTTTGCTACTGAATACCTATCAATCTACTAATCGTAGAATTCTCTGATTACATCCTTGTCTCGTGTACTCTATATTTCCAAGAAATCATTACGTATATAGATAGAGGAATGTGTAATCACGTGCAAAGGTACTCAAAATATATGAAACAACAAAATATTTTCTTGACAATTATTACAAAATGTCACAAATTTATCTTTTTTCTTGACATAATGTATTATTTTCTTTCTCTTTTCGGGCAAAAGTGCCACATTGTGACATTTGATGCAACAGAGAACCCTCTTCGCCATTATTTATAACTAATTCATGTTATATTATTAGGTGTAATGCCAAATTTATTTGCGTATGTCTATATTTTGTAGTACCTTTGCATCGAGAAATCAGATACTAATGAATTAATGAATATTACAAGAGAAGAAATACTACAGATGATGAGAGAGCGGATTCTCATCCTCGATGGCGCTACAGGTACGTACCTGCAGCAACTGCACCTTGAGGAAGATGATTTCCGCGGAGAGCAGTTCAAGGACCACAGCGTTCCGCTAAAAGGATGCAACGATGTGCTGTGCCTTACCAAACCGGAGGCTATCATGCAGATGCACGGAGCATACATCGCTGCCGGGGCAGACATCATAGAGACTAACTCATTCAACTGTAACTGTTTCTCACTCGCTGACTACGCACTCGAAGACCGCGTCTATGAGATCAGCCGTGCTGCAGCAGAGTGCGCAGCAAAGGCTGTCGCACAGTCTGGCCGCAGGGTAATGGTGGCTGGTTCCATGGGACCTACCAACCGCACTGCGTCCATGTCGGCTGACGTAAACAATCCTGCGCAGCGTGACGTGACATTCCAGCAACTGCGCGACACATACTACATTCAGTCCAGCGGACTCATCGACGGCGGCGCGGACATTCTCCTCGTAGAGACTATCTTTGACACTCTCAACGCCAAAGCGGCCCTCAAGGCCATCGACGACCTTGCTGCAGAGCGCGGCATTGACATCCCTGTCATGTGCAGCGGCACACTGTCGGACGCTTCAGGACGCACACTGTCGGGACAGACGGTGGAGGCGTATGTAGCCTCCCTCTCGCATGCCAAGCTGATATCCATCGGTCTGAACTGCGGATTCGGAGCAAAGCAGCTCCTGCCATGGCTGAGACGTATAGCCGATATGGCTACATGCCCGGTATCGGTGCATCCTAATGCCGGACTGCCTAACGTGATGGGCGGTTATGACGAGACACCGGAGACTTTCGCTGCCGTTGCCCAGCAGGTATTCGGCGAGTCACTGGTGAATATCTATGGAGGTTGCTGCGGCACATCGCCCGAGCATATCAGGGCGGTGGCAGAGATAGCGGGCAAATACTCGCCAAGACCAATACCGGTGAAGGCGGACGTACCTCGCTCAGTGCTCTCCGGTCTAGAACCACTGCGTCTGGATCCTGCCACAGGATTCATCAATGTCGGCGAGCGTACCAACGTAGCAGGTTCGGCTAAGTTCAAGCGCCTCATCAAGGAGAAAAACTATGAGGAGGCGCTCACCATAGCGCGCAACCAGGTGGAGAACGGCGCACAGGTGATAGACGTCTGCATGGATGACGGCATGATTGATGGCATAGACGCCATGACGACATTCCTCAACCTCATAGCCTCTGAACCGGAGATAGCGCGTGTGCCTATCATGATAGACTCCTCCAAGTGGGACATCCTCAAGGCGGGTCTGCAGTGTGTGCAGGGCAAGAGCATTGTCAACTCCATCTCGCTCAAGGAAGGCGAAGAGAAGTTCCTGGAGAAGGCTCGCTATATCCACTCCATGGGAGCGGCTACCGTCGTGATGCTCTTCGACGAAGACGGTCAGGCTGACACCTACGAGCGCAAGGTGGCTGTGGCACGCCGTGCTTACTCGCTGCTGCGCTCCATCGGTTTCCCCGGCGAGGATATCATATTCGACCCTAACGTGCTGGCTGTCGCTACGGGTATGCCTGAGCACAATGACTATGGCCGTGCATTCATAGCAGCCTGTGCCACCATACACGAGGAGATGCCAGAGGTACACATGTCGGGTGGCATAAGCAACCTCTCGTTCTCTTTCCGCGGTAACAATGTCATACGTCAGGCCATGCACTCCGTATTCCTGTATCATGCCATCAAGGCCGGTCTCGATATGAGCATCGTCAATCCTGCCATGACAACGATATACAGCGACATCCCTGCTGACATGCTCAAGGCCGTGGAGGATGTGGTGCTCAATGTGGATGAGGACGCAGCGGAGCGTCTGATCAACTTTGCCGCCGTAGTGATGGAGGAAGAAGAGCGCAAGAAGGCTGAGGGTACTGCATCAGAAGCAGGACAGACAGTAGCCGACTGGCGTTCGGCTCCGCTCACTGAGCGCATAGAGCATGCCATGCTCAAGGGCATCGCCGACCATATCGACGCCGACACCATGGAGGCATACAATGAAGCAGGTACGCCACTGGGTGTGATAGACACTTACCTCATGCCGGCCATGGAGAAGGTAGGTCAGCTCTTCGGAGCAGGCAAGATGTTCCTACCGCAGGTGGTGAAGTCTGCCCGCGTGATGAAGAGAGCCGTTGCGGTGCTGGAACCATATATGAAGGCTGCGTCATCCGCGGCTACGGGTGACGATGCTTCGGACATCATCATCATGGCTACCGTAAAGGGTGACGTGCATGATATAGGCAAGAATATCGTTGCCGTCGTAACACAGTGTAACGGATATAGCGTAAAGGACCTTGGCGTGATGGTTGACCCGGAGACCATAGTCAATGAGGCACAGAACTGCAATGCTGCCGTGATAGGTCTCTCCGGCCTCATCACCCCTTCGCTCGACGAGATGATACACGTGGTGCAGGAACTGCAGCGCAGGGGCATGACCACACCGGTCATCGTAGGCGGCGCTACCACATCTACTCTGCACACTGCAGTGAAGATGGCACCGGAATATCCTGACGGCATAGTGATACACTCAAACGCCGCTGCCGACAATCCTGCCATCATACGCCGACTGCTGGCGGATGACAGGGAGGAATACATCGCCGAACTGAAATCACAGCAGCGCATCATACGTGAGAACTATCTGCGCGGCGAGTCTGGCAAGTCTCTGCTGACTCTCGATGAGGCTCAGCAGCGCCGCCACATAAAGACTGCCGATGAGATAGCTGTCCCTGATGAGGCTGCGAGAAAGGCATTGCATACGGACAACCACTCACTGCTGCATCCTAAGGGAGGATGCCTATGCTGCGATCCGCTCGTGCCACTCATCAACTGGCAGTTCTTCTTCAGCGCATGGGGACTCAAGGGACATTTCCCTGAGATACTCGATGACCCGGAGAAGGGTGGCGAGGCTCAGAAACTCTACCGTGACGCACAGCAGTTGCTGGAGAAGATCATCCGTCTGCGCCTGCTGCGTCTGCAGATGAAGGCACAGATACTTCCTGCATACACCGATGGCGATGACATTGTTGTCACCACCGATGACGGCAAGGAGCACCGTCTGCCAATGCGCAGGTCGCTCAAGGATGAGCCGGAGACCAGATGTCTGGCTGACTACATCATGCCTAAGGATGCTGACGGCAAGGCGGTGGACTATGTATGTCCGTTCATAGTCAGTGCCGGAGTGGGACTGGCAGAGATGCAGGAACGATTCCGCAGCGAGAATGACGAGTATCATGCCATCATGGCAAAACTGCTGGCCGACCGACTGACGGAGGCCATGGCAGAGAAACTCTCTGCCGACCTCCAGAATACACTGCACTGGGGCACCAGCAATATCCGCATGGCATTCGGTTACGGAGCTTGCCCTGACCACAGACTCAAGCAGACTGTCTTTGACATTCTCGGTGTAGGAGAGCGTATGGGACTGGCGCTCACCGATACCTATATGATAAATCCTGGCGAGAGCATCTGCGGACTGATATTCGCCAATACACCGACAAAATATTTCAACGTATAAGAACATGAAAGTAATCGATATAATAAACCAAGCTAAGGAAGCCGGCAAACCACGTTTCTCATTTGAACTTCTGCCACCACTCAAGGGTGACAGCCTTGACAAGATATACAGTGCCATAGACTCACTGATGCCTTATGACCCAGCGTTTATCAATGTCACCTGCCATCGTGAGGAGGTGAAGTATGTGGAGCGCCCTGACGGATTGATACAGAAGCATGTCGTGCGCCGCCGTCCGGGTACTACGGGTGTGTCGGCTGCCATCATGCGTAAATATAATATAGAGGTGGTGCCTCACGTCATCTGTGGCGGTCAGACAAAGTATGACATTGAGGATACGCTCATCGATATGGATTTCCTCGGCATCAACAATGTGCTGGCTCTGCGTGGCGATGCTATGCCTGGTGCTCACCGCTTCGTGCCAAACAAGGAGGGTCATGCCAATGCTGATGCCCTGGTGAGACAGATCATCAACATGAACAATGGCAATTTCATCGACGGTGAACCTAACACTTCTCACCGCACGGACTTCTGCATCGGTGTGGCTGGTTATCCGGAGAAGCATGTTGAGTCGCCTAACTACCTCACCGACCTGGGTTATCTCAAGCAGAAGATTGATGCTGGTGCTGAGTATATCGCCACACAGATCAGTTATGATGCTGACACCATCATAAGGTTCCGCGACAAGTGTGAGGAGATTGGCATCAATGCTCCTATCCTCCCTGGTCTCAAACCGTTCGCCACCAAGACTCAGCTGACGGTGCTCCCACAGACATTTGCCGTGGACCTGCCACAGGAACTGGTTGACCGTGTCATGGCATGCAAGGACAACGACGATGTCAAGAAGGTCGGCATAGAATGGGGCATCATGCAGGGTGAGAAACTTCTCGCTGCCGGTTTCCCGATTCTCCATTTCTACACCATGACCCGTACGCAGCAGGTGCAAGAGATAGTCAAGGCGCTGGGACTTTAATTAGTTCATAGTGCAGAGTTATTCGCAAGCTCATCAAGCTTCGCAAGTCATAGTTCATAGTTTTTTAGCTATGGCAGTTATATAAGAAATACAAATAACAACAATATAAAAATGGCATTAAAATGTGGTATCGTAGGTCTGCCTAACGTAGGTAAATCTACACTTTTCAATTGCTTGTCAAGTGCAAAGGCACAGGCAGCAAACTTCCCTTTCTGTACTATCGAACCTAACGTAGGCGTTATCACCGTTCCTGATGAGCGACTGACCAAGCTTGCAGAGATAGTACATCCAGGACGTATAGTCCCTGCAACATGTGAGATAGTAGATATAGCAGGCCTCGTGAAGGGCGCCAGCAAGGGCGAGGGACTCGGCAATAAGTTCCTTGGCAATATCCGTGAGACTGATGCTATCATCCACGTACTCCGTTGCTTTGATGATGAGAACATCACTCACGTGGATGGTACCATAGACCCTATCCGCGACAAGGAGATCATAGATACCGAACTTCAGCTCAAGGACCTTGAGACTATCGAGTCACGTTATGCCAAGACACAGAAGGTAGCTTCTACCGGCAATAAGGATGCTAAGGTGGAACTCGCTGTGCTCACTGCATACAAGGAGTGCCTCGAACAGGGTAAGAACGCACGCACAGTAGAGTTTGAGAGCAAGGAAGAACAGGAGGCTGCACGCAATCTCTTCCTCCTCACCTCTAAGCCAGTGCTTTACGTGTGCAATGTCGATGAGTCATCGGCTAAGGATGGTAACGAGTGGACTAAGAAGATTGAGGCTCTTGCTGCCGAAGAAGGTGCTGAGTCTATGATCGTAGCTGCCAAGACAGAGGAGGACATCGCCGGTTTCGAGTCTTACGAGGACAAGCAGCTCTTCCTTGAGGAACTCGGTCTTGAGGAGTCTGGTGTCAACCGCCTCATCAAGAAGGCATACGCACTGCTCAATCTCCAGACATTCATCACCGCAGGCGAGATGGAGGTAAAGGCATGGACATTCAAGAAAGGATGGAAGGCTCCACAGTGCGCCGGTGTTATCCACACCGACTTCGAGAAGGGTTTCATCCGTGCAGAGGTTATCAAGTACGACGACTACATGCAGTACAAGTCTGAGGCTGCCATCAAGGAAGCTGGCAAACTTGGCATCGAGGGCAAGGAGTACATCGTACAGGATGGCGACATCATGCACTTCAGATTTAACGTATAAAATAGTTCATAGTGCATAGTTCATAGTGCATAGTTGCTACATTTCGGGACAAAACTATGAACTATGAATTATGAACTATGAACTAACTATGAACTGTGAACTATGAACTGTGAACTATTCATCAGCTGGAACCCTGATCTTATCATCTTCCAGCTCGGTCCCGTGGCCATCAGGTGGTACAGCACCTTCTGGCTCATCGGACTCCTCTTGGCATACCTCACCGTGAGGCATCTGTATAAGAAGCAAGGCATAGCAGAAGAGAAGTTTGAACCGCTCTTCGTCTATTGCTTCGTAGGCATCCTACTGGGTGCCCGACTGGGGCATTGCCTGTTCTACGAACCAGACTATTTCCTTTCCTCCGGCACACACATCATAGAGATGTTCCTGCCTATACGCCAGGACGTGTTCGGATCATGGCACTTCACCGGCTATGAGGGGCTCGCATCACATGGCGGCACCATAGGCATCATTCTTGCCCTGCTGCTTTACTGCAAGAATATGAAGATGAAGATGTGGACCGTGCTTGACTCTGTCTCCATCGCCGTTCCTCTCACTGCCTGCTACATACGTCTGGGCAACCTGATGAACTCTGAGATCATCGGCAAGCCAACGGATGTGCCATGGGCTTTTATATTCGAGAGAGTGGATATGACTCCACGCCACCCTGGTCAGCTCTATGAGGCGATGGCATATTTCTGCTTCTTCTTCGTAATGTGGTATTTCTGGAAACACTATCCTAAGAAGGTAGGCACCGGGTTCTTCTTCGGACTCGATATATTCCTCATCTTCACCTTCCGTTTCTTCATAGAATACACCAAGGAGATACAGGAGGCATTCGAAGCTGCCCTGCCTATCGATATGGGACAGATTCTCTCCATACCTTTCATCATCCTCGGTGGCTACTGCGCATGGAGAGGATGGAAACAGAATGAGACAGCTAACAGTTAATTCCCTTTACTGAAAT
>JAZLIN010000057.1:0-12251 GCA_045617365.1 Prevotella sp. | reverse complement strand
TTACCTTCTGGTCTGCTACTTCTTCCACTGCGTAACACTTGAGACCGAGTACGTTCTCATAGTAAGGGAGCACTGCTTCAATGCTCTCAACACCTATGCCGAGGTGATCAATTCTTGAAATTTTCATTGTTTAAGTATTTTAGTTTTGTAATAGTTTATTTAGGAAAGGAATCCGAGGAGGGCACCTGCTGCTACAGCAGAACCGATGACACCACCTACGTTTGGACCCATGGCGTGCATGAGGAGGTAGTTCTTGCGATCGTATTCAAGACCGAGGTTATTTGATATACGAGCCGCCATAGGAACAGCTGATACACCAGCATTACCGATGAGTGGATTAATCTTGTTACCTTCCGAGAGGAAAAGGTTCATGATCTTAACGAAGCATACACCGCTGGTTGTTGCAATAACGAATGCGAAAGCACCGAGTGCGAAGATCTTTACAGTGTCAAGTGTAAGGAATACGCTTGCCTGAGTAGAGCAACCTACGGTGAGACCGAGAAGGATAACTACTGCATTGTTGAGTGAGTTTGTAGCTGTCTTCATCAGTCGGTCAGTCTTACCGCACTCCTTGAGGAGGTTACCGAAGAAGAGCATACCGAGAAGTGGCAGACCAGAAGGTACGATGAAAGTAGTCATCAAGAGACCAATGATAGGGAAGAGAATCTTCTCTGTCTGCGAAACGTTACGTCCTGGCTTCATACGGATGAGACGCTCCTTCTTAGTGGTGAGCAGACGCATTACTGGTGGCTGGAGTACTGGCACAAGTGCCATGTATGAATATGCACATACAGCGATTGCACCAAGGAATTCAGGGCAAAGCTTTCCTGTGAGGAAGATTGCTGTAGGACCATCAGCACCACCGATGATAGCGATAGATGCTGCCTGATGAGGGTCAAATCTAAGGGCAAGGGCTATCATGTATGCTCCAAAGATACCAAACTGTGCAGCTGCTCCGATAAGGATGAGCTTCGGATTGGAAATGAGAGATGAGAAATCAGTCATCGCTCCGACACCCAGAAATACGAGTGGTGGATACCAACCGCGTGCTACACCATCATAGAAAATATTAAGGATAGAGCCTTCTTCATACAGACCTACCTCCATGCCTGGAACGAAAGGTATGTTGCCTATTACAATACCCAGACCAATAGGTACAAGGAGAAGAGGTTCGAAATCTTTTTTAATAGCAAGCCAAACGAAGAAACAGCCGATACAAATCATCAGCAGATTCTCCCACTGGGCATTTGCGAAACCTGTTGACGCTATGAAGGTCTCAAGGTTACTTGTGATAAATTCGCCTATAGCCATAATTACATTTTCGATTTAATGATTTACAATGTGAGTATTACTGTCTGTAATCCTCTGTCTCTTATGCTATAGTAACGAGTACAGCGCCCTCCATTACAGAGTCGCCAGGACTTACCATGACAGAAGTGATGGTACCTGCAGTCTCGGCTTCGATGTTGTTCTGCATCTTCATAGCCTCGAGCACTACTACTGTGTCACCGATGGCAACAGCGTCGCCAACCTTTACAGGAATAGAAGAGATGGTACCTGGCAGTGGAGCACATACCTTGGCTCCATCACCGGCCTGTACTGGTGCAGGAGCAGCTGCTGGTGCAGGTGCTGTGCCCTGAACAGGTGCAGCAACTGGCTTTACGGCAACAGGCTTCTTGGTCTGCTTGCCTACAGAGATAGGCTGCTGGAGTTCTACCTCGAAATCTACTCCGTTAACGTTTACTTTGGCAAGGTTGCCTTCTATTTCTTCGATGTTTACTTCATAGTCCACACCTTGTACTTTATACTGATATTTTGCCATGATTCTTATTTCTTTTCTGTATTGTTATTGAAATTGTTGTGAGCACCCCATGCTGACTGACGAGGCTTGATAGAAATGATACCTGACTCAATGTCATGAACATCGTCGAGGTACTGCTTGAGGGCCATAGAGATAACAGCAATGTAGATCTCCTTGTCGCGTCCCTTCGTTTTTGTACCATCCTGCAGGATGTTGCTGGTAGCGTGGCGTACCTCATTAATCTTCTTACCTGTCTTGACGATAGGCTTGATAGGCTGTTTAGCAGCAATCTTGTTTCTTCTGTCAGCTACGAAACCGAAGCATTTGAAGAAGACAAAGAGAATAGCGAGACATGAGAATACGACACCCATACATAGCACTGAGATACCAAAGCCATGAGGGTCGTCAGCCTTCATCTGTGCCGACCTCTCCAAATTGACACCCAGCATGGACGTCGAAATGGCAAATAGTGTGGTTAGTGATAGTAAGATTCGTTTCATCTTGGTTTAAATAATAATAAGTAATGTAATGTTTTGTTTTGTTTGTATATTTTATTCTACAATCAACTGCAGAAGAAGAGCACGATTAGCTGTGCCGTGAATATTCTAAGGAACATGCTAAGAGGATAAACTGTAGAATATCCGATGGAAGGTGCGTCCTTAGAGCATGATGCGTTAGCGTATGCGAGTGCTGGTGGATCGGTACATGCACCGGCAAGCATACCCATGATAGTAAAGTAGTTGAAATGGAATATCTTACGTGCAACGGTACCTATGACAAGGATAGGCACTATGGTGATGAGCACACCAGTAGCTACATAAAGCAATCCGTCGCCTTCCACTACGGTATTCACGAAGTTGGCTCCAGCCTTGATACCTACGCTGGCAAGGAATAGTACGAGTCCTATCTCACGCAACATCAGGTTGGCAGATGTAGTTGTGTATGTCACCAGTTTGGCCTTGTATCCATAGCGGCCAATGAGTATGGCGATAATCAGAGGACCACCAGCAATACCGAGTTTCAGAGGCACAGGGATGCCTGGTACTGCGAATGGTATGCTACCGAAGATGATGCCAATGATGATACCAACGAAGATAGTAGCGATGTTAGGATGGTCAAGGTGCTTGATAGCATTGCCAAGTACGCTGGATACACGGTTGACAGATACCTCGTCGCCTACTACCATCACGCGGTCGCCTACCTGGAGAGGCAGGTCTGTGCGTGCGAAGATATCCATGCCCTGACGAGTGACACGTGTCACGTTAACTCCATATACGCTAGAGAAATGAAGCTTGGCCGGAGTCTTACCGTTGATTTCTGGTTTTGTGACAAGAATACGGCGTGATATCATCTGCTTGTTCTTCTCCTGCTCTTCAAACTCAGGAACTACGGTCTCGTGACCGATGAATGCCTGTACAGCTTCTGCATCCTGCTCAGAGCATACGATGTATATCTTGTCGTTTTTCTCGAGTGTGGTAGAACTCTTTGGCACGATGAGATCTGTTCCTCTTAGGATACGTGAGCAAACGAAGTCACGCTTGAGGAAGTCGTGTATTTCCAGTATTGTGTGACCTGCAAGGTAGTCATTCTGCACGATGAGGTGCATGAGGTGAGGCTTTGTGGCGTCATTAGTCTCCGCACTATTGAGTTCTTCCTCTTCCTCTTTCAGCTTGATACCGCAGATATAGCGGATAGCGATGGTAGCTCCGATGATACCCACTACACCGAGAGGGTAGGCGCATGCATAACCATTGGCTATGGCTGGAGCATCGCCACCCATGATGGAACCCAGTGCTTCTTGTGCAGCACCAAGACCTGGGGTGTTGGTTACAGCACCATAGAGTGTGCCGACCATCATAGGGAGATTGTTAGGGTTGCCTGTGTCAAAGAACGCGAAATAGCAAACGAACATCACGATGATGTTGAGCAAGATGAGAGAGGTCGCAAGGATGTTGAGTGTTACGCCACCTTCCTTGAAACTTGAGAAAAAACCTGGGCCTACCTGTAGTCCTATCATGAAGACAAACAGTATCAGACCGAAATCCTGAACAAATGTAAGAGTTGGTGTAGGAGCTGTGAAACCGAAATGACCGGCCACAATTCCTGCAAACAATACGAATGTCACACCCAGTGAAATGCCACCAATCTTGAGTTTCCCCAGATATACGCCAACGGAAATGACGATAGCATAGAGAAGGGCAATATGCGCCATGCTCTCACTGTTTGTGAAAAGATTAAATAACCAATCCATTTTATGTTTTTTATGTGTATAATTATAATTAGGCGCAAAATTAATAAAAAGTTACGATATACGCAAACAATTTTGTCAAAAAAAAACAAGAAAGATTGGTTAAGTCAGTATGGTTTGCTTGATTGGGCTGGTTGTTTATGTTGTTAACTGAGTGTAATCAGGCAAAGAAGTTGTTGCTCTTGGCTGTTTGATGGTGTTATTCGCTAGATGAGCTGTTTCCTGATGCCTCTCCGTCGTTTGTCCTTAATAGATTGACATCTTTTCTTATCTCAAATTTCCTGCCATCTGCCCCCTTTGCCTTGCATAGAATGAAATATACGCCTTGTTTGGCATCATGGCCATTGATGGTACCGTCCCAACCATCAGATCTGACATCGGTCCATTCATAGACCTTATGCCCCCACCTATTATATATTATGGCATGAAAATCTATGATTGATTTATATGTCTTAGGCTTGTAGGTGTCATTGGCGCCATCGTTGTTTGGGGAAAATGCATTAGGGAATGTTAATTCGCTTGTGCTTGCCTTGATGGTAAGATATTGCTCCTTGGTCCAGTAGTTGCGCCAATATATGACAGTATCATTGACTCCCTCGTCGTTTCTGGTGCAGACAGCGTAAAAGCCAATGGAGTCCAGTACGGCGCTGGTGAATGTTATCTCAGGTGATTCCTCTCGTCTTACAAGGTACGGCTTGTCGAGGTTTTCTGATTCGTGGCACACTCTCCATTCATGGTAGATATCCCATCCTTCTGCGTTTCCCACTTCATAGTGAAACGTAGCTTTGATAGGGGCAGAACCTTCGAATGTTAGTATTCCCTGTTGTTCTGCTTCGTCTGTGTCAGTGCAGTCAAAGTAAATATTGAATTCTGGTGCCTCGTAGGCTACGGTTTGCGCAAAAGGGAACAGCGCTAGGCAGAGAATAGATAATATGTGTCGAGATGTTTGTTTCATAATTAATTTGTTGATACTATATTAACGCATGATTCTTATTAAATTGTATCTAAAAGATTGCATTTTTTATAAAAAACATTCATTATTTATGTAAATAGTTGCTAATTTCGTTTTATTTTTGTAATTTTGCAATATATTAGTGTACAACAGATAAATAAAACTAGAAAAGTTAGTATGTTGGATAAAAGTTGTAAGATCTATGTGGCTGGTCACAGAGGACTTGTAGGATCAGCTATTTGGAATAATCTTAAGGCTCGTGGATATGAGAATCTTGTAGGTCGCACACATAGCGAATTGGATTTGACTGATCAAATAGCTGTACGCAAATTCTTTGATGAGGAACGTCCTGATGCTGTTGTCCTCGCCGCTGCATTTGTGGGAGGTATAATGGCTAATTCGCTGTATCGTGCAGACTTTATGATGATGAACATGAAGATACAGTGTAATGTCATAGGAGAGGCATACGCACATGGTGTACAGAAACTGCTCTTCCTAGGTTCTACGTGTATATACCCAAAGAATGCTCCGCAGCCTATGTCAGAAGATTGCCTTCTGACATCTCCGTTGGAATATACCAATGAAGAATATGCCATAGCCAAGATTGCCGGACTGAAGATGTGTGAGTCGTATAACTTGCAGTATGGTACCAATTATATTGCGGTGATGCCTACAAACCTTTATGGACCGAATGATAATTTCCATCTAGAAAACTCTCATGTCATGCCTGCCATGATGCGTAAGGTATATCTCGCAAAGTTGATACATGACGGAGACTGGAAGGCTATTGCCAATGATATGGATAAACGTCCGGTGGAGGGTGTGAATGGTTCGGCTTCGCATGATGAAATAGAGCGTGTGCTGGCTAAATACGGAATAGAGAACAATAAGGTGACACTTTGGGGTACAGGTACTCCGCTGCGTGAGTTCCTTTGGTCAGAGGATATGGCAGATGCTTCTGTTCACTGCTTGCTCAATGTTGATTTTAAGGATATTATAGGCATAGAGAAATACTCCAGCGTGCATTATGGCGCAAGTGTCGATGGTGCCGTGGACCGTAACCATTCTGCTGGTAGAGGTGGCGCTATCCCTTCATTGGGAGAGATTCGCAACTGTCACATTAACGTGGGTACAGGTAAAGAACTGACCATCCGTGAGCTCTCTGAATTGGTAGTCAAGGCAGTAGGTTTTGAGGGAGAGGTCGCGTTTGACTCTACTAAGCCTGATGGCACAATGCGTAAGTTGATTTCCGTGGATAAGTTACATTCATTGGGATGGGCTCATAAGGTGGAGATTGAGGATGGTGTGCAGAAACTCTTTGATTGGTACAAGGAATCTTTGGCATAATATAAAAAGAAAACATAATACTATATAATAATATGGCAGAAAATAAAAACATTGCACTTATCACAGGCGTAACTGGCCAGGATGGCTCTTATCTCTCTGAATTTCTTCTAGCGAAGGGATATGAGGTGCACGGTATCATACGTCGTTCTTCTGTGGATTACCGTGAGCGTATCGCTCATCTTGAGGGTACTCCTAATTTTCATCTGCACTATGCAGACATGAGTGACTCTATGTCTCTTGTAAAGTTGGTGGGACAGGTACAGCCTACAGAAATCTATAACCTTGCAGCACAGTCACATGTACAGGTCAGCTTCGATGCTCCTGAGTTTACTGCTGATGTAGATGCTGTAGGTGTGCTTCGTGTGCTTGAGGCTGTACGTACTAATCATCTGGAGAAGACATGTAAGATTTATCAGGCTTCTACATCAGAACTATATGGTAAGGTGGAGGAAGTACCTCAGAATGAGAATACTCCATTCCATCCATATTCTCCATATGCTGTTGCTAAACTTTATGGATTCTGGATTATCAAGGAGTATCGTGAGGCATACGATATGTTCTGTTGCTCTGGTATACTCTTCAATCATGAGTCGGAGCGCCGTGGTGAGACATTTGTAACAAGAAAGATTACTCTTGCTGCTGCACGTATCGCTCAGGGAAAGCAGGATAAGCTCTTCCTCGGAAACCTTGATTCGCTCCGTGACTGGGGTTATGCTAAGGATTATGTAGAGTGTATGTGGCTTATTCTCCAGCATGACAAACCTGAAGACTTTGTGATTGCTACAGGTGTACAGCACTCTGTTCGCGAGTTTACCTATGCGGCGTTTAAAGCTGCAGGCATCGAACTGAAGTTTGAAGGTAAGGATATGGATGAGAAGGGTGTCTGCGTAGCAGGTCCGGAGAATCTTGTAGGTAAGACTCTTGTAGAGGTTTCACCTGATTTCTATCGTCCAACAGACGTCGTGAACCTTTGGGGTGATCCTACAAAGGCGAAGAAGGAACTGGGATGGAATCCACAGACTACTACTTTCGAACAGCTTGTTCAGATTATGGTTAAGCATGACATGGAGAAGGTCGCAGCCGATCATGTGGCAAGTGTTATGCGTACAAACCTCGCAGAATATCTTGAGAAGGGATTGGTTAAGTAACATTGCTAAATCATAATAAATCAAGTAAGTCGGAACATGAGAGTGTTTCGACTTATTTTATTATTGGTGTCCGGTAAACAATAATTATAAATCGAAGGGCTGACTCCGTAAAGGAATCAGCCCCCGTTTTAGATATGTCTTTTTATACCGGACAACAATAAGCTATTTCTTAGAATTCAAAGTCTGGCGCTTTCTCTGCTCCGGCTTCTGCTGCGAAGTAGTTCTTCTTTTCGAATCCGAATAGAGAAGCGAGGATGTTAGTAGGGAATTTGCGAATCTTGGTGTTGAACTCCTGTGCAGTCTTGTTGAAATTGTTACGTGCCACGGAAATACGATTCTCAGTGCCCTCCAACTGGACTTGCATGTCTTCAAAACCCTTATTAGCTTTTAGTTCAGGGTAATTCTCCTGTATTGCCATGAGTCTGCTGAGTGCACTGCTGATTTCTCCCTGTGCCTTCTGGAAAGAAGCGAGCTGCTCAGGGGTGCAGTTGCTTGGGTCTATGGTTATCTGTGTAGCCTTGCTGCGTGCGTTGACTACTGCCTCCAGTGCCTCTTTCTCGTGCTTTGCATAACCTGCAACAATCTTTGCAAGCTTTGGTATGAGGTCAAGACGACGCTGATACTGTGTGCTGACTTCGCTCCATGACTCTTCTACGCTCTCTTCTGCTGTCACCAGACCGTTGTAGCTGCTGTACATCCAAAGGGCGATAACTGCAATGACAGCAATGATAATGATGTTCGATTTTTTCATTTCTTTATATGTTTCTTGTTGTTGTTTGTTATATGGTTTTATTTTGTATTTCTGATTAGAATTTCTTTCCTGCACCACCTCCGAAGGAATTTCCTCCTCCAAATGCACCGCCGATGATACCTCTGCCAACTCTTGATGCGATATTTATACCTATGAAGGGTCCAAATATGTTGCCTATCGAACTGCCTCCTCCTCTGTTGTTATCATTGTGTTCATCATTTTTGTATGGTACTTGTACGAATATCCTTTCCGTTTCTCCGCATTTTGTACATTGGAATGTAATGATTCTTTCTCCAGGGTGTTCAGGGGTAGCCTTTATGGTGTCATTGACAGAAATAAGCTTCATGCCTCTTTTGTGACATTTCTTGCAAATCCTTTTGCTGTTGTATAATGTTGCTCCAATGCCTGCACCTGCCAGGCAAAGTCCCCCTAGTAACCATGGCAAACCTTGCATGTCATCCGTTGGCTCCTTTTCTGACAGGAGTTCTTTCCTTGCACTGTCAGTGCTGATGTATCTAAGGATTTCGTTGCCGGCGGTGATCAGTCCTGCTCCGTATGCGTTGCCCCCTTTGCTCTTTATGGTATTGATAGCGTCATCAAGTATTCTTCCGCATCTTGCATCAGGTAAGACTCCTTCTATTCCTCCACCGGTAATGATTTGTATATCTCGTTGCTTTTTTACGATGAGTAGCAGTACGCCGGTATTACTTTCCTTGCTGCCGACTCCCCATTTGTTGAATAACTCTATGGCGAAATCGAAGGCGGTAGTTTCATCGCCTATATCATCGATAGCGACAATGCACATCTCTACGCCTGCGGTAGAGTAGGCTGTATTGCATATTGTTTGGAGAGAATCACATTCGGAAAGTGACAATATTAAGTCCGGGTTGGCTATGTTGCATTCTCTGTTGCTCGTCTTAGGGTTATTTACCATATCAGGCGTAGTCACGGCGCGAGCTATGCAGAATATGCAGATGACTATGGTCAGGGTGATATATCTGAGAGATGTATTCATTGCAAAAAAAAATATGTAGAGTTTATTTTGCTTCAAAGTTATATAATTTTTTAATATGGCAAAGTTTTTGGATGGATTCTTTTATTGAAAATCAAAAAAGCGAATGAATTTCTTCATTCGCTTTTTTTTTGTACACCCTCAGGGATTCGAACCCTGGACCCACTGATTAAGAGTCAGTTGCTCTACCAACTGAGCTAAGGGTGCAGCATTACTGTTGCTTTGCCTGTTAAGTCTCAAGAAGTACACCCTCAGGGATTCGAACCCTGGACCCACTGATTAAGAGTCAGTTGCTCTACCAACTGAGCTAAGGGTGCATACTCTTGTTCTTAAAAGCGATGCAAAGTTAGTGATTTTTTGTCAAACGACCAAATCTTTCAGAAAGAAAATGTGTCTATTATGAATAAATTCCAGAAAAGATTGATATATGATAATTTTGCGAGTATTTGTTCCGATGAAAAATATCTATGGTCAAGCCTCTCTTTGCCTAGCAAATCTTGTTGAGATCATAAGGAGTCTTCTGGTAAATGTAGTAATTTATCCAGTTATGATATAAGAGATTGGCATGAGCTCTCCATGTCACCATCGGTCCTTTCCCAGGATCATCATCGTAGTAATAGTTGGCAGGCATATCCACGTCATCACGTTTGCCAAGATCTCTCTTGTATTCCGTATCCAGTGTGTCAGGATTATACTCCATGTGTCCTGTTATGTATATCTCTCTACCGTCGCGCGCTAAGATAATCGAAGGCCCTGTTTCGGGAGAAGATGTCAAAATCTGGAAGTCATGGCATTTCATGATTTCCTCAGGTATGTTTCGCGTATGCCTTGAGTGTGGCATGTTGAATGTGTTGTCGAAGCCTCTGAAGAGAGGGATGTTCTCAAAGTCTGGATTAATCTTCTGGGGGAAAATGCCGAACACTTTCTTTGGTAGAATCTGCTTGTTAATGCCATGGAAATGATACAGAGCAGCCTGAGCAGCCCAGCAAATGTACATTGTAGAGGTGACGTGAGTGCGTGCCCAGTCAAATATATCCTTGATTTCCTCCCAGTAGTTCACTTCTTCAAAAGTCATATCCTCTACTGGTGCACCGGTGATTATCATTCCGTCAAACTTTCTGTTTCGCAGCTCATCGAAGGCTATATAGAACTGTTTCATGTGTTCTATGGGTGTATTCTTTGACGTATGCGACTTCAGTTTCATGAAAGTTACGTCTATCTGCAGTGGAGTGTTTGACAGAAGGCGTATGAGATCTGTCTCTGTTGTGATCTTTAGAGGCATGAGGTTGAGTACCACGACCTGTAGTGGGCGGATGTCCTGTGAGTGACCTCTAGTCTCATCGATAACAAAGATGTTCTCGTCTTCGAGAAGTTTTATAGCGGGTAATTTATCTGGTAATCTAAGTGGCATTTCTTCTATGTTGTTTTTAAAATATTCGTAGTGTGTTACTCAAGTGAAAAATACTGTTCTTCGAGGTCCGTTAGTTTTTCCTGGAGTTCCGTGTATTCATTGACCATTTGCATATTGGCAGCATTTTCCGGTTTCATGAGCAGGTCATCCAGCTCAGCTTTTCTATTCTCCAGTTTCTCGATCTGTTCCTCAAGAGACTTCCTTTGCTTGTTGAGTTTGTTTAGTCTCTTTTGTTCCTGCTTACGTTGTTCGTAGGACAAAGCACCGTCATTGGCAGGGGAGGGCTCGTTGGCATTTTGTGACTTGTTAGCAGCATTGTCATTAGCAGCCTTCTTGTCTGATGTCATTGCCATCAGGTTATTTGTCTTCTCAGCCTCAGCAAGGCTGATTTCCTTATTTCTCAGGTAGTCGTATATACCTCCCAGATGCTCTTTGACAATGCCTCCGCCAAACTCGAAAACCTTATCCACCAGACCGTCAAGAAATTCGCGGTCGTGTGAAACAACAATCACCGTACCGTCAAATGCACGGATGGCTTCTTTCAGTACATCCTTCGACATCATGTCAAGATGGTTGGTAGGCTCATCGAGAATCAGAAGGTTTACAGGCTCGAGCAGCAGGCGTATCATTGCCAGTCGTGAACGCTCGCCGCCACTTAATACTTTTACGTATTTTTCAGAAGCCTCGCCACCGAACATGAAGGCACCGAGTATATCGTTGATACGTAGGCGGATATCTCCTCGTGCCACATTGTCGATTGTCTGAAATACGGTAAGGCTTTCGTCAAGCAACTGTGCCTGATTCTGGGCAAAGTAACCTATCTGTATGTTGTGACCAATCTTGAGTTCGCCGTCATGTTCAATCTCGTTCAGGATACATTTTACGAGAGTTGACTTTCCTTCGCCGTTCTTACCGACAAAAGCCACCTTTTCGCCTCTTTTTATGATGAGGTCCACATTGTGAAATACATTGTGGTCTCCATAACTTTTTGCAACAGAGTCGCAGATGACAGGGTAGTCGCCTGAGCGTAGGCATGGTGGGAATTTCAGGCGGAGGGACGATGTGTCAACCTCGTCAATCTCGATAGGGACAATCTTCTCCAGTTGGCGTATGCGCTGTTGTACCTGTACAGCCTTGGTTGCCTGGTATCTGAATCTTTCTATGAAAGCCTTGGTATCAGCGATTTCCTTCTGTTGGTTCTCATATGCACGCAGTTGTTGTTCGCGTCGTTCCTTTCTTAGTACTACGTACTCATCATATTTTACTTTGTAGTCAATGACGTGTGAGCATGATATCTCCAAAGTGCGGTTAGTCACATTATTTATAAATGCGCGGTCGTGCGAGACGAGCACCACAGCCTGAGAACTCTGAGCAAGGAACTGTTCCAACCACTGTATGGATTCGATGTCTAGATGGTTGGTAGGCTCGTCAAGCAGGATTACATCATGATGTCGCAGTAGTAGTTTGGCCAGTTCTATTCGCATGCGCCATCCTCCGGAGAATTCCGATGTTGGTCTGTCAAGGTCGCTGCGTAGGAAACCGAGACCGGCGAGTGTGCGTTCCATCTCAGCCTCTCGGCTT
>JAZLIN010000056.1:0-44866 GCA_045617365.1 Prevotella sp. | reverse complement strand
TTTGCTGTCAAGCATTTCCGTTCACTCGGCATCGAAGCTTACTACAAAGCACCAATCAAAGAATATAATTCATTCAAGGCGAAAGCCAATGACACTATAAATAGCGAAAACAATGGAAACGTATAAAGATCATATAACCATATCGCCCGACCTCAATGCGGAGCGTCTTGAAACATTGCGTCAGCTCTTTCCTGATTGGTTCACTCAGGAAGGGCATCTTGATGTAAACGAAGTGAAGAAAGCCGTCAATCCTGACAGTGTGGATGAGACAGAGCGTTACGAATTCCGTTGGTTTGGCAAGTCGAAGGCAAAACGTAATGCTTTCACTCCTACTCGTGCCACACTCCATTATGATGAATCTCGTAGTGTTAATGCTGATAAAACAGAGAACATCATCATCGAAGGCGAGAATCTTGAAGTGCTTAAAATTCTTACTTCAAGCTATCGTAACCAGGTAAAGTGTATCTATATCGATCCTCCATATAATACTGGAGAGGATTTCTTGTATAATGATGATTTCTCTGAAAACAAGCAAGCGTATTGGGAAAGAACAGAGCAATCAGAAGATGGTGTCGTTCTTGATACAAATTCGGATGCAAGTGGACGTTTCCATAGTAATTGGTTAGACAATATGTATAGCCGATTGCTAGTTGCACGTACTCTTCTCAAACCAGAAGGCGTAATCTTTATTTCGATGGATGACCATGAGATACATCATCTTAGAAAACTTTGTGATGAGATTTTCGGAGAAGAAAATTTCAAGGTGGATATTTCGTGGCAAAAAAGATACACACGTAGTAATAACACCATAGATTTTACAACTGTCGTAGAGCATATCTTAGTATATGCAAAAAGCGATGAATTCCAAGTTAGTCTTCTTCCGCGAACAGAAGAAGCAGATGGTCGTTATTCAAATCCGGATAATGATCCAAGAGGAGATTGGAAAGGGGCTTCGTTCTTGAATCCCGCTTCTCCAGAAGCAAGACCCAATCTGTGTTATCCTATAACGAATCCTAATACTGGCGAAGTCACAAATCCAACAACTAATGCTTGGAGACGTTCGCAGGAAGTTTATCAAGAGTTACTCGCTGACAATAGATTATATTGGGGTGCAGATGGTACTTCCAAGGTTCCATCTGTTAAGATGTTTCTTTCAGAAGCTAGAGGATTGACCCCAACTAATTTGTGGGAACACGAATATGCTGGTAATACAGATGATGGAACAGCAGAATTGTTTTCACTTCTTAATGCAAAAGTATTTGAATTTCCTAAACCGTCTTTACTTATACAAAGAGTATTAGAACATGTAGCAGAAAAGGATTGTATTGTGCTAGATTTCTTTGCAGGATCAGGCACTACTGGTCATGCAGTCATAAACCAGAATATGAAAGATGGGGGTAGTCGTAAGTATATCCTTGTTCAAGTTCCGCAACAGACAGATGAAAATAGTAATGCAAGACGCGCTGGTTACAAGACTATCAGTGAGATAACCATTGCTCGCAACAAAGCTGTTACAAAAAAGATTCAGAAGTCTTTCGAGGGCAAGCTCATAACTCCTGAAGATCAGCAACAATTGAATCAGTTAGGCTTCAAGGTTTTCACACTCAGCAAATCTTCCTTCCCACGTGTTGATTTCGCTCCCGATCCAACAAAGAATGAAGAAGAGAATCTTGAACTCTTCAATCAGTATATTGCAGAGAAGGAGAAACAGTTGTCATTTGCTTTCAATGACGATGAGTTGATAACAGAAATTCTTATTCAGAGAGGCTTCATGCTGACCTATAAGTTGGAGAAACAAGCAACCTTCACTACCAACAATGTCTATCTTGCAACAGATGGCATCAAGACCGCCTACATCTGTGTGGATAACAAACTGGAAGATGCAACCGTGGATTACTTCATGGAACATACCGACACCAAGTTTATCTGCATAGAGCGCGCCCTTGATTCCACCAAGAAGTTCAACCTCAAAAAGAAGATGGAAGACAAGTTCTTCGCATTCTAGTTATACAACATTTGTTTGCACTTATTGATTGTATATGAACAATCCTCCAAAAGAATATATAAGATTATCTGCTATAGAAGAACTCAAACAAGCTTATGACCAAGGTTTCGCCTCCGTTTTGGTAGGCGCAGGCTTTTCTATGAACGTCTCAAATATACTCTATTCTAATTGGAACATCTTACTTTCTGATTTAATTTGGGATATAGAAAATACTACTTTGGAAAAAGCTTACCAAGAGTACAAAAGCAAAGAGAAAGATGACATCGTAAACAAAGAGGAATTTAGAAATAAATATATTAATGACAAAATTAAAGAAATCGGAGCATTAGAGGTTGCATCTCGCTATGTACATAGATGCAACAATATGCATGAAGCAATAGATTCATACATTGAGAAGCATATACCGTATGCTATGATTAATGAAGATAGAACTGTTTCTTTCTATATAGATGGAGAAGAGACAGGAAAGCTTCCTGAACATTGTTTGAGTCTTCATAATTTGCTTTTAAATTGTAATAGATTCAAAAGTATTTTTACCACTAATTACGATAATCTTCTTGAACTTGCTATTCAGCAATCAAATTTTGACATTGCTGTAGTGAAGGAAGGAAACCAATTGACTAATATAGGTAGCAATAGAAAGATTGTTAAGATTCACGGTAGTTTAGATAACTCTACTGACGCGAGTGGTTTTGACGGTCACGATGAGCGTTATATAATCACAAAAGAAGACTATAGTACCTATGAGAAAAAACATGTGGCATTTGCAAATATTTTGCGTACAGAAATGCTGCAAAATCAAATCTGTTTGATAGGTTTCTCGGGTACTGATCCAAATTTTAGAGAATGTATTGAATGGCTCAAACAAATTTTGGGATCTAACAATAGAAAAGACTCCAAATTTTTCCTCATAGATATATCCTCTAATCGTTCCGAAGATTATTACGAAAGGTTTTGTAGAAACAATTACATTAAGCGTATAAACTTGCTGGACAACAAAACTTTGGATATTTTGGGTATTTCAGACTCGTCCCACGATCCTAAAGATTTATTGGAGGCATTGTTCAATTATCTAAACAAGGGTAATGAAGAAACCTTCTCATCCGGCAACGATCTTCCAATAGTTGATGCAAAATGCTTAGTTTATGACTATCGTCGAGAATGGGAATCTATAATTAACAAATTGTATAAAGACAACTTTGCAACTCCTGATATTAATAGAATTGTAGAAATTCGAGGTGGTATAAGATTCCCCAAAGTGATTTTCCCTCAGGAACATGTCATTAATCATTTGATGACAAAAGAACCTTTGACAGAAGAGAAAGCCAAACTCTTTGCTCTGGCCGTTTCTGACATCGGTCAAATTCCTAGCTACTATAACAATTATCATGAGGATGATGACGAACTTAACAAACTTACTCTGTGGATACAATTAAAAGAACGAGAACAAACTCTTCGCGGTAAGGAAGAATCAATAGAAATTATAGATGATGCATCAAAATATGAGCAAATACAACGTTGTCTGTTCCATCTTGATTTTTCTAATGCAAGAGATGTCATTGTAAACTGGGACGCGAAAGACGCTTGGATTCAATCTAAGGTTATGCGAATGGCGGTATATCCTGATTTGCAAACAGACGCTATTACTTTGTTGAAAAAAACTATTGAGGAGGAAACTAATCCAACAGAAAAACTGTTTGAGGTCATTCTTGCGAATTTCATATCTCGACAATGGCCTAGACCATATTCGACAGAGGAGTTCTGGAGATATGGAATAGATGGTCAAGGAGACTTGTTAAATAGTATGATGTCCTCTCTGCGTGGTAAAGAAGAAAAGCCTAAAAGAAGAAACTGGATTGGTAGTACTCACCATTTTGGAGATAATAATGGGGATTACTGTAAGAGCTTGCGAATACTACAATTTATAATAGACTCTGGCATATATCTTAATTTGCCAGGGACTTATATGTTTGAAATTGCGTCATGGTACAAAGTGTTTACAAATCTTTACGAGCACTTTCCATACCCTTGCTTCTTCTATTCTATTCAATACGATGACAAGGATGTTTTACGAAGAATAGGAGAAGATTTCGCATACAATGAGGGATTGCAGGATTTTGTACAAGATATTCTGCTTAAATCTTTAGCAGCAATAAACAATCCAGATACGCCCCCATCTTTTAAGAATGGTATTCTCAATATAACAGCAGCAATGTTTGTTGCTGTAAATGAAGATCTATGGTTTGAAAGATTTCAGGAAACCGTATTCAACGAATTCTGCAAAAACATAAAAAGCAAAAATGATGAACTGCTGTATAATGTAAAGTTCGCAGTTGGAAGCATTAAAAGGTCAGATAGCATTAAGGTGATTCTTCTAAAGTTGCTTAGACTATTACATGAAAATGAAAGCGTGGTTTCTGATATAATAGTCAACAACCTAATGGTTGATAGATTATCTGCTTCCTGTTTAAATGATGTTGATTTGCATTTTGAAAATTACCTTAGTCCTGATACATTGGATTTGTTAGATACATTCCATAAGGCAAATATACTTCCTGAAGGAATCAGAAATGATTTGGTACAAGTTGTTCTTGATGCTAATGTTGATGATATTCCGAAAGATAGAGTGGCTTTATATCAATTGACAAATCTTACATGTGATAATCTCAATGCATTAGAAATCGTAAAACAACGTTATCTTTCGATGGATATTTGGCATTGTGGAGTGTTGAGTGGCAATGAATTTGGATGGTCAGAGCCTCATTACATAAGATTTAATCTTCTGAATAATAAGGTGTCATGGAATGATGAACAATTTGAGTTGATTAAACAGAATCTAATAAAAAACGTCACTGCCTATGATAGGGTTCACGAGACGTTACATGAGGATTCATTTATGAAGGCTACCCAAGTTAGATATTTGTCAGACATGCTTAAATATATTGATGGTTTAGACGCTGTTCGAAAGTCTTCGTTAGCAACAGTTCGTGATGATGTAGAACGACTGCTAGCAGATAGAACACATTATGAGGATAATATCGATTTTATGATGTCTGACCAATCTGCAGATGTTAATTATGCGTTTGGCAATATCTACGAAAGCGTACAAGTAAGAGGTGTAGAATATTGTAAGCATGATTTGGACTTTTTAATAGACAGAGCAATAATGAAACGCCCAATTGCACTTACTCGCAATCTGCGATGTATTAAATTTATAATGGATAGTAAAAGTGTAGAAATGCTACAAGCTGGATATGCAAAGAAATTAAACAAGGTCTTATCTACATATTTAGACTCTAGTTCCTGGCAATCTTTAGACTTGAGATTTGCATTTAATTACCTGCGCTCTATTGCAAAAAAACTTGATGAAGGAAATGTATTAAGTGAAGAATGTTCTCAATTTTGGCTTAATAATTCCTTTGTTAAAAAATTCGCTGTAGAATAATTAAATTAAAGATATATGGAACAACTCGATATACGCCAACTGATAGGCGAAGCAACAGAATACGACAAGAAACAGGCTCTGGAGGCGAAGAAACCGAAGAGCTGGTGCAAGAGTGTAAGCGCCTTTGCCAATGGTATGGGTGGCATGCTGGTTTGGGGCATTGCTGATGATGACACGCTGGTAGGACTTGATGATGCCAAAGGTGATGCAGAGAAGATTAGCGAGGCTATCAAAACGCATCTTGACCCCATACCGGACTTTAAACTTTCATTTGCGCAAGCTGATGGAAAGGAGTTCATTGTGCTGGACGTGAAGCCGGGGATGCAGACACCATATTATTATATAGGGGATGGTCAGATGCAAGCTTTCGTGCGTGTAGGCAACGAGAGCGTAGTGGCAAGCATGTCGAAGCACAAGGAATTGGTGCTGAAAGGTAGCAATATGTCGTATGACAGTCTGGTGTCTCGTTGGAAGTTTGAGGATATGGCATTCACAGTGTTGCGTGCCACTTACTTCAAGCGAACCAACCGCTCGTTTGAGGATAGCGACTTTGAATCATTCGGCATTATCAATGAGAATGGCGAACTAACCAATGCAGGTGCTCTTTTTGCAGACTATTCACCAGTTCGCCATTCACGTCTCTTTTGCACAAGATGGAACGGAAAGGACAAGGCGAATGGTGTGATGGATGCCTTGGACGATGAAGAATATAGCGGAAGTTTGGTGACACTTCTTCAAGCAGGTCTTGACTTCGTTCGTCGAAACACCAAGAAGGCTTGGTGCAAAACTCCAGACAATCGTCTTGAATACCCAGAATACCCTGAACGTGCTGTGGAAGAAGGTTTGGTAAACGCCCTTATTCATCGCAACTATTTGGAGCTCGGTAGTGAAGTGCATATTGATATGTATGACGACCGACTTGAGATATTCTCGCCAGGTGGTCTCATGGATGGCGGTTCTATCAAGGATATGGACGTGATGAACATGGCTTCTCGCAGAAGGAACCCTGTATTGGCAGATGTGTTCAATCGCTTGAAGTATATGGAGCGCAGAGGTTCAGGATTCAAGAAGATTATCTCTGCCTACAAAGAACATGAAGGCTATAAGGAAGGCATTGATCCTGCATTCTCAACCCCATGGGACAGCTTTGTTCTGACGCTACCTAAGTTCAATGTGGTTGGCATAGAAGGTGTGTATGTAAGTGATGCGAATGATGCTGAAGAGAATAATGAACAAGGTGGTCAGAAAGGTGGTCAGAAAGGTGGTCAGAAAGGTGGTCAGAAAAATGAGAAAAAGACCATAGATACTATTCTCCAACTCATTAAGGACAATCCAAACATAACAAGAAAAGTCCTAGTTCAGGTCGTCGGTATCTCTTCAAGTGCGGTACAGAAGCATATCAATAGATTAAAAGCTGAAGGTGTCATCATTCGTCATGGTGGAGACCGTGGAGGTTATTGGGAAATTGTTGATTGAGACACGCGAATATAGAATTTACTGATAAGTGTAAAATATGGACTTCCCAAAGGAAATGTATGATATGTTTGACCGCATCCGTGAGCAACAAGATGCGAATCTAAGGATGTTCGAAGAATCCCCTTGCCCATAAGGTCAAGATGAACGATTTGGAGAGCAATATGGATATATCTCGCATCCCAAATCCTACGGAGAAGGACTTTGAGCGTCTGGAGAGGTACAAGAAAGAATACAACTTCTTGTAAAACTCCTACCGAAATCAATAAAAAATGAAGAAAAAAGTGATGTCGGTGTTCGCAAAGTGTGTTCGTAAGAGTTTGCCTTGTGTTTCTGAGGATTGCATTTTCTCTGCGAACGCAAAGTTTTTCAATTTGAATTTCACGTGAATTTCACGCTAAAACGAAATCAAGCAGTCAACTTTACGTTAACTGCTTGATTTTTAGTGTGGGCCATCTAGGGCTTGAACCTAGGACCTCCAGATTATGAGTCTGTTGCTCTAACCAACTGAGCTAAAAGCCCGCACAATTTTTAATTGCGGTGCAAAGGTACACATTTTTTTTGAATTGACCAAATTTTCCAAGGAGTTTTTTTGTGCGGAATGAGCATTTTATCTATAGTGAAAGGATTTTGTTGCCTTTCCATCTACTCGTGCCTTCTGCTGTAATCATAGCATAATCACTTTGTAATTTTATGCAAAGATGCACATTTTCCATTGGAATTCCAATTCTGCATTGGAAAATTCCGGCGTAATAGCGAAGTGACAGTTTAATAAACAGAAAACACAGAACTCACAGAAATGTTCTTTTCGCTTTCATCTTCTGCGTGTTCCGTGTCTTTATTTACAAACACTCCTACTACTCTACGGTAACCTCGTAGGCCTTCTTGTCAAGCGGACGCATGGTGTTGCTGGCGGCATCCCACCACAGCAGCTGGTCTCCTGTGAGGGTGATATCGACCTGCTTAGTCTCGCCTGCCTTCAGGCTGACACGCTGGAAGGCACGGAGAGTCTTGACAGGTCCCTGGGCGTCCTTCGGATTGCGGAGATAGACCATGACGGTCTCGTCGCCGTCACGACTGCCGGTATTCTTCACCGTAACGCTGACGAGGCATGAGTCCTTTGCCTTCTTCACCTTCGCAGTCTTCTGGAAGGTGGTGTATGACAGTCCGTAGCCGAAAGGATAGAGCGGTGTGCCGGAGAAATAACGATAGGTGCGTCCGTGACTCTTTCCATCGGCAGAGATGCCTGTCATGGTATAGTCCAGGAAGTCCGGCAGGTCATTGACACTGCGATAGAACGTGATAGGGAGCTTGCCGGAAGGATTGCAGTCACCGAAGAGAATGTCGGCAAGTGCCTCGCCGCCACGCTCACCAGGATACCATGCCTGGAGGATGGCATCGCACGATGATGTCTCAGGCACGAGCGCCATGGCAGAACCGGAGCAGTTGACGAAGATGACCTTCTTGCCTGCATCATGGATAGCCTTGAGAATGTCACGCTGTGCATCAGGCAACTCTATGTCGGTGCGGTCGCCTCCCTTGAAGCCTTTATAGTCAACCTTCATCTCCTCGCCCTCAAGACTTGGCGATATACCGCCACAGAAGATCACGGCATCACAGTCGCCAAGCTGTGCAAGCAATGACTGCTGGTCCAGCTGTTCCTGATGTGACACATCAAAGTGCATGTGTGCCATGCCAGAGGTCTGGAGGTAATCCACCTGGATGGCATACTCCTCGCCTGCCTTGACCTTCAGTTCGTTCTTGCGCTTCTGCACGCCGTGGGCTGCGCTGAACCTATCCACCAAGGTGTCGCCATTGACGATAAGACGCAAACCGTCGTCTGCCTCAATGCCTATGGTCACCTTACCATCGACAGCAGGACGCAGGGTGCCTTTGTAGCAGGCAGAGAAGTTTTCCAGTTCCACTCCCGGTGCGAAGACCGTGTTACCACCATTATTAAGGCGTATAGGTGCTGTATAGCGCTGTGTAGCGACCGGTTCGCCCTCCATCTTTGGATTGTTCCAGTACGTAGCCGTCATGCCCTGAGAACCGTCTTCTGCGAATATCTCTGGGAAATGGCTTACGGCAACGGTATTGCTCACCAGTCCGGCACCAGATACATACCTGACGGTCTGTCCACTCTCAGCCAGTTTGTCGGTGATGCCCTGGAGGAACGTCACCGTGCGTGTAGGATAGCCGCTGTAGTTGCCCCACTGCATGACGCTGTCATTGGCATTAGGTCCCATGACGACGATCTTCATGCCCGTCTTAGGGAGCGGCAGCACCGGCTTCTCACCCTGACGGCCGTTCTGCAGCAGCACCATAGCCTTGGATGCCACCTCATACGCGAGGTCCTTGTGTTTCTGCGAACAGAGTACCGACGCTGGTATCTTGTTCCATGGCACGATGTCGGCAGGGTCTAGTTCGCCGAGACGGAAACGTGCCTCAAGGAGTCTCTTGAGAGAGACGTCAATGTCGGACTCCTTGATGAGTCCCTGCTTCACTGCCTTAGGGATGGACTTATACACCGAACCGCAGTTATTGTCGGTACCGGCGAGCACGGCCTTGGAAGCGGACTCCTCAGATGTCTTCGTAACCTCATGATGTCCCTTCTGGTGGAAATCCCTTATGGCGCCGCAGTCAGAGACCACGATGCCATTGAATCCCCATTCGCCACGCAGTATCTGCTGCAGATAGCGTGTCTGTCCGCAGCATGGTTCGCCATCGATACGCTGATAGGCACACATCACCTCTGCCACGCCTGCCTTCTGCACGAGTCCCTTGAAGGCCGGGAGGTATGTCTCCCAGAGGTCACGCTCAGGAAGGTCCTCGACGTTAAAGGTATGGCGGTTCCACTCCGGTCCGCTGTGCACGGCATAGTGCTTGGCGCAGGCGAGCAGCTTCATATATCCGTTGCTGCCATACTGCATATTGCCCTGCAGTCCGTTGACAACGGCAATGCCCATACGCTCCGTGAGGTAAGGATCCTCGCCGTATGTCTCCTGTCCCCTGCCCCATCGTGGGTCACGGAAAATATTTATATTAGGTGTCCAGAAGGACAGTCCCTGATAGCGTTTGATGTCACCCGTGCGGCGAGCCTGGTTGTACTTCACGCGTGCCTCGTCACTGACGGCATCGAAGACATGATACACCAGCCCATCATCCCACGTGGCAGCCATCGCCATGGTGATAGGGAACACGGTGGTGAAGCCATTACGGCCCACACCATGCAGTGCCTCGTTCCACCACTGGAACTTAGGGATGCCGAAACGTGGCACTGCCTCTGATACATCAAGCATGAGGCGTGCCTTCTCTTCGATGGTTAGACGCGAGCACAGGTCGGCAGCGCGTTCTGCGGCTGACAGCTGTGTGTTCTGGTATGGCAACTGCTGTGCCTGAACGCCACTGATGGTGGCTAGGGCCATTGCCATGGCTGCGATTATTTTTTTCATATCGTTGTTTATTATTTGGTTGGTAAATCTTTTTCGTTTCAACGGTTCTTGTTTTAATCTCCGCGGTGCGGCAGATTAACTAAAAAAGTCCGCCTTCACATATCTCATGCAAAGGCGGTAACAAGCAATTTCTATGTGTATAAAAAAAAGTTAGTAAGAGAATGACTGCATGGCGCTTTGTACACCATCACCCATTCTGCCATGCCTGTCACAGGCATATCAAGCTACATATAGCAGCTCTATCAATTTCAATGCAAAGGTACGCAAATTATTTGAAATAGCATTATTTTATATAAAGAAAATCAAGTCTCTGCATCATTATTGCTCCTTGTTTGACACATTTTGATACTATACCCCACTCTTATTTACGATTTGACAACGACTGATGTCGGACACAAAAAAAGGGTCGCTTGCATCATAACAGATACAAGCGACCCAAAAGAATTTATCATTTAACGTGTCATCCAGGGAACGTATCCCTCAGAAGACGCTGTATGACTTACTTTACGATCTGACCACCGTAGTTGTACTTAACACCGTTAACGATGATGCCGCCAACAGTCTTGATAGCCTTAGCAGGCTGCTCCTTAACCTCAGCTACACCAGCAACAGCAGCAGCGTCAGCAGCGAATGTGAACTTAACGTTCTCAACGAGGAATGCCTTGTTGCTAGCAATACCTGTAACGTAGATACGGAGAGTAGCCTGATATGCCTCCTCTGCCATCTTAGGGTTAACGATCTTAACGTGGCTCATTGGGTTTGTCTTCTGAGCACTGTTTGTACCCTTAGAGAGGTCCTCACGGATAGGAGTCCAACCGCAATCGTATGAACCAGAAGCACCAGTCTCTGAGTTAGACCATGTAGCGTATGACTCACCGTCAGCATAGTTCTGCCAAGCGTCAGCAGTAAGGAGCTTACCTGTTGTCTCGGCAGTGTTACCTTCTGTGATTACCTCAGCGTTAAGACGAACAGCGTCAGTACCAAGACGGGTAGCGTCGAACTCGATTGTCAAGCCACCGAAAGACTTGTTAACATCGGTCTCCTCTACCTTGAAGTCAACGTATGCAGAGTAATCTGCCTCGCCTTCAGTACCAGAGTTGATTGAAGATTCTGCTGTAGGAGCGAACTTGATGTAACCCTTGCCACCTTCTGCGTAGAACTTTGTGGATGTACCAGTAAGATCCTTGTAAGTAGTCTGGAGAGCGCTTGCGCTGAGACCGTCGCTGATAGCAACAGTACCTGTGAGAGAACCGTCGTTAGCGATCTCGATGTTACCGAGTGCAGCCTCAGAAACGAGAGTATTGAAAGTAACAACACCTGTTGACTGTGCGTTTGCAGCACCTACGAAAGCGAGAGCTGCGATAAGAGTAGAGATTTTCTTCATAGAATAGTAATTTAGTTTTTATTAATTATTAATGTTAATACTAATTATCCCAAAGTAGGTATAGGCATTTCAACATGTATGAGATAAAACACTCTTTACTGAATGCAAAATTACTCAATAATTTGCAAAACGCCAAATTATTTAGGATTATTTTAGTTTTTTTTCTTTGAATATCAAGAGTTTTCGTAATCCATAGTCCATAATCCACAGTCAGAAAAGGAACTATGGACTATGAACTATGTATTATGAACTGATTAGTATCCTGGGTTCTGATCTGCCTCAGAGAGAGCGTCATTGAGCTTCATCTCATCGGTAGGCAGTGGACGGAACCACTTGTTATTACCGTCAAGCCCCTTGAAGTTAGAAGCATCCTTGACGAGAGTGTTGTACTTCACAGCACAGTCAATGAGACGCTTTGTACGACGGAGGTCCATCCAGCGGTAGCCCTCACCGAAGAGCTCGCGAGCACGCTCATCAAGGATGATATCTACAGGATTGAGAGCACTGCCCGAAAGGCTAGGAACATTGTCAATACCTGAACCCGAGTTGTAAGAATTCTTGGTACCATCAGAGTAGTGACGAACGTATGAAGTCCAGTCAGTGAGCTCGGTAGCACCTGAACGCTTACGTACTGCATTAAGACGCTTGAGAGCCTCAGTAGAGTTGCCAGCCATATAATATGCTTCAGCAGCGATGAGGTAAGTCTCAGAGAGGTGTGCAAGGACGATGTTGTGGAATGATACAGCCTTTGTGGTATTACGTGTAGCTGTGTAGTCATCAAACTTGCGGCAGCATGGTGACATACCTGTAGCCTTGCGTGAAGCATCAGAGGTCTGTTCACCAGAAGTATAGGTGATCTTACCAGTACGCTTATTTACACCTACACTGATAAATACGCTTGGATTAGACACAGAAGCAACCTTCGCTGCCTCGTACTCTGCACCCTGCTGATTATATGAAGAGAGTTTGCTGAGATCCTCATACCATGCAGGATAGTAACCGAAGACCTTCTTGTCGCCATTGAAACGAGCAGCATCATAGTAACCATAGTAATGCTCATACATAGTAACCATGAATGTACCCTCGTAACGCTTGTCGCCTGGCTCGAAGAGGTAGATAGCCTTGTCGCTTACAGGGAACTGGCTGTCTGTGTACTTAGTATCGTTGTTGGTGTCATTGTAGTAGTTAGAGAATGATGCACACTGACTGTTACCGTCAGTTGACTCATCCTGACCTGAGATACCACGTGTGTATTGAATAGCAAACATGATGTCGCTATTGTTATCATTCTTTACGTCCCACATGTCAGAGAATGACATGGTAAGCTCCTTGCCACCGATAGCGAGGTCAGCATAGCGGGCAGCCTCTTCGAAATATGTCTTGTCAGACACTGTAGCAGCCTGACCCTCTGCAAGACCTTCGTCACCTGCGGTCACTCCGAGATCCCAACCTGCTGCAAGACAAGTCTTGGCAAGGAGGTTATATACGAAGCGCATAGACACGCGGCCTGTGTTGTCATCAGCAGGAAGTACATTTGCAGCTTCTACAGCCTTAAGGTTGTCGATGATGTACTTATATACCTCTGCCTGTGAAGACTTAGGATAATTCTTTGAAGAGTTCTGGATGTACTTGTCGCTGATAGGCACTCCACCGAAATGCTGTGAGAGCAGATAGTAGTAGAAGCACTTGAGCACCTTAGCCTCGTCCACACGCTTGGCGCGCTTGGCATTGCCTTCACCATAGTAGATAACGGTGTTTGCCTGCTGGATGCCGTCATAGCACTTCTTATAGAAATCAGCAACACTCTTATTGTCTGAGTTAAGAGAGTTATATGATGTCAGCGCAGCATCAGGAGTACTGTTGCGACCCTCACCATAGAGGTCAGTACCACTACAGAACATAGTAGGTGTGCCGCTGTAAAGGGCGCGGAGCTTATAGTAAGGAGTAGAGCAGAGATTCTCGAAGCCCTGATCTGATGAGAAATAGACATCCGATGTCACGTTTGCCTTATTCTCTGCTTCCAGGAAATCGCTACAGCTTGTAAGTGCTGAGGTTCCTGCAATTGCAAGGATAGCAATTAAATTATTTATCTTCATTTCGTTTCTCTTTTTAAGAATTAGAACTTAACACTTGCACCGAACTGGTATGTAACAGTGCTTGGTCCCTGCTTTGACAGACTTGAGGTACAAAGCTCTGGATCGTATCCCTTATAGCCAGATGTTGACCATACGAATGGGTTGGTGATGTTAACATAGAGGCGTACGCTCTTGAAAGGAGTCTTAGCGAGCATCTGCTTCTTGAATGTGTAGCCAAGAGAGATGTTCTGAACCTTCCAGAATGTACCGTTCACAATCTGTGAAGGAACACCCTTGTTGTTGAGATTAGCCATATTGTTAGTGCTTACAGCGTAGTCAGCACCTGACTTACCATTAGAACCTGACCAGTAAGTACCGATACCCCATGTTGACATGTTGGTAGGGAAAGGATACTCGCCGTACTGAGTGTTCTGCTGATAAACAGGGTTGATCATATTGTTGTCTGCATCAAACTCACAAGAGAGGAGTGTACCAGCTGGGATGTAGTAGTCCTTAGCGAGGGCGCTCATACCACGGTCAGCGTATGTACCCATGTATGCGCCATACATAGCGTCGTATGCCTTATAGCCCTGCTTGGTGTAGAGAGAGAGGCTGAAGTCCCACTCCTTGTAAGAGACAGAGGTGTTGAAGCTACCGGTCCATGTAGGATCAGCCTTGCCGAGGATCTTCTTATCGTGCTCAGCGTCGATAACGCCGTCATTGTTGAGGTCGCTGATGATAGGCATACCTTCGCCCCATCCGTAAATCTGATAGTAGTAGTCACGTGAGAGGACGTCACCCTGTGCGAGTGTACCACCCTTCTGCTGATAGAGAGCATACTGGTCAGCATTGAGGCCGATGTGCTTGTCGCTTACGATACCATCCCACTCATAGTTGTAGAGAGAGAAGATAGACTTGCCGATGAAGCGGCTGTTAGCGATATCATCATCCTTGGAACCATTAACCTCGAGTACCTGGTTCTTGTTGTGAGCGAATGTGATACCTGCAGTCCAGTTCCAATCCTTGTTCTGGATGATTACGCCGTTGAGAGAGAATTCAACACCTGAGTTGCGTACACGACCGTTGTTCTCTGTAACCTGTGCGCCACCTGCCTCATATGGAAGCTGTGTCTTCATGAGAAGGTCAGAAGAAGTCTTGGTATATACGTCAACGCTACCGTTGATACGATTTCTGAGGAAACCGAAATCGAGACCGAAGTTCCATTCCTTAGTCTTCTCCCAAGAGAGGGCTGCGTTTACGATACCGCTTGGATAGTAAACAGCGTTACCTGTACCATCTGCGAAACCATAGAAGTATGAACCACCTGTAGCAGCTACAGTAGTTGGGTAGTTGTTACCCTCAGTATAGTTGTTACCTGTAACACCATAAGATACACGGAGCTTGAGGTTAGAGAGGTAGTCGATCTGCTTCATCCAAGGCTCCTCGGTAACACGCCATGCGAATGCGATTGATGGGAAAGAACCCCAACGGTTGTTCTTGGTGAAACGTGAAGAACCATCCCAACGGATAGTACCAGTTACCATATAGCGACCGAGGTATGTGTAGTTAGCACGGAAAGCGTGAGAGATCATGCTCCACTCTGTGTAGTCAGACTGGTTAGTGTATGTAGTGCTGCCTGCCTGTCCGAGGTTGTACCACAGTGTGCCTTCAGGTACTGCATATGCCTCCTGGAAAGTCTTCTCCTGATTGAATGCGCTTGTAGAGAAGAGGTACATAGCGTTGACAGAGTGCTGATCGTTAGAGTAAGAGTAGTTGACCTGATTATCCCAAGTCCAAGAGAACTTGTCATAACCTGTGATAGAAGCACGGTTGTCGCCGAAGTTACGTGAAGATGTCTCACTGCCCTCGTACTCACCTGCACGTGTGCGGATATAGTTAGGGGAGAATGTGGTCTTGAGCGAGAGGCCCTTGAGACCTGGGCGGAGTTCTACGTATGCGTTAGCCAGAATCTGGTATGTTCTGGTGTTGTAGTCCGAGTTCTCAAAGTCATAGAGAGGGTTTACTGTACCGGTGAACTGGTCGCCTGATGTACCGAGGGACTCTGTCTTACCTGGATACATTATGATGTTGCCATTCTCATCGTATGCCTTCATCAGTGGGTTAAGGCGGAATGCCTTAGAGATAGCCGAACTGTTGATAGTGTTACGATCTGCATAAGCACCATTGAAGCTTACACCTGCACTTACATAGTCATTGATCTTAGAGTCGATGGTACCCTTGATATTGAAGCGTTCCATGTCGTCCTTCTTGTAAGTACCCTCTTCCTTCTGATAACCGAAACCGAAGTGGTAGTTCACATTCTGGCTGTTACCAGATACAGAGAGATAGTGGTTCTGCTGGCTTGCAGTGTTACGCATCACGAGCGACTTCCAGTCTGTCTCCTGACCGCTTGCGATAATGTTATTGATGTAAGACTTTGTGATATCTTCGTATGCCTTGCCGTCTGCATCATGGCTGAGCTGGGTAAGCATGGCTGTCTTATAGAAACCTGTGTTGATAGTCCAGTTGTTCTGAGCAGCATATCCCGATGTTCCTGCCTCTGGGATTAGATAGCGAAAGAAACGATACTGAGCAAACTGTGAACCATCCATGAACTCAGGCATGCGAACAGCCTTTGTGATACCGTAATAACCATCGTATGAGATCGTAGGCTTCGTAGCCTTGCCACCCTGAGCCTTAGCGCTCTTGGTAGATACGATAACGACACCATTGGTAGCACGTGAACCATAGATAGCAGTAGAAGAAGCATCCTTCAAGATGTCGATCTTCTCAATATCCTGTGGGTTGAGCCAGTCGATGTCATCACAGATAACACCGTCAACAACATAGAGAGGGTTATTGTTGGAACCCATGGTTGACTGACCACGAACCTCGATATTGAAACCGCCACCAGCAAGACCGCTTGACTTGGTAATGTTAACACCTGCTACAGCACCCTGCATGTTAGCCATTACTGAGGTAGCACCCTTAGCATTGAGCTTCTCTGTATCAACAGATGCGATAGAACCGGTAAGGTCGCTCTTCTTCATTGTACCGTATCCTACTACGACAACGTCGTTGAGGGTGGTGTTATCGTCATCGAGGACGATGGAGAAAGATGACTTTCCTGCAGTCTTGACAGTCTGCGACTTCATACCGATGTATGAGACGTTCAGATTGCCTGATTTCTGCAATTTGAGTGTGAAGTTACCGTCGAAGTCGGTCACAGTACCGTTCTTCGTACCTTCTTCCATCACGGTAGCACCTATGATAGGGTCACCATTGGAATCCTTCACGTTACCGCTAACGGTCTGCGCTTGTACTGCTGCACAAAAGAAAAGCAACAATGCAACGAGCGCATAGCGTACGTTTTTGATCTTTTCAGACATAGTTAGATTTTTTTGATTAGTATAATTATTGTAAAATTAGCCTTTAAGGATAACTATCTTATGATCTCTCTATAAAATATGTAATGTATTATTTGTGGTATAGTATTCTGTTGATTAAACAAAAATTTGTGCAAAATTAAGAAATTATCTCCATTCCTTTGCATTTTTTTTGTTAAATAATGCTAAATCAGATATCATTTAACATTTTGGATATTATTACATGGACAAAATGACGGTAGTCGTAGATAACGCGTCATTAACTACATCTTACAGTACACACAAGAAGGGGGGGCTATAAAGAGTGTGGGGCTTCCGTACTAAACACCCACACTCTTTCCTGTAGAACCTTTATTTTCAACCGCAGCTCAAAAAAAAGGAGGGTGCATCACCGGTCTGTATGACCAATGATGCACCCTGATTAATTGTACTAATCTATATGTCCTTATTTACGACCGATGCCGAGACGCCACTTAGACGAACCGATACCGAGCTGGAAAATCTTAGAACTGCGTACCTTGTCGGTATTGTTGTAGAAGAGGTTAACCATACCCTCACCTGGCTTGCTGCCATCAATACATGTACAAGAGTATGCCTTGTACTGAGTACTCTCGTTGAAGTCGTATGGTGGGAATGGCTGTGCCATCAGCTCTGCAGCCGAGATGTCGTCAACGATAACCTTGAGGTTCTCTATCTGAGCATCTGAAAGTTCGGCGTATGAGAGGAAACCGTACTTCTTACTGTTGAATGGTTCCTTGGTGAATACCTGACCAGTACCAGAGGTGATATTGTCGTTGGTAGAGTAGTTGTTTGAGATATCTACCTGTATGAGGTTAGAACCATCACCACCCTGTGCACCACGGAGGTCAGAACCACAGAAGTTGAGAGGACGGTTGATATCTGTCTCACGGCGTACGAGCATGAAGAGATTGTTATGGAAGGTGAACTTAGATCCACCTGGCACATAACGGCATCCCATCAGTGCAGAAGCGCCGGAACCTGACTGGAAGTTGATGAAGGTATTGTTCTCAACAGTGAGGTTGTAACGGATATCCGAATCGAATGTGAGGGACTCGTTACCGTTGGTGATGAGCGAGCCCTTAGGAGCATTGTAGAATGTATTGTTTCTGAATACTACATTCTCAAAGACATTGGAAGAAGTCTGGTTGCCCTGACCGTGGATCCAGTTATAGCCACCACCCTTGTTGTCATAGTGACCAAGGTCGAACATCTCACAGTCCTCGATGAGGATATTGTGGAAGATCTTCTCATTGCCGCCCTGGGTACGGATGAAGCCACGGATGAGTCCGTGGAACTCACAACCCTTCAGGTGGAGCATGCTGACATTGATACCCATACCATTAGAGTACATGTTAGCGAAGTAGTTACCTGTGATTTCGGCTACCTCTGTGTTAACCTGCTTCTCGCCATAGCTTACAGCCAGAGGACAGTCAACGATGAGGTCTTCAAATGCGATGACATCGATGTCGATAGGTATGGTAGAGTTCTCACCTGCGTTAGGCTGACGACCGAACATGAAGTTGGTCGATGCACACTTACCAGCAGGACGTGAGAGGCCACCGAGATAGAGTATAGCCTTCTTACCAGCCTCTACATCCTTAGGATCAGTAGCGAGTTTGAAGCCCTTATAGAGGTTAAGGTTTGTGGTACATACGTATGCCTTACCACCCTCAAGGTAGAATACCTGATTCTCAGCGAGAGAGTTATCTACCATGAATGAATCGATGATAGCATCGATACGCATAGCATTGTACTTCTTGAATATCTCTGGAGAATATACTGTGTTGCCGTTAGCATCAATGATAGTAGTATCCGACACCTCATGCTTAACATAGATAGGATCGCCAGCGACACCCTTAGTACGAGCCGAGAGAGAATTGTATGTCTGGTCAACGGCCCATGGGATGTCATCACGGATAACGTCGATGTTATATACAGAGTTCATGTCGAGACCTGTCACGTCAACATAGCCGCGCTCCCAGTCCTCGTCGGTCAGTACATAGTGACGGAACTCCTGTGGCACTGCTGCATGTGGGCTGGACATAGAAGGCTCTACGCGAAGCCAGTCCACGCGGAAGTTTGTACCATCGTTGGTGAATCCGTGCTGATTGAAACTGGCAATCTGGTCCGCATCATAATCGACGATGCTGCGGTTGAGACGCACGCGGAAGCTATGGAAATCCACGTCAGACTTCTTGATGATACGTGGCACCTCATAACGCTGACCTGTGCTAATACCGAACCACTCAGCCCACTCACGACCGTTGCCATATCCATACCACTTGGAATCCTGCTTACCTGAGCCTGGCTGTGCCAGTACCTGGATGGCAAAGCGGATATCCTTCTGATATGCCAGGTGCTCCAGCTGGAGGAAGTCAGAGTTCTCGCCCAGTATAACGGTGTCACCCATAAGGAGACCGTCTGCCTCAGTCTGCTCCCAAGCCTCCTGGCCATTAGCCACGAGATTCTGATCAGCCCACTTGATGTGGTAGCCATATGCATTGGCTATGGTGTACCAACGGAGCTGCACTGTATTGATATTGATGCACTGGCTGCGATAAGGGTCTGTCTCGCCAGCACCAGTGTTCTCGTTGTTACGGAACATTGTCATCTGCATGCGATTGATGTCACCTGCTACATCATCCTTGTCAGAGCAAGAGAAGAAGACACCAGATGCCAAAAGCATGAGTGAATAAAGAAATATCTTTTTCATATATCTTGTTGTCGTTAAATTAATAACCGTAGTAGTTGATGTAAGCTCCAGCCGAACGCGTGATAGCCTCACGTGGGATAGGGAGGAGGTAGCGTACTACTGGAAGATTCTTTGTATCTACAGCATATGGGTCGATCTCCTTAGGAGTACCGTTTTCAATGATGTAGATCTTATCATTCTCATCGCTGCGGATATATCCGAAGAGAGAGTTGCGTATCTCACCCTTGATGACGCCATCGTTATCCCATGAGAGCACTGCCTCGTTCCACTCCTTCTTCTCATCAGTAAGAGCAGAGTTGATCTCCTTCTGTGACACTACTGTGTAGTTAAGTCCAAGGCTCTCGATGTATGTCTGTGGCACTGCACGTGGACGAGACTTAACGGCGATAGCGTAGATGACAGGGATAGCCGAACTGGTCTGTGGATAGAAGTTGAGATCTCCCGGATTCTTGATATAGCACCAGTACATACGCTGTGGCATGTCCTTAGAGTAGAATCCTGGCTTGCCGTCATGCTCCTCTACGAGGTCGTCATAAGTACCGGCAGCATTGTTGGCAACGTCAAAGTAACGCATGAAGGTCCAGAAGATCTCCTCAGAGTACTTGTTGTTGCGTACGAGATCCTTCCATCGCATGTTCTCACCGGCAAACTCCTTGGCACGCTCTGCCAGGATAGCATCGAGCATATCCTCCTTGCTGGCAGGTGCAGTGAGCATGTGCGAGTCGTCACCGAATGCACGGCGGCGTACCTGATTGACAGCATCTACATTGTCAGCGTTAGGACCATTGAGCTCATTGTCAGCCTCAGCAAACATGAGGAGCACGTCTGCATAGCGGATGTATGGATAGTTGATACCGGTCTTGGCGCCTGTCTGATTACCGAGGCCCTCTTCCATCCAGAGCTTAGACCACTTGTTGTTGTACCAGGTGTAAGAGAATGACAGTGAAGGGATGGTCTGGTAGGTGTATTGCCACATACCTTTTATATAATCAATACGCTTGTCACCGTCCTCGAATGAGTAAGGATAGAAGTGGTTGAGACCAAGCGAACCGCCTGACTCACCCCAGTTGTGGTCGGTAGCACCATTATTGGAAGCCATCTTAGGACCTGTGAGATAACCGATGTTACCGTTAGCGAGCTTAGCGAATGGTATCTCCATCACAGCGTCATCGAAGTCTGATGCGCCACGGTAATTACACTCGTCGATAAATACCTGCTTGAACTCCTTGCGCAGTCCGAATGGGCTGTTATCGATAACCTTCTTTGCAGCATCGCGTGCTATCTGATAGAACTCAGTATAACCTGCGAGATCATGTGTCTGCTGAGTGCGGAGGTCTGTGAGTGTACCGGCAGCAGGACGTGCCATATAGCCATATGTCTTGGAATCGTCAGCATTGTGACGGAGCGAGTAACCACCTGCCTGCATAGCGATACGTGCTACGAGGGCGTATGCTGCCTCCTGAGAGAAACGCTCTACCGAACCGAGATCTACAGCCTTCTTCATCTTAGGAGCGATGGCGAGGAGGTCCTGGATGATAGTCCAGTTGATATTGTCACGGCTCTGCATGTCTGGGTTGACATTGTCACTCTCAACTGATGCCACGAATGGAGCTGGCACATCACCAAAGTATGTAACGAGCTCATTGTAGAACATTGCGCGGATGCATTTTGCCTCACCCAGCATCTGACGTACCTTGAGGGAGTCAGCACCGTTGATGAGGTCACTGTTCTCTACATTGCTGATGAAGAGGTTGGCTGCATCAATGGCAGAGTAAGCGTTGTTCCATACGCCGTTGGCAGTACCTGATGTATTGTCACAGTCAAAGCGGCGAGGGTTATTGGAACCACTGTTTGCACTTGAGTTAGTCTTGAAGTCAACGTCACTGTTGAGACAGAGAGTCTCAATGAATGTCTTACCCCACGCATTATCGTTGAGTACCTTAGTATAAAGACCATTGAGCGCAGTGTTTATCGCAGTAGGGTTGCTATAGACATAGTCAGTGGTATATTTCGATGGTGCCTCTACGTCAAGGTAGTCATTACAGCTGGCGAGGGCCATAACACCGAGACCACTTATCAATATATTCTTTAATTTCATATTGTATCTACTATTTTAATGTTAGAACGTAACGTTGAGACCGAATGAGAATGCACGGTTACGTGGGTAACGGTTGTAGTCCATCGAAGGTGTGAGGCCTGACTGGATATCAACTTCTGGGTCATAGCCTGTATAACCTGTGATGATGAATGGGTTAGAGCATGAGATGTATGCACGAACCTTTGACAGGAATGCCTTCTTTACGATATCCTTTGGCAGTGTGTAACCAATAGTAATGTCTGAGCAACGTACGAATGAACCGTCCTCTACGAAGTAAGAGTTGATAGCTGCAGCATCCTTCTTGGTGACAAGGTCTGCAGGATTCCAAAGACCCTTGTTCTGGTTCATGCCGAGATATGTATCTACAGCACCGTCGATGTAGTAGTTCTTGTACATATCCTCGTGGTTGCCCGATGTGAGGGTATATACCCAACGGTCGCCACGACCGAAGTCTGCGAGTACGTTGTTGAAGGTATTCTGGTTGCTTGAGCTTGAAGAAAGCATGTGGGCAGTACCATTATATACATCAAAACCGAGCATATAGGTGAAGTTGGCTGTGAAGTCGAAGTCCTTCCACTGACCAGAGAATCCGAAACCACCCTGTACCTTAGGGTTGGTGTTACCGATCACTGTGCGGTCTGCATCTGTAATCATGCCATCACCGTTGAGATCCTTGAATCTGATCTTACCAGGGAGTGTAGGGTCACCAGAGTTAGATGCTGGGAGCACTGTGGTTGAAGTTGATACGGTTCCCTTGTTTGGAACGAGCGAACCAACGTTGGAACCCTGGTTAGGAACAGCCTGATAGTTCAGACCTGGGTCGAATGTGAACTCACCTGTAGAGTAGAGTCCGTCATATACCCAACCGTAGATGAGACCGATCTCGCTGCCTACAGCATACTGGTAGTCATCCTGCGAACTGCTGTAGAAACGGTTGTTGTATGTCTTGAGGATGCCGTCGGTAGTACCGAGTTCCTTAATCTTCATCTTGTTCATGCCAAGGGTAAAGTTAGCAGAGAGCACATAGTCCTTACCACGGAGGATGTCACCGTTGACGGTGAGTTCCCAACCGTTGTTGGTCACCTTACCGATGTTCTGCATCTGTGAGCTGAAACCAGACACTGTAGGTATGGTAGCCTTGTAGAGCAGGTCACGTGTAGTGTTGAAGTAAAGTTCTGGAGTAACGGTAAGACGTCCGCCGAAGAACTGCATATCGAATGCGAAGTTACGTGTGATGGTAGTCTCCCACTTGATGCCCTTGTTAGGATATGAGTTTGCAGAGTAGTAAGACTCACCGAGGTCTGTTGACTCACCGAATCCAGGACCGCCCTGTGTAGTAACAGCGTAGAGGTAACGGAAGAGGTCAGAGTCGATACGGTTGTTACCTGCGAGACCGAATGCCACGCGGAACTTGAGTTGATCTATCCATGATACGTCCTTGAGGAACTTCTCGCGCTTCATGTCCCATGCTGCTGATACAGATGGGAAGAAACCCCACTGGTTGCCGACAGCAAACTTGGAAGAACCGTCGGCACGACCTGTAACAGAGAGGAAGTACTTATGGTCGAGATTATATGACACCTGACCGAAGAATGATGCTGTACGGTCAGCCGTTGAGAGAGAAGATGTTCCCTCGTATGGACGACCAAGGTTCATGTTGTCCCATGCTGTCGATGCAGAGATGCCGTCAGGGAAGTAACGGTTGAACATGTATGTCTGCTTCTTCTGGTTATTGTATATTTCCTGACCGAGGAGGAAAGAGAAGTTGTGTATCTCCTTGAGGTCCATATTATACGAAGCAGTATTGGTCCAGGTGTAGGACTGTGAAGTCTGGTTTGTGATCTGAGCCACAGGGAGAGAGTTGTTAGCCTTACCCACACCTGTCTGCGAACCATAGAAACGGTTGATATCCGAGAAGGTGACAGAATAGTTACCCTCTGTGCGGAGCATCAGTCCAGCGATAGGCGACCATGAAAGAGAGAGCTTGTTGTTGATGTTGTAAGAGTGCTTCTTCTGCTGGTTGGTAGCGATATCGTTCTTAGGGTTGGTATATACGAAGTTCTTCTCTGAAGCCTGATCGACCCATGCTGGGTTCCAGCTACCGTAGTCACGCATACCGTTGGTAGGACGGTAGAGCAATACGTCGATGATACCACCCGAACCGATGTTGTCACCACCAGCACCCTCATCACGACGGTATGTCATGGTTGGGTTGTAAGAGAGCTTGAGGTTCTTGGCGAGGTTGGTGTTCAACTTTACGTTGATATTGGTACGACGAACGCCAGAACCGAGGATGATACCCTTGTCCTCCTGCTGAGTGAGGGATACATTGAACTTAGTCTTGTCATTACCACCACCTACTGTGAGGTTAGCCTGGTAGTTGATAGGGGTCTCGCCCATCACCTCGTCCTGCCAGTCGTGGTTAGGGAGGTTAGCATAGAGTTCTATGTCACCAGGGTTACCGAAGTTGTTACGCCAGTAACGGGTCTTGTCAGAACGTGTGCCTGAAGATGCTGCACGGTCCCATGTGTATTCCACGAAGTCCTGGTTGTTCATCAGGTCGAGGGTCTTGGAGATATGTGCTACAGTGAGACGGCCATTGAAACTAACCTGCACCTTACCTGCCTGAGCAGACTTGGTAGTCACCACGATTACACCGTTACCACCCTTGGCACCATAGATAGCGGTGAGGGAAGCGTCCTTCAGTACGTCGATGGATGCGATATCAGATGGTGGGATATCGTTGATGTTTGACTGCTGGAAACCGTCCACGATATAGAGAGGCTCGTTGGACTGTGTCACTGACGTAGCGCCACGCACGCGGATGTTGATGTCTGCACCTGGCTGACCATCGACAGATGTTACCTGCACACCAGCAATCTTACCTGAGAGGGCCTCAGCAGCAGATGCTACAGGTACGGCAGCGAGCTTGGCACCGCTGACAGAACCTACCGAACCGGTGAGGTCCTTACGTGCCTTGGATGTATAACCTATGGCAACTACTTCTTCGAGAGTGGTATTGTCGTCCTCGAGAGTTACCTCCATGCCGTCAGTAGGATCTACTTCCTTTGACAACATACCAATATACGAGATGACGATCTTCTTGCCGTTAGCGACCTTCATCTTAAACTTACCATCGAAATCTGTTACGGTTGCATTCTTCGGATTACCCTTCTCTATAACGGTAGCACCAATGACAGGCTCCTTCATAGAATCGAATACTGTACCCGAAACCTGTGACTGCGCCATCATAGATACAGGCACAGCAACAAGGAGGAGAACCAGCATACAGATTTTGGCAAAGATATTTTTTGCTTCAATCATAATGTCTTTGTTTCTTTTTCGTTAGACTTTGTCTTAGTTAACACGGGTGAACTGCATCATCTGGTTGCTGAGTCCAGTAACTGCATCCTTTGCCAATACTACATACATAGCATCCGCCTTAAGATTCTGGATGATGTAGCTACCAGCCTCCTGACCATCAGCACCTACAAAACGGATGGTATTGCCCTGGAGGGACCATGTACCGGAAACCTGCTTCTTGGTACCATCCACGTTGGTGATGATGGCACCTTCCTGATCGTAATAGGTTGTTACCACACTGTTGTCAGAATTGAGCTCCATGACAACGCTATTGTCCTCTACGGTGCTGGTGTTGTAGTAAACATACTTCCATGTTCCTGCAACAGAAGCTGCGTTGACTGCAATACCTGGGCCCAGGTCAAAATCCTGTACACCGTCAGAACTGCATGATGTAACGCCGAGTGACAATGCCGCTGTAAGCAGACTCATAACTGCATAACGTAATGTCTTCATTGTTGTTAGTTTTTTATTGATTAGTAATTAAATTAAGTTGCCTATTCTTGCTTATGGGGTGTTCTATTAATTACCCCGGTTAATTTTTACATTTTCGTTTGAGTGTCCTTTTGTCATCTTTTGGCTTTTATCTGGCTCATTTTGTAAGTATCATCAGTCGTTATGCCCGCATAACTCCTTCTTCAACTTTCAAAATGATCTCAGCTAAAACTCCAAAATCTGACAAAGCTAATTAATAGAACACCCCTTATTAGGAAATCTTGCTACAAAGTTAACAAAAATTTATATAAATTATGTAATTCTTCTATATTTATATGTACAAAAAGAATAATTTTGCACCTTTTTTACTTATTTACACCTCTATATGGTTATTTTTCCACCATATCCGGTGTTTTATTGGGGGTGGTTGTTCGGTTGGGGGACTTGCAGAGACCCGCAAGGAACGATAGTTGGCAAATCTTGCTGAACCCAGAAAAACGAAATGAGGGGTGCAGTTTTATTACTGCACCCCTCATTATCAGGAGATAAATGAATTACTCTACATTCTTGTACCAACGTGGGTCACCGACTCTCATGTCTATCTTGAGAGAGAAGTCTCCATTCTCTGCATCAGTGAACACCTCTGCGCTTGACTTCTCCAGAGCATCGGTCTTGAGGTTCTTGAACCAGTCAGATGTATGGTACGAACCAAGGATTACTGGGGTTGCACTCGAACGGATGTTCTTGTTGGTAACCTCATCAGCACCCTTACCGAAGAGACAATTCTCTATGGTGATGCCACCTGCAGGTCCGTAGTCAGCTGCACCGTAGTCAATGAAGTAGTTGCCATTGCCTATTACTCTGTAGAAAGTAGAGTTGGCTATCTTCACTGCACCGCTCATAGGAGTATTCTTAGAGTAGATGAACATCTTACCTGTAGGAGCGATGTTAGAGAATGTACAGCCATCGATGCTGATGTCATTGATTACACCTGCGCCAGAGCCTGCATCGACATGGATGAAGCTATAGCCGTTACAGAGGTTGTCGAATGTGCTGTTCTTCACTACGAGGTTGGTTACATTCTTGGCATCAGTGCCCTGCATACGGAACCATGAGGTCTTGAAGTTCTTTATCACACAGTCCTCTACCACGAAGTCCTGTACGCTGCCGGCATTGCTCTGGTTGACGAAGTAACCAGAATCGCCACCGTCAATGACAAGGTTCTGGAATTTGATGAATGCGTGTGAACCCTTGAAGTTGATCTGCTGGCTCATCTTGATAACAGGTACGGTACCTGCAGCACCGAAGAATGTTACCGAGAGACCGTCAGGGATAACGAGGTTTGTAGCCTCACCGCTTTCATTGACACCGTACATATCGACAGTCGAACCGCCAGCGAGCACGATTGTAGCGCTGTAGCTAACTGCATCGCCAGATGCTGCCTTGGCAGCAGCAGCGATATCAGCGAGGAACTGGGTGTTGATTACATTGTCCTCGTCTTTCATATAATAGGTGTAGTCACCCTTAGGAGCTGCTGCTGTGGTGCTTGCTGCTACGACGCCACGCTTAGCCTCGTTGTTGTATATGGTAAACGTGTAAGGTGTAGATGGCTTGAGGTCTGTCATGACCTTCTTGCCAGCGGCCTTCTCAGCATCGGTGAGATCCACACGTACAGGCTCCACCTCTGGTTCTGTCACCATGATGTGAGTGACCTCAGCGCCCGGTGTCCATGTCAGAGTGATAGCATCCTGCTGACGATCGTTGTCAGTGATATCGTTGAATATCTGCTCAGCCTCGGTGTGGAAGCTGCGTTTGCCTGTAGAACTAACAGGGTAGATCCAGTGGCTGGCCTTCTTGGTTGACGAGATGGCACGCACACGTATGAAGTAATAAGTATCACCCATGAGTCCGTCGATAGTGGCAGGGCTCTTCTCTACGGTGTAAACCTTAAGGTCGGCAGGTTCGCTCTCCATACTGTCATAGAGACTATCCTTACTCAACTGTATCTGATACTGCTCAGCCTCGGCATTGCCAGAGAATGTAACGACAGCAGATGTCATGGATGGCTCTATATCTATAGATGTAATAGCGAAGAGACGGTCGTAAGCTGCGTCAACACCCCAGTCGTCCATCTCGGCAGTACAAGAGGTCATTGCACCTGCAAGAGTGCAGGCTGCAAATATCATTGTCTTTAGATTCTTCATTTTTCTTCTGATTAAATTTTAGTAACCATAGGAATTTCTCAGTTTGCCATCAGAGTCAGAGATGATAGCTGTGGTGAGTGGCAGGAGGTAACGGTTCTTCACTGCCTCACGTGCTATATTGACTGGCTCACCGATAGTGCCATCGGTAGTGGTACCTACGAGACCCTCACAGATACGTGGGAGATTGGTAGTGTACTGAGCATTCTTTTCGAGTTTCTCTGGATCATTCTCCAGACCGAAGCCTGTAGCCTTGTTGTCGTATGCAGACTCTGGCTTGCCTGAGTTCTCCACACCCTGCCATGTCACGCTTGACATGTCGATGCGTGTCTTGCCGTCATCAGCATAGTTGAAGTATATCTCTGTAGGCCAGTTGGTGACATTCTTTGCATATTCTGCCTTCATGTCAGCAATCTTCTGTGCGAGAATGCCCCATCTTACGAGGTCGAACTTACGGAATCCCTCACCGGTGAGCTCCCATGCGTTCTCCTGTACGAGAGCGTCGAAGAAGTTTTCCTGCGAGATACCATTAACATATTTCTCAGCAGCGGTCTTGTCGCTGAATGCACGAGTGTGAACCCTTGCGAGAGCCTGACGTGCAGTCATAGATGTAGCAGCGCCATCGAGAGCGAGGTCAGCACCTACGAGTTCGTTGAGACACTCTGCATAGTAGAGCAGTACCTGTGAATAGCGCATGCGCACTACGTTGATACCAGTAAGGTGCTTAGCGCTGGCGGCCTTGTTCTGGGCGAGCCATGACTCTGACTCCCATTCTGGGCGCCACTTGCCGATATAGATACCGAATGGTGCATTGCCGATGAATGCCTCCTTTGTAGTACCGGCATCCTCAGAGAACTGTGTCGTAGCACATGTCACGTCACGACGCTGGTCACCTTCCTGATATGAATAGAAGAGTGTGGCTGTGGTCTTGAGCTTACCTGAAGAGTTACCGTAACCGAAGTCAGAGGTTACGCCGTTCATACGCTTGCCCACTGTGTAGCCGAGCTCGCCGGTTACATTGTTGAGCATAGGAATCTCGAAGAGGTTCTCCTTGTATGTCTGGTCCAGGGTAAGCTGGTTGAGGAGCTTCCACTCATTCTCGAATGAAGGGTTGAGGTCATGCTTTTCGCTCTTGATAACCTCAGCGAGCTGGAGTGCAGCCTTGCGGTAATACTCGTCACGCTGAGCCTTGGCAGGACGCTGTGTAGGGTATGTGCCATCGCTGTATGCAGCGGTCTCATAACCTTCCTTGGCAGTCTCACGGATAGCATATCCAGCGCGTGTCATAGCGATCTGAGCATAGAGAGCCTTGGCATAGCCCTTGGTCACGTGCTCTGTAGTATATTGGTTCTCACCAGCCCATGGCAGGAGAGAGATCGCCTCTTCAAGTTGTGTGAGGAGGCTGTCGAGTATGATGTCACGGTCAGTCTTGTCAAGTGACGCATTGCTGAGGTCTGGCTTTGTAGGCTCAAACTTCATAGGCACGTCACCCCACATGCGGATGATATCATGATACATCATGGCACGGATAGCGAGAGCCTCACCGAGGTAACGACCCATCTGAGCCTTGTCAGCAGCAGAACCGCTCTTATAGAGCGAACTTGCTCTTACGCCCTGCTCCACGAGGTTACAATACTCTATGATATTGTATGCCTCACGCCACCAGTCGCCTGGCTTAGCCCAACCAGACTCGTTCTGACGGTAGTTCATGTAACCACGCTCTGATACTGTCTCCACACCGGAACCCAGTCCGTCGATGAGTTCGGTATCGGTACCAGCACCCCAGATGATAGGTATAACCTGTGAGTATGTCTGGTCCTGTCCCATGAGGCCATAGATCTTGTTTACCACCAGTCCTGTGTAGTAGGCATTCTCGTATGTGGTCTCTGTAGTCTGCTCAGAAGGAGATGACTGATCAAGGAAATCAGAGCAGCTAACCATACTGAGCGCTGTCAAAGCGACAGCAGCCATTGAAAATATTTTCTTCATAGTTAATTTCTCCTTTTGATGTTAGAATGAAACGTTTAGTCCGAGAGTGAATGAACGGCTCTTTGGATATGCAGCATAGTCAACACCCGGACACATTGGGTTAGACTTGGAAGATGTATCTACCTCTGGGTCATATCCGCTGTAGTTGGTGATGCAAGCTACGTTGTATGCAGTGAAGAAGATACGTGCGCTCTCCAGATAGAGATTCTTTATCAGATTCTTAGGGAATGAGTATCCGATGGTGATATTCTGCAGGCGGAGGAAGTTAGCATTCTCCAGGGCATCGCTTGTCAGTACCATTGCAGAGTTAGCAGCTGGGTTGTATGTATTAGCGCCAGCGTTGAGGGCAATGAGCTTGTTCATGACATTCTCCACACCATCATAGGCAGCGATAGTCTCAGGAGAGATACGACCCAGGTTGAGACCTGTCTCCTTGTCTATCCATGTATAACGGTTAGCATAGTTCCAGTCTGCAAGGATGTTGTAACCCTTTGACGAACCTGCGAAGAATGAGCTTGCAAGACGTGTACCATTGACAATCTTGTTACCGAGAGAGTAGTTGAAGAATACTGTGAAGTCGATATTACCCCACTTGTTCTTCCATGTACCGTCGAAACCGAAGCCACCTGTTGTGGTAGGCACGGTGTTGCCGATGCGCTGATAGATAGGATTACCGTCTGCATCCACCTGTACCTTCTTGGTACCAGGATAGAGACCGCCACCGAAGAGTGAGCTTGAGTTGTCCTTCACGTCAGCAGGTGCACCGTCGGCTGTAGTAGCCAGGCGCCATGTGCCCTTGTCTGTGAGGACGAGGTCGCCCTTGCCAGTGTTCTTGTCGAATACGGTGTAGTAACCATTGTAAACATATCCATATACCTCACCGAGACGTCCGCCTTCCTCAAGATAGAAGTCGCCTGTGCCCTTGGTGATGCGTGAGCCACCCCAGCTTGATGTCTGGTATGTAGCGCCACCAGCGAGCTTGTCGATCTTGTTCTTGTTGTAAGAGATGTTGAAGTTGAAGTTTGTAGTGAACTTCTTTGTGTCAACGATTGCTGCATTGAGAGTGAACTCCACGCCGAGGTTGGATGTCTGACCGAAGTTCTGGTACTGCTGTGTGTAACCTGAACCTGAAGGGATGATCTTCTTCATGAGGAGGTCCTTGGTAGTGTTCCAGTAGAAGTCCAGTCCACCATTGAGGCGACCCTTGAAGAATCCGTAGTCGATACCTACGTTACGTGTAGTAGTGGTCTCCCACTTGAGTCCTGGGTTGTAGAGGAGCTTTGGGTGCTCGAGCATAGCGCCCGATACCTCGCCGAATCCTGGGTGCTTACCCTCAGCCTCAGCCATGGTGTATGTGTTAGAGAGCATACCAGCAGGAATCTTGTTGTTACCTGCGGTACCGAAAGAGAGACGGAGCTTGAGGTTAGAGATCACCTTGCTGTCCTTGAGGAAGTTCTCGTCGTTGATACGCCATGCGAGTGCGAGTGATGGGAAGAGGCCCCATCTGTTGCCTGAACCGAACTTAGACGATCCGTCCTCACGGAGTGTGAATGTGAGGAGGTACTTGTCCATCATGGTGTAGTTGATACGACCGAAGTAAGAGAGCATGTTCTCCTTCTCCTGTATGTCAGAAGAGGTAGGGAGTGGTGTACCTGCAGCGAGGTTTGCCATCACCTGGTCTGTGGTGAACGATGCAGGGAAGGCTACCGATACATTGGTAACGCTCTTAGCCTGCTCTGAACTCCACTCCTGACCGAGGAGTACATTGATGTGGTCACGGCCATCGAAGAGCTTCTTATTGTCGTATGTCACGGTGTTGGCATTACGTATGCCCTTGTACTTTATGTTATAGAGGTAAGCCTGTGGCATACCGTTGTAACCGTACGAAGAGTTGGATACGGCACGTGTAGCCCATGCCTGCTCAGTATCATTGAAACGCCAGTTGTAACCGAGCTCTGTCTTGAAGGTCCATCCCTTGAATGGAGTCCATGTCAGCGAACCGTTATAGTCCTGACGGAAACGTGTCTGCTTCTTGTATGTGTTGAGGAGACGCTCAGATGGTGAACGTCGTGTTGCCGAACTGTTATCTTCATCCTCATCAGCAGACTGCAGCTCTGAGATAGGAGCAAATACGAGTGTGTTGTAAACGATAGAGTTTGCTGCATTCGACTCATTGGTATCTGCACCGCCGTTAAGACCGTCGATGACCTGATTAGAGAGACGTGCAGTGAAGTCAAACTTCAGCCACTTGCTGAGCTTGGCATTGAGCTTGGCATTGATATTGTCCTTAGTGTAACCAGAGCGCTCCATGATAGAGTTCTCCTGGTTGCGTGCATAGCTCACATTGTACTGCAGGTCCTTTGAACCGCCGCTGACGCTGGCATTATACTGTGTCTGGTGACCAGTGCGGCCGAAGACCTCATCCTGGAAGTTTGATCCCTCGCGGCTCTTCCATATCTCGAGGTCTGCCCAGTTACCATAGTTGTTGGCAGTGCTGTTGACAGTGTTAGGCTTGTTGCCGTTGCTGTTGAGCTCATACTGATAGAGAGCATACTCGTAAGGATTGAGCACGTTGAGCTGCTTTACGATGTTCTTCCATGAGTGAGAGACATTGAGGTTGATCTGCATCTTACCCTCCTTACCGCTCTTGGTAGTAACGATGATTACACCGTTGGCACCCTGAGCACCATAGATGGCTGTTGATGATGCGTCCTTCAGTACGTCGATGGTCTCGATTTCGGATGGTGCGATATCGCTGATAGATGATACAGGGAATCCGTCAACGATGTAGAGAGGTGAGTTGTCCTGCGAGAGCGAACCGCCACCACGTACGCGAATCTTAACGTCTGCGTCAGGCGAACCCTCAGTGGTGGTGATGTTCACACCTGCCATCTTACCTGTCAGAGCCTCTGACACGTTGGCAACAGGTACATTCTCCAACTGCTTGGAGTTTACCTGTGACACAGCACCGGTGAGGTCCTTCTTACGAACTGTACCGTAACCTACAACGACGAGTTCTTCAAGTGCTGTGTTGTCGTCCTCCATCACTACATTTACTGTAGTCTGGCCCTTGACATCTACGGTCTTGTTTTTCATACCTACATATGAGAAGACGAGTTTGTGACTTTTACCTGTCAACTTCAGTTGGAAATTACCGTCAAAGTCGGTCACGGTACCATTCTGCGTACCTTCCTCCATGATGGTGGCACCGATGATGCCCTCACCAAGTCCATCCTTGACATTTCCGCTGACAGTCTGTGCCTGCAATGCTGCGCAGAAGAAGAGCAGCATGGAAACAAGCGCAAAGCGAATGCTTTTAATTTTTTTAGTCATAGGGTTGAATGATTTATTAATGATAAATTGAAATACTAGTATATTCACGATTTTCTATTTAGCTCGCTGTGGACCTTACGAAGAATTGCAAGGAATGAAAACAATCAGGCTGGCGCCAAGTCTCCTCACCCCTAGGGGGAGGCTGGGAGGGGGCTCCTACTTCATGTTGCTGAGGAAGGCCTTGGCACTGCCGAACTTGAGGAACATGTCAAGGCGCACTGGTATATGGCGCTTGTCGTTGGTGACATAGAATCGTACTATCTCGTGATCCTTGCCGTCCTCCTTCTCTACGTATGAGAGTATGAGGCAGTCGTAGGTCTTGTTGTTGTCAGCCTTGACCTTCTCCTTGCCTTTATAAACCAGTTTTGCATTGACGAGTTCTGAACCTCCGGCTATATTGACATACTCCACGTGACCTACCTTCCATTTGGTCGCGTCGTAGTTGCGTATGCGCTGGAAAGCGTTGAGCATGTCATACACGCAGTGCTCGTATTCCTTTTTGTCTTTCTCTATATTACCTCTGGCTGTGAGGTGCTTGATATTGGTGGTCACCATATTATTCTTATATGTGTACCACATCTCATCCACGTAGTATCGTTTGCCTTCGCGTGCACCCTTGCGATAATATACCGGTACCATCTGGTCGGTGAAGTATGTCAGTATGGTGTCACGCATCATGAACACCTTGTCCACTGCATCTGAACTCTTGGTGATGAGACTGGTGCGGAACACGGACTGTCCCTGATATACCGATGGCACGGTGTACATGGTGGCAGTACCTGCCTTCACCCATACGAACTTCCAGTTGAAGTACAGGTTGTAGGCTATGTATTCATTCTTCGAGAATGCATTGTTCTTGTATGCACACTGTGCACTGCATGTCGATGTTTGTACTCCTGCCTTGCTCAGCAGAGCAGGAAGCAGCATTACGGTGAATGCTATGAGTAACAGAGTCTTTTTCATTGTAGTAGTAGAGTAATGTTTAGAAAAATCGTTTACATTTTGGGAGGGTTATTCGAATAATCGATCTTTCGATCTTTCGATTTTTCGATCTTTCGATTAATCGATTTTTCGATAATCGATTCGATTATCCGTTTATTCACAGTTCTATCTTCTGCGGCAGCGGTATGCCTTTGTCGGCAGCGCGCTTAGCATTGCGCTGCACGCGTTTCTTCTCCTTGTCCGCCTTCTGCTTCAGGAGTTTCTCCGGTTTCTGCTTATCGAGCGGCACGGCGGTGAGGTTCCATGCCTTGGTGATGTCCCACTTGGCCTTACACTCTATCTCTTCCGGATAGTAATACACCTCCTCCGGCTGCATATCGGAATAGTATTCGCCAGTGTCCCACTTGCCATTGCCGTTGCGATCTACTATGGCACGCAGATAGTACTGACCTCCATCCAGATAGTAGAACTCGGCCGTACCGTTGACCACCTCGGATATGCGTACCGCCTTGCCCGAAGAATTTAGCAGTTCTACCAGCACTGGTACGTCATAGGCAGGTGTGACATTGACAAAGAGCGAAGCGAAATTGTCAAGTCTGCTGACCTCCACGCCTGTCTTGTACGGGTCAGACGTCAGACCGTATATATCCTCAAAGGCGAGGCTATCGACCTCCAGCGAATAGCGGGCACCGGGTATCCAGTCGGAATAGACTTCCCAGTTGCGCATGGTCTCCAGACTGTCCGTCTGCCTCATGGTGAACGGTGCTTCATACCATAGCGAGTCCTGCTCTACGTAAAGATGCACGGCAGCGGTATCCACCTTTGCCATCGGTGTCGTGAAACTGATTCTTATATTACCGTCAGGCTGCATGTGACTCTTCACGTCATACTTCGGTGCGAGTCGTGGCTGCGGCATCACGGTGTCTATCTCCTCGCCTTCCTTTGCCTTCTTCAGGCGCTTGGCCAGTTTCTCACGCCACTCTTCCTCCTCGCGTGCCTTAGTCTTCATGCGCTTGGCGTATGGCACCTTGGCGAGTATCTCCAGCGTGTCGGTGGTCACAGCATAGCATCCGGCGGTATCGGTCAGCAGTGTAGTCATCTCTACCATGAGTGTATCCTGATTAACGAGCATGGTGTCACGCAGCCAGTATGTCACGGTATCTCCGAGTGCAGAGTGCTCCACGGCGAAGAGGTCCTTCACTGTCAGCGATGCCTCGCTGTCTCCATGCGCTGCCAGGTATTCCTGTGGTGCATTGAGCAGTTTTATCATTGGCAGTATGCCGTCCTCACTCCATTCAGGGAAACGGCTCAGGCTGTCCCTGCACACCGGTGCGGTATAGAAGAGAGTGAAATAATCCGGCTGTGTACGCTCTGCCTTCAGGAAGTATCTGTCTGTAGGCACGTGGTTGAATGCCCTTAGTATCAGATTGTCCGGAGTGAAATGCGTATATGGTACCCGAAGGATATCCTTGATATGGTTGTCATCGAGCCACAGGGTGTCCTGCCTGTGGTCAGGATAACACGCTGGCGCAAACACCTCATGCGAGAATGCCATCATCTCGCCACGCTGCGTAAAGCGGTAGTCGCCATCCATATCCATCAGTGCTCCTACGGTATAGCGTCCCGGTGCTATGCCACGGATGACGAAGTGACCACGCGAGTCGGAGCGCGACACTCTCATGAATGGCGGCAGGGAGTCGCATGGATTCTTCACAGCATCCTCAGGGTACAGCCCCACGAGCATACCTTTTATCGGTTCCAGGTCCTCTGCATTGAGCACCGTGCCTGACACCTCGAGTGTGTCTGTCTGCTTTCCCGTGGAGAAGGAGTATGTGTAGTTGCCCATCGGATTGCCCTCGTTGTTGTCAGATATTGCATCTGAGAAATCGATGGTGTATGTGGTATTCTCCTTCAGCGAGTCAAGCAGGGTGACAAAGATATGCTTGCCTGACACCTTTATCTCTGGTTGCTCCACCTGCGGCGGGGAGATGACCACCTTCTCTGTAGGATTCTCCAGTTTTATGAACTCATTGAAGTTGATGACTATCTTACCGCTCTTGACATCAGTACCCTTATCGGCCGGCGATGCCGATACCACTCGTGGTGGTGTCTCATCATACCATCCTCCGTCTGGGTTTCCCATACGAGCACAAGAATGGAAAAGGGTCATAGATGCCACCATTCCCAGTCCCACAACGATGAGGGCCAAGACAGACGTATTCTTTTTACGTCTCTTATATTCTGTTATGTAGTTTATATATTTACGCAATGTCCTTAATTAGTTGTTGGTAGTCTGGTGGTTTAGTTGTTTGGTCACCAAACAACTAAACATTCATCATCGCCAAAAGTTCCTCCACATGCTGTCGGCTGTTGGAGAGTCTTGGCACCTTATGCTGGCCGCCGAGTTTTCCCTTGCTGCGCAGCCAGTCCTCGAAGAGGTTCTGGCGAGCCTTGACTATCTGCAGGCGTATCATATTGATATCCTTGAAGCGCTTTGCCTCGTAGTCGCTGTTAAGTTCCTGGAGACGCTGATCCAGTATCTGTGCAAACTCCTCCACGTCTGCCGGCTCCTTGGAGAACTCTATCACCCACTGATGGTGTGGCACTACGCCATCCGAACGGTGTACTGGGGCTGCGGTGTATTCCCTTACCTCTGCACCTGTCTGCTGGCAGGCATACTGCAGGCCCTTCTCTGCATTGTCAACTATCAGCTCTTCACCAAATGCATTGATGAATGACTTCGTACGACCTGTAATAAAGAATTTATATGGCTTGACGGAAGAGAACTTCACCGTATCACCTATCATGTATCTCCACAGTCCGCATGAAGTAGAGATTATCATGGCATAGTTCTTGCCTACCTCGACTCCTTCGAGAGGCACCACCTTCTCTGGATCCGTGAGCTGACCGGCATCGTCTATAGCGTCCATAGGCGCAAACTCATAGAATACGTCGTAGTCCAGCATGAGCATCATAGCTGCATCGGCAGGATCATTCTGTATGCCGAAGAATCCCTCCGAGGCGTTGTACGTCTCCATGTAGTGCATGTCGCTCTTGGTGATGAGCTGCTCGTACTGCTTGCGGTATGGCGTGAACGCTATGCCGCCGTGGAAGAACACTTCAAGGTTTGGCCACACCTCCTGCAGGTGAGTCTTGCCGGAGAGTTCCATGACACGTGACAGTACCGACATCATCCATGATGGCACTCCGGAGAGATTAGTGACATTGGCCTTGAGACACTGGCGGGCTATAAGGTCGCGCTTCACGTCAAACTCGCTGATGAGGGCGGTCTTCTTGTCTGGCACCCTGACGAGGTTGACCAGCGGATTGATATTCTCTATGAGGATAGCGCTGAGGTCGCCTACCAGCGAATTTGCTACATTATAGTTTGGGCTATGGCTGCCGCCGAGTATCAGGGCACGACCATCGAAGAGGCGTGACTTGGGATTGTTCTGCAGGTAGTATGCCACCACGTCTGTGCCTCCGGCATAGTGTATGCGCTTGAGTCCTTCCTTGCTGACAGGGATGAACTTCGACTTGTCGTTGGTGGTACCTGAAGACTTGGCATACCACTTCACCGTACCCGGCCAGAGTATGTCGCTGCCTCCGTGGCGCATCTGGTCGATGTACCCTTTCAGTTCCTCGTATGTATTGACGGGCACGAGACGACGGAAATCCTCATACGAAGTGATGCTGCCAAACTGGTGTTCACTGCCGTACAAGGTATCCTTTGCCCTGTCTATGATATGACGCATTGCCGTCCACTGCAATTGCTCAGGAGCTGTATAATGCTTCTCCAGCTGTCTCTGACGCTTATGGAAAGCTAACTGAGCCAATGATGTTATACTCATTATCCTTATATCTACTGACGTATTTTTTCAATCGGCAAAGGTACAAAGAAACTATGAAACTACCAAAAGTTTTAATGAAAATTACGAACTATGGGGCAAAAGTATCTTGCTCGGGATAATTTCCGATTCATCTCTCGCAAGTTTTGATCTCACGCAAAGGCGCAAAGCTCGCGGAGGGCTACGGCCTGTAAAGGCCAGGCCTACGCACTGTGGGGGATTGTCAAAATCTATATTTTTGGCTCTACAAGATTTTGTCTGGGTCATTTTAGTAGGCTATATTGTATGATTTGATTTTCGCGAAAATGTTAAAGGGCCCCTTTTGCAGTGTTAAAGGGGCACTTTAACAGTGTTAAAGGGGCACTTTAACTTTGCTAAAAGGGCCCTTTTGCAATTCTGGTGACATTCCGCAAGACCTGGGTGACAATTCGCCACTTTACAAGGGAACAGTATCAGTCATAATATGCAACAGAGCCTTTTAGTAAGGAAGTGCCATACTCTTTCTCGTAGAACCATATTTTTGATAACTTCGGTAATTTCTGAAGAATTTCTTTCTTCTACCATTTGCACTCAATATCATCAGTATAGCTCGAAAAAAAAATCGCAGAACACCATTACAGTGCCCTGCGACTCTTAAGGGTTGTCGTACGCGGATTCGAACCACGACAAACAGAACCAAAACCTGTTGTGCTACCATTACACCATACGACAATCCTAATATATGACTCAACTTTCGTTAAGCGGATGCAAAGGTACGAAAAAAAAACCGTACCTGCAAATTTTTATTTAACTATTTCCTTTGAAGACCTACTATTTTACTTCACTGTGATGAGGTAGTAGTTCTTCTTGCCGCGCTGTGCGAGGATGTATTTGCCACCGATGAGGTCTGCCTCGGTGAGAGGACGGTTCTGGTCAGTAAGTTTCTCCTTGTTGACAGAAACGCCGCCGCCCTGTACCATCTTGCGCATCTCACCCTTTGAAGGGAACACTTTGCAGTCATCAGCTGTGAGGATCTCTACCGCTGGCTGACCAAGCATTTCCTTAGAGATAGTGAAGTTCTCCACACCATCGAATACATCGAGGAATGTCTGTTCGTCGAGTTTCTCCAGTGCGTCCTTGGTACTCTTGCCGAAGAGAATACCTGATGCCTCGATAGCCATGTCAAGGTCTTCCTTAGAGTGTACAAGGACCGTTACCTCTTCTGCGAGACGCTTCTGCAGCACACGGCGACCCGGGTCCTGCTTGTGCTCCTCTACGAGGGCATCGATGGTAGCCTTGTCGAGTGATGTGAAGATCTTGATGTACTTCTCTGCATCATCGTCGCTGACATTGAGCCAGAACTGGTAGAACTTGTATGGTGATGTGCGGTTGCGGTCAAGCCAGATATTGCCTGACTCTGTCTTACCGAACTTCTTACCGTCAGCCTTTGTGATGAGCGGACATGTGAGTGCGAATGCCTCTACGTCGTTGCCAAGGGTGCGGCGGATGAGTTCGGTACCAGTAGTCATGTTACCCCACTGGTCATTGCCACCGAGCTGGAGCTGACAGCCCTTAGCCTGATAGAGGTGGAGGAAGTCATAGCCCTGAAGGAGCTGGTATGTGAACTCTGTGAATGAGAGACCGTCACGAGCAGTACCATTGAGACGCTGCTGTACAGACTCCTTTGCCATCATGTAGTTTACGGTGATGTGCTTACCAACGGTACGAGCGAAGTCAAGGAATGTAAAGTCCTTCATCCAGTCGTAGTTGTTGACCATCTCAGCGGCATTAGGTTCGTTTGACTCGAAGTCAAGGAACTTTGCCACCTGCTTCTTGATGCACTCCTGATTGTGATAGAGTGTCTCTGAGTCAAGGAGGTTACGCTCCTGCGACTTACCTGATGGATCACCGATCATACCTGTAGCACCACCCACAAGGATGATAGGCTTATGACCACACTGCTGCAGGTGACGAAGCATCATGATGCCGCAGAGGTGACCGATATGCAGAGAGTCAGCAGTAGGGTCGGTACCCAGATATGCTGTAGCCATCTGCTTCATGAGGAACTCTTCAGTTCCTGGCATTATCTGCGCGAGCATGCCGCGCCATTTGAGTTCTTCTACGAAGTTTTTCATTTTATCTTAAAGCCCCCTAACCCCCTAAGGGGGAATTTTATTTGTACTACTAACCTGAGGGTTAATGGTTGTTTATTCTTTTATTATCAATTATACTCCACATTCGCAAAGCCAACTATGAACCATCAAGGTACAGGGTCATATCCCGACCCTCCCCACGGATGGCATCTGCATATTCTCTTTATGGCGAGCCACATGCCCTTCACTGGTCCATGCTTGATGATAGCCTCCTTGGCATACTGCGAGCACGTAGGCGTAAACCTGCATGAAGGCGGTGTGAACGGACTGATGCACCGCTGATAGAACAGTATCGGCGCAAGCAAGAGCATGGTAAATATCTTTCTGAGGAAATCCATAGCACCGCGTCTTTAGTCTGCCTCGTTCACGTTGACCATATCACTATAGACGGCACGGAGATTCTCCGAAGCTCTTATGAGAAGGTTCTTTACCTTAGCCTCAACGACATCCGTAGGGTGATGCTGTCCATCGAGCCATATCATAGCCAACTGCGCTACCCTGCCCTCTGGCAACTGCAACAAATCTCTGTTGCGGCGGTAGGCTTCCCTCACCTGACGCTTCACCCTGTTGCGATCCACGGCATGCTTGAAGCAGCGTTTGGGTACGGATATAAGCAGTTGTGTCTCGTCGCCTTTGTCTATGCGATAGACCAGACGCACCGGGTATGCAGACAGCGAACGGCTCCTGCCAGGCTCAAAGAGTCTGTCAATGAGGTAGCGGCTGCACAGTCGCTGTGACTTGGGGAAGGCATTGGTACGACTCTCCATGATACTTCTAAGACCCCACCCTGCCTCCCCCGAGGGGAGGTGTTTGAGGTATGTTGTTTCTGTTTAATATATATTCCTCCTTAGGGGGGAGGAGGCTACTCCTCGTCGTCCTGATCTATGAGGAAGCGGCGCAGTGCGCTATCCATAGAAGGGTGACGCTCTGTAGGAGCCTGTATATCGAGGTTCAGCCCGGCATCCTTCACAGCCTTGGCTGTAGAAGGTCCGAAGGTACCGATCTTGATGTCGCCGGCCTTCATCTCAGGGAAGTTCTTCTGCAGGGCAGCGATGCCTGAAGGAGAGAAGAAGATTGCGAGGTCATAGTCGAAGGCTTTCTTCTCTTCCTCTGTAAAGTCATTGCTCACGGTGCGGTACATCACGCACTCGGTGTGATTGAGTCCCTTTGAGTCAAGGAGGCGAGTGATTGAGTCGCTGGCTACGTCACTCAGTGGCACGAGATACTTCTCCACCTTATGCTTTACCATAGAAGGTATGAGGTCGTCAATCTTACCTGTCTCGCCAAAGAATATCTTACGCTTGCGGTACTGTGTGTATTTCTGTATATAAAGTGCTATAGTCTCCGTCACGCAGAAATACTTGGTAGTCTCAGGCATAGTGATACGCATCTCCTTCGTGAGTTGGAAGAAATGGTCTATTGCATGACGCGAGGTAAACACTATTGCTGTATAATCAGGAATATTCACTTTCTGCTTGCGAAACTCCTGCTGAGTGATTCCTTCAACCTTGATGAAAGGACGGAATGTAATTTCCACATCGAAATCTTTGGCGATTTCGTAGTAACGTGAGTTCTCGTTGGTTGGTTTTGGTTGCGAAACCAGAATCTTTTTTACCATTTTCTTCCTATATATTTGTCTTCAGATAGTTTGCTGTAAAGAATAAAATTTCGACCAATAGCACGATCGGTACTCCTTCGAGGGTGCAAAGGTACAAAAAAAACCGCAGAAAATGCCGTTTCTTACTGAAAAAGATACGATAACACTTGTAAAATCTCAATAATAGCGTCAAAATATACACCGAAGCAGCCATATGGATGGTTGTAACCACATTCAACTGCAAGTATACATGTATAAGCATCACAGGCAAGAGAAAGAACCCGTCAATAGCCGTGAGAAAGGTTCGCGAAGCACCATACAGTTCTCTCTGTCCACGCGGAAAATACAGATGATGCACCATATACATTATGCCCTCTTTGAATACATAATACAGCAGGAACACCATACTGTAGATTGCCATCATGGCATAGTCACCCACAAGATATTCATCCTTACCAAGGTAAAACTCTGTAGTAAGGTACGCCAGAAGCGCAAGCATCAGGACATTCTGCACGAAGAAGAATCCGAGATAGCGTATCTCGTCTGATGTCTCGCGCATCTGTATGGAGTTCTCTCGCGGTGTCCTTATGAGATTCTTAAACTGAAACGAGATGAAGTGCGATGACTTTGCCACCATTACTATAGAGAGCAATATGCACACCAACATGACAATGCCAGCGTAACTGTCATTGAGCACCGAGTAGGTGGAGGTGATACCTGCCTCCCCTCTCGGTGGTCCCTGTACCTCCTTGTGATAGAAGGGTGTGTATTTTACGTATGACGCGTTATACAACGAGTCTTTTATCTCTTGCAGAAACTTCATCTCTTAGCCCTGAACATTTACTATTTTTTATTTACTATCTACCATTCATCCTTCGCAAGTTTTAATCTCACGCAAAGGTGCAAAGCTCGCGTGAAATAGTAAATAGTCAAATAGCAAATAAGTCTATACTCCGAATGCCTCCTTGAACTTATCTACGAGGTTAAGGTCTTCCCATGTGAAGAGGCGTACCTCTATCTCCTTGGTAGGATGATATGCAGAGGTAAAGGTTTTCTTCACGGTACGAGGCATACGTCCCATGTGTCCGTAGGCTGCTGTCTCCAGATAGATAGGCTTGCGCAGCTGGAGGGTCTTCTCTATAGCTTTCGGACGGAAGTCAAAGAGGGTCTTCAGCTTGGCTGCTATCTCTCCGTCGGTAAGCTTTACATTGCTCTTGCCGTAGGTATTGACATAGACGCTGACAGGCTCTGCCACACCGATGGCGTATGACAACTGTACGAGGCACTCGTCTGCCACGCCGGCTGCTACGAGGTTCTTTGCCACATAGCGCGCTGCGTATGCTGCCGAACGATCAACCTTTGACGGATCCTTACCAGAGAAGGCTCCGCCGCCATGTGCTCCCTTGCCACCATATGTATCTACGATGATCTTGCGGCCTGTGAGGCCTGTATCTCCGTGAGGTCCGCCGATAACGAACTTGCCCGTCGGATTTACGAAATACTTTATGTCGTCATTGAAGAGGGCGAGTGTCTTCTCCTCCTTCAGCTGTGCCTTGACGCGTGGTATAAGGATATTTATCACGTCCTCACGTATCTTTGCCAGCATAGGAACGTCCTCATCAAAGTCGTCATGCTGAGTAGATACCACGATGGTATCTATGCGCTGTGGCACACCGTCATCACTATACTCTACCGTCACCTGTGACTTTGAGTCTGGGCGGAGATATGTCATAACCTTTCCCTCACGGCGTATGTCGGCAAGGGTCTTCATCAGCAGATGTGCAAGGTCTAGAGATACTGGGATGTAACGATCAGTCTCATTGGTAGCATAGCCGAACATCATGCCCTGGTCGCCAGCGCCCTGCTCTTCTTCATTCTCACGGCTCACACCCATATCGATATCGCCTGACTGCTCATGTATGGCGGTCATGATACCGCATGAGTTGCCGTCAAACTGATATTCCGACTTGGTATAGCCAATCTTGTTGATGGTGTTGCGGGCGATGGTCTGCAGGTCTATATATGCCTCCGACTTCACCTCACCCATGATGACTACCTGACCGGTGGTCACGAATGACTCAATGGCGCAGTGTGCCTGATCGTCATAGGCAAGGAACTGATCAAGCAATGCGTCACTAATCTGGTCGGACACTTTGTCTGGGTGACCTTCCGAAACTGATTCTGATGTAAATAGGAACATAGTGTTTTGTTTAATTAATAATTGTATAATTAATAATCATGCAGACAGTTACCACTCCTGCATTTCTGTTAATTCTGTGGTTTGGTGGTTTAGTTGTTTGGTTGATAGACAAATAAACGGTGAAATTGATAACCAAACAACCAGACCACTAAACAAAAACAAATCCCGCACAAGCTTTTCGGCACGTGCGGGATAGTTCTTTTTTGCTTATCGTTTACAATGAGACTATATCCCACTGAACAAGGCAAGTGATTACTTACGCAGACCGAGAGCCTTAACGATAGCACGATAGCGATTGATGTCGCGGTCGTAGAGGTAGTCAAGAAGAGCACGACGCTTACCTACGAGCTGTGTGAGTGAACGAGCAGTCTTGTAGTCCTTGTGATTCTTCTTAAGGTGCTCAGTGAGGTGCTTGATGCGGAATGAGAAAAGTGCAATCTGGCTCTCTGCTGAACCTGTGTCTGTTGCTGACTTACCGTACTGACCGAAGATCTCTGTCTTCTTTGCGTTGTCTAAATACATAGTGTTTTGTTTTCTGTGTGATTGTAGTGAGTAATCTTACTATTACATCCTTCAGATGTGTGGGTAGCCCAATCACCACAACATACCTGACATCCACCGAATGCAGCATAGCTTTTCGCTAAGCGGGTGCAAAATTACTAAATTTTCTTGAATTACAGAAAGATATGCACTAACACAAAAGGAATTTTATCATTTTTTAACTATACACGTTTGTTCATATTAAAAAAAAACACTAACTTTGTTGCAATTATCTAT
>JAZLIN010000055.1:0-12080 GCA_045617365.1 Prevotella sp. | reverse complement strand
GTTCCACCTCTTCCCATTCCGAACAGAGAAGTTAAGCTCACTTGCGCCGATGGTACTGCAATGCAATGCGGGAGAGTAGGAGGCCGCCTTCTTTAAATCTTGAGAGTTTCAGGTAGAAATACTTGAGACTCTCTTTTTTTTGATTGGATAGGGGGCCTGGAGATTATGGAGTTTCTAGATATTCCAGGTATTCTTGTTTCTGATTTTCTCAAAGATAATAATGTTATGTCGATAATTACTAATATAGAAAAATTTGATGAAGGATGTTATGCCTTCATTGGTCGTGATATTATTCTTCGTTCGGATGGTACACTTCTTGGGTATGATGATATGCTCTCTCTGAAAGAATCTTTCACGTGCGGAGACAGTATATATGAACAGGAGTATAGCATTTGTGCTATAGGAATCCAAGAGACAGACAAACTACCTGAGAAATATGTTCGCAGACCTCTTCGACTATATAATAATGATATCCCTGAAGACTGCGCGATGAAGGCTTTTAGGGCAAAGGGATTGGTGGAATGGTATTATTCACATCGTTTCTGTCATGTCTGTGGACATAAACTTGTGCCACATGATACATTGACTGCACTTGTCTGTTCAGAGTGTGGTAAGATTCATTTCCCACGTATAGAACCTTGTATTATCGTTCTGGTTCACAGAGATGATAAAGTACTGCTTGTGCGTCATGTACAGCGTAATCAGAATATATATGCTTGCATAGCAGGCTTTATGGAAACTGGTGAGACAGCCGAGCAGACCGTCGTGCGAGAGATAAAGGAAGAAACGGGTATCTCAGTCAGAAATGTAAAGTACTTTGGTTCGCAGAGCTGGCCATTCCCTTCACAGTTGATGTTGGGCTTCACTGCTGATTATGAGAGCGGTGAACTGAACTTGCAGGAAGATGAACTGTCAGATGCTGGATGGTTCACCGTTGATGATTGTCCTGCTACTCCACAACCAGGTTCTATAGCCTACAGACTGATACATAATATCCGGGATTGAAGTGTATGTAAATTATGCAGGCGTCAATAAATATGGTCGGTTTTGTTGCATAATTCATATAAAATGTTTAACTTTGTACACTATTAGATTACTTGCAACTCAACTTATGTCTAAGATAAAAGTCATAGCATTGGATTTGGATGGCACATTGACCAATGAACAGAAGATAATCACACCGAAAACCCTTGACATGCTCATGCGTGTTCAGCAAAAGGGCGTTCGTCTAGTGCTTGCATCAGGCCGTCCGCCATACGGTATGCGACCGTTAGCAGCTCAATTAGATATGAGCCGTTACGGTGGCATAATACTTTGTTATAACGGAGGTCATGTAGAAGACTGCGCCACTGGAGAAGTTTATGTAGAGCAGGTGCTTGACGAATCAGTGCTTCCCCTCCTTTTGGATTGTCAAAAGGCATCAGGTATGGCCCTCATGACGTACTATGAAGACAGCATCTATACAGCGCATCCTGACGATTCGTACGTGGCCATATCATCGCGCAATAACAAGATGTCCATCGTGGGAATGCGAGATTTCCTTGCAGAGGTGCCTCATCCGCTCAATAAATGCCTCATGGTAGGCTCACCTGATAAGGTGTCAGTATGGGAAGATCGCATACGGTCTATTGTAGGTGGCAAACTGTATGTATGTCATTCCACTCCATACTTCATTGAACTTTTGCCACCAGGCATAGACAAAGGGCCGTCTCTTGAGCGTCTGATGCATAGACTTGGTATGGACGTCTCCCAGCTGATGGCATTCGGAGACAGTTACAATGACATAGGCATGATAAAGGCTGCAGGTATAGGAGTAGCGATGTCGAATGCCGAACAGGCAGTGAAGGATATTGCAGATTACGTCACATTGTCAAACGAAGAAGACGGAGTGGCTGACGCGATAGAGAAACTGTTGCTATAGTCTGGAGAATTATAAATTTAAACTATTATATGTATGCTTAACCTGTTCTCAAAACTTGTAGAAACCTACCGCAATGCAAATCTTATAGTACGCATTCTAATAGGTCTCATTATCGGTGTCATTCTTGGAGTGACCATCCCGGACCTAACCCTTGTTGTCATTCTGGGAAAACTCTTCGTAGGAGCCCTCAAGGCCATGGCACCAGTACTCGTATTAGTACTTGTAGTATCATCAGTAGCCAAGGCCCGCAATGGACTGGGCAAACGATTCTCCAGTGTCATAACGTTGTATTTGTTAAGTACCCTGATAGCAGCCATGGTAGCTGTATTTGCATCGTTCCTGTTCCCTATAACCCTCAAACTGCCGGGAGTGGAGACTGTAGAGTCCGTCCCTAACGAACTGAAGGATGTCTTTATGGCCCTTGTCACCGACCTCATCAGCAACCCTCTCCTTGCAGTCAGCAATGCCATGTATCTCAGTATCCTATTCTGGGCTATCGTCATAGGTGTGGCGTTGCGTAAGAAAGCCAGTAATCAGACCATAGACAGTCTTCACGACCTGGCAGAGACCATCACCCTCGTAGTCCACTGGATCATCTATTGTGCTCCGTTCGGTATTCTTGGTCTCGTCTATACCTCAGTCAGTGAGAGTGGAATAGAGATATTTACAACATACGGCAAAATCGTTCTTCTACTCGTTGGATGTATGGTGTTCACTTCTCTTGTCATCAATCCTATCATCTCCTCGCTGATGCTCCGTCGCAATGCCTATCCGCTGTTGTGGCGTTGCCTCAAGGAAAGTGCTGTCAATGCCTTCTTCACCCGCTCGTCGGCAGCCAATCTGCCTGTCAATCTCAGCCTATGTCAGCGTCTGGGTCTGTCAGAAGATTTTTATTCGGTTAGCATACCTCTTGGCTGTACCATCAATATGGATGGAGCAGCTGTAACGATTACCGTGATGACCCTTGCCACCTGTTTTACACAGGGTATAGATGTCAGTTTGGGCAGCGCACTGACCCTCAGTGTCCTTGCCACCCTTGCAGCATGCGGTTCGTCAGGTGTGCCAGGCGGTTCGCTGCTTCTTATCCCCATGGCATGCTCTCTCTTCGGTATCTCTCAGGATATTTCGATGCAGGTAGTAGCTGTGGGCTTCATCATCAGCGTGATCCAGGACTCGGTAGAAACTGCCCTCAATTCCAGTGGCGACGTTATGTTCACCGCCACAGCCGACTTCTACGAACGACAGAAAGCTGGAGAGAAGATTGACTTCTAGTCGTTTATCTTGTCAGTAATACATTATATTCTTCAATTGATTTGGGGAGTTAACCGCTCTGTCTTTTTGTGAACTATGACAAGTTCGCAAATCGTCAAGCGGTTAACTCCCCAGATTTTTTTGAGAACCAGTGTTTATTATCGCAGGATCATATTTGAATTCGCTGTCAATGGAACTACTTATTTAACTTAACTTCTGAATAGTAAAAATATGAATCGTACTCATCTTCATCTGTTGTGATGTGGCATGAAGTAACCTTTTTAGTGCCATCAGTGGCGGTTATGCTCGAGTCATAGGTATAGACAGTGTTGCTCCATACAACCCATTTGCCATCTTCCCAATCAGATGCGATTTCCTGAATACAGTTTCCATCTTCATCATACTTGAACATCGTTTTTGATTGCAGTTTCCAAGTATTGTCATGATTTATATATAAATAATCGAGACGTTCTTCCTTCTGGTTTTTTGTATTATAGGAAAACTCTTCTTTTCCAAAAACAATTTCTTTGTCATCATCTATATAAGACATTAAACTCTCCTTGATGGTCTTGTTTGGATTGTAGGTGTTTTTGGATGTACGGATATAATGCCATTCGCTGAAATCGTTGCCTCTTTCATACTGCTTCAACTCATTGATAGTTCCGTCTGCGTTATAGGATGGTTCACTATAGTCCTGTTGTGTCCATGCATCATTGCCTTCAGTTGTAAAAATATCGATTCTCCTAATTTGATTCTGTTCGTTATATGAGTAGATGATTTTTTCGTAACCAGGAGTTATGATACTGTCTAACCGTACTATAGGATTCCTGTTGTACGAGTCGTTTGGCAAGATTGAATTTTCATCATCTCCATTACAGGAGAAGAAAGAAATAATGAATGTTGCCATCATACATGTAATAATTAGTTTGTTCAATTTTTTCATTTAAGTGATGAATGTTTAGTATAAAATGTGAAAAGTTCGATTAAAGTGCAAAATTATCGCTATTTCTTAAATCCTGCAATAGTCTTATCGCATTTTTTGTTAAATAAATCTAACTGGACTCTTTAGTGGAATGTTTTCGATACCATTTAAGTCATGTAAGATCCGTGCCAAATGATGGATTGCGGAAGCAAGGCTATATGTGAGAGGTTGGTGAACATGAAAGTAGGAGATAAACACATGTTGTTAGTGTTTACCTCCTACTCGATTTCTGTTTTAATTTGCTATGACTTATTGCGCGTTACTTTATGTATGCCTTGCCATTCTTTACCATCAGGCCGTGCGAATCAGGGTCTATGCGCTGTCCTGTAATGTTGTATGCAAAGTCGCATGCGTTATCCGTGTCATGCTTGACATTATGCAGTACGGTAGCCGATTCCTTGTCAATGAAGGCACGCTCATATTCTGTAGCAGCGAGGATAAAGGCACCCAGTACCTTACCCTCCGTCTGTCCCATGGCAGCAGTGGTGCGTGTGACGTCAGATCCCAGCAGGTAGTAAGCTGCCGAGCCATCGCGGTTGGCACTGCCACCCAGACCAGCCGAACGGCAGCAGTTGATGAGGTGTACGGTACCCTTGCCCGAACCGTCATCCACGATGAAGTTCTCTACGAAGCCCTTGTATGCCTTCTTGGCTACCTCCGTGTAGTCCTTGTCCATCAAACCCAGTCTCATGCCCTTGAGGTATGAGGCAATGAAGATGGCGGTAGCCGAAGACTCGATATAGTTGTAAGTCTTGGAGTACGACTTGCCCTGGTATCTGTCCGCATAGAACGAACCGTCATGCGCCAGCAGTTGAAACCAGCATCCCGTCTCCTTGTCCTGGTACATCGTCAGTCCGTCAGCAATCTCGTTGAGATACCCCTTCAGCGTATTATATCTCTCACTGCCATTCAGTCCAGCCTTTTGCATCTCCTCCAGCACATCCACCAAGGCGAGGAAATACCATCCCTCAGCACGTCCCCAGTACTCCTGGTTGTGCAGAGTGTTTTTGTCAGCCCAGCAAGCAGCAGTGCTTGCAGTAGGCAGTGCTGCGAAGGCGTGGAAGAGAAGTTTCTTCTCCTTGTCCCACAGTATGTTCCATGTGATGGAGAACTGCTTTGCTATCAGTTCCCAGTCCTCTTCCTTCGAGTTTGAGATGCCGTAGCCGTAGTTTATCAGCTGCGCCAGCAATGCAGGTCCCATATACTGTCCGTCCAGCCACATCTGATTGTCGTAGCTCTTCTTATGCCACCATCCGCCTTCCGCTTCTTTCAGTATGTTTGATGATATGGCGTACTTGTTATTGTGAGCCTTCAGTCCCTCCGTTGCCTTCTCCATGGCAATCTCTGCATTCGCAGCAGTCTCAGCCGCCGATATGCCCTTAAACTCGTTGCGTGCCAACTCATAGAGGGCGAAATACATCTTCGTAGCATTCAGGTCGTCCAAACTGCCCCCCGTGGTTGGTATACTGCTGAAGCATGCGTTGGCATAGTTCTCTATGCTATAGTAATACGACTTAGCCCATGGTTCTTTCTTATAATAGTCTGCCGCCTCTATGACAGCCTTCGCTACGAGTCCTGGTACATAGTCAAATATCAGGCTGCCAGCCGACGATGCAGTCTTCTTGCCATCGGCATCATATACGTTGAGTCCCTTCTGCTTTGTGTTTGCGTAGAAGTCACCCAGTCTCGACTCTATCACGAGCTTAGAGTATCTCTTTTCCGGATAAAAAGTTTTGTTGTATGTCTCAGCGCAAGCAGATGCCGACACCAACAGACATACGGTCAGTTGCAGTAAGTTTAGTATTTTTTTCATAAGTTATAAAGTTTATTCGTGGCAAAGTTACAAAAAAAATATCAAACGTACAAATTTAGTGAAATAATACTTCCATAAACGCAAAACACTTTTCACTGAAGACTTGATGCTTCATAGCGGAAGCATTTGCGTTCTTGAGTGAAAAGTGCTTGTTATGCCATCCCCCCCCCCTGGGGGTAGAGGTACTTATCTCTTCTTTGGGCGAGCCTTGAATGCTCTGTTGTGCATCTTCTGCTGTATGCTGTTCTCCACCTCAAAGAGTTTCAGCAGTTGCTTGTCCGTGAGCACCGTAGCAAATTTCTCCGTGTAAGCCAGTCTGATTTCCTGTGCCTTCTTCTGCTTCTCCATTTTCTCCTTCATCATTTTCACCTTTTCGGCATCACTGAGTTGCTGTTTGCCATCCTTCTTCTGCTTGTCAGCGTTCGCCTGGTTGGCATCCTTGTTATCATCCTTCTGCTTGCCCTGTTCGTCTTTACGCATACCTGGTCTCATGCCGCGGCGCATACCAGGTTTGCCGTTCTTCTTGTGCGCTCCAGGTCTCATGCCCGGTCCCATTGGCCTTTTGCCCTTATGCGGCTTGTCTCTCAGACTGCTCATCTCGTTGCAGTACTGTTCGTATATGGCAGCAAACTTCCCCTTCTGTTCATCAGTGATATTAAGTCTGAGGCACATCTCCGCCAGTCTTGCCTCATACAGGCGCTTAGCGAAATTCTTGTCATCCTTCTGCTGCGCATTGACAGTGATGGCAGCGAGGCAAAGTAAAATAGTAAAGATTACATGTTTCATAATTAGTATGTTTTTTTAAGTGGTTAATGTTTAATCCAGTTCTATCTCCTCTATATAGTAATAGTCCAGCATCTCAGCCTCCTCGTCACTTATGCTGCTGAGGAAAGTGTCCAGCGGAGCCTCCTGAGTCTCCTTGTGCTTCATATACATCCAGCCAGATCCGCCGAGCGTCACCATCACCGCTATAGAAGCAGCGATACGGGCAAACGGAATGCTGCGCTGCACCTTGCCGGGAGTATTGATAGCCCTCTCCGTAGTCCGTGCCACTATACCGGCCACGTATCCTTCTTCCTCCTTGTAAGGCATTGTCCTTGTCATATCTTCTATATTCATAATGATAGTTTTTTTAGTTCGTCTTCTATTTTCTGTCTTGCAAAATGGTATGTAGTCTTCAGCGTACCAACCTTCTTGCCCGTCACCCGGGCTATGTCCTCATACGTCATGTTGTCATAATACCTCATGTTGAATACTATGCGCTGCTGCGTAGGTAGCGTGAGCAGTTTCTTTTGCAGTATGTTCTCCGCTTTGCTCATGTCGAGATCATTTTCCGTCATCATTGTCTCCTGTAGAGCTGGGGTAAGGCTGTCAATGCTCTGGTAGAACCGTGTGTGACGCCGCAGCAGCATGATGGACTCGTTGGTTGCTATGCGATATATCCATGCCTTCAGTTGGTGAGCCTCTCCAGTAAACTGCCCTATGTTCTTGAATATCTTTATCGTCGTCTCCTGGAGAACGTCCTCAGCATCATCATGTCCCACCACTATGCGCCTTATGTGCCAGTATATACTCTCCCCATACTGCTTCATGAGCAGTCTGAATCCCCGTTCCTTCCCTTCCGGATCTCGCAGCAGGTAGAGTATCTCAGTGTCGTCTATATGCATATCGTGTATTCTTTTTCGGCCCCTGTTTCCGGTGCCCTTCTATCTGAAAGATGTTACATCGCAGTAAAGGTTAAATCGTAAAGGATTTTTTTTTCAAAGTTTTTTTGCCAGTTGCGAAAAAAATAGTAACTTTGTTCCCGACTAAGCATTGCTAATTACTATTAACCCCATAACTACTTATGTCAAAGAGACTACCACTACTGCTACTGACCATCGTGTGCCTCCTTGCACTTAATGCCAGCGCACAGAAATTCCGTAATACAAAACTTTCCGACGAAGCGCGCATCAGCGACCTGATGCACCAGCTCACCCTCGACGAGAAGATACATCTGCTCAGCACCGACCTCGGTGTGGAGCGCCTCGGCATACCCCACTGCGGACAGGTGGAGGCACTCCATGGACTATGCCTTGGCGGCGAACCAGCCAACTGGGGTAGGGCAGAGCGCCAGCAGACCACCATCTTCCCTCAGTCTTACGGACTCGGTTGTACGTGGGATGCACCACTGCTCCAACTCGTAGGTGCACAGATAGCCGACGAAGCACGATGGCAGATGAACCGTCCCAACGGACGCCACCATTCGCTGGTGATGCGCTCGCCTAATGCCGACCTAGCGCGCGACCCTCGCTGGGGACGCACAGAGGAGAGCTATGGCGAGGACCCGCAGCTCTGCGGCACACTCAGTGCAGCACTGGCACGCGGACTGCAGGGCGACAACCCACGCTACTGGAAGACGGCATCGCTCATGAAGCACTTCCTTGCCAATAGCAATGAGGATGGTCGCGACAGCACCTCGTCAGATTTCTCCGAGCGCCTCTTCCATGAGTATTACTCCTTCCCATTCTATATAGGTATGCGCGATGGCAATGCCCACTCCTTCATGGCATCATATAATGGATGGAACGGCACCGCTATGGCCATGAACCCAGTACTGCAGACCGTAGTACGCCAGCAGTGGGGCATGAAAGGCATCATCTGTACTGACGGCGGAGCACTCAATCTCCTCTTCACCGGACACCACGCCTTTCCTACACGTGCCGAGTGCGCTGCAGCCGTTGTCAAAGCCAGTACCGGACAGTTTCTGGATAATTACGAAGACGACATACGCCAGGCGCTGCGTCAGGGCATGCTGACAGAGTCCGACATAGACGGAGCCATACGTTACAATCTCTATACAGCCCTGCGCCTGGGACTGCTCGACGACGCTTGTCCATACGTCACGGACAGTGTCTCACCCAATCCGTGTCTGTCGTTCGGTGCCAGGCAATTAGCCTACCGTGCCATGGTGGAATCGGCAGTGCTGCTCAAGAACGATGGCATACTGCCTCTGCAGCAGGACAAGATAAAGCGCATCGCCGTGGTGGGTCCTTATGCCGACAAGATAGTGCAGGACTGGTACAGCGGCGACGTGCCCTATGAGGTGACTATCCTTGAAGGCATCCGCCGTGCCGTGGGAACAGACGTGGAGGTGCTCTATGCTCCAGACAATGCTATGGACCGTGCCGTCAAAGCGGCTCGCGAAGCAGATATCGTCATAGCCTGTGTAGGCAATCATCCTTATGGCACCAGCACAGCGTGGAAAGCTTGCCCTGTGCCAAGCGACGGACGTGAGGCAGTCGATCGCAAGTCTCTCGCACTGCCTGACGAAGACCTCCTTAGGCAGTTGCACAAGGCGAATCCCAATACCGTACTAGTCCTCGTGAGCAGTTTTCCTTACGCCATCAACTGGAGCGATGCCCATCTGCCAGCCATACTCCATGTCACCCATTGCTGCCAGGAACAGGGAACGGCCGTTGCCGACCTGCTCATGGGCAGCGTCTCTCCATCCGGTCGTACCGTGCAGACGTGGCCATCAGACATCACGCAGTTGCCTGACATCATGGACTATGACATCACCCACGGTCGTACATACATGTATTTCCAGGGGCGTCCGCTCTATCCGTTCGGTTACGGACTGAGCTATACGCACTTTCGCTATGACGCAGCCAAGGTGGTGCGTCAGGACAAGCAGCATGTCTATGTTGACGTCACGCTGACCAATACCGGTAGCTGCTCAGCCGACGAAGTAGTGCAGCTCTATGCCTCTTATCCGCAGTCACACGTCAGTCATCCTGCACGTCAGTTGCGTGCCTTCCAGCGTGCCACCCTTCCAGCTGGTGAGACCAGTACGCTCCGTCTTGCAGTGAGCAAGGATGATCTCCGCTATTGGGATGAGCAGCGTCACGCCTGGGCCAGCGAATCATCCGTGACCTTCCACATCGGCGGCAGTTCTGCAGACACCCCTCTGAGTGTGGATGCGCGGTTGTAGTTGTTTGGTTGTTTGGTTGTTTAGTTGTTTAGTTGTTTGGTTGCTACCATTATAGGATAATCTGCCAAGGCAAATAAATCTATTAACCAAGCCACAAAACCACAAAACCCCCCAACCATCAGATGCACTATGATTACATTTAACTGTAATATGTGCAATTGCGACGTATTAAAATATGTTAACGAATGTTATAAATGCGGAATCACGATGAAAGGTATTGATATTTTCCCCTTAATTATTAGGTCAATTCAGAAAAAAGTAGTACCTTTGCACCCCGAAAGGCTAAATATGGCCTAGCCGCTCGTGCAAAGAGAGGCTAACGTGCTAAGATTCAAAACAAAAATAATAAATATAAATTAAAAACAAAAACAAACAATGCCTACAATTCAACAATTGGTAAGAAAAGGCAGAAAGGTACTTGTAGACAAGAGTAAGTCACCTGCTCTGGACTCATGTCCACAGCGTCGTGGTGTGTGCGTACGTGTGTATACAACTACCCCTAAGAAGCCTAATTCAGCTATGCGTAAGGTAGCTCGTGTTCGTCTCACGAACACAAAGGAAGTTAACTCTTACATCCCAGGAGAAGGACACAACCTTCAGGAGCACTCAATCGTACTCGTACGTGGTGGTCGTGTAAAGGACCTTCCAGGTGTACGTTATCACATCGTTCGCGGTACACTCGATACTGCTGGTGTAGCTAACCGTACACAGCGTCGTTCTAAGTACGGTGCTAAGCGTCCAAAGGCTGCTAAGAAGTAATATCCTTCCTGCGTAGCAAGAAAGATTTAACACTCCCTCTCCCTTTCAACAGGGAGAGGGCACTGTTAAACAAAACAGGCAGAGAGCGATGAGCGAGAGAGTGTAGTAATAGAAGATATTACACATTATTATATAATATACATTTATTAAGTTTTGCTGAATTGTTAAGACGACGGTTGAGTAAATGCTCCGGTGGGAGTGTTGAAGAACAAAGGAAATGACAACCCCAGCAAATTTTTTATTTTTAAAACAAAATGAGAAAAGCAAAACCAAAGAAGCGTGTGATCCTTCCAGATCCAGTTTTCAATGACACTAAGGTGTCTAAGTTCGTTAACCATCTTATGTATGATGGTAAGAAGAACACCTCTTACGAAATTTTCTATGCAGCACTCAATACCGTAGGTGAGAAGATGCAGAACGAGGAGAAGTCAGCTCTCGAGATTTGGAAGCAGGCACTCGACAACATCACTCCACACGTAGAGGTTAAGAGCCGTCGTATCGGTGGTGCTACATTCCAGGTTCCTACAGAGATCCGCGCTGACCGTAAGGAGTCTATCTCTATGAAGAACCTTATCTCTTTCGCTCGCAAGCGTGGTGGTAAGGGTATGGCTGACAAGCTCGCAGCAGAGATCATGGACGCTTACAACAACCAGGGTGGTGCCTTCAAGCGTAAGGAGGATATGCACCGCATGGCAGAGGCTAACCGTGCATTCGCACACTTCCGCTTCTAATTTATTTCATAATTCATATAATTCATAATTCAGAATTAAGACAATTATGGCTAAGATTGATTTGCATCTTACAAGAAATATCGGTACCATGGCTCACATCGATGCCGGTAAGACAACAACTTCAGAGCGTATCCTGTTCTACACCGGTAAGACTCACAAGATTGGTGAGGTACACGAAGGCGGTGCTTCTATGGACTGGATGGAGCAGGAGCAGGAGCGTGGTATCACTATCACATCTGCTGCTACCACATGTTTCTGGAAGTATAATGACAAGCAGTACAAGATCAACCTCATCGATACTCCGGGACACGTTGACTTCACAGCTGAGGTAGAGCGTTCACTCCGCGTACTCGATGGCGCTGTTGCTACATACTGTGCAGTAGGTGGCGTTGAGCCACAGTCTGAGACCGTATGGCGTCAGGCTGACAAGTATAACGTTCCACGTATCGGCTACGTTAACAAGATGGACCGTTCAGGTGCTAACTTCTTCGACGTAGTTCAGCAGATGAAGGACGTTCTCGGCGCTAACCCAATTCCTCTCTGTGTGCCTATCGGTGCAGAGGAGACATTCAAGGGTCTCGTTGACCTCGTTAAGATGAAGGCTATCCTTTGGCACGATGAGACAATGGGTGCTGACTATGACGTAGAGG
>JAZLIN010000054.1:0-9881 GCA_045617365.1 Prevotella sp. | reverse complement strand
TTGAATCTGCACATAATGTATTATAGTTTTTTATTGATTCTTAAAATATCTACCTTCTCGCCATTGAAGACCTTGTCAATACACTCATTGATGTAGTCGTAGTGCTGCTCTATAACTCTAATAATGTCTGCTTCATCATCGGCAGAGAGCTCCGACCAGTCAATCTCTATTTTCTTCTCGCCATTCTCTTCAATCCAAATCTTGGCTACAGTATTTCCGACATGTGCTTTCTTGCTTCCACGGCGAGTGACATGTATGTGTCTTCTGTTCTCGTTGGCATCCGTCGGGAATACCGAGAGTATGAAGCAGAGAAAGTATAGTATTTTGCCCATAGATTTTTACTATTTGTTGTCATCTGTTGAGTCATGTGACAAGTGTTAAACTGCATAATCTAGAAGTTTTTGACATGTGCACAATAATTCAGTTTGTAAAATTATAAAATAATTTCGACATAGCCATCCTTTAGCCAGCAGAAAGTATGTTTTTTTATATAAGTTTATGATTTACATCACCAAACAAGCATAAATTTAACACTTTAACCTTACAACTTACCGCCTAATCGCCTATTACGCAAATACAAAACAAGCAAAAAACTTGTACGCGCTGCGTACATAATGTCATCCTCCGAAAAAAGGTACGCACTGCGTACACAATGTTTCAGTTTCTCAGTTCCCCATCCTGTGCCATACCTTTCAGTCAGTTTTACTGACAGGTTCTTGAGTATCTGCCCCTTTTGCAAAGTTTAAGTGCCCCTTTTACAGTGTTTAAGTGGCGCTTTTGGAGTGTTAAAGGGGCACTTTAACTTTGCAAAAGGGGCACTTTGTAATTCTGGTGACAATTCGTGTTCGCTACAATGCGGATCGATGCCTTTTCCGTGTCTTCCGTGAAATCCGTTGTTTAAATACAATCACGATGTTGTTATATAGGAGTCACCTAGGCAGTTCACTTGATTTCTTTCTTCGTTTTTTTGGAATTTTGTATTTTTATGTCAATCGCGTAGCTCAATGAAATCGCAGACTTTGTCAATCTGCTCTGCTATCGTGTCGCCGAATTTGTGCTCAAAGAATGCACTGCCGATAGTGAATGCCCATGGCTGCACCTGCTTTATGAAACTGAGCTGTTCGTAACTGTCTATGCTGCCAGCCACACATACTGGGAGATCTGCCTTGGTCACTACGTCGTATATCAACTCTTGGGCATCTGCATTATAGCGATAGCCTAACAGGTCTATTCCATAGACACCCTCAGCCTTTAGCACCTGCGCCTCAGCCACCATTCCCTCTATGCTACCTTCGAGGATGGAAGGGCGTCCCGTTATCTTGCCAATGAAAGGCATGTATGCCATACCGTGCTCCTGACAGAAGCGGGCGATGGCAGGAGTGTAGCACGTGCCCATGAGGAGGTCACAGCCACAGGCGGCAGCCATCTGCGCACCCTCCATACCCTCAGCTTCAGAATACGCCACAACCTCTAGGGCTGTACGCTTGCCGCATTCCTTCATCCTGCGATAGATGCGCTGCATCTCCTCGATAGGCAATGGCTGCTCCTTGAATCCCCAGTATGTAGCCTTAGTATCGCGGCATTGCTCAAAGACCTCGTATGCGTTCTCCACGGTGAGGTCGTTGTGTGTGAGCATCACTATGAGTTCTGGCTTCATGGCTTAGTCCTTTAGGCATTCAAGATACTGGCGAATTGTCTCTTCGATACCCAGGTAGAGGGCATCGCTGATGAGAGCGTGACCTATCGACACCTCGTCAACCCATGGTATCTGCTGGTGAAAGAACTTGAGGTTTTCAAGACTCAGGTCGTGACCAGCATTGAGACCCAGTCCGCATTCGCGTGCCACCTCAGCAGCCTTCACGTATGGCGCTATCGCCTTTTCCGGATCCTCTGCATAGTGCGATGCAAAAGCCTCAGTATATAGTTCCACACGGTCGGCGCCGATCTCTGCCGCCATGCGCACCATCTCAGGAATAGGATCCACGAAGAGAGAGACGCGTATGCCGTGACTCTTGAAGTCCGCCACCACTTGGCGAAGGTATTCCGCGTGAGTGATGGTGTCCCAACCTGCATTACTGGTGATGGCATCGTCAGCATCAGGCACAAGTGTCACCTGCGCAGGTTGTACCTTGTTTACCAACTCTATGAACTTAGGCACAGGATTGCCTTCTATGTTAAATTCTTCTGTGAGGAGAGGCTTCATCTCATATACGTCAGCATAGCGGATGTGACGCTCGTCAGGACGTGGGTGAACCGTGATACCCTGTGCGCCAAGGCGTTCGCAGTCCAGTGCAAACTTCGTTACGTTTGGAGTGTTACCACCACGAGCATTGCGGATGGTGGCTACCTTATTAATATTAATACTTAGCTTTGTCATCTGAAAAACAATTATAAATTTTCCGCAAAGGTACTATATATATCGGGAAAAACAAAACGTCTATTCCGAAAAAGAAAACATTTGCTCCGTTTTTGCAAAAAGACATCGTACAGGTCTAGGCGTTTATGGTGGTGTGCAACGAAGAATCTCCACACTCTAGTACAAAACCAGAATGTGGAGATTCTCCTTTTGTCAGACAGTCTCTGTCTGCTTACTTTGTGTACTTCTTTCCGTTGATGATGCTTACACCTTTGCCGGCAGACTTCATCTGCATGCCGTTGATGTTATAGACTGTGTCAGAACTCTTCTCTGCTGCGCTGACAGAGAGACGTGAGTTCTTGTCGTTCTTATTAGTCTTTACTGCGTTATGCGTTGCAACAAATACAGGATTCTCCACGCCTGTTGCCGTGATATAGCAACGTGTAACAGGAAATGCGGAGTTAGTCACATCCACGTTGACGAACTTAGCCTCTGCATTATCCTTTGCATATATGCCATAGAGACCCTCAGCCTGTACAATCTTTGTGGCTCCGACAAGAGAGATGGTGGCTCCGGCTACATTAAACGTCTGCTTTGGTTCTGCAACATACTCAACCTTAGCATTGTTAGCCTTAATCTTTGCTACGCCGTTCTCCTTTGCGTAGTAAACGAGATAAGGAGTATTCGCCTTCACCTCAGTTGCGTTCTGGAAGTCAAGGTAGTAGGTGTTACCATTAGCTGTGACACCCTGTAAAGCTTCAATCTTGCAATCATCGCCAAAGGCAGCCTTCACCTCTTCTGCCGTAAGGTTTACAGGCAGACAGAGAGTATTCCATCCCTTGAACATCTCACGAGACATCGTAACGTTCTTTGTCTGTCCGTCACACTTCTCTACATTTGTAGAAGAATAAGAACTGATGTAAAGGTTTGTTGACTGTGCCATCAGTGCAGAACTAATCATCAGCATCGCACCCATGAGTAAAGATTTCTTTGTCATAACTGTACATGTTTAAGTTAATAATTCAAGAGTTTCGCAAGTTGCTCCGCTCGGCTTGCCGCTTGCTAGCAAGAATTTGTTCGGTTTTATGGTTTTACGGTCGGTCTAAAGACCTTTTTGGTTTTACGGACTATACGAGTCATAGTTCACGAATTAAACGAAGACACGTGATTTCCGTACAACCATATAACCATATAACCGTATAACCGATAAACTTGAGCTTGCGAAAGTTGTATTAATAATATTTTTGCAAAGATACAATAAATAATTGATACCTCCAAATATTTCGTTTGCAAAGGAGACGTATATATTGCAAAATATGCGCAATAGTGTGGAAATGTGCTAACAATAGTGGTAAAATACGGTGATTATTTGTCACAAACTCGCTTACCTTGAAGAGGGAATGGCGCGTAACCTTGAGTGGGCAACAGAAGACGATGACATAGACGACGTTACCTACACCATCACCGCTGACAGTACCGCTGCCCTCGATGCTGTAGAGACTCTCATTGATGAACTATGCCAGAGAGTGGGAATGCCAATAACGAATAGTAATAACTCAAGATACTCGCAAGTTGCTCCGCTCGGCTTGCCGCTTGCTAGAGCAAGAACTTTTTCGGTTTTAAGGTTTTACGGTCGGTCTAAAGACCTTATAGGTTTTACGGATTATACCAGAGACGGTTCATAAATCTGCTGAATATTCGTAATTTTCGTACAACCGTATAACCGTACAACCGTATAACCGTATAACCGTACAACCTAATAACCATAAAACCGATAAACTTGAGCTTGCTTGAAAGTTGAATAATAACAATAGTTATACAGTTTTTAGTATGAATTAACATATTTACCTGCTATTATTTGATAAAGTCTTTGTACCTTTGCACTATGTTAAGTACAGAAGGCATATTAAAGAACAGCCTTGATATAACTGTTAATTCACACTAAATCCTTAGAACCATAAAACAATACATGAAGAAAATAGTATTTGCTCTATTCCTATCCCTTCCAGCTATCATGGCAGCAGCGCAGGATTACAGGAAAACGTTTGACCTCATGATCTTCATGGGGCAATCGAACATGGCAGGTCGTGGCGTTGAAAATGACAAGCATCCGGAAGATGCTCCAGGTGTGGCTGATAGCATTGACATGGAATTTCGTGCATACAGCGATACCTTAATACGGGAAAACAGCTTAACACTCTACCCTCGTTAGAGTAAGTCGCAAAATCTACGTTCTTATAAACCAAAACATAAGTAGGTGTGCAAAATAATTTGTATAATCCTTGCATCCCCTACTGCGCATCTTCGGCACCTGATAACAGTCGAGTTGGAGCCACTACTGCATTTTGCCCTTCGACAAAAGCCCTTTATATCAGGCACCGGATATGCATCACTATTGAACACAATCATTATAAAAATAATTTTGCACACCTACTTAATATGAAAAATAAAGTTTTATCAATTTTCGTAGCACTCTTATGCGCTTTGGCAACATCTGCTCAGACACGATTGGAGTATCGGGGCAATATGGGAAATCCACCTTCAAGGGAGCTGCGGGGGGCTTCGGCAAGGATTGTTGCCAACGGGAAACCTATGCTTATGATTGGTGGCGAACTGGGCAATTCCTCCGCCTCTACACCTGAGGACGTTAGTCGCACATTCGCACATCTGCACAAGATGGGGCTCAACACCGTGCTTGCCCCTGTCTCATGGGAACTGATAGAGCCCGAAGAAGGAAAGTTCGACATGAGTTCGCTCGATGTGATACTGACGGAAGCGCGCCGAAATGACCTGAAAGTCGTGTTACTATGGTTCGGAGCATGGAAGAACTCGATGAGTTGCTATACGCCAGAGTGGTTCAAGCGTGACACGAAACGTTTTCCTCGCGCTCATACCCCAGATGGTAAACCTGTAGAGGAAGCATCATCGCTCAGCAAGAATGTATTGGAGGCAGACAAGCGGGCTTTCTGCAAGATAATGGAACATCTGCGTGATAATGATGCCAAGGAACAGACGGTCATCATGGTGCAGGTGGAGAATGAGATAGGCATGATTGAAGTGCCTCGCGACTACTCTGCTGATGCAACACGCATGTACCAGAGTGCTGTACCACAGCAACTGACCGACTATCTGAAGAAGAATCAGAAATCGCTGCATCCGTACCTGAAGGAGAAATTAAAGAGCTCCCTCCCTGACATGGAGGGGTGGGGTAGGTCTCTTTGGTCACAACTCTTTGGCGATGACATCTACACCGAAGAAATCTTCCAGACATGGACATACGCCACATACGTTGAGCAGATTGCCAAGGCAGGACGTGCTATCTACGATCTGCCGATGTATGTCAACGTGGCTCTTAATAGTCGTGATCGTAAGCCAGGGCAATACCCGTCTGGTGGTCCTTTGGCTCACCTTATCGACCTCTGGCATTGCGGAGCACCATCCATAGATGTGCTTGGTGTTGACATCTACGACAAAGGCATAAAGTCATGGCTCTCGAAATATCATCTGCCGAACAATCCGCTCTTCGTACCTGAAATACGCTTGGAGGACAAGGATGCCATGTATGCTCTCTATGCCTTCGGTCATCATGGTGCGATGGGATTCTGTCCGTTTAGCATCGAGGATTACCCTCTCTATGCTAACGCAAAGAACAACGACATGAGCAATATGGACCTCTCGCAGGACGATCAGTTGAATGCCTTCTCGGCAGGCGTCTCAAATCTATCCCCGCTTGTCGCATCTTATCAGCTTCTTCGCCAGGCAGAGCCATTGATTCTTGAGCGCCAGGGCACAAAGGACATGGATGCCGTACTGCTTGACAATGGACAGCGAGAAGAAGAAATCATCACTCCCGATGGCATTCGTCTCACCGTCAAGCATAGTTACTCACTTGGTTGGGAACCCGGAGCAAAGGATGCCGAATGGCCTGAAGCCGCCTGCATCATCCTACGTCTCGGTAAGGATGACTATCTCGCCATAGGCAGCGGAGTTGTCATCACTTACGCCGATGCCAAAGCAGGAGAGAAATGGAAGCAGGGTGACACGAGAATCGGGCTAGCAAAGTGCGAATCGGTAAAGATTGAAAACGGAAAGATGCTTGTCAAGCGCCATCTCAATGGTGACCAGACACACCAAGGCCGCCATGTGCGCATCCCTGTAGGACAGTTTGACATTCAGCACTTTAGATTGTATCGATACAAATAACCATATAGAATAAAATGAAAAAGACGATTTTATCTTTCGCCATGCTTGCTATGTTGGCAGCATGTGGCAACAAAGAGGCTAAGACCTCAAACAATAATGAAGAAACAAAGAATTCTATGACACTTAATATCGAAGATTTCCAGTGGATACGTGAACCTGAGTCATGCACAATCAAGGGTGACACTATTGAAGTAGTGACCAAAGCTCACACAGACCTCTGGCAACGCACCTACTATCATTTCCAGAATGACAATGCTCCTGTCTTCCAGATGAAGACAAAGGAAAAGTTCTTCAGTTTCATCGTCAAGACAGACTTTACGGAAAGCCATCATCGCTTCGACCAATGTGGCGTGGTGATGTACCTTGATTCTGAAAACTGGCTAAAGGGCAGTATTGAGTATGAGAACGAACAGTTCCAGCATCTTGGTAGCGTTGCGACCAACCATGGCTACAGCGATTGGGCTACAACTGCCATCCCAGCTGATGTAAAGAGTATGTGGTATCGTCTCTCACGTCGTGAGGATGACTACTGCATTGAGTGCTCTACGGATGGCAAGGAATGGAGTCAGATGCGTGTCTGCCACATGTATGAGGCAAAGGATGAAATCAGTTTCGGTATCTATGCCTGTTCTCCAGAAGATTCATCTTTCAAGGCTGTATTCACTAATATGCAGTTGACCGAATGCGCTTGGAAGGCTCACGATGGTCAACAGCCTGATGAGGAATAACGTAACCATAAGGCTAAGATACCTCTACGTGAAGAGATATACTACTCCAGCATAATGAAAATGATTGTTACTTTTATAACATCTAAGATAATGAAAAAGCTCTTGGCTTTTGTTTGTCTTTTGCGCTTTTACGGTTGTCTCTTCTGGCATTTAGTCAATTTGTGTGTAAAGTAAAACAATAAATATCGAATTATGAAAAAATATGTTGTTATGGCCTTGTTCTTATTCTCGTTCCTTTCAAATTCTTTCGCGCAAAAGCCTAAAGAGCCGATGGTATATTACGAATATCATGTACGTAATAGCTTTGCTCTGTGGGCTGAGAAGTATGCGGCAGAATTGAAGGAGGACGGAACGGTACAGTTTATCTATGGAAGGTCAGAAGGTATGGTTGCTGATGAATTTGGTGATACGCTTACTGTTGACGCTTCTGAAATGAAACATATCGAAGATATATATAGAGAGCACAAGATGTATGAATACGAGGAACGCTACAGGCCGGAATACGATGTGACAGATGGCACTGGATGGGGCGTTACGGCTGTGTTCGGAAGATCGCGTAGTGGGAGAACACTTTTCTCTGCCAGTGGTTATGAAGCGTGGCCGGAGGATGACGGATTGAAAATTATCAATAGTTATATCAAATCATTTTTCGATGAAGATAATCAAGTCATTGGTGCGTATCTTCTGGACAAGAATGGAAAATATTCCAATGTGCGAGAGACTCCGAACGGGAAGGTTATCTCACGCATTCCAACAAGCCGCACAATGCAACTATATCTTACGTCTCAGGATAATGGCTGGTGGAAGATTACAAACTATTGGGATACAGAAGATGAAAACTATGATGGCATCATAGGTGGCATGATACACTACTCTTGTCTCGGAGTTTCAACCAGAAACTATGGCGGAGAGAAATGTACGTTGCGCAAAGAGCCAAATGCTGAGTCTCAAGGCGTTTATCATTTTATGTCAGAGATGACGCTCCGACCAAAGCAACTTTCTGACGATTGCAATTGGTTACTCGTTGAGACTATCGACAAAAAGTTCTCTGGATGGATTGAATGCGAATGGATTTGTGGCAATCCGGTAACGAATTGTATCTGAAGAAGATCGTTCTACATCAACGCTTAATGCAAAGACAGTTGCAGCAGAGTGGAATACTGCCGCGCCCAAGCATCCATTTTTATTAATGACTAAATCAATAAATAATAAACTACTATGGGACTTTTCCAGAAGAATCCGAATAATGTAAATGTAAACCTTGAAGGTGGTAGCAAGAATTTTATGGAGTCTATCCAGCGACAGCATGACACCAATACGCTGATATATCTGGATCCTCGCCAAGATTTTAATACCAATTCCGTAATTACCGTTGCTCCCAATGAGCAAGTAATATTTATAAAGAATGGCGAATTCTATGGCACATTACCTTCTGGCCGTCATACGGTAAAGACAGAGAACTATCCGGTTCTCAGCCGTATCCGTAATATATTGACTGGAGGTGAAAGCACTTTCACCTGCCAGGTATATCATGTCTCCACTTCTGAGCAGAATGTCAGTTGGGGTACCTCAAGTGCTATTGAGATACAGGACTTCTTCCTTGGTGGAGGTATCGTGGGAGTCCCTACATCGGTGCGAGGTGCCGGCGAGTTCCGCGTTTGCTTTAATATCCGCGAGGATAACGATGCGAGTAAGCAGACATTTATGCGCCTGATGGGAGACAAGAATGTCTATTCCGTTGATGATTTGAGCATGTTCTTCCGTGCACAGATTTCACAGAAGATCGGTTCTACCGTTGGCAAGATACTACAGCAGCGTTCGCGTCAAGAGTCTATCAATGCCATATCCAGCGAACTGGAGGACTTCTCCGAGGTACTTACCCCGCATTTTAAGAAGCTTTTCAGGGACTATGGTCTTGAACTCGTAAACTTCTCTTTCTATAATCTTTCCATCGATGAGACCGAGGAACGCAAGAAGTATCTTGATCGTCTTATCGCAACTGCTCATACGGGTAGCTATGATAAGGCTGTTCAACAAGAATTGCTCAAAGATGTTGCGATGAATCCAGGTGCTGGTGGCATGGCAAATGCTGGAGCGGGTCTTGGTATGGGAATGGCGGCAGGTAGCGCCTTCGCACAGATGACCTCAACGGCTTTCGCTAATCCTCAGCCACAACAACCACAGCAGCCGCAATCATCTGCGCAGCCTGACCCGATGGAAACGCTGACAAAGATGAAGCAGATGCTTGACGCTGGCCTGATCACGCAGCAGATCTATGATGCAAAGGTTGCAGAGGTGATGAGTAGAATGTAACCCATAAAGGAAGCTGTCAAGCGTTGCAGAATGAATAAATTAAGGGGTGTTCTATTAATTAGCTTTGTCAGATTTTGGAGTTTTAGCTGAGATCAGTTTGTTAGTTTAAGAAGGAGTTATGCGGGCATCGCTCGGCACTTGTGACGCTCTACCTTTAGTGTAGAGAACGACTGATGATACTTCTTGCGCTTCGTAGGTGCTCAGGCGCAAAGCGGAGTTCAAAATGAGCCAGATAAAAGCCAAAAGATGACAAAAGGACACTCAAACGAAAATGTAAAAAT